>CANRIA010000005.1 GCA_947630555.1 uncultured Clostridia bacterium
GTTTTTCGTACCTCACCGGCACCGTATTTATTATAACATATTTCGTCTTTGTTTGTCAAGAAAAGTGCTTGACAAATGCGCTCGGGTGGTGTATAATATAAATAGAAAAAGGAAGTGCCGGCTTTGACTAAGCGGTTGCTCCCGTAACTAATGGTTAAATAACCGTATAGCTTGGTGGGCTGCGGTTATTTTTTTATGTGTTTTATGATTTCGTCTATAACGACTAATATCAACAATGTAAGAGCTAAAATAGCAACTTGCATGTACACCACCCCTTTCTCCTATTGTATTGACTTGAAAACAAGCCGTATAGGGGTTGGGGGAACAACCGCTCCGAATAGTCCAGTTTCGGCACCGTATTTATTATAACATATTTCGCCTACAAATGTCAATAAAACAAAAACGCTCCCCATAAAGGGAGCGTTTTGAAAAGTTCTAAACAATTAGCTATTGCCGTTAATTATGAACCAGCAGTGGTAGTGGTAGTTGCAGCATCAGCCTGCCACTTGTAAGCATCAATATTGTCCATAGACTCTTCCGTAGGAATAGGATATGCGCCTACATACTTGTCAGAAGAAGTCTTAGCCCAGCAAACTTCGATAGGGAAGCCCTTGCTGCCGATTCTTACATAGCCAATGCTATTAGCAGCATCAACATTCAAAGAACTGCATACTGCCTGAGAAAGGTACTCTTCCGCAGTCAGATCTGTTGTAGAAGAATCGCCATCATCGTAATCACTAGCCTTAGGAGCATCTACCTTACCTGCATCTTCAAGATTCAACTCGTAGCCATTATCCTTTGCAACATCCAATTTGTCACCTAACTCCGCAATGGATATACCATTGTTAACCAGCTTTTGGCAAGCGGACATAGCAGCGGTGTAAACAGTTTTAGCTGATGAGTTAGCAGAAGACAGCTTGGAATCCGATATGTAACCTATCATAGCAGGTACAAGGATAGCAGCAAGTATGCCTATGATCGCGATAACAACGATCAGCTCTACGAGCGTAAAGCCCTTGTTTGACTTTTTCATAGAAATTACCTCCATAAAAATTAATATTTTTTCCGAGTTTGTGAACGAACTGTTAACAATTCAACCGCCCTATTCACCTCTTGTTAATATTATAGTCGCAATTTGTTTATTAGTCAACAGTATTTTTGTACTTGTAACCGCTCTGTAACCTTTTTCGATTTTTTGAACAAATTGTGTATGAAATATAGGTCAAAAAGCACAAAAACGGGTGGGTGAAGGCGGTATTTTAACAAAACGTTCTTAACTTAAACATAGACTTGTGAATTTGTAAAATGTTTTAAACCACAAAATTTTGCTTGACAAATGCGTGAAAGTGGTGTATAATATATTTAGAAAAGGAAGTGCCGGCTAGTACGATAGCGGTTAGCTCCCTAAAATATTGTTATTAAAAAATAATCGCAACATTTTGGAAGGGTGTGCGGTTATTTTTTCTTGATATTTTTTATAATTTCGTTTATACAAACGAGGATTATTATGAATAAAATCAATACAAGAATATCAATAATACTCACAAATATCACCTCCTGTTCCTATGTATTCAAACCGAAGTCTGGATTTAGGATAAAGAGGGAGCATAACCGCTTTCCGTTTCGTACCTCACCGGCACCGTATTTATTATAACATATTTCGCCTTTGTTTGTCAAGAAAAGTGCTTGACAAATCGTTTTGTGTGGTGTATAATATAAATAGAAAAAGGAGTGCCGACTTAGACTAAGCGGTTGTCTCCTTACAAGATAGTTATAAAAATAACCGCTTGCTTTGGTCGGCTGCGGTTATTTTTTGTGTATATTCTTTATTATCTCGCTTATGATTGCGAAGATCACAGCAAAGACTAATGAAAGAATGATAGCCAGAACTACATAAAGTATTTCCATGTCTATCGCCCTCCCTTCCTATGTAGTCGGTCTGCATACGCCAACCGCAACGCTAGGGTGTGAGGAAGGGAAGTTTTGTGCTTTTTATGCGGCTTCAAAAAGTCGCATAAAAATTGCCGACATTTTGTCGGCAAAACAAAACTTATAGCGGCTTCGCAAGAAGACGCGGTTACCGCCCGTATAGTCCAGTTTCGGCACCGTATTTATTATAACATATTTCACCTTTATTTGTCAAGAAAAACGCCCTTACTCACACCACCGTGAGCAAGGGCATTTTTTAGTTTTCATAAAGCTTGCCGCTAGGGTCAAATGCGCCGTCAGGGTCTACAGTTTTGGGAAACTTTCCTGTCCGTTCAATGGTCTGACCGTTCAGCATACCAACGTGCAGCGAAAAGTGCCTGAACTGCTTCAGTATAAGCTGAAGTCTCGACCACGGGCATTTTTCGGGGCAGTCATAAAGCATATCGTCATCCAAATTGTCAAGATATGCAAATATTTTTTCGCGAACCTTGTAAAGATACTCTAAAAGCTGCTCGTCGCTGAGAATGGTTTCGCAGCCTCGGTCGGGGTCGTCCATTCCGTCCTCATGAAACGGCGGCTCTTCAAATACGAACGGGTCAATGTACCACTTGTCCGCAGAATGTATCGTATGATAAACATACCGCCATGCAGGCGCGCCGCACACCAAAGCGTTTCTGTCATAAGTCTTTACAGCTATTTCAAGATCGGCAAAATTTATTGCTGTTTCTTTTTTTATCATTTCGCAGTGTGTTCTTAACTTCATTTCATTCCTCGCCTAACTTGTCAAGCTGCTCCAGCCAGAGTTTAGCACATGCATCAGAGGGCATACGCCAGTCGCCGCGCGGTGAAAGCGTTACAGAGCCTATCTTTGCGCCATCGGGCAGGCAGGAACGCTTGAACTGCTGAGAGAAAAACCTGCGGTAGAATACTTTCAGCCACTTCAAAATAACATCATTTTCATAGATGCCCTCAAATGCCCTTAAAGCAATTCTGTACACTTTTTTGGGCTCAAAACCCCAGCGTATAGCATAGTAGAGGAAGAAGTCGTGCAGTTCGTAAGGGCCAACAAGATCTTCGGTTTTTTGCGTTATCTGCGTGCCGCTCTCATCGGTAGGCAAAAGCTCGGGAGAAACAGGCGTGTCAAGAATATCATTAAGCACCGCCGCAAGCTCCTTGCTCGTGCAGGTGTCTGCGTAATACTTGACAATATGCCGCACAAGCGTTTTCGGTACGGAAGAATTCACGCCATACATAGACATATGATCGCCGTTGTATGTCGCCCAGCCGAGAGCCAGCTCACTCAAATCGCCCGTACCGATGACCATGCCTGCGGTCTGGTTTGCAATGTCCATAAGCACCTTCGTGCGCTCCCTCGCCTGACCGTTTTCATACACAACATCGTGATTTTCTTCATTGTGACCTATATCTTCAAAATGCTGACGAACAGACTTTGTTATATCCACCTCGCGAAAATCAGTTCCCAGCGCGCGGCAAAGGATCTCGGCATTAGAGCGCGTGCGCTTTGTCGTACCGAAACACGGCATCGTCACCGTGACAATATTGCTGTGCTTTCTTTTAAGAAGATCCATAGCCATAACACATACCAACAGCGCAAGGGTAGAATCCAGTCCGCCCGAAATGCCTATAACAACGCTTTTTGAGCCCGTGTGCTCTATGCGCTTCATAAGCCCGTGCGACTGCATTTGCAAAATAAGGTGGCAGCGCTCGTTTCGCTCAGCCGTGTTCTGCGGTATGAAAGGCGTTTTCGCAAAGTTTCTTGTCAGTTCGCACTTTGCCGCTTTCATCTCAAATACAGAAAAACAAATGTGCTGAACGTCAACGCTGTCGGCTTCGTAGGTAGATAGTCTGCTGCGCTCAAAAGTCAGCTTGTTTATGTCTATCTCTGAAATAGTAATGCCGTTTTCAAAAAGATTGCTCTCAGCGAGTATAACGCCGTTTTCGGCAATTATGTTGTGCCCCGAAAATACCATGTCCTGCGTGCTTTCGCCGTCACCTGCCGAGGCATATATATACCCTGCCGCAAGCCGCGCCGACTGGTTAGCCACAAGCTGTCTGCGGTACTGTTCCTTGCCTATCGTCTCATTCGATGCCGAAAGATTGCATATCACAGTTGCGCTTGCCTTTGCAAGATAGTTTGATACAGGGTCTGCCACCCACAAGTCCTCGCATATTTCAAAGCCTATCTTCAGCTGTGGTATTTGCTTGCACTGAAAGACCATTTGTCCTAAAAATACGTCGCTCTCGCCTGCAAGCGGCAGGTCTATCCACTCGTTTTCACCCGTGTACGGAGCAAAATGGCGCGCCTCGTAAAACTCGCCGTAATTTGGCAGATGAGTTTTCGGTATAAGAGCCTCTATCCTGCCGTCAAGCAGAACGGCGGCGCAGTTATATATCTTGCCTTTTGCCTTTACGGGAAGCCCCACAGCTATCATCATGTCAAGCCCCTTGGAAGCCTTTTTAATTTTGCCAAGACCCTCCTGCGCCTTATTTAGCAGCGCATCCTGAAAGAACAAGTCCTGACAGGTGTAGCCCGTAAGGCAAAGTTCTGGGAATACAGCAAGTTTAACGCCCTTTGCGGCGCAGTCTTTTATCTGCTTTTTTATTTGTGATACGTTGCAGTCAACGTCCGCGACCTTTATTTTTGGTGTGCACGCCGCCATCTTTATAAAACCGTCTTTCATAATATGCTCCTTGTATTATATATTTTTATCATAAAAATATAATGAAATGATTTATGACTTTATTATAGCACTTTTTATTATGGCTTGTCAATAAATTAACCCTTGACAAATAAATTTCTTTGGCGTATAATATTTGTAGAAAAAGGAGTGCCGATTCAGGCTAAGCGGTTAATTTTTGATGTTCTTTATAATTTCGCTCTAAACGAGCAAAGAGATGGCTGTTGTTAGTCATCTCTTTGCTTTTTATTTTTGCGGCAAAATGTTTTAAAATAGCTTGGTAAAGTGGTTGAAATGTCCTTAAAAATATGTTATAATAAAATCATGAATGATTTTATTATATATTTATGTCCTCGTCGATACGCAGACCTATGGGTCTGCTCCCGACGTATCGGACAATTATAACATAACGCTTTCGCTTTTATGTTATAATAAGCATAGGTATAATTATTTATACCTGCTAAATGCTAAACTTGATTATTTCATCTAAAGCGGTGATAACATGAATGATGCTGTAATAAATAACATACTTGAAAAGGTCTCGAGCGGTGTGGCGCTTTACGAATACACGGGCGACAGGCTTACCATGGTATACTGCAATCAGACGGTATGCACTATGCTTGGCTACACTCACGAAAAGTTTATTGCGCGGTGTTCTGAAGACGTATTTTTCTGCGTTTACAGTGAGGACATACCGAAGCTTAGCGACTGCATGAAACTGTGCATGCTGAGCAGCATGAGCAACGAAAAAGAGGTGCGCTTTGTAAGGCGCGACCGTTCTTTGGTATGGGTAAAATGCAGCTCTAACATACTGGAGCAGGGCGAGAAGGTAAAGCGCATTGTTGTTACCTTTACCGACATAACCGAGGAGATAACCAGCAAGGCGGAGCTTTCTTTCCGCGCGGATCACGATGAGCTGACTTCTATTTACAACGCGAACGCATTTTATCTTAGAACTCGTGAGCTTTTGACCGAAAACCCGAATGATGACTTTATAATGATACGCACGAACATTGTAAAGTTCAAGGTGGTAAACGACCTTTTCGGCACGAAGGCTGCGGACAACATACTTATAAGCATAGCGCATTTTATAGAAAATCTGCTGAAAGACAGCAAGGCGACTTACGGACGTATAACATCGGATCACTTTGCGTTTTGCATACCTGCCGATGATTTCAGCGAAGAGATACTTGTAAAGAAAATGCACGAGTTTTCCAGCGCGTTCCCTGACTATTACAACCTTAGCTTTAAAGCGGGCATATACAGGATAAACGACAAGGCAATTTCGGTATCTGTAATGTGCGACAGGGCGAAGCTTGCTATGCAGACGATAAAAGAGGACACGAACAAGACTTTTGCATACTACAACGACGATATAAGAAAAAATCTTCTGCTGGAGCAGCGCATTGAGAGCGAGATGCAGTGGGCGCTGGACAACGAGCAGTTTGAGGTATGGTTCCAGCCGATATACAGTCTGTCATCTATGGAGCCTTACAGTGCAGAGGCGCTTGTAAGGTGGAGGCACCCGACAAAGGGGCTTATATCGCCGGGAATGTTCATACCGATATTTGAGAAGAACGGTTTTATAAGAAAGCTTGACAGCTATATTTTTGAGCACGTTTGTATGTACATATGCCATTGCAAGGAGTGCGGTATACATCTGCTGCCGATATCGGTGAATTTTTCGAGAATGAGCCTTTATGCCGACGACCTTGCGGACGAGGTAATAAGCATTGTGGAGCGCTACGGTCTTACGCCTGATCTTTTCAAGATAGAGATAACAGAAACTGCTTACAACAACTATCCGCAGCAGCTGCTCAATACTATAAACAAGCTGCGTTCATACGGTTTTATGATACTTATGGACGACTTCGGCAGCGGATATTCATCGCTTAACATACTGAAAGACCTGCCGATAGATGTACTTAAAATAGATATGAACTTTATGTCGGACTTTAACACTTCCGACAAGGCGACGAACATTCTGGCATCTATAATAAGAATGGCAAAGTGGCTTGATATGCCGTGCATTGCGGAGGGTGTTGAGACCGAAACGCAGGTAGACTTTCTGCGAAGCATAGGGTGCGAGAACATTCAGGGCTATTATTTTTCAAGACCGCTTATGCAGAGCGATTTTGAACACCTTATCTCGGTAGACAACGGCAAGGCGCATATGGATCATGATGCTGACAGCTCTTTAGAGGCGCTGAGTGATGACGTTGACATAATGCTTTCGGGAAATGCGACAGTGGCAAGGCTTATGAACGGACTTTTCGGCGGCATAGGCTTTTATGAGTTTGACGGCGAGAACCTTGAAGTTATACGCGTAAATGACGGATATTACAGGATATTCGGCTACACTGTGGCGCAGCACGCGCATGATTCAAAAGACATACTGGCAAAGGTGCACAAGCACGATATTCCGATACTTAAAAACGCGCTTAGGCAGGCATCGGAGACAAAGCAGGCGGTACACCTGAACTTCCGCAGATATGATGCGAACGGCGAGCTTTTATGGCTGGACGCCAGCGTGAGCAGGTTTGGCGGCAACAACGAAAAGCAGCTTATGTGCATAGCTTTCAACGATATTACAGAACACATACTTTTGGAGAAAAAGGGCAACGAGAAGATACGTTTGCTTAACCATTTAGCGAAGAAGCTGCTTGAGATAAGAGATATTGAACAAGAAGTGCCAAAGCTACTGGGCGTGGTAAGAAAGTATTTCAGAGCGCAGAGGGCTGCGATATTCGATTTAGATGCATATAGCGACAGCGGCAATTTGTTCTTTGAAAACCGCAGCGATGATTTTATTCCTGACAGGCGCGATGTGAAGAAAGTGCCGTTTGAGAATTTCAAGCCGTTTCTGGATCTGCTGCGCACGCACAAGACGGTAACGATAAGAAACCTTGACGAGCTTGAAAACTTTGACGAGGCAACAAAAATAATTTTCGGCGAGATGGGTATAACATCTCTTATTGCTGTGCCTATTTATACGGGCGAGCACATGACGGGATTCATATGCGTTGACAACCCCGAAAAGAACATTGACCAGCTGGACTTTTTGCAGTCGTTCAGCTATTACTTCTCGCTGGTGGTGGTAAGGCACCATGTTCAGGACACGTCGGACAGCTACAACAGGCAGATGAACGCCATTATTGCGAACATGAACGGCGGCGTTGGTCTGTTCAGCATAGGCGAGAGCGGCGAGATAAAGACTATTTTTGTAAGCGACAATTTCCTCAAAATAGCGCAGCTTGACAAGGACAGTATTCCTGACGATATTACCACACTTGCAGACCCGCGCGACAGGGAAGCGTTTACCGAGAATCTGAAAAAAGCCATAAGCAGCGGCGGCAAGATGAGCGACGAGTTCAGGCTGTGCGGCAGCGAAACGGGCAGCGGTGAGGCTAAGTGGATAAGCTTTGCGGCATCTGTTGTTACGGGCGGCGAGGGCAAGCGCAGTGAGATGATAGCGGTAATAAACGATGTTACCGGTGAAATAGAGGAAGAACAGGGCAAGTACAGCTCTGCCTTGGCTTCGGTTTTCGACAGGATATACAGAATAGATCTTTCGGGCAGCTGCATAAGTATGGTATCTAAAGAGGGCGGCGATGATAAGTCGTTTGAATGGATAGAGCACATTTTTGACGTTTCGGGCGAGCAGAGCAAAAACAGAAAGTGGCTTGCTAAAATGTGTATGCAGGCGTTTGTGAACAACACATTCTCTTGCGACCACAGCATTGAAGTAAACGGCGAGAAAAAGTGGCTGAGCCTTACCTTTTTAAAGCTGACGGACACGGACTATCTGATGTGCGCTTTAGACGAGACGGACAAAAAGCAGGCTGAGCAGATAAGCATGGAAAATGAAAAACTGAAGCTGGAGCAGCAGTTCCACGAATCTGAAAGCGTGTATGTAAACAGTTCGGGCGTTGTTATAATCGAATACGACTACAAGACGAGAAAGCTGTTCGCGACAGAGAATTTCAAGCTGTTTGAGATAAGCCGCATTATTGAAAGCGTTGATCTTTCAAACAAGAAGCTGACGGCGGAGCTTACAAAAGACACCATTCACCCCGAAGACTTTAAAGCGGCTATGGAGATGTTTGCAAATTCCGACGACTGCCGACCGAAAGAAATGCGCCTTAAACTGCGTGACGGCGGCTATATGTGGTGCAGCATTACCAAAACGGTGGTGCGCGATGAAAACGGCGTGCCCGAAAAGGCAGGCTACACGATGATAGACATAAACGAGCGCAAGCTTTCGGAAAAGAGCCTGCTTGCCGCAAGTGAGATGATGAGCAACATTGCAAACAGCGCAAATTCGGGCGTGGTGCTTTTTGAGGTGAAAGACGATGGCTCGATAAAGACACTTTACAGAAACGATGCATACTACACGGTGCTGGGGCAGGACAAGGAAAGCTATGAAAAGAGCGGCACTATAATTCCCGACATACTCAGCGACCCTGAGAAGAAAAAGATAGTAAAATCGGTAATTACCAAGGCTGCCGAGGGCAATATCTTCTCCCGGAAAACGCAGGTGAAGTGCAGCGACGGAAGCAAAAAGTCGGTAATGCTGTCGTTTGCGCCATACCGCAGCAAAGACTTGTCTGACAGTGAGAAGAAGTCGATACTGATAATTGACGAAGTGGAAAACGAGGGATAGAAAGGTAAATATATTCGCGCTTACGCGCAAGCCTGCGGAGCTGTTCAACGCTACACTGTATTTTGGTTATCTTCTCATTTTGAGTGTGCCAATACGTTCGCGCACTTTACTTATTATAGATTTTTTACATTGAACGGCGTTCCATAATGGAACGCGGAAAGAGAGATATGCGCTATAACTAGGGAACGCCCTCTCTTGCATGGGCGTAGCGTTCCCTTTGGGAACGCCTGAAGAATTATTTCGCCCCAAAAACTATAAGCGAAATAATTCTTCCCCCGCGGTCGTTTACGACCGCTACACCCATTTGCGGAGCGCCTACCGTATGGGGATTTCGCCGTCTGCGGACGGCGACAATGGGCTTCCGCCCCTTGACCCTGACGACCCTTTTGAAAAAGGGTCGATCGAAAACTTTTGTTTTTTTGACAGGGTTTAAAACTTTTGCGGTTAAACGCACTCGCTGAAGAATTACAATTCAGACACGCACAAAGGTGGGGTAGAATAGGAAAAAAGCCCGTCACACCGCAAGGTGTGCGCCGCCGACCGTTTATGGCGGCGAGGGATTTTTAGATGCGCGCTCTGTTGTTAAGCATGGAAGAAGCCTCGAAGAGGGTTCTTCGGCACTTGAACGACTGCTTGCAGGCGTTCAATGTGTGCGCTCCATGCGCTGCGCGTAAGCGCGATTATAAACATTCGCATAAAGTGAAATTAAATACACACAAAGGAGCAACAGATCATGAAAGACAATTGCAGACTGCTTACCTACCGCGGACACATTCGCAACCACGATGAGCTTTGCGCTCAGCTGGGGGTGGATCACTCTCTGCCGCGTGAGGAGAGAGAAAAAGCTACCGTGCTGGCGGCATACAAAAAGTGGGGCGGCGACATGGGCAGCCACATTTACGGTATGTTCGCGCTGGCGATAGGCGACGGCGAGGAGATTTTCTGCATTCGCGACCAGTTCGGCACAAAGCCGTTTTACTACTACCTTACAGACGACGGTGAACTGCTGTTCGGCACGTTTATTAAAGACATCTCGCAGAGCCCGAAATTCAAAAAAGAAATAAACAAAGATATGCTGCAAATTTATCTTTCGCTGACATATGTGGCAGGCGAGGACACCTTTTTCAAGGGCGTGAAGAAGCTGATGCCTGGGCGGTATCTCGTATATAAAAACGGCAAAGTTGAGATAACGCGCTACTGGGTGCCGACTTTCAGACCCGATGAGAGCAAAACGCTTGAAGAATGGGCGGATATGATACACACTACTGTAACACAGACGGTAATGCCGCAGGTGAAAGAGCCAAATGAAAGCGCGCAGGCATTTTTGTCGGGCGGTGTGGATTCTTCATACGTTTTAGCGGTTTCAGATGCGCAGGTGACGGGCTCTTGCGGATATGATGATGAGAGGTTCGATGAGTCGCCTCTTGCAAAGCAGACGGCAGACCTTCTGGGCAGAGAGAATGTTCGCTGCCTTATTACGCCGCAGGAGTATTTTGAGGCGGTGCCGTATGTTATGTACAACATGGAACAGCCGCTTGCTGATGCATCTGCGATAGCGTTTGCGATAGCCTGCCGAGAGACTGCAAAAAGTACGAAAATTTGCTATTCGGGCGAGGGTTCTGACGAATTTTTTGGCGGATACAATATGTACAAAAATGCGGACAGATACGGCGACGAGCTGAAGAACTTCTACGTTGGCAACACCAACATCATGAAAGAGGACGAGAAAAAGCGCATACTGAAAGAATACGACCCCGATGTTTTGCCGATAAACTTAGTAAAGTATATTTATGAGGAGACCGAGGGGCTTGACCCTTTGACGAAGATGTCCGACGTTGACATACAGATATGGCTGGAGGGTGATATATATCTGAATGTTGACAAAATGAGCGAGGCGGCAGGCTTAGAGATCCGTATGCCGCTGACCGACAGGAGAGTTTTTGAGATAGCAGCTGCAATGCCATCAAAATACAAGGTAAACGCGGAGCAGAACAAGGTGGCGTTCCGCACGGCTGCGGCAAAGGTGCTGCCTGATGAGATAGCATTTCGCAAGAAGCTGGGCTTTATTGTGCCTATACGCATATGGCTGGCAGATGACAGGTACAACGCGGACGTAAAGGCAAAATTCAACAGCAGTTATGCGGCTGAGTTTTTCGATATTAAAGAGATAAACGCGATACTTGACGACTATCTTGGCGGCAATTCAGACGGCTGGCGCAAGGTATGGACGATATATACTTTCCTCGTGTGGTATGAGGAGTATTTTGCAAGATAATTTTAATTTGCGCTGTCGTGCAATAGTTATTTTATTCTCGCTGCTTTCGCAGCAAACCTGCGGAGCAGAAATAGTGAATAGTGAAAGAGTGAATAATGAATAGTGAATAGTTAAGGTGCGGCTTACGCCGCGAATTTTAAATTCTTGTCAAGAAAGGGAAAGTTTTCGATCGACCCTTTTTCAAAAGGGTCGCAGGGGTACGGGGACAGAGTCCCCGAAAACGCGTTAGGCGCTCCGAAAAAGGTGAATTGTGAAATAGTCCGGTGGACTATTTCACAATGAGGACAGCGGTCGCTAGCGACCGCGGGAAGAATTATTTCGCCCCAAATTAAAAAGCGAAATAATTCTTCAAGCGTTCCCTTTGGGAACGCTAATCCCATGCAAGAGAGGGATTTTCCTTTGATAAGACCTTAGCTTTTTTCCTGCGCGCGCTTGCGTGCGCAATAGCTTTGTTAAAGTTCGCACTTACGCGCAAGCTTGCGGAGTGGTTTAACACCTACATTTACATATTCCAACAATTATATACCACTGAAATCAACCCACCCACTAACCGCCCTACCGAGAGATAGCTGGCAGAATATTCTTCCAGCTGCTTTTTGGGGATAGTGAGTGAGGATATTCTATAAATTTGCTTGTAAGAGTTTTTTCACATTGTATGGCGTTCTCTGAGAGAACGCGGAAAGAGAGCGTTGCGCTACAACTAGGAGAGGCTCTCTCTTGCAAGAGCACAGCGTTCCCTTCGGGAACGCCTGAAGAATTATTTCGCCCCAAAAATAAAAGCAAAATAATTCTTCCCGCGGTCGCTAGCGACCGCTGCCCTCTTTAAAAAACAGTCCACAGGACTGTTTTTTAATTCACCTCTTGCAGAGCGCACGCTGTGTTTTGTGGGGCGCTGCCCCACACCCTGCAAGCCTTTTGAAAAAGGCTTGACCGAAAACTTTTAATTTCTTGACATGACTTAAAACCTTTGTGGTTTAACGCACTCGCTGAAAAATTACAATTCAGATACGCGCTATTGAAATTAAACGGACTATGCAAAAGAATTACGGTTTTGTTTTCTGAAAGGCTTCAGACTTTCAGAAAGCAAAATCGCCGCCCCACTTTCGGCGGCGAAGTAATTCTTTCATTGTGGCTTGGAGGCTTAAGCCGACAAGACACTGAGCTCCAGCAGGGTGGCGCGTAAGCGCAAGAATATAAAACCTACAAAAACCCCTTGACAAGTAAAGCCGAAAGTGGTATAATTCATAAGTAATATTAAAAAGGCTAAGACGGAGAGAAGTAGCGGCAAGGCTTGCTTTCAGAGAGCGCGCGGTGGGTGCGAGCGTGCAGCGGCATGACGTGAATAACACTCCTGAGCTGCGACCTGAAACCATAGTAGGGAAGCCGCTGCCGCACGTTACGCGGATCAAGTGACCCGTTCTCGGGTAACATAGGTGGCACCACGGAATTTTTCGCCCTATTGCAAGCGTATCAGGCGTTTGCATGGGGTGTTTTTTATTAGAAGCAAGAGGCAAGAAGCAAGATGTGCGCTGCCCAAAATTTACAGGAGGACTGAATTTGATATGAAACACACTGACATTAAAACTATTTTTGAAGACAAAGGCTTAGTTGGAACAAAAGTTACCGTCTGCGGCTGGGTGAGGACTGCGAGAAACTCGAAAAACATGGCGTTTATGGAAGTCAACGACGGCACCACGCTGAACCATTTGCAGATAGTCATCGACAAGGCGGCAGGCATTGATTTTGAAGATGCGCTGAAGCTTGGCACGGCTGTTAAAGTTACTGGCACGGCAGTGGCATCCGAGCAAAACGGTGTTGAGATAAACGCGGAGAACATAGACGTTATAGGCGAGTGCCCTGCGGAATACCCGTTACAGAAAAAACGCCATACTTTGGAGTATTTGCGCACTATGCCGCATCTGCGCGGACGGACGAACACGTTCAACGCGGTGTTCAGGGTGCGCTCGGTGGCGGCTGCTGCTATACACGAATTTTTTCAGAGCCAAAACTATGTTTATGTAAACACGCCGCTTATCACGGGCAGTGACTGCGAAGGTGCAGGCGAGATGTTTCAGGTAACAACAATAGGCTACTCTGACAAATACAAAAGCGCCGATGAATACTATGCGGACGACTTTTTCGGCAAGCGCGCAGGGCTTAGTGTTTCGGGACAGCTGGAGGGCGAAGTTGCCGCAATGGCGCTTGGCAAGATATACACGTTCGGGCCTTCGTTCAGGGCGGAGAACAGCAACACGCCGCGCCACGTTGCAGAGTTCTGGCACGTTGAGCCTGAGATAGCTTTCGCGCAGCTTGATGAAGTTATAGAAATAGCTGAAAAAATGATAAAATTCGTCATAGGCAGGATATTTGAAAAATGCCCGAGCGAGATGAAATTTTTCGACCAGAGGTTTGAAAACGGGCTGATACAGAAGCTGGAAGACCTTATCTCGCACGATTTTGCGGTGTGCACCTACACCGAGGCAATTGAACTTTTGAAGAAGGCAGATGTTGAGTTTGCCTACCCCGTTGAGTGGGGGCTTGACTTGCAGACCGAACACGAGCGCTATATTTGTGAAAAGGTGTTTGGCAGGGCGGTATTCGTGACGAACTACCCTAGGGAGATAAAGTCTTTCTACATGAAGCAGAACGACGACGGCAAGACGGTGGCGGCAGTTGACCTGCTTGTGCCCGGAGTTGGCGAGATAATAGGCGGCAGTGAAAGAGAGGCAAGCTATGACAAACTGGTTGCAGAGATGCAGCGCAGAGGCATGGACATGGCGCCTTATGGGGATTATCTGGACTTGCGCAAGTTCGGTTCGGTGCCGCACGGGGGATTTGGTCTGGGCTTTGAGAGGCTGATAATGTACGTTACGGGAATGTCGAATATCAGAGATGTTATACTGTATCCACGTACAGTAGGTGGAATAAGATAGCTGGCAGAAGTTAGAGGTTAGAAGTAAGAGGTTAGAAATGGTTTTCTGAGCTTTTGCGTGTAATAATGTTGCTGCTTTCGCAGCGCGCAGGAGCGCACACGTTGCCACTACAAGTGTGTACTATCATTACATTACCCATAAATTCCACCATCCCACAATCCGCCCATAAGGGAGGCGGCTGGCAGAATATTCTTCCAGCTGCGTATAGGGAAAATGTGTTTTATGTGGTTAGTGGGTGTGGAAAAGCGCGGCGGTTAGCTGTAGTTGCCGGGCGTGTTTCTTGCCTCTTGCCTCTATCTGAACCGCAGGAAAAACGGATTCGCTCAAATGTTGTAAAATCGTTTCTAACCTCTAACATCTTACCTCTAACCTCTAGCAGCGGCGCGCCTGCCGTGTTTTTGGGGGCTCTGCCCCCATACCCCTGCAAGCCTTTTGAAAAAGGCTTGACCGAAAACTTTTGGTTTCTTGATAAGGTCATATAGTTAGTGCTATTTTTCAAATATCGAAAGGAGAATCACTATGTCAGAAAAATTATTTTTTCCAAATGGGTACTCGTCGGCGCTGTCGCTGCGTGAGACCCAGCACGCTATTAAGTACATCAAAGACATCTTTCAGCAGGTGCTCTCGTTCGCACTCACGCTGGACAGGGTCTCTGCCCCTTTGATAGTCAAAAAAGGCAGCGGCATCAACGACGACCTCAACGGTGTTGAGCGCAAAGTCGATTTCGACATCAAGGAAATTTCAGAAGATGCCGAGGTGGTGCAGTCGCTGGCAAAGTGGAAGCGCATGGCTCTTTACCGCTACGGCTACGGCGCAGGCGAGGGTATTTACACCGACATGAACGCCATTCGCCGTGACGACTTCACCGACAACATTCACTCTATCTTCGTTGACCAGTGGGACTGGGAAAAGGTGATAACGCGCGGCGACAGGAATGTTGACTATCTTAAAGAAACCGTGAAAAGCATTGTGAAAGCGATTGTTTACACCAAGCGCAAACTCTCGCTGCGTTACCCGATGCTGAAAGCAAAAGTGTGCGGCGAGCCTTGCTTTATAACCTCGCAGCAGCTTGAGAATATGTACCCCAACAAAACGCCGAAAGAACGCGAAAATTTGATAGCAAAAGAACACGGCTGCGTTTTTGTTATGCAGATAGGCGGCAAGCTTAAATCGGGCGAGAAGCACGACGGCAGGGCGCCCGACTACGACGACTGGCAGCTGAACGGCGACCTTATCTTTTGGGACGAGGTGCTTGGCAGCGCGCTGGAAATATCATCTATGGGCATACGCGTTGATGAAAAGTCGCTTGTTTCTCAGCTGGAGGAGTGCGGCAACAGTGACAGGCTGAAATATGACTATCACAAAATGATAGCAAACGGCACGCTCCCTCTCACGATAGGCGGCGGAATAGGGCAGTCGCGGCTGTGCATGTTCTTGCTTGAAAAGGCACACATCGGCGAGGTGCAGGCTTCGGTATGGAGCGAGGACATGATAAAACAGTGCGCTGAACACGGCATAACTCTGCTGTAAATTTAATTTTTACTGTACAATAAAAAGGACGTTTCAAGAACGTCCTTTGTTTTTTATATTGCCGTATAAGTTTACTGTGCATCAGTTTGTGAAGAACTTTCTTCTCCGCTGTCGCTGTCATCAGAGCTTTCAGAGTTGTCTTCGGGTGTTTCAAAGTCGGTAAGATAGGGGTGTATCTGCAAGTTTACAAGGTTATCCAGCAGTGCGCGGTATGCATCGCCCGTCATATGCAGGCCGTCGCCCGAATCATACTCGCTTTTAAGGTTGCCGTTACTGTCGCCCAAAACGGTGGTAACGTTGAAAAAGTACACCCTGTTATTGCCTATTTTATCGACCATTTCGGCAAGTTTGGCGTTATAGTCATACACCTTGCCGTTTGTTAAAGTGCCGTCATATTCGGCAGAAACGGGCGCTATTGATATAACTCCCACATAAGCCAGAGGGTTTGCATAGAATATTTTTTCAATAAGCGCCTGATACTGCTGTGCAAATTCTGTCGGCGCATAATTGCTCAGGTCGTTTGGACCTATCCATATATAAATGTACGTTCTTTTGGACGCATATAGCGCATCGGGCAGTTCATACTGCTTGCCGTCTACTTTCCAAGTGGTGGAAGCAATATCGTCAACGTGGGCGTTGCTTTCTGTATAGATCTGATCTTCTGTCAGCTCTTCTGTATAAAAGCTCAGACCCGAACACAGCGCCTCGCCTACAAACGCAGTTTTAGTGAGGTAATCGGGGTCGTTATCTTTTACAACGGTATCGTTTATCTGAGAATTTGTAAGCGGCTGGTCGCCTATAGGTTCGCTGCTGTCGCCGCTGTCGCCCGTGCTGTCGGTGACTAAGCTGTCGGGCGCGGAAGAACTGTCGGCGATGCTGTCGGGCTGTGATGAATTTGTGTTGAACGTTTTGTACTCGATAGCGTTGCCGCAGCCTGACATACAAACGCAAATTACTGCCGCTGCTGCCGCCGCTGCGAGCCGCATTTTACTTATCTTCATAATAACGTCTCCTTTTCTTTTTCTATGAATTTTCCTGTTCTTTTTCGATCTCTCTGTTCACTGCCGACACCAGTGCGTTTATTGATGCCGTGATGATGTCGGTATGTTTGCCTGCGCCCCACACAAGTTTATCGCCGCTTTGCAGACCAACATATGCAACTGCCTGCGATGTCGCGCCGCGCTCTAAAGCGTGCTCCTGATAGCTGTCAACGTTTATAGTTCTGCCCAGGGCTTTCTCTAAAGCGTTTGCCACCGCGTTAAGACGTCCGTTGCCGTCGGCGGTGTAAACGTCCTTCTGCTGAGTATTTTTATCTTTCATAACCGTAACTATTGCGGTAATGCTGCCGCCGGGGTTTTGTCTGAAGTGCGTTTCGCACACGGTGAACACGCTGCTGACATTTACATACATATCTCTGAAAAGCACATGAATGTCATGCATAGAAAGTTCGCGCCGCTGCCTTTCCGACTCTGCTTTTACAGCATAGCCAAAGTCCTCGCGCATCTTTTTGGGCAGGTCGTAGCCGTACTTCTGGTGCAGCAGGTAGCCTATGCCGCCCTTGCCCGACTGACTGTTTATTCTTATAACGTCCTTTCTGTACTCTCTGCCGATGTCTTTGGGGTCTATAAGCAGATAAGGAACGTTCCACTGCGCACTCTCGCCGTTGTCACGCTTTTCCATACCTCGTGCAATAGCGTTCTGGTGAGAGCCCGAAAACGCCGCAAACACAAGGTCGCCCGAATAGGGGTGTCTTTCAAAAACGGTCATGCCGGTATTTTTTTCATAGCAGTTAACAAGGTCGGGAATGTCTGAAAGGTCAAGTGCAGGGTCAACGCCTTGCGAATACATATTAAGCGCTACCGTTACAAGGTCGGCGTTGCCTGTGCGTTCGCCGTTGCCGAAAAGCGTGCCCTCTACTCTGTCTGCCCCTGCTAAAAGACCTGCTTCAGTATCAGCCACCGCGCAGCCTCTATCGTTATGGGTATGGAGTGATAGCAGGACACTATCACGGTATTTAAGATTTTTCGACATATATTCCACCTGACAGGCATATACATGTGGCATTGAAATTTCCACCGTAACGGGGAGATTTATTACAGCTTTGCGCTCTTTAGTGGGCTGCCATACATCTAAAACGGCATTGCACACCTCTAAAGCAAACTGCGGCTCGGTCTCAGAAAAATTTTCGGGCGAATACTCAAAACGGAAATTGCCCTCAGTTTCATCTGCATATTTTTTCAGAAGCTTTGCTCCGTCGACTGCCAGCTGAACTGTCTGCTCTTTTGTATTGCGGAAAACTATCTCCCTCTGCGTGGGGGAAGTTGAGTTATAAAGATGAACAATGGCGTTTTTACAGCCTTTAAGAGCCTCAAAAGTCTTGGCGATAATGTGCTCTCTTGCCTGCGTGAGCACCTGAACGGTCACGCCCTCGGGAATAAGGTCTTCCTCGATAAGCTTGCGGCAGAAGGTGAACTCGGTCTCCGATGCGGCAGGAAAGCCTATCTCGATGTCGGTAAAGCCTATCTTGCACAGCTTTTTGAAGAAGTCCAGCTTGTCCTCAAGCGACATGGGGCTTATAAGCGCCTGGTTGCCGTCGCGAAGGTCAACCGAGCACCACACGGGCGGTTTTTCTATGTAAGTTTTGCTCGCCCAGTCGTAGCAGCTGTCAGGCGGCATGAAAAAATGTTTTGCATATTTAGAAATATTTTTCATATGTTTGCTCCTCTGCGAAAATCAAAGTCGTACTTAAAATAAGTATACAACAATTTTTCTAAAATGTCAATAAAGACTTGCCACAGCTTATTATTTGTGTTATACTATAATATGGATAGTTGTGCATGACTGCATATACGGAAAGGACGTGCAAAACAATGGCTAATAATGTAAAACTGCGTATTTTCGGTAAAGATTATACTATTGCTACCGAAGAACAGGAGAGTTACGCGCACAAACTGGCGGCAATGCTGGACCAAAAAATGGCGAAGATAACAAAGGGGCAGTCGCTTGCAAAGCTTGATGCGGCGGCGCTTGTGGCGCTTGACTGCGCTGACGAGGCTTACAAGGCGAGTGCGAACCTTGAAAATATTCGTTCGCAGATAAAAAAATACGCCGATGATGCCTCGAAGGCGATGGCGGCGGCTGACGAAGCGAAAAAAGAGTGCGACAAGCTGAAAGCCGAGATAAAAAAGCTGGAAAAAGAACTTGCGGTGCGCAAGGCGCTTTCGGGCAGCAATGGCAATAACGGCAATGCAAAATAGCCCCGAAGTGCTTGCTCCGTGCGGCTCGCCGCAGTGCGTTGAAGCGGCGGTGAACTGCGGCTGTGATGCTGTATACCTTGGTGCGCAGGAGTTTTCGGCGCGGCAGGGGTGCGTAAATTTTACGGCGCAGCAGCTTAAAGAAGCAGTGCAATATTGTCACACAAACGGTGTAATGGTGTATCAGGCGATAAATACTGTGGTGTTTGACAGCCAGATGAAAGATGTTGCCCAAATGCTAAAGCAGGCGTGCGATTTTGGCGTTGACGGCATTATTGTGCAGGACTTAGGGATTATTGCGCTTGCGAAAGAGCTTTGCCCCGATATGCCGCTGCACGCATCAACACAAATGACGGTGCACACCGTGGGCGGCGTGAAAATATGCGAAAGAATGGGGCTTTGCAGAGTTGTGGCGGCGAGAGAACTGCCGCTGGAGAACATAACAAAGCTGTGCGCCACAGGTACGCCTATTGAGGTTTTTGTGCACGGCGCACTTTGCATGAGCGTTTCGGGGCAGTGCTATATGTCAGCCATGATAGGCTCACGCAGCGCGAACAGGGGTATGTGCGCACAGGCTTGCAGGCTGCCGTTTTCGGCTGCGGCAGGCGCTGACAGGCATGACCTCTCGCTGAAAGATATGTCGTATTTTGGCGCACTTGACAAGCTGCGCGAGGCAGGTGTGGCATCGCTGAAAATTGAGGGCAGAATGAAGCGCCCCGAATATGCTGCGGCGGCGGTGCACTCTTGCAGGCAGGCGCTTGACGGCAAGGAATATGACGAAGAATTGCTGAAAAATGTGTTTTCTCGCGGTGGATTTACAAGCGGTTATCTTTTCTCGAAAACGGGCAAAGAAATGTTCGGCGTAAGAACGGCTGATGATGCGCAGCAGACAAAAGAGGCACTGCCGGCGATCCATGAGCTTTACCGCAGACCTTACAAGAGGTTTACAGTTGACATGAAGATAGAGGCGGCAGTGGGCGAAAGAATCGTTCTTTCGGCAGAAAGCGGCGACTGTACAGTAACAGTTTCGGGTGATATTTTGCAGGCTGCCGACAGCAGACCCACGAGCGCGGAAGAAATAAAAAAGTGCCTTGCAAAACTGGGCGGCACGGCTTATGAGGTCGGCAAGACAGAATGCGTTAGCGACGGTGCGGCGTTTGTTTCGGCGGCGGCTGTGAACAAACTGCGGCGAAAGGCTTTAGAAGAACTTGACGAAAAGCGGCTGAAAAACCTCACCGCGGAATACACCTGCGGCGAATTTGAAACGCTAAAAGACAGTAAACGTAAAAAGCGCAGGCAGGAGATAAGAGTACATTTAAATTCCCTCAAACAGCTTGATAGCGAAATTTACGACATGGCGCAGATGATAATTTTGCCGATAGCAGAGCTTGAACAACTTGACAAAATTGAGGACAAAATGTGCGCCGCCCTGCCGAGGTTTGACCTTTCAGAGGAGCAGACAACGCAGCGCATAGAAAGGCTGCGGCAGCGTGGACTGAAACACGTTTTAGCCACAAATTTGGCGCATTTTGGGCTGTGTGAGGGACTTGCGATACACGGCGGCTTTGGGCTGAATGTGACAAATTCACGCGCGGCAAAAATGCTGCAAACCTTAGGCGCGCGCGACATAACGGCATCGCCGGAGCTGACACACGCGCAAATGGCACGGCTTCAAACGCCGCTGCCGCTGGGGTGCATAGCCTGTGGCAAAATGCCGCTGATGCTGACGGCAAACTGCCCCGTCAAGGCGTTTTCAGGGTGCAAAAACTGCACGGGGCACATATCTGATCGCACCGGCAGAAGGTTTGAGATAGCCTGCCGCAAGGAGCACGGCTATGTTGAGATATTAAACAGCGATACCTTGTGGCTGGCTGATAAGCTAAGTGATTTTGATACGCTTGATTTTTTAGACCTTTTATTTTTTGAAGAGCCGCCTGCTCGAATAAAGCAGGTAATCAAGGCTTATATTGCAGGCGAGGCTTTTACCGCGAATGGGAATATGACAAGAGGACTTTACTACAGAGGCATACAATAGGAGTAAAAATATATGAAACTGAAATTTAAACGCCTTTGCGACAGCGCAAATCTGCCGCGCAGGGCAACAGAGCAAAGCGCAGGTTATGACCTGACAGTCTGCGAAGATGTGGTGATAGGCGCGCACGAAAGGGCTTCGGCTCACACGGGGCTTGCCTGCGAGATAGAGGGTGCGCCGCAGTGCGTTTTGCTTGTTTATGCGCGCTCTTCGCTGGCGGTGAAGCGCGGTGTTACGCTAAGTAACTGCGTTGGTGTGGTTGATACCGACTACCGCGGAGAGATAATTGTGCCGCTGGTGAATTTGTCTGATGAGTGTCAGACGATAAAACGCGGCGAGAGGATAGCGCAGCTTGTGGTGACACCGATCCTCACGCCCGAAGTGGAAGAATGTGAAGAGCTTTCGCAAACGAAAAGAGGCGAGGGTGGCTTTGGCTCCACGGGAAAATGAAGGTGTGAAAACCGCAGGAGGCTGCAAACGCCTCAGCGGCAGAAACGGACAAAAAAACGCACGAAATATGGTGATAAAATGAATACAAGAGAAATTGACGTTAAAGAAATTACAAAAGTGGTGAAGCGGCTGTGCATTGATGCGAATTTGCATCTGCCCAAGTCGCTGGAAAGTTGCATAAACTGCGCGGCGAGTGAGGAAAAATCGCCCGTGGGCAGGGGTGTTTTTAAGGATATGCAGGACAACCTTGCGGCGGCGGCTGAGGAGCGGCTGCCCATTTGCCAGGACTGCGGCATGGCGGTGGTGTTTGTTGAAATCGGGCAGGACGTGCACTTTGTGGGCGGCGACCTTTATGATGCGATAAATGAGGGTGTTTCGCTGGGTTACACCGAGGGAAAACTGCGCTGCTCGGTGGTTTCTGACCCTTTAGAGAGGGCGAACACGGGCGACAACACGCCTGCGGTCATTCACACGCGGCTTACAGAGGGCGACAAGGTGGAGATAACCGTTGCGCCCAAGGGCTTTGGCAGCGAGAATATGTCGCGGCTGAAGATGTTTACACCTGCGGCAACCGAGAAAGATATTGTTGATTTTGTGGTAGATGTCGCATCGCAGGCAGGGTCGAATCCCTGTCCGCCGACGGTCATTGGCGTTGGCATTGGCGGCGACTTTGAGATGTGCGCATACCTTGCCAAAAAGGCGCTTTGCCGCGATGTATCGCATAGAAACAGCGATGAGCGTTACGCGCGTTTGGAGGGCGAAATGCTTGCCGGGATAAACAAGCTTGGTATAGGACCGCAGGGGTTTGGCGGCAGCATAACCTGCCTTGCGGTGAACATTGAACAGTACGCTACACACATTGCCGGTCTGCCGGTTGCTGTGAACGTCGGCTGCCATGTAACTCGCCATGCGAGCGCTGTGATATAACAGACGAAATAAAAATGTCGGTCTGCTGTGCAACTTCGCCCGAGAGCATAAATAATGCACAAATGTTGGGGTAAGCCATAAGACCGTTGAAAACATCGGACAGCATGAACGCGGCGGTGGGAGAGACAAGACAGCCCAAAAAACAAACTGTACAAAAGATAACGCAGTATAGTTTTTTATCGGCTTTTTTGAAAACATACGAAAAAGCGCGCGAGCCTATGACGCTCCAGCCAAGAACGGTGGAGAACGCGAAAAGTATCAAACACACGCAGCAGAACACGCCGCCGAAGCTGCCTAGTCCAGCAGAAAATGTATGAAAGACTATCTGCTGTTCGTTTGAAAAAGATATATAGCAGCCGCTTGAGAGTATCGCGAGGGCGGTCAGGGTGCATAATAATATAGTGTCAACAAAAACTTCAAAGGCGTTCCACATTCCCTGCTCGGCAGGTTCGTCTGTCTGGGAAGAAGAATGGACAGCAGCGGTGGTGCCAAGACCTGCTTCGTTTGAGAATACGCCTCTGCGAAAGCCTGCGGATATAACGCTGCCTATGCCGCCCCCGACTGCCTGACGGATACCGAATGCGTTTGTGAAGATGTCCGAAAAAACGGACGGTATATTTTTTCTGAAAGCAAATATCACTATGGCGCAGCCTGCAATATAGATAACGCTCATTACGGGCACGACCGCCTGTGCGGCTTTGGCAGTTTTTTTAAGACCGCCGACAGAGAACACGAACACAAGCGCGGTGAGCGCAAAAGCAGTTGCAAGGGGCGGCACACCAAGCGACTTTGCGGCTGCCGAAATGCTGCTGCTTTGCACTGCGTTGCCCATGCCGAGCGATGCTGCAATTGTTAAAACAGCATAGAGCAGTGCGGCGTGTTTGCCGCACTTTGAGATATAACCTGCCGCGCCGCTTTTGCAGCGGTAAAGCACCGAAAGCACGCCCTCGGCATAGGCGGTTGACATACCGAGGAAGGCGCTGAGCCACATCCAGAAGACCGCGCCGCTGCCGCCTATGGCAATTGCAGAGGCAACGCCCATAATGCTGCCCGTGCCGATGGTGGCGGCGAGAGAAGTGAACATACTTTGCAGTTTGGAAATTCTGCCGCTGCGGCATTTGCGGCTGCTTTTGCTAAACAGTGAGAGCAGGGTGGCTTTTGCGAAAATGCCTATATGCCGCAACAGCAAAAACCGCGTTTTTACGGTAAAAAACACGCCTGCCGCGGCAAGCAGAAAAAGCGTTGGCGCGCCGAATACCACGCCGCTGAGGGTTTGTAAAAGTTTCATGGTGATGACCTCGATAGATAATTAGTGAATAGTGAATATTGAATAATGAATAGTGAATAGTTAAGGTGCGGCTCGCGCCGCGAATTTTAATTTCCTGTCTTGACAAGACTTAAAAGTTGTGCGTACTGTGGACAGAAAGGAAAAAAGCCCGTCACACCGCAAGGTGTGCGCCGCCGACCGTTTTTGGCGGCGAGGGATTTTTTCTGCACTTGACCGACTGCTTGCAGGCGGTCAACGTGTGCGCTCCGCAGGCTGCTGCGAAAGCAGCAACATTAAAACGCGCAATAGTTGAAGTTACATCATCTTGCTTCAGCTACTAGAAGCAAGAAATCTAGAAGCAAGAGGCAAGACGTGCGTTTTGAAAAGTCTGCGCAAAACTATAAAAAGCATCTTCTTGCCTCTTGCCTCTTGCCTCTATCCGCAGGCAGTGCAAGTTTGCGCGAAATTTATAAATACAATTCTTACCTCTTACTTCTAACCTCTAACTTCTAATAGTATATATTTACACAACACATTAAAGGAGCTTTGCGAATGAGCAGCGTTAAAAAATACCGCCCGGCGGCTTCGGGACTTGGCATAATACGGCTTGTGCTGATAGCCGCGTGCGTGGCGGTGGTACTTCTTTCAAGACGATATTTATCGGCTTATCCTATGATTATGTATCTTGTGATAGGAATATTCTGCGCTTTGGCTTTCGCCGCAGGAATGATACTTCTGCCGATAGTGTTTGCAAAATCGACCTACACGGTATCGGAGGACGAGATACTGAAAGTTTCGGGAATGTTTTTTATATCGCGGCAGTATATGAAAACAAGCTGCATACAGTACATCACCACGGTGACAACGCCGCTTTCAAAGCTTACGGGCATGAATTTTATTATAGTAAACGCGCTGGGCGGCAGAATGATCATGCTGTTTTTATCAAAAAAAGATGCGCTGGAAATTTCGGCGACCCTCAACAGAACTATACGCAGTCGGCGCGAGTGGGAAAAGGCAAGGCAAGAAAAGAATGGTTAGTATAAAGACAAAAATCGCAGATTTTTTCAAATACAGGCAGCACCCGATACGCATACTGGGCTACACCACGCGCAGTTTCTGGCTGATAATCATACCGCTGACGAGAAACCTTGTTGCCATGCGATACGACATTGCGGAGTGGCTGAAAGGCTCGTGGCTGAGCATACTGACGGTAACGCTTATTTTTGGGTACGCGTTTGTGCGGTGGGCGACTATTTCATACCACATAGAGAGCGACTGCATTATAGCAAAGAGCGGCTACTTCGGGCTTATGGAGAGCAAGATATACTACGACAGGATAACATCGGTATCTGCCAGCCAAAGCTTTATTTACCGCATTTTCCGCGCGCACAAGCTGTATTTCAACACAAATTCGGGCTTCAAAAACGGTGTTGACATCACCCTTACCGTAAAGATGAGCGATTACAACAAGCTGTTTGAGATAATAGATCCGCAGAGCGCGGATTCGGCGAGTTTTACCTACAGACCCAAACACTCGCAGATGCTGATATTCTCGCTGCTGTTCTCATCGTCGCTTTCGGGGATAATCATCTGGAGCACATTTCTGATACAGGGCAGCCGCATTGTTGATGCGCAGATACAAGAGCGCATACGAAGCGAGATCTTCAACATTACCGAAAGGGTGGAGGCTCTGCTTTCAAACATACCGCCTATTGCTGTGGCAGTTTCGCTGGCGGCAATTGCAAGCTGGGTGGTATCGTTTATAGCAATGCTTATGCGGCACTGGTCGTTCAGCGTGGTGAGGCGCAAAAACAGGGTGGTAATAAAAAGCGGCTTTATAACAAGGCGTTCGCACATTCTTGACCGCGAATCTATCGTGTGCGCGGACGTTCAGCAAAGCCTGCTGATGCGTATTTTCAAGATATGCTCGGTGAGGATAAACTGCAACGGCTACGGCAAGAGCGACCGCGAGACGAACGCTCTGATACCCATTACCACGCAGCGCGAAGTCGCGTGTTCTTTGAGACTTCTTATGCCCGAGCTTAAGATACCCGAGATAACTCTGCGCCCGGGCGTAAAGCGGATAATGTACCACGTTTTGCCGCCGCTTCTGCTGTGCCTGCTGATACCGATAGGCGGCGCGGTCGCGCTGTATTTTCTGCCGTCGTGGTCGCGCATAATACGCTTTGCAATAATTATTTTTGAAGTGCCCTCGATATGGCTGACCATAGTAAAACTCGTCAGCGGCTTTACGCTGGGGGCAGGCGTAAAAGACGGCTATCTGCGGATAGACCACTGCCGTTTATACAGCTTTCACACGGTGATAATACCCGTTGAAAACATAAGCAAGGTAACGCTTTATCAGTCGGTGCCGCAGTTTTTCAAGAACAACTGCAACATTTGCGTGCAGGGGCAGTCGCTCTCGGCTAAGAAGTACAAGGCAAAGAATTTCCCGTATGAAGAAGCAGTGCTGCTGTACGAACAAATGTACAAATAAAAACAGCCTCCGTTTGGCGAAAGCGGAGGCGTTATTCATCTTCGGGGATATATTTCAAGATGTCGGAAAGGTCGCAGTGGAGATAGTCGCATATTCGCGTCAGCACGTCAAGGTCAACGCGCACCAGCTTGTTGTTGCAGTAGGCGTTCAGCTGCGTTTGCTGCAAATTGCACGCGCGGCATATTTTGTATTTTGAGACGTTGTGCTGCTTGCGGTAGTCGTCTATTGTTATGATAATTTTTCCGCTCATGGTTTTACTCCTTTTTATATGTATTTATATACATATTATACAAGGGCATGGTATTTATAAATAGATGTTTTTATATAAATGTAGAAATATACATCTATTTTTTGAAAAAGCATTGATTTTCGCACGCAGAAATATTATAATTATTATGTGGCATTATTATATATTATGCACAATTATTATAGTATGAAAGGCGGAAATATATATGAAAATGAAAAAACTGGCTGCGGCATTATGCGCGGCGGCGCTTGCGCTTACTGCGGTAAGTTTTTCGGCGTTTGCGGCTGAAGAAGACCCCGGCATTGCTTTGACCGAAGAAAATTTTCCGGAATCTCTGTTTCGTGCCAGGCTAAGAACAGGCTATGACAAAAATTCCGATGAGCACCTTTCTGAAAGCGAGATAGCAGACATAACTGAACTGGAATTCAGTGGGTCATACATTGCAGATCTTGAAGGTATTGAATATCTGACTGCTCTTAAAGAATTGACTGTGACAGAATGTAACTATATAAAAGAGCTTGATCTGAGCGAAAACACCAAGCTGGAAACGCTTATTTGCAATGACAACCCTAATTTAGAAAAACTTAATGTAAGCGGCTGCACTGCGCTTACAGAACTTTATTGCAGCAACAACGAACTTACAACGCTTGATGTTAGCGGCTGCACTGCGCTTACGGAACTGAGCTGCAGCAACAACAAACTCACAACGCTTGATGTTAGCGGATGCACTGCGCTTACGGATCTGAGCTGCGGCAACAACGAACTTACAAAACTTGAAGTAAGCGGCTGCAGCGCGCTTGCAGATCTGCAATGCTATAACAATGAACTTACAACGCTTGATGTGAGCGGATGTAATGCGCTTGAAACACTGTATTGCCATAACAATCAGCTCACTGAACTTGATATAAGCGGATACAATGCGCTTAATGTACTGTATTGCAGCGACAACCAACTAACAAAACTTGATGCAAGTAAGAATACTGCACTTGAAACACTGCAATGCTATAACAACCGGCTCACCGAACTTGATATAAGCGGCTGCACTGCGATTAAAGAACTGTATTGCGGCAACAACAAACTTACTGCGCTTGATATAAGCGAATGTGCTGAACTTGATTCTCTGAGATGTCACTACAACAACCTTACCGAACTTGATGTAAGCAAAAATACTGCGCTTACAAATTTGTCCTGCTTCGACAACGAACTTACAACGCTTGATGTAAGCGGAAACACCGCGCTTAATGTATTGTATTGCAATAACAACCAACTTACAGATATTGATGTAAGCAAGAATACAGCGCTTAAATATTTTGATTGTGCTAATAATAAACTTGCCAGACTTGTTCTCGGCAAAAATGCTGAACTTGATACTTTGACCTGCTATAACAACCAACTTACAGAACTTGATTTAAGCGGCTGTGCTAAACTTGAATATTTATATTGTTACAGCAACAAAATTGCAGAACTTGATATAAGCAAAAATCCGAATATTGTCACTGCCTATACGAAAGGCGAAGATGCTGATCTCAGGGGATATCCCGACGGTGTTTTAGGAAAGGAATATAATGATACCGTAAAGAACGAGGACGGAAGCGTGGCGTTATATCTTGATTACGGCATATTTTGGGACAAGACTGCAACGGTATTGACAGAGGCGGCAAAGCCCGAACCTGAGAAAAAAACCGAACCTGAAAAAATTCCTGAGAAGAAGCCCGAAACCAAGCCCGAAACCAAACCTACCGACGACAGCAACAAGCCGACAGGCTCTGCGGCAGGCATTGCATTTGCAGGAATTGCACTTGCAGGCGCGGCGCTTATGATAAGCAAAAAGAGAAAGTAATTTAACAGTACAAATAAATCCCCTGTTCTACTAGAACGGGGGAAATTTGTTATTAGAGGTTAGATGTCATGGGCAAGTTGTGCAGATTTTAGAAGTAAGATAACGAGAAGCAAGAGGCAAGAAGAGTGGGGCGGTAAACGGCTCCGCAGGCGTGCTGCGAAAGCAGCAAAAACCCCCTGTTCCTTATGTGGAGCAGGGGATCTCTATTTATCCTATACTAATTACTTTATCTCGATATTCGGGAGTTTTGAAAGGCTTGCGGCGATCTCTTCGTCCGTCGGGATATAGTCGCCCATTTCGCCGTCGTTATACTTCTGATACGCTACCATATCAAAGTAGCCCGTGCCTGTCAGACCGAACACTATCGTCTTTGCTTCGCCCGTCTCCTTGCACTTTATGGCTTCGTCCATGGCAACCTTGATAGCGTGGCTGCTCTCGGGCGCGGGGAGTATGCCCTCGGTGCGCGCAAACTTTGTTGCAGCCTCGAATACTGCGGTCTGCTCAACGCTTCTTGCGGTTATAAGTCCGTCGTCATAAAGCTGCGAAACAATGCCGCTCATGCCGTGGTATCTCAGTCCGCCTGCGTGGTTTGCAGAGGGTATGAACTCACAGCCGAGGGTGTACATCTTCTGCAGCGGACAAACCTTGCCGGTATCGCAGAAGTCATATGCATATTTGCCCCTTGTGAGCGACGGGCATGATGCAGGCTCAACGGCAATTATCTCGTAGTCGTTCTCGCCGCGCAGCTTTCTGCCCATAAACGGTGAGATAAGTCCGCCGAGGTTAGAACCGCCGCCTGCGCAGCCTATGATTATATCGGGGTCAATGCCGTATTTATCGCAGGCTGTCATTGTTTCAAGACCTATTACAGACTGATGCAGCAGTACCTGAGAGAGCACCGAGCCGAGCACATAGCGGTAGCCCTCGCGCGATACTGCGGCTTCAACGGCTTCTGAAATAGCGCAGCCGAGGCTTCCTGTAGTATCGGGGAACTCTTCGAGTATCTTTCTGCCGACCTGCGTTGTATTTGACGGTGACGGTGTTACCTTAGCGCCGTAGGTACGCATAACTTCGCGCCTGAACGGCTTTTGCTCATACGAACATTTTACCATATAAACGTCGCAGTCAAGATCGAGATACGCACACGCCATTGAAAGCGCCGTGCCCCACTGACCTGCGCCTGTTTCTGTAGTAACGCCTTTAAGACCCTGCTTTTTAGCATAGTAAGCCTGCGCAATAGCAGAGTTAAGCTTGTGGCTGCCCGAGGTATTGTTGCCCTCAAACTTATAGTATATCTTCGCAGGTGTGCCGAGCGCTTTTTCAAGGCAGTATGCTCTTACCAGCGGCGAGGGGCGGTACATCTTGTAAAAGTCAAGTATCTCCTGCGGAATGTCGATATACGGTGTGGTGTCGTCAAGTTCCTGCTTTGCAAGCTCGCGGCAGAACACCTGCGAAAGCTCGTCTTCGCTCATCGGCTTGCCTGTGCCGGGGTTTACCAGCGGCGAGGGCTTGTTTTTCATATCAGCCCTTACGTTATACCACTGCTTTGGCATCTCGCTTTCTTCGAGATAGATCTTGTAGGGGATCGTTTTTTCTGTTGACATAACTATCTTTCCTTTCTGAATTTAGTAAAATAAAAAGTCCCTTGAAATGATCAAGGGACAGGAAATACATACCTGCGGTACCACCCAAGTTGGCGCACAGTGCGCCCTCTTATTTGCCTTGATAACGGCGGCGACCCGTTGACTGCTACTTGCCCATGCGGCTTTCGGTCACCCTCGGAAGCCCATTCACTGCGCGCGTCTGCCGACTTACACCGACCGTCGGCTCTCTGAAAGACGTATGCGACAGTTACTTACACTTCGTCATAGGTTTAAACTATCATATTTATATTATACTCAAATTTTTTCTATTTGTCAAGAACAACAGTGCAGTTCACAATATGTTTACAATTTAACAGCCGCTTTATATAAATTGCGCTTACGCGCGGCGCAGGAGCGCACACATTGCCAGACTGTGAACAGTCTGGCAAGTGCCGAAGAACCCTCTGCGAGGCTTCTTCCCCGTTCTTCGACTAAAGCCTCCAAGCCACTTGAAAGAATTACTTTGGCGACATTATGGGGTCGCCGATTTTGGCGCGGTTCTGCGAACCGCTGAAAACCGTAATTCTTTTGCATAGTCCGTTTAATATCAATAGTTGCAAACCCTGTCAAGAAACCAAAAGTTTTCGGTCAAGCCTTTTTCAAAAGGCTTGCGGGGCGCCTGCCGTAAGGGGATTTCGCCGTCTGCGGACGGCGACAAAGGGCTTCCGCCCCTTGACCCTGATGACCCTTTTGAAAAAGGGTCAATCGAAAACTTTTATTATCTTGACAAGCCTTAAAACTTTTGCGTACTGTGGACAGAAAGGAAAAAAGCCCGTCACACCGCAAGGTGTGCGCCGCCGACCATACATGGCGGCGAGGGCTTTTTAGATGCACGCTTTGTTGTTAAGCATGGAAGAAGCCTCGAAGAGGCTTCTTCTGCACTTGACCGACTGCTCGCAGGCGGTCAACGTGTGCGCTCCAGCGCGCTGCGAAAGCAGCAATATTATTATGCACAAAAGTTGAAGTCCAAATTTCTTGCCTCTTGCTTCTTAATCTCTTGCCTCTGCTCGCAGGCGGTCAACGTGTGCGCTCCAGCGCGCTGCGAAAGCAGCAATATTATTACGCACAAAAGTTGAAGTCCAAATTTCTTGCCTCTTGCTTCTTAATCTCTTGCCTCTAATGGAACATTTAATAATTCTCCGCGTGAATTTCAAAATAGCTCTGCGGATGCGCACAGACGGGGCATACCTCGGGCGCTTTTGTGCCTACGATGATGTGACCGCAGTTGCGGCACTCCCACACCTTAACTTCGCTCTTTTCAAAAACTGCTGCTGTTTCAACGTTCTTCAAAAGCGCGCGGTATCTCTCCTCGTGAGCCTTCTCGATAGCTGCCACCATTCTGAACTTCTTAGCAAGCTCGGGGAAGCCCTCCTCATCGGCGGTCTTGGCAAAGCCTTCGTACATATCCGTCCATTCATAGTTTTCGCCGTCGGCTGCCGCTGCCAGATTCTCGGCGGTGCTGCCTATGCCCTCAAGCTCTTTGAACCACATTTTGGCGTGCTCTTTTTCGTTGTCTGCCGTTTTAAGAAACAGTGCGGCTATCTGCTCAAAGCCGTCTTTCTTTGCTTTTGAGGCAAAATATGTATACTTGTTTCTTGCCTGAGATTCGCCTGCAAAAGCTGCCTCGAGGTTCTTTTCGGTTTGTGTTCCTGCGTATTTGCTCATAGTATCATATCCTTTCATTTTTAATACGGTCTGTGACCTTACCATTATTATAACACATACCGGGCATTCGTTTCAAGTACAAAAAACAAAAAAATACCGCCGATGTTTGGTCATCGACGGTATTGAAATTATAAACGTATTACGCTTACTTGTTGTCGTCGCCGTAGAGTTTGCTGTAACGAACGAGATAATCATATCTGTCGGCAGCGTTCTTAATGGCAGCGCCAAACAGCTTCTCTGCTCTTTCGGGATTCTGACGAGCGAGAGCGTTGTAACGAACTTCGCCCATGATGAAGTCCTTATAGTCGGCAGTAGGAGCCTTGGAATCGAGCGTGAACGGATTCTTGCCCTCAGCTTTCAGGCGCGGATCGAATCTGTACAGATGCCAGTAACCTGCCTGAACAGCCTTCTTCTCCTCGGTCTGAGCGATGCTCATGCCGCCTTTGATACCGTGGTTGATACAAGGAGCGTAAGCAATTATCAGCGAAGGTCCGTTGTAGCTTTCAGCCTCTTCAATAGCCTTGATGCACTGGTTGTAATCTGCACCCATTGCAATGTGAGCAACATATACATAACCATAGCTCATAGCCATACCTGCAAGATCCTTCTTCTTAACTTCCTTACCTGCGGCAGCAAACTGTGCTATAGCGCCTGTAGGAGTCGACTTGGAGGACTGTCCGCCGGTGTTGGAGTAAACTTCGGTATCGAATACGAAGATGTTTACGTCTTCGTTCTGAGCAAGAACGTGGTCAAGACCCGAATAGCCTATATCGTATGCCCAGCCGTCGCCGCCGAAGATCCACATTGACTTCTTTCTGAGGAAGTCAGCATCTTTGAGTATCTCCTCGCTTGCCTTGGTCTTGTTCTTCTTCAAAGCAGCGATGAGCTTATCGGTAGCAGGTGAGTTAGCCTTGCCGTCGTTTACTGTAGAGAGGTAGCCCTCGATAGCTTCTTTGAGGTCAGCTTTCTTGGTGGTTTTCTCCAGTTCGAGTATCTTAGCTATAGCCCTCTGTCTGATAGTGTTCTGAGCGAGGAACATACCGTAGCCGTACTCAGCGTTATCTTCAAACAGCGAGTTTGCCCATGCAGGGCCCTTGCCTGCCTTGTTGGTGGTGTAAGGAGTTGACGGTGCAGAACCGCCCCAGATGGACGAGCAGCCTGTTGCGTTTGCGATATACATTCTGTCGCCGAACAGCTGAGTTACCAGCTTAGCATACGGTGTTTCGCCGCAGCCTGCGCAAGCGCCCGAGAATTCGAGCAGCGGCTGTTTGAACTGCGAACCCTTTACTGTGGTAGCCTTGAACTTCTCGAATACTTCCGGCTTTTCGGGGAGAGTAAGACCGTAGTTGAATACTTCCTGCTCAGCAAGCTGAGTTTCAAGCGGCATCATATTCAGAGCCTTGTTGCCCTTCTTGCCCGGGCATACGTTTACGCAGGAACCGCAGCCTGTGCAGTCGAGAGCGGACATAGTTACCATGAAGTTATATCCCGGCATACCTGTCATGGGAACTGCCTTTTTCTTTGCAAGCTCGGGAGCTTTCTTCAGCTCTGCATCTGTCAGAACAACAGGTCTTATAACAGCGTGAGGACATACATAAGAGCAGAAGTTACACTGTATGCAGTTTTCGCTGTTCCAAGCGGGAACGTCAACAGCTATGCCTCTCTTCTCAAATGCGGCAGAGCCCTGAGGGAATGTGCCGTCTGCCATATCTGCAAATGTAGATACGGGCAGCTTGTCGCCCTCCTGAGCGTTGCACGGAATGAGTATGTTGTTTACGAAGCTCTCAAGAGTCTTGTTGCTGTTCTTAACGGCAGGCATACCCATTTCGGTATCCTTAGCCTTCTTCCATGCAGCAGGAACTTTAACTTCGTGTATCTGCTGATAGCCTGCATCGATAGCATCGTGGTTCATCTTAACGATAGCTTCGCCCTTCTTTGAATAAGAAGCGGTTGCGGCATCTTTCATATACTTAACGGCTTCATCTATAGGAATGATGTTTGCAAGCTTGAAGAATGCTGACTGCAACACGGTGTTTATCCTGTTGCCCAGACCTATCTCCTTGCCTATCTTAACGCCGTTTATGGTATAGAACTTGATGTTGTTCTGAGCGATATATCTCTTTACCTGACCGGGGAGGTGCTTATCGAGCTCCTTGTCGTCCCACTGGCAGTTAAGGAGGAACGTACCGCCCGGCTTAACGTCGTTTACCATATTATACTTGGTGATGTAGCTTTCGTTGTGGCAAGCTACAAAGTCAGCCATATTTATAAGGTATGTTGACTTGATAGGTGTTTTACCGAATCTCAGGTGAGAAATGGTAACGCCGCCTGACTTCTTTGAGTCATATGCAAAGTAAGCCTGAGCATACAGATCGGTGTGGTCGCCTATTATCTTTATAGAGTTCTTGTTTGCGCCAACGGTGCCGTCCGCGCCGAGACCCCAGAACTTGCAGGCTGTAGTGCCCTTAGGTGCGCTGTCCAGCTTGCCCTCTGTCGGCAGAGAGAGGTTAGTAACGTCGTCTTCGATGCCGATAGTGAATCTGGGCTTGTATGTCTCTTTCCATGAAGCGTTCCAGAATACAGCCTTGATCTGGTCGGGAGTGGTATCCTTGGAGCCCAGACCGTATCTGCCGGAAGCTATAGTGATGTTGTTAAACTTAGTGCCCTTAAGAGCCGCAACAACGTCAAGGTAGAGCGGTTCGCCGAGAGAGCCGGGTTCTTTTGTTCTGTCAAGAACAGATACCTGCTCAACGGTGTCGGGCAGAGCCTCAACGAGCTTGTCTGCGCAGAAAGGTCTGTACAGTCTTACCTTTACGAGACCGAGCTTAGTGCCCTCGGTAGCGTTGAGGTAGTCGATAGTTTCTTCAATGGTATCGCATACCGAGCCCATAGCAACGATAACGTGTGTAGCATCGGGTGCGCCGTAGTAGTTGAACAGCTTATAATTTGTGCCGACCTTTTCGTTGACCTTGTTCATATACTCTTCAACGATGCCGGGTATCTCGTTATAATACTTATTGCAAGCCTCACGAGCCTGGAAGAAGATATCGGGGTTCTGGGCAGTACCGCGGAGAACGGGGTGTTCGGGGTTAAGAGCTCTTGCTCTGAACTCATCGATAGCGTTCATATCGACCATATCGGCAACGTCAGCCTTATCCCATACTTCTATCTTCTGAATTTCGTGAGATGTTCTGAAACCGTCAAAGAAGTGCAGGAAAGGAACTCTGCCCTTGATAGCTGAAAGGTGTGCTATAGTACCCAGATCCATGACTTCCTGGGGGTCGGTGGAGCAGAGCATAGCGAAACCTGTCTGACGGCACGCATAGATGTCAGAGTGATCTCCGAAGATGTTAAGAGCGTGTGATGCAACGCATCTTGCCGAAACGTGGATAACGCAGGGGAGCAGCTCACCGGCGATCTTATACATATTCGGGATCATCAGAAGGAGACCCTGAGATGCGGTGTAGGTCGTAGTCAGCGCGCCTGCTGCGAGTGAACCGTGCACAGTACCCGAAGCGCCAGCTTCAGACTGCATTTCGGCAACCTTAACGGGCGTACCGAAAATATTTGTCTGACCCTTGGCAGACCACTGGTCTGTTACTTCAGCCATGACCGAAGACGGTGTGATCGGATAGATAGCAGCGACTTCTGTAAACGGGTATGATGCCCATGCAGCAGCGTTGTTACCATCCATGGTTTTCATTTTTCTTGCCATTGGTAAAAAACCTCCTCAAGTATTTTGAAGTCAGATATAGGCAAAAAGCTTTGCCGTTTTATCGCCCGAACAAAACAGCTTTTGTCGGACGTTATCCTTCCAACTATATATTGTATCACATTTTTAAGCGTTTGTAAATAGCATATTCGGTGAATTTCTTATTGTTTTTTTAAAAAATATACTATTTTATATAAAAGAGTTCCTGAGATAAGTAGTTATTTGCGCTCCGGCGCGCTGCGTAAGCAGCAACAAAAAACAACCCCCTATGCTCTAATAGCACAAGGGGTATCGTGTTTTACTTTGTATTTTTCAGATTCCAGCGGAATGTTGCAAGCCTTTGCGCTTTGGTGTTGTCTATATGCCAGTTTGCCAAAGCCATTGATATATCAAAATATCTGTAGTCCGTCTTCGCTCTCTGCTTGCTTAGCGGCACAAGGCTCACAGACGGCTGTTTTTGTATTACCGCGCCTATTCTGTGGTGCTCTCTCTCATAATCAAGTATCTCTTTCGCGGTTATCATTCTTGAATCAGCAACGTTGAAAATACCCTCGTATCTTACTGTAGGCACGCTGACTATTGCGTTTATAAAATCAACAAGGTTGAATACACAGCAGAATGAAAAACTGTTCTCGCCCTCTCTGATTATGTACGCAACGTCCTCTTTCGGGTCGTACACTCTGTCATGCAGGTTTTGGGTATATTCAGCGGTATAAAGCGGCGCTACCCTTGCTATTACAGGCACAACGTTGGTTTTCTTTACAGCCTTTGTCAGAAACTTTTCGCTCGTAAGCTTCATGTCTGCATAATAGCTGCTGCCCTTTTCGGGAGTATCTTCTCTGATAGGCTCTCTGCCCTTCTGCATACCGTAAACGTCAGTAGTGCTAAGCAGCACTATGTTGGTAACGTTTGCATCTACAGCCGCATCATAAATAAATTTATCACACGCCTTGCTGGACTTCATAACGTCATCGGTTATAAGAGAGTCAATGTCGTTGTCAACAGAGCAAGCAAGATGCACCAAGGTATCTATCCTGTTGCCCTTTATAATGCCCTCTATCGTTCCCTTGTCTGTAATGTCGCACTGTGTGAACGAATAGTCGGGGTTAGTGCCGATAAACTCATTGGGCTTGCTGTCAACTGCAAATACCTTATGCTTTTTCTGAAGCAGTGATGATGTAAGGTACATACCTACCATTCCGCTTGCGCCCGTTATAAAAACTGATGCCATTTTATTCACCTCAAATTTTCGGTAGTCAATAATTACATTAAAATTTATGTAAAAGGCAAAAACATTATCCGCCTACCTTATATTATAACACAATATCTTGAAAATGCAAATCTTTTTTTGTATTTTTCATTTATTTTGATTTATTTTATAATTTTGCTTGCAAGTTTTTGTGAAATGTGATAAAATTGCATAAGAGGGTTTAACGCCTCAAAGCGTATTTTTAATAAATTGTAAATATTTGCCTGACAAATAATGACAAACACTTTGGCGTTTATCAATATTTTCAAGGGTATGATACCGCGAGGAGAGATAAATTTGCAACTGACAGGTCTGTTCTTTTTGTTCATGTTTCTGCCGCTTGCTATACTGTTCTCATATTTTGACCGCAGTGTAGAATATAAAAATTTTATTCTTATAGTATTTTCTGCGCTTTTCTTTGTTTGGGGAAAGGGCATAGGCATTGCTGTGTGCGCTGTGCTTTTGTCTTCGGTGCTTGACTGGCTGCTTGGGCTTTTGTGCGGCAGCAAAAAACACACCGCTTTGCGCGCTTTAGGTCTTGCGGCGGCAATTTTGGGCAATGCTGCTTTAGTTATATGGGCAGCATGGGATATGCAGCTTGTCGGCGTGCGCAGGCTGGCGCTTGTTTTATACGGGCTGAGGGCTGTTTCATACGCGTTTGACTGTTTTACAAGAAAGACGGCGGCAGAGAAAAATCTGCTGAATGTTATGACATATCTTATATCTTTCCCGATGATGACAGCCGCGCCGCTTGTGAGGTACTCGGACATTTGCGCTGACATACGCCGCAGGAATGTTGACGGCGGAGACATATCGCAGGGGCTTGACAGCATGGTGATAGGTCTTGCAAAATTTGCTGTAGCCTCGCCCGTGCTGCTGGCTGTTACGTCGGCAGGGCTTGACAGGAGCGAGATAACGCTTTCGGGAAGCATAATAGGCATGGCGGCTTATATTCTGCGCTTTTGCATATACTGGTCTGCGCTGGCTGATATTTCGGTAGGCTGCGGCAGGCTGTTCGGTTTTGTATACCCGAAAGGCTATTCATTTGTTGATATGAGCAAAGGTGTTACAGGGCTTGTTAAGAACTTAAACGGCACTTTAAACGGCTTTGCATATGATGTCACCGCGCGCCCGATACTAAAAAAGAGCCGCATTGCAGCAGGGTTTGCGTGCATAATTTGCGGTGCGCTTTCGGCGGCGTGGTTTGGGCAGAGCATATTCTTTTTAGCGGCAGGTGCGGCGGCAGGGCTTATATTTGCTGCCGAGAGGCTGCTTTCCAAAAAGTTCAATGGCAACAAGGCGATTACATGGTGCTATACTGCAATAGTGCTTATAGTAATAGTCGGCATAACGCGGTTTGACAGCGTTTCTGCCCTTGCGGACTGGGGCAAAGGTCTTATAGGCATGGGCGAGCCGTATATTTTAAGTGCTGCGCTCAAAGAAGTTATAAAGAAATATTTCTTTGTACTGTTAACGCTGGCACTGATATATTTTCCGCCTGTAAGATACCTTTGCAAACGCGTTATACAGCAGTTTTCGCAAAAGTCGGTGCGCTGGTACGGCGCGTTTATGATACTGAAAACACTTGCGCTGTGTGTATTGCTTCTGCTTAGTGCGGCATCACTGGCAGGCGCGGCACCGTGGTCTGTATAAGGAGGGGAGCGGCATGGATAATATCAACAACGATCTTGACATAAAACTCGATGCTATCAAAGCCTTCGGCAGTGCGGAAAGTACAGAAAATACCGAAAATACCGAGAGTACAGAAAATACAGAAACTACCGAAAGTATAGAAGATACAGAAACTACAGAAAATACAGAGACTGCCGAAAGTACAGAAGATACAGAAACTACCGAAAATATTGAAGATGCCACAGCCGCCGAAGATGACGGTGCAGAGCATTTTGAAAACGCAGAAGTGCCCGGCGGCGGCGCGCTGATGATACCCGAAGAAGACCACAGGGCAGACGAAGTGCTAAGCGGCATGGCGATTGACACGGTGCGCGGTCACTACACGTTTTTTAACCTTGCGGTGCTTATTACTACAGTTTTTGCAATAGCCCTGACACTGCTTTTAATGCGCGAGACCGACAGGTACGGAGAGGACAACGTTAAGCTTTCGTTTGAGACTTTTTTAGACGGCTCTTACACGCAGGCTATGAGCAACCGCTATCTGAGCCGTTTGAATATTGACACGCTGGCAGAAAAGATAGAAAATATTTCGGGGCATTTATACGGCTTTGGCGGTATGGTTAAGGCGCTGCCCGATGATGAAATATCGCCCGACGATCAGCCAAATGCAGGATATGTTACGAATTTTCCCGAATACACAACGACTACGACGAGCATGACAGAGGCTTCGCAGGTGACTACCGAGTCAGTCTCGGCAGTTGTTGACCCTGCGCTTACGGGCACTGCGGTGACTATGAAGCCTTCTTCTATAACGGTAGAAACGAGTTTTACAGGCAGGGTATCTATATACACAACGCTGACGTCTGAATTTACGTCAACGGGCGCATACAGACCGACTGCCACCAAGCCGAAGACTACTCCGCCTGCGACCAAGCCGCCGAGCGTTTCGCAAAGCGAATCTCCCACCAGCAGTGAGACAACGCCCGAAGGCAGTGAAACAACGCCTGACACATCTTCGGAAACGAGCAGCGAAACAACGCCTTCCGAAGTTGACCCTTCTGTGACAACAACGCCGCTCGAAGCACCTGCGCCGTGAGCAAAAAGTTAAGCCCGTTTGTGTACTCCGACGACAACAAGAGATACCACACATATAATTATTATCTGCGCGGACGGTTTGGGAGAAAGGTGTCGAAAATATCGCTGAATTTAGGGCTTTCATGCCCTAACCGCGACGGCACAAAAGGCAGGGGCGGTTGCATATTCTGCTCAGGTGCGCGCAGCGGTGAATTTGGCGGCGACCCGTGCGAAAGCATTGAAAGCCAGTTTGAGAGCGTTAAAAATGTGCTGCGCGGCAAGTGGAGCGACAGCCTTTATATAGCGTATTTTCAGGCAGGCACTAACACTTACGCTGACTGTGGTTTTCTGAAAGAAAATTTTGAAAGGGCTCTTGCCCTGCCGAACGTTGTGGGGCTGAGCGTTGCAACGCGGTGTGACTGCATAGATGAGCAAAAGGCGGATATGCTTGCCTATCTTTCAAAAAGGACTTATCTTGTAGTGGAACTGGGTCTGCAAACGGTGCATGACGACACCGCTTTGGCTATAAACCGCTGCCATACTTTCGGCGATTTTATGAAAGGGTATGAACTGCTTGCAAGCCGCGGCATAAACGTTTGTGTGCATTTGATTGACGGTCTGCCGGGGGAAGACAGGACGATGATGCAGGAGAGCGCGAGGGTTGTGGCATCTCTTTCGCCGCACGCTGTAAAGCTGCATTTGCTGCACGTGCTTAAAGGAACGAAGCTTGCGCAGATGTACGAAAGCGGCAGATACACACCGCTTGGCATGGAAGAATATGTAAGCATTGTGTGCGACCAGATGGAGCTGTTGCCGCCCGAAACGGTGATAGAGCGAATAACGGGCGACGGCGCGAAAAGCGAGCTGCTTGCCCCGATGTGGAGCACAAACAAATTTGCGGTGATGAACGCGATAGACAAGGAAATGGCGCGGCGCGACAGCTTTCAGGGGAAGAAATATAAAGTATAAGTTTTTGTTATTGTGATGATTTGCGCTTACGCGGAATTAGTGAATAGTGAATAATGAATAGTGAATAGTGAATAGTTAAGGTGCGGCTTACGCCGCGTATTTTAAATTCTTGACAGGGTTTACAGCTTGTGAGGTTAAACACACTCGCTGAAAAATTACAATTCAGATATGCACAAAGTTTTAGAGAATGGGAAGAAGCCTCGAAGAGGGTTCTTCGGCACTTGACCGACAGCTTGCTGGAGGTCAATGTGTGAGCTCCGCAGGTTGCGCGTAAGCGCGAATATTAAAATAACGCGCAAACGCCGTCTTCCACACATCTTGCTTCTTGCTTCTGAATCTCTTGCCTCTAATAGAAAAAAGCTTTCTTATTACAAGAAAGCCTTTTTGTTATGCATTGTTTTACGCTTCTTCAAAAGCATCTTTGCCCAGTCCGCAGGTGGGGCATGTCCAGTCGTCGGGTACGTCCTCCCACTTGGTGCCGGGGGCTATGCCGTTGTCGGGATCGCCCAGCGCTTCGTCATATACATAGCCGCAGGGGCAAGCATATTTCTTCATATCCATACTCCTTTCATTGTGTATGTATTACTTGAAGTATCTCTCCAGCAGTCCTTTCAGAGCCTTGCCGTGACGAGCCTCATCTCTTGCCATTTCGTGAACGGTATCATGTATAGCATCAAGGTTGTTCTTCTTAGCGCACTTTGCAAGGTCGGTCTTGCCCTGTGTTGCGCCGAACTCGCAGTCAACTCTCCATGCAAGGTTGTCCTTGGTGGAAGCTTTCATATTCGGTTCAAGCTCTTCGCCGAGCATTTCAGCAAACTTTGCTGCGTGCTCCGCTTCTTCATAAGCGGCTTTTTCCCAGTAAAGACCTACTTCGGGGTAGCCCTCGCGGTGAGCAATTCTAGCCATGCAAAGATACATGCCGACCTCGCTGCACTCGCCGTTGAAGTTAGCCTTCAGCTGCTCGAGTATATAAGCCTTGTCTTCGTCGCTAACGTCGGGGTTGTTCTTTACGGTCTTGGCGTAGATGCCGTACTCATGCTCGGCAGCAAGAGTTAACTCGCCCTCTACCTTCTTAAACATTGATGAAGCGGCATGGCATACGGGGCACTCAGCAGGAGCCGCATCGCCCTCATATATGTATCCGCAAACAGTACATACAAATTTTGACATATAAATTACCTCCGTCATACAAAATTCTGCGGCAGTTTAAGCCACAATTAAAGTATACCACACAAAAGGGGCGTTTGTCAATCGCTTAAATATGTAAAATGAATGAAATTTATCAGTGTGTGTATTTGCCCGCGGGCTCTGTTAAATTTGTATCGGTAAGCCACGATAAAAACCTGTTCGCGGCTGACAAAGCAACATCTAAAATACCCGGCGGCAGTTCCTTGCTTTCAAACTTTGCAACGCCCGCAACGTTTTCGTCGGGGGTATACTCCCAGCCGAATGCTTTCATTATTGCTTTGCAGGTGAGCTCTGCTTCAAACTCTTTCTGCTCGGGCGTTATATTGCCACGCTTTGGTATCTTGCATTTCAGAAAATCTTTGCCTGTTATTTCTTCGTCATTCGGCAGATGACCGCACAGCAGATGCCCTATCTCGTGAAAGAATGTTGCAGTCTGCTTAGGCATATCGTGCCTGCTGTTCAGTATCATTGCATAGTGCGTATACAGCTTTATAAGCTCGCCTTTTTTATTAAAGCATTCAACGGGGAGCGGCGTTTTCTGATATGTCATCTCGCCCAGCAGGCGTTCGCCAAGGTCTCTTTCGCCAAAATAAACGCCGTGATAGTTCAGCACACGCACCAGTTCTTTTTTGGTAAAAGGCGGCATTGTGGGCAGTTCAAAAGTTTTCGGCTGCTCCATCCACGGGCGGAGCGGTTTGTCTTCGGGACTGTAGGTATCGCTTGCTTCATAATATATCTCCAGCGGAGAGAACGGTTTAACTATCAAAAGCGGTCGTGCCTCGGGCTTTATAAGTCTGCCGTAATCTCTTTGCCATGTGCTCTCGTTTGCGGCAAAGCCAAGCCCGGGCCTTTGCACCAGCAGCACCGCCGAATTATAAAGTGAAAGCCCCGACATATTCCACATATATGCCGCATATCTGAACATATCTTCAAGCATATCGTTTTTCAGTATATAGGTTAGTATGGGGTCATTTGGTCTCATAAATTCGCCGCCTTTCTATTTGTCTATTTATCTTTAAGAGCATACAGCCGCTCAATTACGCTTGCAGGCGTTTCTTCTTTATCTTTCAAAGGGAAGGGGATACCAAGCTTTTCGTATTTTGCAGAGCACATTTTTCTGAACGGCAAAAGCTCTGTTTTCTTAACGCACTCATGTGCCGAGGCTATCTCAAACAGCCGCCTTGCATTTTCATCGCTGTCGGTAAAGCCCTTTATTATAACCTGCCGAAGATAAGTATCTATATGCATTTTATCAAGCAGCAAAAGAAAATCATCGGCGGCTTGCATATCCATACCGCAAAAATTTTTGTAGTCTTTTGCATTTGTAGATTTGTAGTCTAAAAGCACGGTGTCTGTATATTGCAGAAGCTCTTTCACATCATCATTTATAATACAGCCGCTTGTATCAAGGCAGGTGGAAATGCCGCTTTGTTTGCAAAGAGAGAAAAGCTGTGTAACAAACCTTGCCTGCAAAAGCGGTTCGCCGCCCGAAACGGTAATGCCGCCGTCACTTCCGAAGTAGCTTTTGCAGCGCTCTGCACGTTTCATAACTTCCTGCGCGGTGTACTCTTTGCCGCCGCTCATATCCCAAGTTTCGGGGTTGTGGCAGCACTTGCAGCGCAGGTTGCACCCCTGCATGAACACCACATACCGCACGCCGGGCCCGTCAACGGTGCCAAGCGACTGAAAACTGCTTATTCTGCCAAAGATCTCACACATCACATTGCCTCGTGGAAGGTGCGCATAATTACCTCTCTTTGCTGTTCGCGCGAGAGTTTGCAGAAGTTCACCGCATAGCCCGAAACGCGTATTGTAAGATTTGGGTAGTCCTCGGGGCATTCATACGCCTTGAGAAGCGTTTCGCGGTTCATGACGTTCACGTTTATATGGTGCGCGGCGTTTAGAAAATATCCCGTCAGAATTGCAACAAGGTTGTCGGTGCGCTCTGTTTCGCTCTTGCCTAAAGCATCGGGAATTATAGAAAACGTGTTTGAAATGCCGTCCATACAAGCCGAATACGAAAGCTTAGATACAGAGTTAAGAGAAGCGAGCGCGCCGTTTTCTTCTCTGCCGTGCATGGGGTTTGCACCGGGCGCGAAAGGTTCACCTTTCTTTCTGCCGTCGGGCGTTGAGCCTGTTTTCTTGCCATACATAACGTTTGAAGTTATAGTCAGCACCGAAAGGGTGTGACGAGCGTTTCTGTAGGTGGGAGTCTTTTTCAGCTCGTCTATAAACTCGTGCAGCATATCCTGCGCTATGGTGTCCGCGCGGTCATCGTCGTTGCCGTATTTGGGGAAATCGCCGGTAGTTTCAAAATCAACTATAATGCCGTTTTCATCGCGCACAGGCTTTACCTTTGCATACTTTATCGCCGAAAGCGAATCAGTCAGTACCGAAAGCCCTGCCACGCCAAACGCCATAAGCCGCTCCACATCGGTATCATGCAGTGCCATTTGTATCTTTTCATACGCATACTTGTCGTGCATATAGTGTATCACGTTCATCGTGTTTACATACAGCCTGCACAGCCATTCGCGGTAGAGACGGAATCGCTCCATTACCTTGTCATAATCGAGATACTCGTCCTGCATGGGCTGCATCTGAGGCCCTACTCGTGTGCCGAACACGTTATCTATACCGCCGTTTATTGCAAGCAGCAGAAGCTTTGCTAAGTTCGCCCTTGCGCCGAAAAACTGCATCTGCTTGCCTACCTTCATAGCCGAAACACAGCAGGCTATCGCGTAATCATCACCGAAGTGAGGGCGCATAAGATCATCGTTTTCGTACTGTATGGAATCGGTATCCTGAGATACTTTTGCGCAGAAGCGTTTGAAGCCCTCGGGCAGGCGTGCGCTCCACAGCACGGTAAGGTTCGGTTCGGGCGCGCTGCCTAAAGTATACAGCGTGTTTAGTATGCGGAAGCTTGATTTTGTAACCAGCGTTGTGTTGTTCTCGCCCATGCCGCCAACGCTTTCGGTTATCCACATCGGGTCGCCGCCGAAAAGTTCGTTGTAGTCGGGCGTGCGCAGGTGGCGAGCCATTCTCAGCTTCATAACAAACTGGTCGAAAAGCTCCTGCGCGCCTTTTTCGTCAAGTATGCCGTTTTTTATGTCGCGCTCTATGTATATATCAAAAAATGTGCTTACTCTGCCAAGCGACATCGCCGCGCCGTTCTGCTCTTTGTTCGCGGCAAGGTAGCCAAAGTAAGTCCACTGCATGGCCTCGCGCGCGGTGGAAGCAGGCTGACTTATATCAAAACCGTAAATGGCAGCCATTTCTTTAAGCTTGCCAAGGAAGTTTATCTGCTGGAAAAGTTCTTCGGTGAGTTTTATGGTGTCGGCGTTCATTACGCCCTCGCCTATTTTCAGCTTGTCCTGCCTCTTTTGCTCAATAAGCGCATCAACACCGTAAAGAGCCACTCTGCGGTAGTCGCCGATTATTCTGCCTCTGCCGTATGCATCGGGCAGACCCGTGAGCAAAGCGCAGTGACGGGCGGCTTTCATCTCAGGGGTGTAACAGCGGAAAACGCCGTCGTTGTGGGTGGTGCGGTAGGTGAAGTATTCTTCTATTTTGTCCGAGAGTTTGTAGCCGTAAGCCTCGCACGCCTCGCGCGCCATTCTTATGCCGCCGAACGGGTTCACGCCTCTTTTGAGGGGTGCATCAGTCTGCAAGCCGACAATAAGCTCGTTTTCCTTGTCAAGATAGCCTGCCTTGTAGTTGCACAGCGAAGAAACGGTAGTGGTGTCAATATCCAGCACGCCGCCTTTTTCGCGCTCCTGTTTTTGCAGACCGCGCAGCTTGTTCATAAGTGCGTTTGTGCGCTCGGTAGCCGTTTCGAGGAAGCTGTCGTCGCCGGTGTAGGGGGTGTAGTTTGTCTGAATGAAGTTACGCACGTTAATGCCGGTGCACCAGTCGCCCTGCGTAAAGCCTTGCCATTGGGTGAATTTCATAATTGACCTCCTATTAGATAAAGGGTTATAAATGTTTTTGTAATTTGCGCTTACGCGCAACCTGCGGAGCAGAAATAGTGAATAGTGAAAGAGTGAATATTGAATAGTGAATAGTTAAGGAGCGGCTTACGCCGCGAATTTTGAATTCATGTCAAGAAACTAAAAGTTTTCGATCGACCCTTTTTCAAAAGGGTCGTGGGGCGTGGGGCAGCGCCCCACAAAGACACAGCGTACGCTCTGCAAGAGGTGAATGCTAAAACAGTCCGGTGGACTGTTTTAGCAGAGGAGAGGCTCTGCAAGAGAGAGCCTCTCCTTGCTGTAGCTCACCGCTCTCTTTCCGCGTTCTCTCAGAGAACGCCGTGCAATGTGAAAATTCATATAAAGCAAACGTATTAGCCCACTCAAAATGAGAAGATAACCGAATTACAGTGGGGCGTTAAATGCGCTCCTGCGCGCTGCGAAAGCAGCAAAATAATTTTCTTCTATAAAAATAATACCACGTCTCGGCTTAGATGTCAAGACGTGATAAGCACAATATATTGTATCTGACCTTGCGTAATTTGCACAAAATGCACAATATCAGAGCTTTGAGTAACCGTAGCTGTTGATAAGCGCATCGACCTTTACGCCGTTTTTGCACATGGGGCAGCTGTCGGCAGAGTAGTTCTCATACTTGGGCAGGTCGCCGGGCGTGAAAATTGAGTGCACCTCAACGTCGTGCGACTGATCGATCGCCGAGAAGATAGCCGCTATGCCTGCCAGCTGACCGTTGTAATATTTCAGGCAGTCAACCGTTCTCGAAATGGTCTTGCCCGTGGAAGCTGACGAAATAAGCACTACCACCTGCTTGCCCCATATGAGTTTCTGCGTATTATCGCGGAAAATCAGCTGGTTGTTGGCATTCAGTTCGGGGGTAACGACCTTGATGTCAGAGCCGCTGTTTATGCCTGCGTTTGAAAGTTCTCTCGCCAAAAATGCGCCGATGACCTCGGTGCCCTCAAGGCAGATGATAGTCTCGATATGCGTTGAGCTGTAGCCCGATGCAAGCTCCTCGGCGGCTGCTTTTGCCATCTGAGAGCTTGTCTTTATCGAGGTCATATCGACATAATAGTTTACGTGCGAGTGGTTTGTGGCAAAGTGACCGGGTATTACGCCTATTTTAATGTTCCTGTTTTTGCGTGATGTTATTTCCTGAAGTCTGTTTTCCATATGGTTTATCCTCCTGTGCGAAACATAATTATTAGTAATAGTATACCACTTTTTCGCCGTTTGTTCAATATGCAATAGTCATAAAAATTTCACCGCTTTTTTGACAAGCTGCAAAGGCTGTTGACGTTTTCGCAAAAAAGTATTATACTATTATAAACGAATGTAAACGGGGTGTATGCATGGGCTTATTCGATATATTTAAAAAAGGCAGACAAAACGGCAAGTGCAACAAGGTAAAAGTACCTGCCTTTGTAAAGCAAAGCGGTGTTAAGTGCAAAGAGTTCAGCTTTGAGGCGATAAAAACAGAAGTTTTAGATGCCATGGTAGAGGGCAAACCGCAGCTTATACCAACTTTTACGCCTTCAAACTACTATGCCTCAAAAGCGAGTTACCTGCTTGCAAGGGTGTATTATCTGCCCGATTATTCAAAAATTATGATAAACATAACCTACTATGTTGCAGACCAGCCGCGGCACACTACCATATACCGCGAAATATCTTACGACATTATGAAGAAGATCTGCGAGAGGTTCGGACAGTATATTTAAGAGGCTCTGCGTTTTCTTGCATACTCAAAGATCGCATACACAAGTACCGCGCAAAGCGTGCCTATAACAGCGCCGACTATGACGTCAGACAGCCAGTGCACTGTAAAATACACTCTTGAAAAACCTACAATAAAAGCAAATATTAAAGCTGCGATGCCTATGTTTTTCTTCTTTAGAAGTATTGACACCGCGCAGGCAAACGATGAACAGGTATGGCTGGAGGGGAACGAGTACCCCGACGGGGCGGAAATAAGCAGTTTTATGTCATCGCGCATGATAAAGGGGCGATCGCGGCAAACTATAAATTTAAGAGCGTACTCGGAGAGCATGAACGCGCAGAAAAGCGACACTGCATACACAATGCCAAAGCGGCGAGTGGGTTTGTATATAAGCAGAAAAAGCCCTATGGCTATCCATAAAATGCCCTTCTCGGTGGCGTAGGTGACTAGTTTAAGAAGCGGTGTTAAAATGCCGTTTTGTATGCTCAGCATAAAGTCGGCGGCGGCGTTGTCTGCTTTTATTATAAAGTCGTACATAAACTTTGCCTTTCGTGAATTTGTAGTATATATATTTTAACACATACGCATTTTAATTTCAACAGAATTTTTTGTAAAGGGTGAAACTTTTGCTTAGCCTTATAAGATACCTTAAAAACAACAAAGCGCAGTCTGTTATAGCGCCGCTTTTTAAGCTTACGGAAGCTATTTTTGAGCTTTTGGTGCCGCTTATTATGGCGGACATTATAGACATAGGCGTTGCAAATGCTGACAGCGGCTATATTTTAAAGCGCGCGGTGGTGCTGGTGGTGCTGGGCGTGCTGGGGCTTGCGTGCTCACTGACGGCGCAGTATTTTGCGGCGGTGGCGGCTTTCGGGTTTGGCACATCTCTGCGAAAAGACCTGTATAGGCACATATGCTCGCTGTCTTTCAGCGAGATAGACAAAAGCGGCACAAGCACGCTTATAAACCGCATGATAAGCGACACCGCCTTAGCGCAGGACGGCGTGAACCGCTTTTTGCGCCTGTTTATGCGCTCACCGTTTATAGTGGTGGGTGCGCTTATAATGTCGATGACGATAAGCGTTAAACTCACGCTGATATTTGTGGCGGCAGTGCCTGCTCTCTCGCTTGTTATATACATTATAATGCGCGCTGATCTGCCAAGATACAAGCTGATTCAGCAAAAACTTGACGGCGTTATGCTTTCGGTGCGTGAAAATCTTTCGGGCGCAAGGGTGATAAGGGCGTTCTCTGCGCAGGAGAGGGAGAAAGAGCAGTTTTACAGCAAAACGCAGTCACTTAAAAAGTCGCAGATAGAAGTGGGCAAAATAGCCGCGCTTTTAAATCCTCTTACGTATATTATAGTATATATTGCGATAATTGCGATAATCTGGCAGGGCGGCATAAGCGTGAACTTAGGCGGCATAAAGCAGGGGCAGCTTATTGCGCTTATAAGCTACATGACGCAGATACTTTTCGCTTTGATAGCTTTTGCAGACCTGATAATATTTGTTACAAAGGGCAATGCATCGGCGGCGAGAATTTCGGATCTTTTAAGTGTTAAAGCTTCTGTAGAAGAAACTGCTTCTGCAAACGTTACGCCTATAGAAAACGCCCCTGCGGTGTGCTTTGAAAATGTAAGTTTTGCATATTCGCAGACGGAGGAAAGATCGCTGAGCGGCATAAATTTTACGCTTGATTACGGGCAGACCATGGGCATTATAGGCGGCACGGGCTCGGGCAAATCAACGCTGGTAAATTTAATCCCTCGCTTTTATGATGCCACTGAGGGAAGTATTAAAATAGACGGCGTTGACGTTAAAGAATACCCGTTTAAACAGCTTAGAGGAAAGATAGGCATTGTGCCGCAAAAGGCTGTGCTTTTCAGCGGTACGGTGAGAAGCAATATGCAGTGGGGCAATGAAAACGCCACCGATGATGAAATTTGGCAGGCGCTTGAAACGGCGCAGGCTAAAGATTTTATAGAGCAAAAAAGCGGCAAACTTGACGAGCAGGTGCTGCAGGGCGGCAAGAATTTTTCGGGCGGACAAAAACAGCGGCTTACCATTGCTAGGGCGCTTGTAGGCTCACCGAAAATTCTGATACTTGACGACTCTGCCTCGGCGCTCGATATGGCAACAGATGCGCTCCTTCGCCGAGCTATAGCGCAGACGGGCAAGAACAGGGCGACTGTTATAGTATCGCAGAGGGCAAGCGCGGTAAAAAACTGCGACATTATAATGGTGCTCGATGACGGCGAATGTGTGGGTCTTGGCACGCACGAGGAGCTTATGCATACCTGCGAGGTATACGAGGAGATATGCCTCTCTCAGCTTTCCTCCGAAAAAATGGGAGGTGAGAGCGCATGAGCAGTGAAAAGATACCCGTAAATCAGCGGTCGGGCACTCTGAAGCGGCTTTTGAAATATGTAAGACCGCACATAGGCTTGCTGGCACTCTCGGTAGTGTGCGCGGCGGCGACGGTCATATGCACTCTGTATGCGCCGCTGCTTATAGGTGATGCGGTAGACTGCGTTGTTGACAAAGGCAACGTTGATTTTGGCAGGATAAAAGAGATAGTGCTGGTTCTTGCTGTAGTTGTGGCGTTGGGGGCTGTTCTTCAATGGGTGGCATCATACTGCTCAAACAGGGCGGCTTATTCTGTAATAAGAACGATACGCGACGAATGTTTTGCGAAGATAGAAAAACTGCCTCTTAAAACTATAGACGGCACATCACACGGTGACATAGTAAGCAGAATTATTGCAGATGCAGAAACGGTGTGTGACGGTCTTTTGCTGGGATTTTCACAGCTTTTCACGGGCATTGTAACTATTTTTGCTACGATAGGTTTTATGCTTTCTATAGATCTGAAGATCACCGTGGTGGTAGTGCTGCTTACGCCGCTTTCGCTGTTTGTGGCAAGGTTTATTGCAGGCAGAACGTTCAGGCTGTTCAAAGACCAGACTGTGGTGCGCGGCGAAATGACGGGGTATGTAAACGAAGAACTAAGCGGCATAAAGGTGATAAAGGCGTTCTCTCGCGAGGAAAAAACGCTGGAGGGCTTTGACGACATAAACAGGCGTTACAGAAAAGTGGGCGTAAAGGCGCTGTTTTACTCATCTTTGGTAAACCCCACAACGCGCTTTATAAACGGTCTTGTGTATGCAGGTGTAGGCATTTTTGGGGCGTTTTCGGCTATTGCAGGCGGCATAACCATAGGTCAGCTTTCATGCTTTTTAAGCTATGCAAACCAGTATACAAAGCCGTTCAACGAAATTTCGGGAGTTATTACAGAGCTGCAAAGCGCAGTTGCAGGCGCGCAGAGGCTTTTTGAAATGATAGATCTTCCTCAGCAACCGCCCGACAGTGAAAACGCTGTCACGCTTCAAAACGCTGACGGAAGGGTTGAAATTGACAATGTAAGTTTTTCATATACACCAAATCAAAAGCTTATAGAGAACTTCAATTTGTCGGTAAAGAGCGGTCAGAGGGTAGCTATCGTTGGCCCTACAGGCTGCGGAAAGACCACGCTTATAAATCTGCTGATGAGGTTTTACGACTGCGACAGCGGTGAGATACGTGTTTGCGGCATACCGATAAAAGATATAAAACTTGACAGTCTTCGCGCAAATTACGGCATGGTGCTGCAGGAAACGTGGCTGAAGACCGCTAGCGTAAAAGAAAACATTGCCTACGGCTGCCCCGATGCTGCAGATGAGGAGATAATCGCTGCTGCAAAGGCTGCACACTGCCACAGCATAATAAAGCGCCTGCCGATGGGCTATGATACTGTGCTTAGCGACGACGGCGCACTCTCTCAAGGTGAGAAACAGCTTTTGTGCATTGCAAGGGTGATGCTTCGCCTGCCGCCTATGCTGATACTTGACGAAGCGACTTCTTCGATAGACACGCGCACCGAGATACGTATACAGCGCAATTTTGAAAAGATGATGAAGGGCAGAACGTCTTTTATAGTGGCGCACAGGCTATCGACTATAAGAGAAGCTGACGTTATTTTAGTAATGCGTGACGGCAACATTATAGAGCAGGGAACGCACGGAGAATTGCTTGGCAGAAACGGCTTTTACGCGCAGCTTTACAACAGCCAGTTCGCTGCCGAAGAATAACAGAGAGGAGGGCGGCAAATGCTGAAAAATTATCTTGCGCTGAGCCATTTTGAGCGTGTACTGTTGGTGATAGGGTTTTTGTCGCTCGCCGCGGCGCTTATGAATCTTCTTACAGAAAAGCTTGACCGCGCCGACAGGGGAGTCAGGCGGCACAGCAGTTCTTCAATGAAAAACATAATCTTTATGAGCGGCATAAGCCTGTTTTCGCTGCTGACGCTTTTTCTAATATCAAAGGGCGTGGCGTGGTATATGGCATACCCTGCATCTGTGCTGGTAACGCTGTTATACGCGCTGTTGGCGGTGGTATTTTTCGGTACGCCAAAAAAGCCTAAGTTTCCTCAGCGCGACAACAGGGTGACTATCGGTCACATAGGGCTGGTGTATAAAACAGTATACCCCAACGACAGCCGCGGCTGTGTGAGCGTTGATGTTTTCGGCAGCACGTTTGACAGCTTTGCTATCTCGGCGACCGATGAAGTCATACCGATAGGCACGCGCGTGAAGGTAATTGACACCGACGGCGATCTTCTGGTATGCTCGGCAGAGAAAGAAAAAGATGAGGATAAAAAATAAGCTTTTTTGCTTTTGTTGATAATGCGATAAATCGTAATATTTGCGCTTACGCGCAGCGCAGGAGCGCACACGTTGACCGCCTGCGAGCAGTCGGTCAAGTGCAGAAAAAATCCCTCGCCGCCATGTATGGTCGGCGGCGCACACCTTGCGGTGTGACGGGCTTTTTTCATTCACCGCCCCACGAAATTTGCCTTGCCAAAACGGAAAAGTTTTCGATCGACCCTTTTTCAAAAGGGTCGTCAGGGTCAAGGGGCGGAAGCCCATTGTCGCCTGCGGTCGCTTGCGAACGCTACCGCAGTACGGCGAAATCCCCTACATCGTGCGCTCTGCAAGAGGTGAATTAAAAAACAGTCCGGTGGACTGTTTTTTAAGAGGGGAGGCTCTGCAAGAGAGAGCCTCCCCTTTGAGAAGAAATTAGCTTTCTTTCTGCGTTCCATTATGGAACGCCGTGCTGTATGTGAAGCTTTAGCTGGCTCATAGGCGCAAACTTTTAACAATGCTATTGCGCACGCAAGCGTGCGCAGGCAAAAGAGCTAATGTCTTTTCAAAGGAAAATCCCTCTCTTGCAGGGATTTTCCTCTTTCAAAATAGTCCACCGGACTATTTTGAAATTCACCTTTTTCGGAGCGCACTCCGTGTTTTGTGGGGCGCCGCCCCACACCCCGCAAGCCTTTTGAAAAAGGCTTGACCGAAAACTTTTAGTTTCTTGACAAGATTTTAAAATACGCGGCGTAAGCCGCACCTTAACTATTAACTATTCACCACACTTGACCGCCTGCTTTGCAGTCGTCCAAGTGCATAAGAACCCTCTTCGAGGCTTCTTCCCATTCAATATTCACTATTCACTAATTCTGCCTCTTGCTTCTTAATTTCTTGCCTCTAATAGCGCAGAAAAAACGGTCTCACGCAAAATTCGTAAGACCGTTTCTAACTTCTAACATCTAACTTCTAACCTCTAGCAACGGCGCGCACCACACACGGAACGCTCTGTTCTGTTATTTATTGATGTTAGTTTACCAGCTCTGCCAAGGTGTTTTCGCCCCAGCTGTAGTTAGTAAGATAACTGCCCTTGAAAAGGTGCGAATACTTTTCTCGGTGGGAGAGGTAGTCGTATAGGTCGCAGCGCACTTTGTCGGTTACCAGCCTGCGCTTGCCGTTTACGGATTCCACAATGTCAGAAATGCCGTACTCTTCCAGAATATTTTTAAGCCGCAGGGCAACTTTGCGGTATCTTGCCAGCGTTACCGAGTTCACCGGCTCGTTTTCCCACAAAAAGCTTATTGCCTCCTCAGAGGAGATATAGCCGCCTTTGCGGTCTACCAGCAGCGCGAAAAGTTCCTTTGATTTTTCGTTGCGGAAGGCAATCGGCTTATCGCCTATGAAAACGTCAAAATATCCGAATGTTCTTATAAATACGCGCGGCTTTACGGTAAGTGTGCCGTTTGATGCGCTTATCGCGCTGTCATCTGCGTTGTACAGCATTACATAGCGCGGTGTGCCGTCATCTGCGGCGTGAGAGCTTACTGCTCTTATTTTGCGGCGTGTGCCTGTCGACAGGTCGGTGTAGTCAAACTCAGCCTCGCCGCTGTCGAATATCTTCACAAACTCGCTGTATGCAATTCCGCTGCGCGATACAAAGTCTTTCAAACTGCGGCTCTTTCGCGCTAGATACGCCCATTCTTCTTTGGTATAGCCGAAAAACGTGCGCACATTCTCGCTTGCATACAAAGGTCTTATGCGCGCATCTTCAATCTCAAACGCAACAATTCCGTCGGTCATCTGCATAACAAGTTCTTTTACGTTTGCGGTAAGTTCGCTGCTGCGGCGAGAGTCGCCATTTCTTCGGCAGCAGAAAAGCCCCGAAGTTTCGTCAATTTCTACATATGTTGCAGTATAGCTTTTTTCTTCGCCGCTTGAAGACAGCGCACAAAACTCAATTTTTGGCGGCATACCGTTTTCGCCCTTTGCCCTGTGGTTGAAAATATCGGCGGCAAAGTCGCGAACCACCTGCCTGCTTTCCTCTGAAACCGCTGTGTCTATCCAGTGGGCGGCAGCCTCGGCAAGGTGCATGGGTATGTTTTGTATGTTGTTGAAAAGCGCGCTGCTCTCGCCCTCAAGGCAGGTTATAGTCTTGCTTTTAAGGTCGCACAGAAAAATTTTGTTATAGACATCTCTCAGCACGCCAAGAAGCTGCTGGCGCTCTTTCCCTTTCTGAAAATCATATCTTTCTGTAATATCGGTGCATACGGCTCTTAGCAGCTGCCTGCCGCTGTCGTCCGCGAAGCGAGATATCCAGCCCGAGAGGCGTATTCTAACGCCGTCGAACCGCAGCGCCGAAAGTTCGCTGTAAATAGCCTTGCCGCCTGCGTTTTGCGCGTGGGAGAGAATTTCGGCAAAGTGCATACGCTCCTCAACGGGTATCATAAGGTAAACATCGTTGCCCAGCAGCCGCAAAGGGTAAGGCACGCCTTCGGCATTTTCGGGCACGCGCAGAATGTGCGACATTCGCTCGTTCATGTAGATTATCTTCGGGTGCTCTTCGCAGGTCAGCGTTAAAAAGCCGCAGGGAACGCCCGTGCGCAGATAGTCAAGCTCCTCGTTTTCCTCAACGGTGGGGGTCATGTCGGTAAGTGTGCCGTATACCGCAATATCGCCGTTTTTTGAGATATAAAGCGAGACTGACTCGCTCACATGGCACACCGAGCCGTTTTTTCTCAGCATTTTCATGCGTGCGGTGCGCGGCGACTGCTTGCCGTTTGGGGTAAGGCAGCGCAAAAGTGCTAAGAATATTTCCCTGTCGTCGGGGTGGATAAGCGAAGTAAAATCAGTGCCGTCAAGCTCGCCCTCGCTGTAGCCGAGTATCTCACAAAAACTCTCGCTGGCAAGCATTATCTGCGGCTGCGTTGGCGAGGATAGCTTGTGCGCGCCGTTAATATTATGTATAAATAATCTGTCCAAGCTGTTTTTCATAAAAAAGCTCCTATTTATATATATGTATATGCTTTTATTCTAACATAACATAAAACGTACAATTTGTCAAATAAAAACGCCGCCGTGAAATAATTTCGGGGGAATATTAACAAAAAAGTTACAAAAAATTTTCCTGATATTCATATATAGACCTGCACAAAGGAACTATGCTGGAACAGCTTGGGAACAGAAACGGAACTATGTTATTGTATAATAGTACACGCAGTCGGGAAAACCGACATCAAAAAATTATATTTGGAGGATACTATTATGAACGACCTTTTTGAAACTATTGCAAAGATAATCGCAGACCGCACTGACCGCGACATTGCTGAGATCAAGCCTGAGAGCACTTTTGAAGAGCTGGGTATTGACTCTCTTGACACCGTTGAGCTGCTGATGAACCTTGAAGACGAGATAGGCATCGAGATAGAGCTTGACCAGAAAGTTGAGACCATAAACGACCTTGTAAAGTTTATCGAGAGCAAGCAGGAGTAATCTTAATGATAAAGTCAAGTATTTGCGAGTTGCTGGGTATAAAATACCCCGTATTCCAGGGCGGAATGGCGTGGATAGCTGACGGAAAACTGGCCGCTGCCGTATCTGAGGGCGGCGGTCTTGGTATTATTGCGGCTGGAAATGCGCCCGGCGAGTATGTAAGAGAACAGGTAAAAATTGCAAGAACGCTTACCGACAAACCGATAGGCGTGAATATTATGCTTATGAGCCCCTTCTGCGATGAGGTCGCGAAGGTGGTTGTTGAGGAGAAAGTGCCCGTTGTTACTACCGGCGCAGGCAACCCCTCAAAATATATGGAAAGCTGGAAAGAAGCAGGCATAAAGGTGATCCCCGTGGTGGCATCTGTTGCTATGGCAAAGCTTATGACGAGAGTTGGTGCTACTGCTCTTATTGCCGAGGGCGGCGAGAGCGGCGGTCATGTGGGTGAGCTTACCACCATTGTGCTTGTTCCGCAGATATGCGATGCCACAGACTTGCCGGTTATTGCGGCAGGCGGCATTGCCGATGGCAGAGGTGCGGCTGCGGCGTTCATGCTGGGCGCGTGCGGCATACAGATGGGCACACGTTTTCTTTCGGCTTACGAGTGCAGCATACACCCGACATACAAAGAAAAGATACTTAAAGCAAACGACCTTTGCACCATGGTTACGGGCAAAAGGCTCGGTCACCCCGTGCGCAGCCTGAGAACGCGCTTTGCAAGAGATTACTCAAAGGCTGAATACGGCGGAATGCCCGATGATGAGCTTGAAAAAATGGGCGGCGGCGCGCTTCGTCTTGCAGTGCAGGAGGGCGACCTTGAAAAAGGCTGCTTCCTTGCAGGACAGATAGCGGCTGTTGTAAACAAAGAGCAGCCTGCCGCTGAGATAATCAAAGAAGTTATAGAACAGACCGAGGTCGTTCTTTCGGGGGCAGAAAAATGGGTAAAATAGCATTTGTATTTTCCGGTCAGGGAGATCAGTTCCCCGGAATGGGCAAGCAGCTTTGCGAGCAGTATGGCGCGGCGGCAGATGTTTTTAAACTTTGCGACAGCCTTCGCGAGGACACTTCAAGGCAGTGCTTTGAGGGCAGCGAGGACGAGCTTAAAGAGACGAAGAACACTCAGCCTTGCCTTTTCGCGGTCGAAATGGCTGCTTTTAAGGTATTGCAGGAAAAGGGCATAAAGCCCGATATGGTTGCAGGCTTTTCGCTGGGCGAGGTAGTTGCTCTTACAGCGGCGGAAAAGCTTTCTTTAGAGGACGGCTTTAAGCTGGTGTGCAAGCGCGGCGAGTTTATGCAGAGCGCGGCAGAAAAGTTTGACACATCTATGGCGGCAGTGGTAAAGCTGCCTAATGAAAAGGTAGAGGAGCTTTGCGCGGCTTATTCGCAGGTGTACCCCGTGAACTATAACTGCCCCGGTCAGGTGAGCGTTGCAGGGCTTACAGAGCAAATGCCGCAGTTTTCTGCTGATGTAAAGGCGGCAGGCGGCAGGGCGATACCGCTGAAAGTAAAGGGCGCGTTTCATTCGCCTTTTATGAACGGCGCGGCTGAAAGCTTTGCAAAAGTGCTTGAAGGCGTTGCGTTTGATAAAGGTGAAACGCAGGTGTATTCGGACGTTACCGCGCAGCCTTATGAGGGCGATGAAAGGGAGCTTTTGTCAAAGCAGATATGCAGCCCGGTGAAGTTTGAAAAGATAGTAAGGAACATGATAGAGCAGGGCGCGGACACGTTTGTAGAGATAGGCCCGGGCAAAACGCTCATCAACATGATAAAGAAGATCAGCGCAGATGTGAAGACATACTGCACAGCGGAAATGGAAACGATTTTTGCTGAGGTGAAATAAAACACAAAGGTTTAAGCCCCTGTCAAGAAATCAAAAGTTTTCGATCGACCCTTTTTCAAAAGGGTCGCATGGGGTGTAGCGTTCGCAAGCGACCGCCGGGCGGCGCCCCCGAAAACACAGCGTGCGCGCCGCTATTAGAGGTTAGAAGTGAGAAGTTAGATGTTAGAAATGATTTTCTGACGTTTGCGCAAATCCGTCATTTCTGCGGTTCAGATAGAAGCAAGAGGCAAGACGAGTATTTTGAAAAGTTTGAACAAAGCTATAAAAGCATTTTCTTGCCTCTTGCTTCTAGTTTTCTTGTTTCTAATAGGTGAGCCTCTCCTATGAAAAGACCTAAGCTTTCTTCCCTGCGCGCGCTTGCGTGCGCAATAGCATTGTTAAAAGTTTGCGCTTACGCGCAAGCCTGCGGAGCAGTGCAACACCCTCTGTACTTTGGTTATCTTCTCAATTTGAGTGTGCCAATACTTTCGCACACTTATAATCGAGGGGGAAACCATAGGGATTATAGGGGGTAAATCTGTCAGGAAGGGCGCGCGCTCCACAGCGTCTGCAAGCAGCCGCCACAAGTTTCTTGCGAAACTTGCCCCCTACTATCTAAAATTTCCCCTCGAGCTTCCTCTTCCTTACCCACACCCTCAACCACGCGCTGAGCCTTGGTGAAAATTCGAGACCTCTTCACTCGGAACTTTGTACCTTTGCGAAGGAGGCTAAATAGCGAAATACGCATAGGCTTTGTTTGTAAGGAAAAAGAGGTCAGTAGTGCGGGAATATGAATTGCAACGTACTGCAAAAAAATTCGCAGTACAGACAAGCCCAAATTTCTTGCCTCTTGCCTCTATTTAAACCGCAGGAAAAACGGCTTTGCTCAAATATTGTAAAATCGTTTCTAACTTCTAACATCTCACCTCTAACCTCTAGCAGCGAAAACTTTTATTGTCTTGACAAGAATTTTAAGATACGCGGCGCGAGCCGCACCTTAACTATTCATCACACGTTGACCGCCACAAGTGTCGGTCAAGTGCAGAAGAACCCTCTGCGAGGCTTCTTCCCATTCACTCTTTCACTCTTCACTACTTCTGATACAGCGCTGTGTGATAGCGAAAGAAAAAAGATTTATGAACACTTGTATAAAAAAGTATTTAAAAGGTGGTGCTTGATATGGACAAGATACTAAGCGGCAAGACCGCTATTGTTACAGGCGGCTCGCAGGGGATAGGCGAGGCTATCTCTAAAAGACTCGCTTCTATGGGAGCCGACATAGCCGTTCTTTATGTGGGCAGCGATGAGCCTGCTAAAAAAGTATGCGAGGACATTACAAAGGAATACGGCGTTAGGATAAAAAGCTATTACTGCGATGTTTCAAGCTTTGAAGATGCCAAGAAAACAGTCGCGCAGATAAAGACCGACTTCGGCGGCGCTGCGATACTTGTAAACAACGCAGGCATTACGCGTGACGGACTTATCGCGACGATGAAAGAGGAAGACTTTGACGCGGTAATAAGCGTGAACCTCAAGGGCGCATATAACATGATACGCCACTGCACGGGACTTTTCCTGCGCGCAAAAGAGGGCTGCATTATCAACATAAGCTCGGTCTCGGGTCTTATGGGAAATGCAGGTCAGAGCAATTATGCGGCTTCTAAAGCAGGTCTGGTGGGTCTTACAAAGTCGGTGGCAAAAGAGCTTGCGCCGCGCTCAATACGCTGCAACGCTATTGCGCCCGGCTTTATACAGACGAGCATGACACAGTCGCAGACGGAAAACCCACTTTTGAAGATGATACCCCTTGCAAGAATGGGCAGCCCCGAAGATATTGCAGATGCGGCTGAATTTTTGGTAAAGGCAAGCTACGTTACCGGCGAAGTGATCAAGGTAGACGGCGGCATTGCTATGTAATTTATATAGGAGAGTAGATGAAAATGGATAACGCTTGGAGAAGAGTTGTAGTTACGGGTCTTGGCGCGGTAACGCCCGTTGGCAATAACGTTGCCGACACCTGGGAGAGCCTAAAAAACGGCAAAAACGGCATTGCGCCGATAACACTTTTTGATACCACAGATTTTAAGGCAAAACTTGGCGCAGAAGTCAAGGACTTTAACATTTTAGATTATATGGAAAAGTCCGACTCGCTCAGGAGTGACAGGTTCACACACCTTGCTGTTGCGGCGGCGGCTCAGGCTTGCGCTGACAGCGGCATTGAAGGCAATGTAGATCCCGAAAGATTTTCGGTATACTACGGTGTTGGCATAGGCGGTATGTCTACCTTTGAAACGGAGCACACAAAGCTTATGGAACGCGGCCCTAAAAGAGTTTCGCCGCTGTTTGTACCTATGATGATACCCAACATGGCGCCCGGCACTATTGCAATAAGACACAACTGTCAGGGCCCTGCACTGCCTGCCGTTACTGCGTGCGCTTCGGGCTCTAACGCAATAGGAGAGGCTGTAAGGCTTATTCGCCACGGTTATGCAGATGCTGTAATTTCGGGCGGTGTTGAGTCAACGATAACAAAATGCGCCGTTGCAGGATTTTCAAATATGCAGGCGCTTTCAACGGCTACCGACCCCGATGCGGCTTCTCTGCCGTTTGACAAGAGAAGAGCAGGCTTTGTTATCGGCGAGGGCTCGGTTGCGCTTATTCTTGAAGAATACGAACACGCTAAGGCGAGAGGTGCGAAAATTTACGGCGAGGTAGTAGGCTACGGCTCTACCTGCGATGCGCACCACATAACCGCGCCGCACCCCGAAGCCAGGGGCGGAGCAAAGGCTATGGAGCAGGCTATGGCAGAGGCAGGCTATACCGACAGCGACGTTGTTTATGTAAACGCGCACGGCACGGGCACGCCTATGAACGACAAGATCGAAACCATGGCTGTTAAGAAATCTATGGGTGAAGAAGCCGCGAGAAGGGCGTACATCAGTTCTACTAAGTCTATGACGGGACATATGCTTGGCGCGGCAGGAGCTATTGAAGCTATGGCATGCATTCTTGCACTGAGAGACGGCATAATTCCGCCGACTATAAACCTCAACGAGCCCGACCCCGAGTGCGACCTTAACTATGTGCCGCACACGGCGGTAAAGGCGGATATAACGCTTGCGCTGTCAAATTCGCTGGGCTTCGGCGGTCATAATGCCTGCCTTGCATTCAGGAAGATATAAAGGGTAAGTAGAAATTTATCTGAGTATGGACGGTACTCCGCATTACACAAAACTTTAATTTCCTGTCAAGAAACTAAAAGTTTTCGGTCAAGCCTTTTTCAAAAGGCTTGCAGGGGTACGGGGGCGGCGCCCCCGAAACACAACGTGCGCGCCGCTATTAGAGGTTAGAAGTTAGATGTTAGAAATGATTTTCTGACGTTTGCGCAAATCCGTCATTTCTGCGGTTCAGATAGAAGCAAGAGGCAAGAAATTGCTTTTTATAGCTTTGCGCAGATTTTTCAAAATACTCATCTAACCTCTTGCCTCTAGTTATCTTGCTTCTAATAGGAGAGCCTCTCCTATGAAAATACCTAAGCTTTCTTCACTGCGCGCGCTTGCGTGCGCAATAGCATTGTTAAAAGTTTGCAATTACTTATATACTCTAACAATTATTTGCCTATAAACTCCACCTTCCTACATATCGCCCAAAAGAGAGACAGCCGGCAGAATATTCTTCCAATGGCGTGCATGAGATGTGGGAAACTGGGTCTGTAAGTTGAGGCGATGAGCTTTAGTGGTTGAGCGTTTTTCTTGCTTCTTGTAAAACGCAGGTGTGAAAAGTTTTCGCAAAGCCTTAAAAACCGTTTCTAACTTCTAACCTCTAACATCTGATATCTTACCTCTGAGAGGGAGAAGTGGGTTTAGGGTATGGGTAAGAAATAGAAATATGAAAAAGTAAAAATGCTTTGCTTTATAAGATTTTTCACATTGTATTGCGTTCCATAATGGAACGCGGAAAGAGAGATAAGGTCTTCTCAAAGGGGAGGCTCTCTCTTGCAAGAGCACAGCGTTCCCTTCGGGAACGCCTGAAGAATTATTTCGCCCCAAAAATTAAAAGCGAAATAATTCTTCCCGCGGTCGCTTGCGACCGCTGCCCTCTGCTAAAACAGTCCACAGGACTGTTTTAGCATTCACCTCTTGCAGAGCGCTTGACGTAAGGGGCTTTCGCCGTCTGCGGACGGCGACGAGGGTTTCACCCTCGACCTGACGACCCTTTTGAAAAAGGGTCGATCGAAAACTTTTCCGTTCTTGACATGGTTTTAAAATCTTTGTGTACTGTGGGGCGGTGAATGCGCTCCTGCGCCGCGCGTAAGCGCAAACAAAATATAAACGATAAAAAATAATATTCTATAAGGAGGCTTATTTCAGATATGAAAGAGTCCGATATAAGAAAATACGCCGAGCTTATGAAAGAGCTTGACCTTACCGCGCTGGAGATTAACGAAAACGGCGTAAGGCTGGAGCGCACACCTATAGCGGTGGCTGCCGCGCCCGTTTCAGCGCCCGTTCAGAGCGCACCAACGCCCAGTGCAAAACCTGTTGCTGATGACGGCTGCTTTGTTGTAAGATCTCCGATAGTGGGGGTATTTTACGCTGCGCCTGCCGAGAACGCTGAGCCGTTCGTTTCGCTGGGTGACAAGATAGAGCAGGGCAAGACTCTTTGCATAATTGAAGCTATGAAGATGATGAACGAGATAACCGCTGAGGTTGGCGGCGAGATTGCCGAAATATGCGTTACCAACGGTCAGGTGGTAGAGTTCGGCACCGAGCTCTTCAAAATAAGGAGGGCTTGAGATGCAGCGCGAGGACATTATGAAGATACTCCCCCACAGGGACAATATGCTGCTTTTGGACGATGCCGAGAACGTTGACGGCGAGGCTGTTGCGCATTACAAGGTGCGCGGCGACGAGTTCTTTCTGAAAGGTCACTTTCCGGGCAACCCGATAGTTCCGGGCGTTATTCTTTGCGAGATACTGGCACAGTCGGCGTGCGTGCTTTTGCAGGACGCTATAAGCGAGGGCAAATTGCCTGTTTATACGGGGCTCAACAACGTAAAGTTCCGCTCATCGGTGCGCCCCGGCGATACCATTGAAACGCGCTGCACTATAACTAGAGCAAAACCGCCTTTCTATTTTGCAAAGGGCACGGCTTGCGTTGACGGCAAAGTGGCAGTGGCGGCGGAATTTTCGTTTGCCGTTACCGATAAAAAATGATCTGCGAAGCGGAGATTGAGAAATGTTTTCTAAAATACTTATCGCCAACCGCGGCGAGATAGCGGTAAGGATAATAAGAGCCTGCAAGGAAATGGGCATTGCCACTGTTGCGGTGTATTCGCAGGCTGATAAAAACGCCCTGCACGTTGCCCTTGCTGACGAAAGCTACTGCATAGGCGCACCCGAGGCGAGCGAGAGCTATCTTAACGAAAATCAGATAGTCAGCACTGCTATACTTTCGGGCGCTCAGGCAATACACCCCGGCTACGGCTTTTTGTCTGAGAACGCGCATTTTGCACGTCTTTGCCGAAAGAACGGCATTGTGTTTATAGGCCCCGACCCTGAAGGAATGGAGCGCCTTAGCGACAAGGCGGTGCTTAAAGAGCTTATATCGGATACGGGTCTTTCGGTAATACCGGGCACAAAGGCGCTGTCATCGGCTGATGAGGCTAAAAAAGCCGCTGAAAAGCTGGGCTACCCCGTTATGCTAAAAGCGTGCGCTGGCGGCGGCGGCAGAGGCATACGGCTTATACGCAGTGAGGACGAGATAGAAGATAACTATATGCAGGCGACAGCTGAGGCGGCTTCGGCTTTTGGCGACGGTTCTGTGTATCTTGAAAAATATGTTTTCCCTGCGCGGCACGTTGAATTGCAGATAATGGCTGATGAGGACGGCAACGTTGTTTGCCTTGGCGAGCGTGACTGCTCTATGCAGAGGCGAAATCAGAAGCTTATTGAAGAAACGCCGTCTCCTGCGGTAGATAAAGAGCAGAGAGATAAGATAATAGAGCTTGCGATAGATGCCGTAAAGAAGATAGGTTATGTGGGTCTTGGAACTATGGAATTTCTGCTTGATAAAGAGGGAAATTTCTGGTTTATGGAGATGAATGTGCGCTTGCAGGTAGAGCACTGCGTTACAGAAATGCTTACCGGCATTGACCTTGTAAAGTGGCAGATACGCATTGCAGCAGGCATAGGCATAAACTTTGAGCAGAAGAATATACGTATGCGCGGAAGTGCTATAGAATGCAGAATAAACGCACAAAGCTGCGGCACGCTTTCTATGCTGCACATACCGGGCGGTCCGTTCGTGAGGTTTGATACGAGCCTTGTTGAGGGCGTGTCGGTGTCGCCGTATTATGATTCGCTGATAGGCAAGCTGATAGTGCACGCAGGCACGAGGGAAGAGGCACTGCGAAAAATGCGTGCGGCTCTGTGCGAGCTTGTTATAGAGGGCATAGCGACGAACATAGAGGAGCAGCTGCGCATAATTGACGACGACCGATTTATTTCGGGAGACTATGATCTCACTTTCATGGGGAATAGATAAAGTTCTGTTTTGGCGCGTGCTAATTATTTGCGCTTACGCGCGGCGCAGGAGCGGAAATAGTGAATAGTGAAAGAGTGAATGGGAAGAAGCCTCGAAGAGGGTTCTTATGCACTTGGACGACTGCAAAGCAGGCGGTCAAGTGTGGTGAATAGTGAATAGTTAAGGTGCGGCTTACGCCGCGGATCTTAAAAGTTTTATGTACCAACACAGATAGTACGTGTATTAGATATTTTTTCACCTACCCACAAACCGTCCCAAAAAGAAAATGCGATAGCAGAATATTCTTCCAGCGACTGTTCTTGGTGGAAAGATATTAGATGGATTTGTTTTATTTGAATTTTACACGTTATTTTGCGTTCTCTGATAGAACGCGGAAAGAGAGATATGGCTTCTCAAAGGAGAGGCTCAGCTATTAGAAGCAAGATAACTAGAGGCAAGAGGTTAGATGAGCATTTTGAAAAATTTGCGCAAAGCTATAAAAAGCATTTTCTTGCTTCTTGCTTCTATCTAAACCACTGAAATGGCAAGCACGCGCAAACTTCGCAAAACCGTTTCTAACCTCTAACTTCTCACCTCTAACCTCTAGCAGCGGAGCGCACGCTGTGTTTTGTGGGGCTCTGCCGGCGGTCGCTTGCGAACGCTACACCCCCGCAAGCCTTTTGAAAAAGGCTTGACCGAAAACTTTCCCTTTCTTGACAGGAATTATAGCTTTTGATATTAAACCGCAGTATAGTGGCTTGGAGGCTAAAGCCGACAAGACACTAAGCTCCAGCAGGTTGCGCGTAAGCGCGAAATATATAGGCAACATTAAACATATACAAATTTTAATTTGGTTGGTGAAAATAAAATGGCATTACTGAATTTTCTTAAACCGAAAAATCAGCTTGAAGAGGGCGGAAGAACTGCCGCGCCCATTCAGCAGGATGCAGGTGAACCCGAGAAGACCTGCCCGAACTGTCACAAAGAAATACCTATAAGCCAGCTGTGGGCGAACAGTCTGGTGTGCCCGTGCGGCTATCACTTCCGCATGAAGGCGCGCCACCGCATTAACATGACCGTTGACAAGGGCACCTTCAAGGAAATGTTCTCAGACTTGCAGTCAACAGATCCGCTGCTGTTCCCCGGCTATCAGCAAAAGCTTGAAACGGTCGGCAACGCGAGCGGCGAGACCGAGGCGGTCATATGCGGCACTGCGCAGATAGGCAAGCAGGATTGCTGTCTTTTCGTCATGGAGCCCTACTTTATGATGGGCAGCATGGGCAGCGTTGTCGGCGAGAAGATAACAAGGCTGTTTGAATACGCGCTGCAAAACCGCCTGCCCGTTATAGGCTTTACAGTTTCGGGCGGCGCGAGAATGCAGGAGGGGCTTGTTTCCCTTATGCAGATGGCTAAAACAAGCGCGGCTGTAAAACGCCACAGCGATGCAGGGCTTTTGTATATAGCGGTGCTTACCGACCCGACAACGGGCGGCGTTACGGCAAGTTTTGCTATGGAAGCCGATATTATTCTTGCAGAGCCCGATGCGACAGTTGGCTTTGCAGGTGCAAGAGTTATTGAGCAGACGACCAAAAAGGCTCTGCCAAAGGGCTTTCAGAAAGCCGATTTCGTACTGAAGCACGGTTTTATCGACCAGATAGTGCCACGCAGAGAACAGAAAAAACTCCTCGCGGAGCTTTTGAATATGCATAATGGGGGTTAAGACAATGGGTCAGACACCTTATGACAGAGTAAAGCAGGCCCGCAGCATAAACAGACCTACGGGCGGCGATTACATCAGAAACATTTTTACAAACTTTATTGAGCTGCACGGCGACAGGCGCTTCTCAGACGATCCTGCTATAGTCGGCGGTATTGCGCGGCTTGACGGCACGCCCGTTACTGTTATAGCTATTGACAAAGGTCACACCACTAAAGAAAGGGTGGCTAAAAACTTCGGCGCGCCCCACCCCGAGGGCTACAGAAAGGCTCTGCGGCTTATGAAGCAGGCTGAAAAGTTCGGCAGACCTATTGTTTGCTTTATAGATACCTCGGGCGCATACTGCGGCATAGGCGCTGAAGAACGCGGTCAGGGGCAGGCGATTGCAGAGAACCTTATGGAAATGACTACCCTTTGCGTGCCGATAATCTCTATTCTGATAGGCGAAGGCGGCAGCGGCGGTGCGCTTGCTTTGGCGGTTGCAGACAGGGTATACATGATGCAAAATTCTGTGTATTCTGTAATTTCTCCCGAAGGCTGCGCGAGCATTTTGTGGAAAGATTCTGCAAAGGCAGAGGCAGCAGCGGCAAGCCTTAGGCTTACTGCTGAAGATGCGAAGTTTTTGGGTATTATAGAAAAGGTGCTTTCCGAAAAAGAGATAGGCACTAAGCCTTTCTACGACAGGCTGCGCGCTATGCTTATTGAAGATCTATCGCAGCTGACGGAAGAACCCGAGCTTATACAGAAGCGTTACGAGCGTTTCCGCAGGATAGGCAGCGAGACCAAGAGCACGGCTGTTGGTCAGTAAACTTTATAAAATTCTATAAAAAGAGGACAACGTATAATGAGCATATATCAGAAATACTGCTATGAAAAGGTAGACGAAAACGGCAGACTTACAGAGTTTAAACTTAATTTGCCCGATAACTTTAACTTTGGCTATGACATAGTTGATGCAATAGCCGCGGAAGAACCGAATAAGAGGGCTCTTGTTTGGTGCAATACCGAAAACGAGGAGCGCGTGTTTACCTTTGGCGAAATAAAAAAGCTTAGCGACAAGGCTGCGAATGTTTTCAAAAATGCAGGTCTTAAAAAGGGCGACAGGGTGCTGCTTGTATTAAAGAGACATTACGAATACTGGATAGCTGTGGTAGCACTGCTGAAACTGGGCGTTGTGGCTATTCCTGCGACAAATCAGCTCACGGTTGACGACCTTGTTTACCGCCTTAACTGCTCAAAGGCAAAGGGCGTTCTTTGCACTGCGCAGAATGAATTTCCCCAAAAGGTGCTTGCGGCTTTAGAGAAATCTCAGCTTGAAAGCTGCAAACTGTGGTGCGCGCAGGGGTATGCCGACGGTTTTGAAAATTTTGACGATGCAATTGAACGCGCAGATGATAGCTGGGAGCGCATACCCACGCAGCTTTATGAGCCTATGCTTATGTATTTTACATCGGGTACAACAGGTTACCCCAAGGGCGTTATGCACGACCATTCATACCCACTGGCGCACGTGCCTACCGCGAAATACTGGCAGCAGGCAGAGGACAACGGTCTGCACTTTACCGTTGCGGAAACAGGCTGGGCGAAGGCTTCGTGGGGCAAGATATACGGTCAGTGGGCTGTTGGCAGCGCGATAATGGTATACGATTTTGATAACTTCGAGCCGAAAAACCTGATCACTATAATAAACCGCTACGGCGTTACGTCTTTCTGCGCTCCGCCGACGGTATACAGATATTTGGTACGCAAGGAGATACCCCCTATGCCGAACCTGAAACACTGCTCAACTGCCGGCGAAATGCTTGCGGCAGAGGTGTTCAGACTGTTTGAGGAAAAGACGGGTATGCCTATCTATGAGGGCTTCGGGCAGTCGGAATCAACGCTGCTGCTGGGCAACATGACAGGCTACGCGCCCACGCACGGTTCTATGGGCAGGGTGAATCCTCTGTACAATATAGAGCTCTGGGACAGCGACTGCAAAAAGGTCAAGGACGGCGAGATAGGCGAGATAGTTGTTATACCGCCCGAGGGCGGCAAGCAGCCGGGTATTTTCTGCCAGTATCTTGACAACGAGGAGCAGCAGGCTTATGCATGGCGCGGCGGCGCATACCACACGGGCGACTCGGCATGGCGCGATGAGAACGGTCTTTACTGGTTCAACGGCAGATTTGATGATATAATCAAGACAGGCGGTTATAGAGTAGGACCTTCGGAGATAGAGAATGTGCTGATGGAGCACCCTGCCGTTATGGAGTGCGGCGTTATAGGAATACCCGACAAGCTGAGAGGTCAGGCGATAAAGGCCGTGGTAGTGCTGTCGAGCGGATATGAGGCATCAAAGCAGCTGGAGAATGACATAAAGAACTTCTGCAACGCAAAACTTGCCGAGTACAAGTGGATAAGGGTGTTGCAGATCGTTGACGAAATGCCAAAGACCATAAGCGGCAAGATAATAAAAACAGAGCTTCGCAAACAGAGCGAAAGCTGATGATAAGATAAATCGGAATTTATGGAGGAAACATTATGGCAGATAAAAAGGCTTTAGTTGTTATTGATATGCAGAATGACTATCTATGGGAAAAGAGAAAAACAAAGTTCTCATATAATACAAATGAACTTGTAAACGCTGTAAATAGAGCAATTTCTTCTTATAAAGAAAAGGGATATGATATTATTTATATTGCGCAGATGTTTCCGAACATCATTACTAATAAATGGTTCATCGGTTTTTCAATCAAGGGAACAGCAGGGGCAGAATTATACAGCAAATTAAATATTGTATCCAATTTATATTTTGAGAAAAATTTGCCTGATACATATTCGTCAAAAGCATTTCGGGAGCATATGAAAAAGCACAATTATACAGAAATAGTCATTTGTGGTTTGGATGAATGCGGTTGTGTTGGAGCTACTGCAAAGGGAGCTTTGAAAACAGGTGTAAAAGTTTTTATGCTTGAAAACTGTATTGGTAGACGCTTTTCAAATGATAAAGTACAAAAGATGAGAGATAGCCTTACATCATTAGGTGTACAGTATATTAAATTCTGATTTATCTTATGAACAATTTTGTATAAATGAACACAAAAAAGCACACCGTTTTCGCGATGTGCTTTTTTATATGTACAGAAAGCCTTACAGTTCTATTGCGAACGTTCTGCCGGTGGGGGCGTATTTTGTGTACTTTATGCCCACCATGTCAAACATCTTCTTTGAGGCGACTACGCTGTCTGAGCCTGCGTACTTGTCGTCGCCGTAAACTATCTCTTTTATGCCGCACTGTATTATAGCCTTGGCGCACTCGTTGCAGGGGAAAAGCGTAACGTACAGTTTTGCGCCCTCCAGCGAGCCCGTAGAGCGGTTGAGTATCGCGTTGAGCTCGGCGTGGCAGACATAGGGGTACTTTGTATCAAGGTTCTCGCCTTCGCGCTCCCACGGCATATCGTCGTCGCAGCAGCCTGTCGGCATACCGTTGTAGCCCATCGAGAGTATCTTGTTCTCCCTGCTGACTATGCAAGCGCCCACCTGCGTGTTGCTATCCTTGCTGCGCCCTGCTGACAGCTTTGCTATGCCCATAAAATACTCGTCCCATGAGAGATAATCATTTCTTTTCATATGCCGCACCCCATTCTTAAAATGTTATATATAGTATAACATACTATGGGGCATATTGTCAACTGCCGTTTGCCTGCGCGTCCCATTCATCAAGCTGCTGCTGTAGAACGTTTTTGTCGTTCTCGTGGCTCAGGGTCGATTCGTACCTGTCACCAACGTATGCAAAAATATCGCCGGTCTGCATATCAACAAGAAGCTGCTTTTCGCACGGGTAGTCGCAACTGCTTTGTGTGGAATATCCTTGGTCGGTTATAAAGCACCAGCAGGGGCTTGAACTGCGCTTTTCGTCATCACCGTAGTGTTTTGTATTATCCCACGCTGTAACATATTTTATCGTTATTTCGTCAATATGCTGCATATACTGCGGTGCAAGGTAGTCGCTCAGCAAATCGCAGGCGCTTTCAAGTGTAAGATAATTATCTTCAAGAGGTTCGCTTTCTTTATCAGGCAGCATGAATGGCCCTACATATGTAAGTCCTGATACCTTGTCCGGTGTATCTATCACCAGATCGACCTTGTTTACACCCACCATAAACAGCGTTTCAGCGGAATCGATCTGTGCAGGATATGAATCGCTCACGGGTATGCCGTCAAGCACAAATTCATATTCTATCTGATATTCATAGTATTCTTCTACCGGAACATAGTCTTTATCGACAAAGTCATATCTTACACTTTTGAATACATTAAGTCTTGCCGGCTGCAAATCGGCATCGGGAAGATATTCTTTTACAGAATCCAAAGCCTTGCTTCCGAATTCAACCGCATCTGCCATTTTGTATTCTCCGCCGCGCAGCTTGTAAGACTTATCTGACATTTGTTCGCCGCAACCTATATTTATACTTTCAACAAGTTCGGAGTTTGAGTCTACACCGTAATCAGTGCATTGACTGAACATTAAAGTGCCCTCTAAACCTACATTGGCAAACCCCCAGCCTACTGATGCTTCAGGGTAAGTGATATAAAACGAGCAATCGTGAAATGTAGGATCCCAAGCCTGCTCGTTTGTCTGAGGTTTGCCGTCAATGTTACAGAAAGTGATCCCGTCACTTTCTGTATAGCCGAACAGCTGCATAAACATAACTTTGCAAAGATGTGCCGCCTCATCAGGTGTGTATATATCTTTAGCTTCACCGAGTTTGTAATAACTGTAAAGCTTATCTGCTTTTGGAACATTCAGAAAAGCTTTTGAAAGGTCAAGATTGTCATACTGTTTGGTCGGAATTGTGGTGTTTTCCATTATCTCTTTATATGGCACACCATTGATGGCAACTTTTTTGTGGCTGAAGTGTACATACAAAGAAACAGCAGCAACTATTACAGCTACAATGCAAAGCGTCACGGCGGTTATTATCAGTATGCGTTTATTACGCTTGGTCATAAAATGTCACCTTTCATATATTTCTATTTTGTCAAGTACGTTGAATATATTGCCAATTTTATTATACTCTATATCAATGTGACATACAAGCCTAATTTTTTACAAATTTTGCAGAGATGTTTTGTATGGGTTCAACAAACTGCTATATGCTGTCAGCTGCGGTCTTATTCTTCAAGTGGTGCTTGTTCGTCAATTTTCTGCTGAAGTATAGTTTTATTATTTTGCGTTTTTATTGTAGAGACATAAATGTCGCCGACCAGTGCGAAAATATCGCCTGTCTGCATATCTACAAGCAGTTGTTTTTCGCCGCCTTCCATGTATGTTGTATTATATCCGTCCTCTTTCAAAAAACACCAGTAGGGGCGCATATAAAGCTTTTTGCCGGTGTTGTCTACAGTGCCGTCCCATGTAAGGGCATATTTAACTGTTATTTCGTCGATATACTGCATAAACTCCGGCGCAAGAAAATCACTGAGCAGATCGCACGCACTTTCAAGGGTAAGATATTCATCTTTGAGAGGCTCTTGTTCCATGCCGTCTATTGCAAAAGCATTTATCTGATGAATACGGTTCACATTATCGCAAGTGCAAATATCTACGGTAAGTTTATCTGTTGCCGCACGCGCAAGACTGCTAAACATGTCAAACGTTAATGAAGTTGAATCGGCAGACGGTATGCCGTCAATAAGATATTCATAATCTATCTGATACATATAAAATTCTATCGGCTCCCCTACTGTAACATTACCGTTTTCATCTTTTACAAAAGGAACATGTTCACATTTTAGCACAAAAAAATCTGAAGGCTGCAACTGCGCGTCCACAGGCAGATACTCTTTGACTCTTTCCAAAGAACTGTCCGACAGTTTCAGCGCATCATTCATGCTAAGCTGCTTGCCGTCTGCCATTTTATATGAATTGTCCGGCAGCTGCTCACCTTTGCTAAGGTTTATATTTTCTGTAACCTCTTTTACATCATTGTTTATATAGCGAAGATCATAAACTACATCAAAACGAGAATCCTGTGCTACAGTGACACAACCATAGGGTTCACTGTAAGTACCGTCATGTTTGTATTCTATGTCGGAGTATGTAACTTCAAAATATCTGCTGGCAAAATCTTCCTGCCAAGATTCTTCGTTGTCATCGCTCCAAGGCTCGCCCTCTTCACTGCCGAAAACAACCTTATTGGGGTCAAGGTCAAACGCCTTCGGAAAGATGTCACGGGCAATTTTTGCTGTCTCTTCTTTGGTGCAGCGCTCATAATCCAGCCCCATAATGTAATACTGGTAAAATTCATCGTGCTCCGGCACATTGAGAACAGCTTTTGAAAGGTCAAGATTGCTGTAAGATTTAGTAGGGATAGTGGTGTTTTCCACTATCTCTTTATACGGCACGCCGTAGGTCATAACTTCTTTGTGGCTGAAGTACACATACAAAGAAACAGCAGCCACTATCACCGCTACAATACACAGCGTTATCGCAGTAATAAGTATTATTTTCTTTTTGCGTTTGGTCATAATAATACCGCCTTTCATTTTTTGGTCTTGTTGTTAATTTAATTATACAGTATATTTAAATGACATACCAGCCTAATTTTTTACAAATTTTGCAGTGATATTTTGTATGGTGTCAACAAAACGGTAAAATGTTACAAGTCAATTGTAAATTTTTTGTGAACATTAAAAAGGTATCGTTTTCAAGCCAAAGTTAAACGTTTTCTTTTTTATAAATTATTAAATAAGGTATTGAAAAATTTTTGAAATTGTGTTTTAATATTATTAAGGGTATTGCATTTGAGGTGCGCCCTGTTTAATATGAATAACCTACTTGAAAGGCGGATAATTTATGAGCAAGATAATCAACGGACAGTCTATACCAAATATGCCGTGGCAGGATAAGCCGCAGGGCTGCAAAGAGGTCATCTGGAGATACACCGAGAACCCCATTATTCCGCGCGACCTTATACCTACCTCAAACTCAATATTCAACTCGGCTGTTGTGCCGTTTGAGGGCAAGTTCGCAGGCGTTTTCCGCTGCGACGACAAGCAGAGAAACATGGAGCTGCACGCAGGCTTCTCAGACGACGGTATCCACTGGAACATAAACGAGGAGAGAATACAGTTCGTGCAGGCGGAAAAGTCTACCGAAGAAGTGAACCAGTGGGGCTACGGCTACGACCCGAGAGTTTGCTTTATCAAGGACAGATACTGGGTAACTTGGTGCAACGCTTACGGCTGGAAACCGACCATAGGCGTTGGCTACACCTTCGATTTCAAGACATTCTATCAGTGCGAGAATGCTTTCCTGCCTTTCAACAGAAACGGCGTGCTGTTCCCGAGAAAGGTAAACGACAAGTATCTTATGTTCTCCCGTCCGTCAGACAGCGGTCACACGCCGTTCGGTGATATGTACATATCGCAGTCGCCTGACATGAAATACTGGGGCGAACACCGCCATGTTATGGGTCCTCTGAGAGGCTGGGAGTCCAAGAAGATAGGCGCAGGCCCTATACCGATTGAGACCGACGAGGGCTGGCTGTGCTTCTATCACGGCGTTCTGGAAAGCTGCAACGGCTTTGTTTACAGCTTCTCGGCTTGCATACTGGACAAGGACGAGCCGTGGAAGGTAAAGTACCGCTGCGCCGAATATCTGCTCAATCCTCGTGAATACTATGAGTGTGTGGGCGATGTTCAGAACGTTACATTCCCGTGCGCAACGCTGGCAGACCAGGACACCGGCAGGATAGCTATCTACTATGGCTGCGCCGACACGGTGGTAGGTCTGGCGTTCTGCAAGCTCGACGAAGTTATCGAGTACGTAAAGAGCCATTCTTCAATATAAGCAATTAGTATAGGATTACATAAAATCAACAAGACCGACATGCCGCTTTGCCGCGGTGTGCCGGTTTTTGCATACCCAACCTTTTGAGAAAGCTGCACACTATATATACGAGAACGCTTCCGGAGGCATTCGATATGGAAAAACAACTTGCAGACAAATATATTTATCAGTACATGGACAGGATATTCGGCTTTGCGCTTGATAAACTGCACACCATTGACGGCGCTCGCGAACTGGCTTCCGATATTGTGTATGAGGTGTACCGCTCGTTTCTGAAAGCTGACGGCATTGTGAATATTGACGGCTATGTTTACAGAATTGCAAGAAACGTGTACGCGCATTATATTGACAGCCTTGCACGCGGCAGAAATTTTGTCAGCATTGACGGCATGGTGATAGCCGCCCCCGAAGAACCATTGGAAGAAGAGGCTGAAACAGAGCAGATACTTCGGCGAGAGATAGGGTATCTTTCTCAGCGGCAGCGCACCGTGCTATATATGCACTATTATGAAAAGCGCACGGTGGCAGAGATAGCGCAAAAGCTGAAAATATCGCAGGGTACTGTAAAATGGCATTTGTCTGATGCGAGAAGCAGACTGAAAGAGGGTATAAACATGAATATCAATGAACAGAATATACAGCTTTCCCCGATAAGATTTACACACATGGGGCACAGCGGCTGTGCGGGCGCAAACGGAGATACAAACGCTATGTTCGATACGCGCCTGAAACAAAACATTGCTTGGGCGTGCTACAGCGAACCTAAAACTCTTGAAGAGATAGCAAGGGCGGTGGGCGTGCCGCAGGTGTATGTTTCAGATGATCTGAAAAAGCTGGTGGAGTATGCCTATATTGACAGGCTGGACAATACAAACGACCCGAAATACCGCACGAATATGCTGATCTATGACGGCAGGGACAAGGCAGACCTTTCGCAGATATATTCTGATGCGGCGCAGTTTATTTGCGACAAATATCTGCCGAAGGTGTTTGAAGAATTTGAAAACGACAAGGACCACTGGGGGCTTTGCTGCGACGGGGGAGATCTAAACTTTCTGAAATACAGCGTGGTAATGCTGGCTGTAAGAAGGCTTATACGCTTTGACGAGGGGTTTGAAAAGGAGTTTGAAAAATACACTGTCAAGCGCCCCGACGGCGGAGATTTTATAGCCTATGCAAACGTTGAAGACGATATTTCTATAACTGCTGCTGCCGCGAAGCCAAACCCATACTGGTGCTGCGGATATATGACAAGGGGCATAAATGATGCGCCTGCCGAAGAAGCTTTTGAAAGTATCTCTGTTGACTGCCGATACACAGACCGCAGCGGCGGCTGGCAGGATAATTTGCAGGAGGACTGGCAGCAGCTCACGAAGTTTATAAGGAGCGGAAAAGACGCGCTTTCGCAGGAGGGCTACAAACGTCTGTGCGACAAGGGGTATCTCTATGAGGACAGAGTGCAGCCTGCGGTGATGAGAATAAAATGCAGTGAGGACATTATCTCGGCGTTTTTCGGCGGACTGAAAGAAAAGATAGCAGTTCCTGACGAGGTGGTAGAATTTGCGTGGAAAATGGACGAACAGGTGATAAACGAGAACAAGAAGCATTTTCCGCAGCATATGCACAAAACGCTGGAATGCTATTATTCAAACTGCATTGGCAGCGGCATTATGATACCGAAAGTTATTGAGATACTGCTCGAGCGCGGTGTGCTTAAGCCGCTCTCTGACATACAGAAAAAGGCAGCGCTCTCGGTGCTGTGCATAAATGAATGAGAAAATACAAAAGCTCCCCTGTTTCCTTTTGTGGAAGTGGGGGAGCTGGCGTGACGACAAGTCGCCACTTCACGGGGGCACCCCGTATGGTTCCCCCTCTGTTTCCCGTAAGGGAAACAGTAGAGCCCATTTCCGGTGTCGGCTCCGTTACCCTCACGCTAAAAAATTCACATTAAGATGTTCATTTTTTAGCTGCGCCGACAGCGGTGTAAACTGAGAGAAATGAATTCCCGAATTTTACTTTTTTATTTAAACTATTTCAATAGAATGATCTCTTTCATTTCCATTTGTGGAAGTGGGGGAGCTTTTTGTTTTTTAGCTATAAAACAAGCGGCTGAGAGGCTTAAAATTTATGCGAAATGATACCTTGACAACGGGGGCAAAAAGAGTTATAATGTTGAAAAGTAGATTGTTTGCTTTTCAACAAAATATTTGCCAAAGGGGTGAACATACCGTGACAAACAATTTTATAATGCGTGAGCTTTATCAGCTGAACAACGCTATGCGCAAGTTCTTTGACCGCTCGCCGGTGAAAAAGGAGCTTGACAGCGTTTCGGGCACTCACGGCTGGGTGATAGCCTATCTTGCCACCCACGAAAACGAGGACGTTTATCAGCGCGACCTTGAAAGAGAGTTCGGCATAACGCGCTCTACCACATCTAAGATGATTGCGCTTATGGAGAAGAACGGTCTTGTGGGCAAAGAGAAAGTGGCGTGCGATGACAGGCTGAAAAAACTTGTGCTGACTGAGCGTTCCAAAAAACTTGCGGAGAAAATTTGCAAGGACAATCAAAAGACCGAAAAGCAGCTTACAAAGGGCTTTTCAAACGAGGAGCTTAAAATGCTCAGCGAGTTTATGCGCAGAATGAAAGAAAATCTACAGGGCGAAAGGAAAGACTGACTTTAATGCTTAAAACTATGACAAAGTGTATAAGGGAATACAAAACGCCTACTATACTTACCATACTATTTATAATAGGAGAGGTAGTAATAGAGGTAATAATACCCTTTATCACAGCAGATCTTATAAACTCAATAAACAAAGGCGTTGTCATGTCGGAGATACTCAAGACCGGGGCGCTTTTGCTGGTAATGGCGCTCATTTCGCTGGCGTGCGGAGGTATGGCAGGCTTTACCTGCGCGAAGGCCTCGGCAGGCTTTGCTAAAAACGTGCGGCATGACATATTCAAACGCGTGCAGACGTTCGCGTTCAAAAATATAGACAAATTTTCGACTTCTTCTCTGGTAACGAGAATGACCACCGATATAAACAACGTTCAGATGTCCTACATGATGCTGATACGCATGGCTATAAGAGCGCCTGTTATGCTCATATTCGCGATAATAATGGCTTACATAATGGGCGGCGCGCTGGCATCGTGCTTTGTGGTGGTAATACCCGTGCTTGTTTTCGGGCTGCTTATGGTAGCGCGCTCGGCAATGCCTGCATTCAGAAGAGTATTCAAAAAGTACGATAAACTGAATGAATCGGTAGAAGAAAACGTAAGAGCCATGAGGGTTGTAAAGGGCTTTTCAAGAGAGGACTATGAAAAGAAAAAGTTTGCAGCCGCATCGGAAGATATACGCAAGGACTTTACAAGGGCTGAAAGACTGGTAGCGCTGAATACGCCGCTTATGCAGATATGTGTTTACTTCAATATGGCGTTCGTGCTGCTGATAGGCTCAAAGATAATAATATCGAGCAAGGGCGCAACTATAGACGTAGGTCAGATACAGGCTATGCTTACTTACGGTATGCAGATACTAATGCAGCTGATGATGCTCTCTATGATATACGTTATGCTCACCATGTCGGCTGAATCTATAAAGCGTATTTGCGAGGTGCTCAACGAGGAGACCGCCATACACGACCCTGAGAACCCCGTTATGGAAGTCGCTGACGGTTCTATAGAATTTAAAGACGTAAACTTTAAGTATTCGGAAGATGCGCAGAAATATGCTCTTGCAGATGTTGATCTGAAGATACCCTCGGGCGCAACGGTGGGTATTATAGGCGGCACGGGCTCAAGCAAGTCAACGCTGGTGCAGCTTATACCGCGCCTTTATGACGTTACCGACGGTGAAGTAAAGGTAGGCGGCGTTGATGTCCGCGATTACGACCTTGAAACGCTGCGAAACAGTGTTGCAATGGTACTTCAGAAGAACCTGCTGTTTTCGGGTACTATCAAAGATAATCTGCGGTGGGGCAATGCGCAGGCTACAGACGAAGAAATGATACACGCCTGCAAACTGGCTCAGGCAGATGAATTTGTGCAGTTGTTCCCCGATGGTTACGATACATATATAGAGCAGGGTGGTACTAACGTTTCGGGCGGACAAAAACAAAGACTTTGTATTGCAAGGGCGCTTCTTAAAAAGCCCAAGATACTTATTCTTGACGACTCTACCAGCGCGGTGGACACAAAGACTGATGCGCTGATAAGGGCAGGCTTCAAAGAATACATACCAGAAACCACGAAGATAATCATAGCGCAGCGTATCGCTTCCGTGCAGGACGCAGATATGATAATAGTTATGGATAACGGCGTTGTTACCGCTGTGGGCAAGCATGATGAGCTTCTTGAAAGCAGCGAGATATACCGCGAAGTTTACGAGCAGCAGACTAATGGCAGCGGCTCGGACGGCGAGAGGGGTGATGAAAATGCCTAGGATGCCAAGAAACATGAAAGGCGGCAGACCGCAGGTAAGCATTTTCAAAACCCTGGGACGGGCGATAAAAATGCTGTTCAAGTTCTACCCCGTGCTTGTGCCGATAACGATAGTTTGCATAATCTTCTCGGCGGTGGCTTCTGCAATACCGGCGTTCTTTCTGCAAAAGGTAATAGCCGATATTGAAGTATGGAGAGACACAGGCGACTGGGCAGGCGCGAAAGAGGACATCATACCCAAAATAATGCTGCTTATAGGAATGTATGTGCTTTCTATAATAGCAATAACGGCGTGGTCGCAGATAATGGCATATATGACACAAGGCTATCTTAGCAAGCTGAGATGCTATATGTTTGATGATATGCAGGATCTGCCGATAAAGTATTTTGATACACACAAACACGGCGATATAATGAGCTGCTACACCAACGATATTGATACACTGCGGCAGCTTATATCGCAGTCGCTGCCTTCACTGTTGCAGGCGTGCGTTATAGTAGTAACGGTGTTCTGTATAATGATATACTACAGCGTTTGGCTGACACTTGTGCTTATGGTGGGCGTGCTGCTGATGATGCTTGTATCGTCTGTTATAGGTAAAGGCTCGGCGAAGTACTTTATAAGCCAGCAAAGATCTGTCGGCAAGACCGAGGGCTTTATACAAGAGATAATGAACGGTCAGAAGGTAGTAAAGGTGTTCTGCCACGAGGAGCAGAGCCAGAAAGACTTTGATGCCGTAAACGAAGAGCTTTGCGAGAATATGTACAGGGCGCACGCGTTTGCAAACTCTCTGGGGCCTATAATCATGAACCTCGGCAATATCATGTATGTAATAATTGCTGTGGTGGGCGGTCTGTTCCTTCTTTCGGGAATGAGCAACCTGTCAATATCGGGGCTTGGGTTCAGCATTGATATAATAATACCGTTTTTGTCGATGACAAAGCAGTTTACGGGTAACATAAACCAGGTTTCTCAGCAGATAAACGCCATTGTAATGGGCGCGGCAGGCGCTGAAAGAGTTTTTGCTCTGATAGATCAGCCTTCCGAGGAGGACAACGGCTATGTTACGCTTGTGAATGCGAAAGTCGCTGCTGACGGCACTATTACAGAAACCACAGAAAGAACTCACCAGTGGGCTTGGAAACACCCCCACACCGCAGACGGCTCTGTAACATACACGCTGCTTGAAGGTGATGTTACTCTTGACGGCGTAGACTTTGGCTACGAGCCCGACAAACAGGTTTTGTATGACGTTACCGTGTATGCAAAACCCGGTCAGAAGGTGGCGTTCGTTGGCGCAACGGGTGCAGGCAAAACGACCATTACCAACCTTATAAACCGCTTTTACGATATTGCCGACGGCAAGATACGCTATGACGGCATAAACATAAACAAGATACGCAAGAGCGACCTGAGGCGTTCGCTGGGCATAGTTTTGCAGGAAACCAACCTGTTTTCCGGCACGGTAATGGAGAACATACGCTACGGCAGACTTGATGCCACCGACGAGGAATGCAAGCAGGCGGCAAGGCTTGCAGGCGCGCACGGCTTTATAATGCGCCTGCCTATGGGCTACGACACCGAGCTTTCAAACAATGGTTCTAACCTGTCGCAGGGTCAAAGGCAGCTTATCGCGATAGCGCGTGCGGCAGTTGCAGACCCACCGGTAATGATACTAGACGAGGCGACATCTTCGATAGATACCCGTACCGAGGCGATAGTGCAGAAGGGCATGGATGCGCTGATGAAGGGCAGAACGGTGTTCGTCATAGCGCACAGGCTGTCAACGGTAAAGAATTCCGATGTTATCATGGTGCTTGACCACGGACATATCATCGAGCGCGGCTCGCACGATAAACTTATAGCCGAAAAGGGAACGTACTATCAGCTGTACACCGGCGCATTCGAGCTGGAATAAAAAGAAAGAGCAGACCGAAAAGTCTGCTCTTTTGTTAAGATAAATCAGAATTTGTCCGCTATACCTACCTTGCTATTGGGGGAGACCCTTTTGAAAAAGGGTCTTCCCCCAAGCCCCCTCACTAAAACTTCTGTATTTTTTGGCGAGGGGTAATTATTCTCTTAAAAACAGATAACTTACAATTTATCGCTGATTTATAAAAGACATTACCCCTCGCCAAAAAACAATATAAAAGTCTTTGGAAAGGGGTATGGGGAATAACCTTTCTTCAGAAAGGTTTTCCCCAAAAGAAAAACAGGTACAGCAGATAAATTCCGATTTATTCTTCCTCCAAATTCTTGAGCGCTTTCAGCTCGTCCTTGTTCACTCTGATAACGCTGTCCTTGATGACCTGAACGTCCTTTTTGTCCACAGTTACTACCGCATCGTTCTCCATGCGAACGTGCAGTTTGCCCGTCAGCAGGTTTACGTCCTCAACAGTGCCTTTGCCCTCGGCGGTGCGCACAATCGCCCCTATCTTCGGGGTGCTGCGCAAAAGCTCGGTGTAGCTGTCCTGCTCGTATTTCAGGCAGCACATCAGCCTGCCGCACGCGCCCGATATCTTCGTCGGGTTCAGCGATAAGCCCTGCTCTTTCGCCATTTTTATCGAAACAGGCTGAAATTCGCCCAAAAAGCGAGAGCAGCAGTACGGCTGACCGCAAACGCCTATGCCGCCCAGCATTTTCGCCTCGTCGCGCACACCTATCTGCCTAAGCTCAATTCTCGTTCTGAAAACCGAAGCCAAGTCCTTTACAAGTTCGCGAAAATCCACCCTGTTTTCGGCTGTGAAATAGAACAGCAGCTTGTTGTTGTCAAACGTGCATTCAACGTCCACAAGCTTCATTTTAAGACCGTGCTTTTCTATCTTCTCCTCGCAAATTTTAAAAGCTTCTTCCTCTTTCTTGTGGTTGTTCTCTACCGTTTTCAGGTCTTGCGCAGTCGCAAGGCGCATAACGGGCTTCAGCGGCGCGATTATCTCGCTGTCGTCTATCTGCCGCGGCGCAAGAACAACATCTCCGCACTCAACACCGCGCGCGGTCTCAACAATAACCTTGTCGCCCAGCTTTATGTTCTTGCCGTCGGGCGCAAAATAATACACCTTTCCGACACTTTTAAATCTCACTCCGATTATCTCGGTCAAGACTATCACTATCCTTTCGTGTTTCAGCCTGTTATCTCTTTAATCTCAGCGCACAGCGAGCCCATTGCCGCCGCCAGCGATGCGTTGAATTTTATTCCTGTAAGATATTTTTCGGGCAGAGTGCATATGCCGCCCAGCTTTTTTACAGAGTATTTTTCTGCCAGCTTTCGCGCAGCCTTCTCACTGCTCCCCAAAACTTTGCCATCACACCCCATGCCGAGCATTACGGCATCTCGCAGTATGTTTTCAAGGAGTTTGAGCGATGTTTCGGCGGTCTCTCTGTTTTTTCCGCAATCTGTCAAAGCTTTAAGCAGCTGATATTCACTGCCGCTTGCTATTGCCAAGGCCGCTTCTTCGGCGTTTTCACAGCAGGCGCGCAGTGTGCTGCCGCTTAAATATTCAAGGCACATTCCTATATTGCCGCCCATTGAAGACACCGCTTTGTCTATGTCTCCTTGTTTGTATTTTGTGTTCTTTGTAAGATATTCGCCGCACTGCTCTTTTGTAACGGGCGCAACGCCTATAGATACCACCCTTGAAAGCACCGTCGGCAGAAAATATTCTTTAGAACAAGCCGTCAGAATTATAACCACATGCTGCGGCGGTTCTTCAATAAGCTTCAGCAAAGTGTTCTGCGCACCGACAGGCGTTTTGTCAAGATCTGCAATAAGATACACAGTATGATCGCTCTCGTTAGGCGCGGTCACAGAATCAGACACCACATTCCGCAGGTCTTCCAGCCTGTATGCGCCGCTTGCCAGTGAGGGCTTGACCATAACAAAGTCGGGGTGGCAGTCGTCATCTATCATGTTGCAGCTTTTGCATTTTCCGCACGGCTTTACAGCGCTTTTGCACAGCAGTTTTGCGGCTATGTATTTTGCCAGAGTTTTCTTGCCGCAGCCCTTGTCGCCGTATATGACAATACCGTGTGGCGCTCTCTCGCCCGAAAACAGCTTGTCTGCGGCTGACACGGCGTTTTCGTTGCCGACAATTATCATGTTATACTCTCTCTATCTTCTCAATAGGCACTATGAATATAGTCGCGCCGCCAACCGAAACTTCAACAGGGAAACTTGTGCTGTCTGCCACAGAAGCAGCCATTTCAGATGTGACTATCTGCTTTCTCTTGCGCGAATGAGTTCTTATAACTTCAACAATATCGCTCACCTTTTCGTCCTCGCAGGCGATCATAAAAGTGGTGTTTCCCGTAGAGAGAAAACCGCCCTTTGATGCCAGCTTTGTTGCGCGGTATCCTGCTTTTGTAAGCGCCGATGCAACGCTGTGGCTGTCATCACCGTTGACAATAGCGAACATTAACTTCATAGCTGTCACTCCTTATGTTTTATTCATTTTCGGAATATACAGATGTTATACCGAAATATTCTTCAAGGCATATGCCGTTTTCCATTACAAATTTTGCAACTTCCTCGCCCACATAGCGCACATGCCACGATTCATACATAAAGCCCGTTATATCTTCTTTTCCCTGTGGGTACCTTATTATAAAGCCATACTCGGCACAATGCTGCTCAAGCCACTGTGCTTCGGGTGTGCCGTCAAAGGTGCTGCTGGGGTCGTTCACGTCAAAGGTAAGTCCCGTTTCGTGCTCTGAATGACCCGGGCGCGCCGAATATGTATCAGCCGCCTCATAGCCGTCAACAGCGGCATAATCTTCATAAAGAATACGCTGTTCTTCATAAGTTCTATAGCCTGATGCAGTCCACAGTGTAATGCCGTCATCGGCGGCGGCGGCATACATTTCTTCAAGTTTTGCCTGTGCAACGGGGTCAACGCCCGGGTCAAACCACTCAGGCAGACCGTATGTTTTGTTTACTATAAGTATGCCGTTTATATATGTAACGCCGTCTATAACTTCAATATCCGTCTCAACGGGGTAGAGCGGCTTTGGCGGCTCAGGCTCTGCAGTAGTTGTGGCGGTATCAGTTACGTCCGTCGTGGGCGGCGCTGTTGTAACGCTCGTCTGCACGCCTGCCGGAATATCTTTAGGCGGTTTTTTGTCAATGTCTTCTTTTATGTCATCTTTAAAAGCATTTATGAGAAAGATCAGCAAAATTATCAAAAGTATTATAATAACAAGTATCGCGACCGCACCCCACCTTATATGCCGTGTGGTGGTTTTTTGCGGCGAGGGCTGCGCCTGCTCGTCATTTTCTTCAAAATAGTCATCAAACCATTCGTTATCATTATTATCCAACCGGATCACCTCTTTAACTTATACATACAAAATATATTATATCACACTTTTGCGCAATTTGCAATATCAAACAAAAAATTAACTACGTGTCAACACGGTTGACGCTTCACGGGGGAACCCCGAACTTGTTCCCCCGTGTACCCCTTCCTGCATCGGCTCCGTTACCCTCACGCCAAAAATCACATAATAATGCGATTTTTGGCTGCGCCGACAGCGGTGTAAAATTCGTGAAATAAATTCCCGAATTTTACTTTATTTAAAACTTTTTTTAGTGCCGATTTATTTATTGACATAAGCGTGCAAATGTATTATAATATATTTAGGTATTGCCGCTTGGCGCAGGCGGCGAAAAATCTTATGTAAGGAGCATGATGATGCTGAATGAAAAATCATGCGGCGCTATCGTTTACAGAAAATATCACGGCAACACCGAGATATTGCTAATAAAGCACGTCGGGAGCGGTCACTGGTCGTTCCCGAAAGGTCATGTTGAGGGTAACGAGACCGAGATAGAGACCGCCAAAAGGGAAATTTTTGAAGAAACGGGAATTGAAGTTATGATAGACCCCACTTTCAGGGAGCTTATATCATACTCACCGAAGAAAGACACCAACAAGACAGTGGTGTATTTCATCGCACGGGCACGAAATACCGATTTTGTGCCGCAGGAGGGTGAAATTGCCGAGATACGCTGGGTGGAGCTTGGCAGGATATGCTCGGTGCTGTCTTACGAAAACGACAAAACTATTGTGAACAAGGCAAAGAATTTTATTATTTAGGGTGACGAATATGAAAAACAAAATACTTTCTGTCGCGCTGATGGCGGTGGCTGCAATATGCATAATATGCGCACCGTTCGCGGCAAACAATACCGACAAAGATATACCTGTAGTACAGCCGGAAGTGACCGACACCACTACGGTGACAACGACCACGCCGACGACGACTGAAAAGCCGCAGACTGTAACGGAGGCAACCGAAACATCTGCCGCTGATGAAACCACCACGACTGCTTCTGTCACCACGACTGCTGCCACTACTACCACCACCACAAAAAAGCCTGAAACTGCCGCGCCTGCGACTAATCCGCCGCAGCAACAGCAGCAACAGCAGCAACAGCAACAGCAGCAGCCGCAGCAGCAACAGCAACCGCAGCAGCAACAGCAGCAGCAACAACAGCAGCAACAACCTCAGCTGCCCACATATAATGCTCTCACCGCGCCCACGCCGCCCAGCGGTTCGCCGGTGGCAAACCACGGGCAGCTTTCAGTAAATGGTGCGAATATTGTGGATAAAAACGGAAATAAATTTCAGATAAGGGGTATGTCTACTCACGGTCTGGGCTGGTTTCCCGAAGCGGTGTCAGAAAACAGTTTCCGTGTTCTTCGTGACGACTGGGGCTGCAACACCATACGCCTTGCTATGTACATAGAGGAATATAACGGCGGTGAAATGCTTTATCTTGCACAGCCGCAGAGAAATTTAGAACTTGTGACAAAGGGCGTTGATGCCTGCTCAAACCTTGGTATGTATGTTATAGTGGACTGGCACGTTCTCAATCCCGGTGACCCGACCACACACACCGAAGATGCGAAGAAATTCTTTTCACAGATGGCGCAGATGTACAGAAACTATCCCAACATCATATACGAGATATGCAACGAGCCAAACAGCGGCCCTGACTGGAACAGGGTAAAAAGCTACGCGGAACAGGTCATACCCGTTATACGCAAGTATGACCCCGATGCTATAATAATCTGCGGTACGCCTACATGGTCGCAGGATATAGATCAGGCGGCAAACAACAGGCTTTCAGATAAAAACACGGTGTATGCATTTCACTTCTATGCGGCATCACATTCACAATTGAAAAATAAAGTGACCAGCTGTTATGACAAGGGTCTGCCTATTTTGGTATCAGAATTTGGAACTTGCCAAAATACCGGTGACGGCTATGTTGATGAAAATGAAACAAATTCATGGTTTAACTTGCTTGATGAGCGAGAGATAGGTTATCTTAACTGGTCGTTCTGCAACAAGCCTGAATCTGCTTCGGCATTTGTAAGCGGCACGAATCTTTCGGCGATACAAAAAGGCGAAGGTCAGCTGACCCAGAGCGGAAAGATAATCAGAAAGCA
>CANRIA010000006.1 GCA_947630555.1 uncultured Clostridia bacterium
GGCATTTCGCCGATCTCTATCATCGGCTTGGGCTTATATGCGGATTCTTCCGATATCCGCGTGCCGAAACCACCGGCGAGAATTATACAATGCATTTTAAAGCTCCATTCTAAAATATTAACGGTGTTTTATTCTTAAATAAAGAGGTCTAATATATTGTCTTATAAATACTGCCACACACCGAGGCATTATAACAAACGGGGTAACTAATAAAACAGCCATGGGATATTTTTTAATAATAGGATATCCGTATGTCTTAAATTCTTTTTTCCATTTTGAGTTGTTTGAACTTTTAAGATAAACTATAAGTCCTGGCCATTTAAAAAGTTCTGATTGCATATAAATTTTTCTCATCTGCTTGCGATCAAAACCACATTCTACGGCATGATCGCATAATGTATAGTCCATCCATTTTCCAAAAACCTCAAATGATTTTTCGGGAGTGCTGTCCATTCCAGATTCGCTAAAAGTTAAGTTATCAGCAATACATGGATATCCAACTATTCCCATCAAACTATGGTCGTGTTTACAGCACTCTAACATGATATTTGAATGTACAAAATATGTACCAACATATTTTTCTGGATTCTCCAATTTCATAAATGCCGTTCTGTTTATAATTAGACAACTCATATAAGAAATCTGCCTGCCAATATAATCCATCATCTTTCTTTTATTGTATGTAACAAAATCATCATCAATTTTGTGCCAGAATTTATAGCAGGAATCTATACCGATATATTTACCAGAGAAAAATCCATGATTAAGAAAGACCACGCTGCAATCCTTATAGCTGTTTAAAAATTTAATTATTCTTTTCAATGATCCAAATGTCATAATATCGTCACTTCCCAATAACAATATAAACTTACCAGAAGCCATATTATAACATTTCAAAAAGTTTAAATCTAGGCCAATATTTTTATCATTACAACTATATATTATGTTTGGGAAATCCCTTATTATCATTTCTTTTGTTCCATCATTTGAGCAATTATCAGAAACTAATATTTCTAATTGATTTGTATCTATTTCAAAGCATTGATTAACAATTGAATTTATAGCTCTTTTTAAGTGCTTTTTTCTATTATATGTAGGAATTGCTATTGTAAGTAGCTTATCCATAAGCTTTACACCTTCATTCATTTTATAATTGGTATGTTATAGAGTAAATTCCGAAAGAAATGCTTTGTCATCGAGTGATATTTGCTCCAAAGCAATTTTTTTCTTTTCAGAAACATATTTCTTTTTTAATTGATAATAATGATTGTCCATTAACAATTCAATTCCCTTTGCTATAGACTCCACAGACATAGGATCTATATATACCCCCACAGACCCAGCAACTTCTGGTATTGAACTACAGCGAGATATAACCATGGGCTTTTCATGAATTATTGCTTCCAGCACAGGCAATCCGAAGCCTTCATTTTTTGAAACAAAAAGTAAAAATTTACAGTTTTCGTATAGAGTACACATGTTATCAGAATCGACATATCCCTTCAATTCAATTTGTCTATCAAATAAATCGTTTTTGATAATCTTACTATTCTTAATTCTTTTTATCATCTTTTCATTTAATCCAGTCGCTATAAGTTTTATAGTAGAATTATCATGATTTATTACGTACTTTTCAAACGCTTTTAACGCTCTAATAAAATTTTTTTCTGGTCTTCCTGCACTAACAAACAGTATATAAGGCTCCGTAAAACTATGAATTAGATTTTTTTGTTTATAAGTGCCTATATAAAATACATTAATATATTTGGGATGGTATGCACAGTTAATAGCGTTCATTGAATGTGATGAAACTGTAAAAATCTTATCAGAAAGTGCAACTACCTTTTTAGTGGCTAGATTTTTCATGATTGATTGCGCCTTCCGACCGACCCATAGAATTACAGCTTGTCTCTTTAGGCCATCCTTTAAAATCCCGTCATATCTATCAAATTTTAGTTCTCTAAACCTGCAATCATGAATGGTAGAATATATCAAAACATTTGGATTGTTTCTTTTAAATTCTTTTAGTTCTTTTGCATACTTTAAAGTATCATTTACAAGAGGAATAAAAAGTATACTTTTAGATTTTGGCATTAACTCTTTTAAATTATCTAAAAAAAGATATTCTATATTTACACTTTGACCAAAGTCATCATATATTGTATTTTTATATTCTTTGCGAGAAATTATAACAATGCTACATGAATAAATGTTCCTTTGTAAAAGTTCTATAACCCTTCTAGAATAATTATTTCCACCATTAAATTTTCCTGATATGGATGAAACTGAATAAGCGTATCTTGCATCAACATATATTTTACTCATACTGAACTATTCTCCTTTTTATAAATATTTGTTCTTCCGTATATGATTATAATCGAGAAAAGTGCCACTAAATACATTGGTCTGTTCAACGTAATTACATCAGAAGAAAGCATAAATATAAGCAAAATTATGACCACATCTTTATATATTTCACGTATAACTGCATCTTCTATACAAACGAATCTGCTAAAAGCTGTTTTTACTAATGTAATAACATATGCAATAAATGCAATCAAGCCTGCAAATCCTGTATAATACAGAGCCGAAACAAAACTATTATCCGAAATTGCAGAATTAACTTTATAACCTCTTCCAAATAGTAATTGAATAAAAGATGAATTAGAAAAGTCTTTTAATCTTGCTAACCATACTGACAACCTGCCACTTAAAGCACTATCTACAATAATGAAGTTCCCAGTGGCAATTTTGCTCAAGGAACTTATGACTCTTGAAAAAACGTTTCGCATATAATCGTTATTAACCAAAACAATAATAATTAAAGAAGTCAATATTGATAATATAAACATATATTGCTTTGACATCATTTTTTGTGGCAAAAATAATCGAATAATTATAATGATAATTGCAATAATTCCAGTACGAGAATCAGAAAATACAATACTTAGGCATGACACTACAATCGCTATCGAGGCTTTAATAATATGTCTTCTATTCATAACACATCTCAACGAGGTTGAAAAAACGATAGCCATCATAAGAGCAAATGTTAGAGGTTCTGCAAATATTCCACCTGCACGATATATTACCTTGTTATTAAAAATAAAAGTCTGTGGGGGTCTATATAATGGACTCTGTAAAAAGAATAATATAATTCCTATTATGCCGGATATTGTGCCGAAATTTATAATATTTACCAAAAAGCTATCAATGTTATTTACGAGATTTTCTGAAACTATAGCAGCAACAATAGATAGTAATAACATATTAAGTAATCGAAGCCATTTCATAAATGCTTCAATATATAACACATTACTTTTTAAAGAAACAAAAATAATTGAAATAAAACATATTATAATATACAAAGCCAGTGGTATAATATATTTATTTACCTTAATGTTCTTTTTCTTTAAAGCATAATATAAAAATACAGTAGGAATAATAACATCAATAAAATTAATCAGTTCTCCTTGTACGTATACACCGGGTAATGTTATAATTGCAATAATCAAAATGTAACTTACAGTTTTCATGTAATAACTCCTAGACATATGGAATTTTTCCTTGCAAAACGTTAATTCATAAGTATAATTATTGGATTTACACATACTTAAAAATGTAGTACATTTATTTTAAATGTAAACGAACAAAAATTAACATAGTAATTATATATGTATATTTGTCTTAGTAACAAGCATTAACTTAAAAAATTCAATATAGTATGAATGCGCTTAAGAGTTTAATAACTTGCTATATCTACAAAATATTTTTTAAGTACATTTTAAAAATTATAACAATAATTTTAAGCTGGGCTCTTTTGATTACCTAAAAATAATAATATATAATAAAACAATAATTAGTATAAGCAAGAGTAGGATGTTCAATCTGTTAAGTTTTTTATCACATGCCGAACTTTATAACATATTGGCCAGTCAATAAAGCTGCCTATATAATTCTTTACATAACTTTTAAATACAAAATTAATTATTTACTGTTCCCAACTCAATATAAAGCAAACTATTGTACAATTTCTATTACATTTAATTTAAGTAACTACACATGGTTCCGTGTTTATTCTAATACTATTTAGTAATTTTATTGGATTTTGGGAGGACATAAATAAATTACTTGTAGTTATTTAATTTTAGTTTTAAGTAAATTATTGATTTTTTTGTCCATGCCCAAATTCTAAAAGGCAATTTCTCATGCAAAAACCGCATACATATTTTGGACATAGGGATATCAGCATGTCTAATATCTTTGCTGACTATATTTAGCTCACTTAGCAAATTAATAAATTCATACTTTCGTGGGTGCCTGCACTCAATAAACCATGGTCTGCAATATTCGCTTCCTGCGTAGTGAATAATAACAGGATTATTTTTGGCCTCGTCAAGTTCTTCTTGCGTATAATAATCTTTATTTATATCTGATAACCTCAAAATTTGCTTTCTATTATATTCAAAGAATGGCGTTATAGCGTTAAACCTAGGTTCTACTGCTTTTACCTTCCCGAGACATATATGATTAAGCACTTCTTGATCAGGATAAGAGAAATTAGATCTTCCGATAGTAGCATAATAATCAAAACATTTATCTTCTACTTTATCATTCCTCCATAATTCGAGATTAAATAATAAAACCCCAGAATTTAAATATATGTCTTCTGTCTTCAAACCTATTGCAGTTTTCTCAGATTTTGTCATAATATCTTCGACACCGCAAATTAAAATATTGCTCATATCCGTAAAATAAAAATCATTAAAATCTCTTAAAATTACAGTATCACAATCTAAATATAGTGCTCTCTTTATTGATGGCGAAAGAATAGACGATATGCATATTCTATAGTCTGCTGGAGTAAACTCAGGAGATAAAATATCACTCCTAACTTTAATTTTTTGAAAATCATAAAACTCAATTTCATAACCAAAGTCATGAACCATGCGCTGCAAATCATTTAAATTTTCGGAAACTATATTGCTATAAAATATATGAAAAACAATATTAAATTTTGGGATAATATTTCGGCATATTGAATAGATAGACACAACCATTTGGGCAAAATATTTTTGGTTTGCTGAATAAACAATATTCATAACGTTTGTTCTGTCCATATTATACCTCTATTAACTATTTTACCCATAAAGTTCACCTAACAACTTCATTACATTCTTTTCAAATATCTCGCCGGTAAAGTTTTCTATCACTCGTTGTCTGGCGGCTTGTCCATACTTTTCTCTCAGCGCAGGGTCTTCTGCAAGCGTTTTAAGCGCCTCTGCATACGCTTTGCTGTCTCCGTTAGGACATTCAATGCCCGTCACGCCGTTGAGATTGACATAATTGACTCCGCTGCCGGGGATAGTGAATGTTACCGCAGGCTTTCCAAAATACATTCCCTCGGCAAGGGCTATGCCAAACGCCTCATTTTTGGTTATAGACGGAAAACAGAATATATCACAGGCATCAAGATATGCCACAAGTTCGCTGTTACTGATCCTGCCCAAAAATTCAACGTTATTTAAACCTTTTGCCTGTTCTTTAAGCTCGTCTGTGAGAGGGCCGCGGCCGCCTATATATATCTTGAAGCTATTGTCGAGATATTCAGCTGCATCTATCAAATACTTATAACCTTTATAAGGAACATGTCTGCCAAGCCCGAAACATATAGTTTTACCGTTGTTTTTCTCGCGGATATCAGCGGTCATTTTTTCTGTTTCAGCATCTTTTTTCAGTCTGTCAAGGCTTATACAATTATTTACGACCACGCATTTTTTGCTGAACTTGCTTAGATACATACTTCCGTCAATGTACGGAGAACTTGTTGCGACTACCTTATCTGCACGTTTTAGCAGCTTGATATTTTGCCTGTGAAATATCTTGCCAAGAATTTTTTGTTTTGTAATATCTAGATGCCAGTAAACGATAAGCTTTGTTTCTTTTTTTAAATTATGAAGTAAAAACGCTGCAAGATACGGGCTGGGATAGTGGAATATAACTACGTTCGGGCCAAATGACTTCATCAGCTTTTTCAGCTGACGAGGGTATGACAACGAGATCAACTGCGAGGCTATTTTGGCAATACAGCCACAGCGTATGACTTCAACGCCGTCAACTTTATCGGTAACTGTTTCTTTTCTGTGGCAAACGTAGTCGCCGCACTGCGCATCTTCATTAAAGCATATTATTTTCTGCTCTATATCGGGGTTTGAACTAAGCGCGGCAGCAACATCTCTGCCGACCTGTTCAATACCGCCTATGCGCGGATACATTCCGCAAATTACTTGCAAAACTCTTATCATTTCATCAGTTCCCAACTATGGTTTTATCCTCTTTACTTATCTCGTCACCCGTCTGGACTTCTATGACAGTCATATCAGTCTTAGCGAGCAGGGTATGTTTTGTGCCTTTCGGTATAGAAACAACGCTGCCTTTTTCCACATGGAGCGTTTCTCCGTCAAGTATCACTTCGCCGCTGCCGTCAATTATATTCCAGCACTCATCGCGCATTTCATGGCAGTGATATGTCATTTTGCTTCCTGCTGTAAGCGCTATCCTGACTGTCATAGCACCGGGTTGGGCATCTATCACAGTGTAAGTGCCCCAGCTTTTTTCTGCAAACTTTATTTCGGTACTTATCTTTTCAACATACGGTTTCATAAAGCCGCTGCGTTCTTTATCTGCAACGAATATACCGTCGCCCGAAACCGCTATTACAATATCTTTAAGCCCCATTCCGAGAACAGGTATGTCAAGTTCGTTTATCACCTGCGTGTTTTCACAAGTTTCATCAAGCAGTGCGTTGCCTTTTACAGGCTCGGTCATTACCTCGGCGAGCATATTCCAAGTACCTATGTCTTTCCACTCGCCTGCATAGCGAAGCACTTGAATCAACGGCTCTTTTTCTACAACAGCATAATCGAAGCTTATTTTAGAAAGCTCTTCATATTTTTTATACAGGTCGTCATAATTTTTAAAATCAATATATTCGTGTGCTTTTTCAATAAGGTATCCAAGTTTGAATGCAAAAACTCCGGCATTCCATAGCGCACCGCGTTTTATATACTCTTTTGCCTTTTCTGCATCGGGCTTTTCCTTAAATTCAATAACCTTGCTTACCTTTTGCGATGATTCGGGAATTATATATCCATACTTTTCAGAAGGATATGTAGGTTCGATACCCATCAAAGTGATATTTGCGTTTCCCTTTGCGGCGAGATCTGCAAGCTGTGCCACTGCCTCGTAATAAGTATCATTCACATACGGGTCTACAGGGCAGACTGCAACGGGCTCATCTAAAGGCACTTTTTTTACATCACACAAAAACGCAGCCGCAAGAACTATAGCAGGAAAAGTATCACGCCTGCATGGTTCTACACATACTGAAACGTTATCGCCAAGCTGATTTTTTATTGCACTTACCTGTGATCTGCTTGTAGCTATAGTAACATTAGCATTCGGATCAACGGTCGTTATCTGTCTGTATACTCGCTGAACCATTGACTCATACGCATCGCCGTTTTTGAATAGTTTTATAAACTGCTTGCTGCGTATATCATTCGACAGCGGCCACAATCGCTTTCCACTGCCGCCTGACAGAAGTATGATGTTCATCACTTTTTCTCCTAGTTTAATCTTTTTAACGATTATTCCGACGAATCACTGAATATATCGTCTTAAAAATTATTACAATATCCGTCCTTACCGAGCGTTCATTTATGTACCTGTAATCAAACTCAAGCTGCTGTTCGTCAGACATTTTCGTGGTGTCTTCGAGCTGCCAATAGCAACTCAGACCCGGCTTTACAAGCAGTCTGTCTTCTGGAAGCTGCTCTTGCTCTGACGGCACAAACGGTCTTGGCCCTATTACTGTCATACTGCCTGTCAGGAGATTTACCGCCTGCGCTGTTTCATCTAAACTTGTGCGGCGAAGGAATTTGCCCACGCGCGTTATTCTTGGATCGTTCTCCATTTTAAAATGCACGCCGCGGCACTCGTTTTGTTCTTGCAGTTCAAATTTGCTTTGTTCGGCGTCCATTCGCATAGTGCGGAACTTTACCATTTTAAATACCTTATTATTTCTGCCTACGCGTTCTTGAATGAACAGTGGATTGCCCGGATCATCTATAACAATGGCAAGTGCGATAATGAGATACACAGGCAGACCTATGGTAAGGCAGATAACTGCAACAAAAATATCGAAAGCGCGTTTTACGAAATCGTAAATCGGCTTCTTTTTATATTCGAGCTTGACAGGAGCATGGGTAGTAGTTTCGATGACTTCGGGAGCATCTGCCAATGCTACGTTTCCTACAACATCTTCGCTCATATGTACATTCACTCACTTTTCTTTGTTTCCTTACTTTTGCGTATTCTTTCTGTTTTTTTCTGTGATTTTTACCCGTTTGCTTGGTATAATCGTATTTATCGGTACATGGTAATGCATAGGATAAACTTTGCAAAAAAGTTTCTGCAAAGTTTTACGATTATATTTTGCAAAATGTTATTTACAACGAAATTTGCTGCTTCGATTCTCTATATATTGTGCTTAATGCACTATATCTGCTCGAATTTCAGCAATAATCCGCTCTATATTGTGTATTATATCATAATTCACATGCGTTGTCAATAGATTTTGTGTTATTTCCTTCAAAAGGCGTAATTGTATATTTCTTGCAAAAATGGCGGTTAATTTTAAGTGTCTTTCAAAATAATAAATGGCAAGTTGCTCAAATGTGAAAAAATATCGTTTTTTTTTTTTTTTTTTTTTTTTTTTGAAGAAATGGTATAAATTTACAAAATTAGATATGCTTTATATAATAAAACTCTGCTGCAAATTATGAATTTTTTCTGAACATTACGCCTGCTACAACAGGACCTGCATTTATAGCAACAGCAGCGCCTATTTGCGTGGCAAACTCAGGCGGATAGCCAAACCTTTTTATACACTCGTCTTCAAGTTCTTTAAGAATAGACACATCGCTGCCATAGATAAGGCAATACGGGGTTTGCGGCACCATTGAATCGAGCGCATGGTCAACGATACGCGGAACAACGGCTCTGTCTCCCCTGACCTTATCATATGTAGTAATTGCGCCGTCGTAGATTTTCATTATGGGGCGCAGACCGAGCATTTCGCCTACAAAGGCTGCTGCCGAGGGTATTCTGCCTGATTTTTTGGCATATTTAAGAGAATACGGAGCAAAATAGATCATGACGTTTTCAGCCCAGTCGTTGAGATATCGGACTATTTCGTCAAACTCAGCGCCGCGTTCTATCATGCCGGCAGCCTGCACGAGCGGATATCCGTATGCACAGGTATAATTACGCGAATCTACGATACCTATACTGAATTTGCCGATTGCTTCCTTATGGCTTTCAAAGAAATTATCTCTTGCCATGCAGGCGTTATTATAGGTAGCCGAGGCATTTTTATTGATAGACATATACACGACCGCGTCATAGCCGTCGTTATACAGCTCTTCAAAGGCGTTTTCAAACTCATACTCGGTTATCTGCGAGGTAGACGGCAAACCGTCATAAGCTTCCATAATTTTATAGAAGCCTGCGTTATCGAAATCGACTCTGCTGGTATAGCTGTCGTCACCGACGGCGACTTTGAAGTTCATCATTTTTATATTACAGTCTTTTTCCTGCTGCGCGGTAAGGTCGCAGGCGGAATCGGTCATAAGTTTTATTTTCGACATAGTTACCCTCCGTTCGCGCTTATACTATTATATATGGTATACAAATAAATTTCAAGTGATAATTTTTGACAAAGAAAATATATTTACAGATTTTTCAAATTGCCAAATTTGCCTTGATATGTAAGGTCGGGATAGCCCCACTGCCGAAGCACTTCATACGCTGCAATTGCCACGCTGTTTGAAAGATTGAGGCTTCGCAGCATATTTCTCATGGGTATACGCACACAGTTTTCGAGATTTTTTACGAGCAGATCTTCCGGCAGACCTCTATCTTCTCTGCCGAAAACGAGGTACGAGCCGTCAGGGTAGCAGGCATCACTATGAACTTTACAGCCCTTAGTTGTAAAGAAGAAGAACGGGCCGCTGTTTTTTGCGAAAAAATCATCAAAGCCGTCATACTCAAAAATATCAAGTTTATCCCAGTAATCGAGCCCTGCGCGTTTTAGCTTTTTATCGGTTATTTCAAAGCCGTATGGCTTTATCAGGTGAAGTTTTGCGCCTGTAACTGCACAGGTACGCGAGATATTGCCGGTATTCTGCGGTATCTGCGGCTGCGCCAGTACGATATTAAGGGTCATATGGCACTCTCCATTTTGCAAAAGCACATTTATTGGCTTTACTGCATTAAAAAGGAAAGATATTCCTTTAAACACAAAGACCGTCTTATATTATATCACATTTTCCCTCTGTTTACAACCTTTTTATAAAATTTTTTTATGATTTGAACACACACTAATTATGAAGTCATAAAGAAAGGAAAATACACAATGAAAATATCATCTATAGTAAAAGGCGCGACTATCGGCGTAAGCGTTGGTGCGGCTGTATACGCATTTGCAAATGCCACTTCAAAGGAAAAGCGCCATCTTGGCAAAAACACCGCAAAGGCGATAAGAGCGATAGGCGAAGTTATGACCGACATCGGCGATATGATGTCATGAAAAAAGAGGGTGCTCTTAATATGAGTACCCTCTATACTTATTATTGCTTATACAGAACCTTTTTTGCGACATCTATATTATCATAGCTTATTTTATAGCATATATGGCAGGTGGCTATCATAGTTAGCGGCAACAGTGCTATCAGTATGAACCACTGCCAGTAAATATCGCTGGTTGGGGTGGCTGACTTTGCGAAAGAGTCGATTATAGGCAGGAAGCAGGCATTTATAAGCTTGAACGGGCCTGTAAAGTTGCCTATAACTTTGACTTTTGCCATTATTAGCACGATAAACGAGATATAATATGGTATAGTCGTCAGCACGCCGAGCAGCAGACCCAGTTTCGGCATGGGTGTGTCTTTATGCAGAGTAACATTGCCCTTTACCTTGCCGCCGAGTTTTAAGCACTGGTCGGCAAAAAGGCACAGCATACACGCAAGCGAACAAAAGCCGAAGACGACGTTTGAAAGACCGCCCATTGCAGGTTTTGCTGCGACATAGAAAAACGCAAAGCTTACGCCGATAAGTTCAGCGCCTATGAGCCTCAGATAGATCTGTATTATTGCTTTTTTTCTGTATTGTGAGTTGCTTAGAAGTGCCATTTTTATGCTCCTTTATTTTAAATGAACGCCCACCGGTGTGGTAAGAATTTTATCGGATAATACTCGCCGTTTCTCAGATAATAATATAGAAAGGAATGATACGTTTATGAGCGACAGCAAAAAGTCACGTGCCGCCAAAAACAGCGACGGCACTAAGATATATTATCCGCACAACATTGCTGCCCCGATGTGGGAAACAAACGTTATTACCGACAATTACACCGATGAGGACGGGAATGTTTACAACAAGAGCGATCAGAACGTTCTCATGGCGAAGAATTGGGTAGACGACAACAAAAAATAGCCTTTGACCGTCGGTTTGCGCTGACGGTCATTTTATGTCAAGACATTTTATGCTTCGCTCTAGTATGCCGTTTACATATGCTATAAGTATGCCGTAATTGGTGATAGGCACGCTTTGCCCCTGTGCTGCGCCGTAACGGTACTTGACCTCGCGCTCGTTGAGCATACAGCCGCCGCAGTGGACTATAAGCTTATAGCCGCTGAGAAGTTTTGGGAACTCTCCTCCGCTGGTAAATTCAAAGTTTAGTTTCTTGCCTGTATAGCCCTGTATCCAGCGCGGAAGTTTTACAGTGCCTATATCGTCGCACTGTCTGTGGTGGGTACAGCCCTCGGAAATAAGTATAGTATCACCGTCCTGAAGCGTATCAAGTGCTCTTGCGCCGTGAACGGCAGAGGTAAGTATACCCTTGAATCTTGCCATAAGTATTGAAAAAGAGGTAAGATAGACATCTTCGGGAACGATTTTAGCTACCGTTTCAAACGCCTGAGAATCTGTTACCACAAGTTTTGGCGGCTGTGAAAGGCTTTGGAGCGCTTTTTGCAGGCTTTTTTCGGTAGCGCAGGTGACTATCGCGCCGTTTTCTATTGCTTCTCTGAGTACCTGCTGCTGGGGAAGTATTATTCTTCCCTTGGGTGCGGCGCTGTCAATAGGTATCACGAGTACGACATTATCGCCGCTTTCAATAAGGTCTGAAATAAGCGGCTGTTTGGGCGAAAGCTGAGGCAGGCAGGCACACAGGCGTTTTTTCAGCTCGTCTATCCCCTGCCCTGTCTGCGCCGAAACGCTTACTTCATCTTCGTTTACGCTGTTGCCGAAAATATCGCACTTGTTTCTTACTATAACAAGCGGCAAATTGCGCTCTTTTATTCTGTCTATAGCTGCTAAATCGTAAGCATCTATGGCATCTGTATAGACATACACTGCTATATCTGTTTTATTCAGCACCGCGAGCGACTTTTCCACTCTGAGCGCGCCCAGCTCGCCCTCGTCGTCAATTCCTGCGGTATCGTATATTACAACGGGCCCCAACGGCAGCATTTCCATAGTTTTATATACGGGGTCTGTGGTAGTGCCTGCGACCTCGGAAACTATGGCTGTCTGCTGACCTGTTAAAGCGTTTATAAGGCTTGATTTGCCTGCGTTGCGCTTACCAAAAATAGAGATATGCAGCCTGTTAGCTACAGGTGTATCGTTCATACTCATAATAATCACCTCATTAAATGCACATTCCGCCGTTTACTTTAAGCACCGCACCCGTGATATACGAAGCTTTATCGGAGGCTAAAAATGCCGCGGCGTTCGCTATATCCTGCGGTGTGCCTATACGCGAAAGGGGTATTTCTTCAACTATATCGGCAATTTCATCGGCTGAAAAGCACGAATTCATTTTTGTATCTATCATTCCTGCGGTTATACAGTTTACGCGTATGCCGCTGGGGGCTTCCTCTTTAGCGAGGGCTTTTGTAAAGCCTATAAGCCCTGCTTTTGCGGCAGAATACGCGACCTCACAGGAAGCACCCGTTTCTCCCCACATAGAAGAGATATTTATTATACTGCCGCTTTTTTGGTGTATCATATCGGGCAGGCAAAGCTGCGACATGAGCATAGCACCGGTAAGATCAGCTGAAATTATATGCTCCAGCCGCTCTTTTGTAAGGTCTGTAAACAGACCGACATCTGCCACTCCTGCGTTATTGACAAGAAGCGTTATACTGCCGAGCTTTTGTTTTGCCATGCTGACGGCATTTTTCATGGAAGAAATATCGGTGACATCGCAATGAATTGCAAGACCGTTTATTTCCTCTGCAATAGTCTGAGCTGTTTTTTTATCGGTATTATACCCGAGCGCTACTGCATAGCCGCTTTCATAGAGGGCTTTGCACACTGCCGCGCCTATTCCGCCGCTGCCGCCCGTTACAAATGCTGTCAAGAGGCTTGCCTCCTTTTTACATGGTATCTACTCTGAAGTTGTCGCCGTCTGCCGTTACAGAAAGCGCATATGGAACATTGCCGTCGGCGTTTATGATAACGTCGGCTATTTTATCCTGCACTTCCTCGCGGATAACTCTGCGGAGATCTCTTGCTCCCAGCGAGTGACCGAAAGCCTTTTTTGCACAAAGTTCACAAGCTTTTTCATCATACACAAACTTTATGCCTTTTTCGGACATGGGCTCTTTCATCTCGTCCAGCATCAGCGCGGCGATCTTTGTATAGTCGCTTTGGGTAAGAGGGTTGAACACGACTATTTCGTCAACTCTGCCGAGAAATTCGGGGCGCAAAAACTCTTTCAAAGCTTTCATGGCGCGTTCTTTGGTGATATCGGCATCTGACTTATTAAAGCCTACACCCGTATCTTTATCGGTAGAACCTGCGTTTGAGGTCATAACGATAACGGTATTTTCAAAAGAAACGCTTCTGCCCTGAGCATCGTTTACCTTTCCTTCATCGAGAATTTGAAGCATGATATTCATGACATCGGGGTGGGCTTTTTCTATCTCGTCAAAAAGCACCACCGAATACGGTCTGCGGCGCACCTTTTCGGTAAGCTGACCTGCATCATCATAACCCACATATCCCGGAGGGGAACCTATAAGCCTTGCGACTGTATGCTTTTCCATATATTCCGACATATCAACGCGGATAATAGGCTCGGTGGCATCAAAAAGTTCCTCGCCAAGCACCTTTACAAGTTCGGTCTTGCCAACGCCCGTAGGCCCTACAAATATAAAGCTGGCAGGGCGTATACGCTTTGAAAGGTTGACCCTTGTGCGCTTTATTGCCTTTGCGACCTTTTCAACTGCCTCGTCCTGACCGATAATGCGCTTTTTCATAGCTTCTTCAAGACCGCGCACCTTTTCATACTCGCTCTGGGTTATCTTGTTTGCAAGGATACCCGTCCACAGTTCTATTACCTTTGAAAGGTCTTCATCTGTTACCTGTAGCTGTGAGGTTATCTTTTCAAGCTCTACAAGGCGGTCTGTTATACGCATTATCTCTGCTTTTTCGCCTGCTATCTTCTCATAGTCGGGTGACTCTGCGGCTTCAAGCTCGGAAAGCGCGGTATCGTGCTTATAAAGCTCCTCGTTGAGCTGCTCTACCTCGCCTATCTCTTTGCACTTTATGCTGGCACAGGCGCACGCTTCGTCGAGAAGGTCTATAGCTTTATCGGGCAGAAATCTGTCGTTTATATAACGCTCTGAAAGCACTGCGCACTTTCTTAAAAGCTCATCTGAGATATGAACGCGGTGGTGCGCTTCGTAATACTGTCTAACGCCTTTGAGGACTTCAACTGTATCATCAACAGTAGGCTCGTTTACCGTTACCGGCTGAAAACGCCTTTCAAGCGCGCTGTCTTTTTCGATATACTTTCTGTACTCTTTAAAAGTGGTCGCGCCTATGACTTGTATCTCACCGCGTGAGAGGGCAGGCTTCATGATGTTTGCGGCGTTCATAGAACCCTCGGAGCTATCGCCTGCGCCGACGAGGTTATGCACTTCATCTATAAAAAGAATAACGTTGCCTTTTTCTATAACTTCATCTATCAAGCCCTTACATCTGCCCTCAAACTGACCGCGGAACTGCGTGCCTGCGACAAGTGCGGTAAGATCTAAAAGATACAGCTCTTTATTTTTAAGGTGAGCAGGAACGTCGCCTTTTACGATATGCTGCGCTATGCCCTCGGCAATGGCTGTTTTACCAACACCGGGCTCGCCTATAAGGCATGGGTTGTTCTTGGTGCGGCGTGACATTATCTGCACAACACGCTCTATCTCCTTATCTCTGCCGATTATGTTATCAAGCTTGCCCTCGCGCGCTTTTTCGGTAAGGTTAGTACAGAACTTCGGCAGATATTTAAGCTCTTTTTCTTTGGGCTTTTTTCTCTGCTTTCCGTCGGTCTTTTTATCGGCTGCGGCATTTGAGCCTTCACGTTTGCCGCCCAGCGCGCCGCCGAATATATGGCTGAGAAAGTCGGGCAAGGTATTGTTGCCGCCCTGCTCAAAGTTGCCGCCCTCGGTCATATCCATAAGCTGGTTGGACATCTCTTCAAGGTCGTCATCGGAAATGCCCATTTGCTTCATATAATCATCTACCTGAGAAATGCCCAGTTCTCTTGCGCAGACAAGGCAAAGCCCCTCGTTTTTCTTTTCGTTTCCGTTCATTGAAGTGATGAACACTGCGGCAGGTCTTTTACCGCATCTGGAACACATTATCACTGTTATCTATCCCCTTTCGAGAAATTTATCATACAAATATATTTGCAAGGAAAGTTTTGTTTATAAAGTCGGTCATGACAAAATCGAGCACGCCGAATGAATGGTTTACTGCGTATCTTACTGCAAAGCCTATAATAAAAAGTATGAGCACGCCCTCTGCCGCGCCGATAAGTGCGCCGACAAGGTGTGAAAACTTTTTGGTAACGCGGATAACTTTCAAAATTCGCAGAACGCGGTACACCACCCTAAGCAGTACAGAAGCGAGCAGGAACACGACCAGCACCGCACCTGCGCGTGATATATCAATAGCTTTATCTCTTATTATGCCGCTTTCAAGGTTTTCGGCTGCTTTTTGTGGGTCGTCCTCAGCAACAACGCCTATGATATTTTTTATACTTTCTTCATCTGTAAGGGTATCAGCAAGCTGTTTGGCATCGTCGTCTTTAATATTGCCGTCGGTATATTCTTCTATCTTTTCGGGCGTAACGTTTTCATCTATACGCGCTTTTATCTCATCTTTGGAGATATTTTCGCCTTTATCGGCGGCAAGCTGCTGGATAGATGCAAACAAATCGTCGCTTTCGGCAAGCTCTTTAAGCTCTGAATCTTCTATCTCTATTTTAAGAGAATCGGCTAACTGATCTTTAGCTTTATCAAAATTTTCTTTAAGGTCTGCGCTGTCCATGCTATCGGCTATGGTATCAACGACCTTGGGCTTTATATATTTTTCATACGCGGCTGTAGATGCAGGCTTTGCGACAAGCACTGCAAGCGCGCACGAAACCACCGTGATAGCAACAGACACTATCGTACTTAAAACGCTGCGGCGGCTGCCCACAAATGCAAACGCGCCTATAAATGCAATTATCAGAATATCTACAAGTATTGTCATAAAAACACTCCGAATCATTCAAATGTAACTTTATATATATTGCTGTAATCCTCGACATACATAGCATCATCTATAAACACGAAAGACTGGTAGTCGGGCGAGACATCATAAGTTGCTGTAAGCTTTCCAGTGCCGTCATAAACGACAAGTTTGCCTTTCATGAGGATATAGACATTGCCGCCTTTACAGGTTATCTGCCTGCACTCGCCCTCTATGCTTGCCTGAAAAATATCTGTAGAAGATGTGCTTGCTATGGTTAAGTCAAAATAGCCTTTGGTAACGCTTTTTTCGACTATTGCAGCCGTTTTGGTATCTGCGGCGCTGTCGGTAAGAGTAGTGTTATAATCGTACTGAGAGATAGTCTTGCCATCGGGAGAGAGGTGCAGAAGCTTATTATCGCCCACCAGCCACACAGAATCGTCATCACATAATACTGTATCATAAACCATGGTGGGAATATTGTCGATAGTAAAGACCGGGTCTGACTGCATGAAATTCAGCGCTGTTACAACGCTCGAAAGCTCTCCGCCCGAGGCTTTGAAAGTTGCCACCGCACAGCCGTTGCCCTCGCCGTTCATGGAGATGTCTATTATCCTCTGACCGCTTGACCACAGAAAAGCCTCGTTGCCTTTGGGGTCGTACACCGTCATATAAGACAGGTATTTATCTGTCTGCGTAACTATGGCGGCGTAGTCTTTTTTGCCTATTTCAGCCATGATTATTTTTTCGGGGAATGTACGCTTATAGACCTCGCCGTCGTCATTTACCGCCATAAGGCTATAGCCGCCAAGGTCATAAAGCAGCAGCATATTGCCGCCTGCAACGCCTATCGGATTTGCAAGGCTGTGCTGCACACTGCGTATTTTGTTGCCTTCGGTATCATATATGGTTATGTTGGTATCGGTAACGAGAATAAAGCGGTCGCCGTATGTATATATCTCAGACGAATTTGTTTCGCCTATAGCAATCGGGAACTCGCCTGCCTCTACCTTTGTGCCGCTTTTTGCCACTGTATCTTTGGTATTTTTCCAAAGTCGGCTCAGTTTCGGCAGCCACATCTGCGAAGTTAAAACTGCCACCAACGCTGCACACAATATTGCGGTAAAGCCTGCAAGCTTTTTCATTGAACGTTTTCTTTTGGCTTTTTTTCTGGCTTTGCGAATGTCGGTCTGATATGTTTTCTCTCTTGCCAAAACACATTCTCCTTTCTCTTTTTGCCGCCCTCAATAAAACACTTTGTTGAGGTATAGCCCTTGTGCCGGGGCGGTCTTTCCTGCTTTTGTTCTATCCTTGCTGTCTATTATACTAGGCAGGCTGTCGGCGGCTATCCTGCCGTCGCTGATGAAAATAAGCGTGCCCACCATTATTCTTACCATATTATATAAAAAGCCGTTGGCGCTGACTTTGAAACTCACCATATCGCCCTCACGCTTTACCGAAAACTCGTTTACCACCCTTATGGTGCTTTTTTTATCGCACGCGGTCGAGCAGAACGCTTTGAAGTCATGCTCGCCCACAAACGCCTGCGCGGCTGCATTCATTTTGTTTTCATCAAGCGTTACATAGTGCATATGAGCGGTATGGGCATAAAACGGGTTCTTTATTCTGCTGTTGTGGACGAGATACTCATACTCTTTGCCCTTGCAGTCAAACCGTGCGTGAAAGCTGTCGGGCACTATCTCACATTTGCTTATGCCTATATCACCGGGCAGCAGTGCGTTAAGACCGAACACGACGCCTTTTTCGGTAATCGTACTTTCAGAATGAAAATTGAACACAAACTCTCTTGCGTGCACGCCCTTATCGGTGCGCGAACAGCCGTTTATAGTTACGTTTTCTTCTTTGAGCAGCGTACAGAGTGCTTCTTCTACCGTTTGCTGCACCGAGGCTGCATTACTTTGCCTTTGAAAGCCGTGGTATGCGGTGCCGTCATACGCCATAGTGACCTTAAAATTTCTCATTATCTGATGTTATCCACCTGATCTATATTTTCAACGCGTATAAGCTTTTCGGTATTGCCTTTTTTGCCGTACACCAAAATTTTTACCCATTCTTCGTCGGCATCTGTTATCTTACAGTCTATCTCTTCATAATCGACCGTAATGGTACAGTCCCTGCCTATAATGCTATTGAAAACCTGTGACATCTGCACGTCCTCCCCTTTCAGTTTTCTTACTTCTTTTTCAAGCTTTTTTATACTTTTAAGCAGAGCTTCTATCTGCTCGTCCTGATCCATATCTTTAAAAAGCTTAGTAAAATTGCCCACGTTCATCACCCTGCTTTATTTAATATCTACTCTTAATATGCTTTTAACAGCTATCAGCCGCAGCTTCTTAGGGGATTTACCCCCCATTCCACAAAATTTCGATCCATTCATTGCTTACGTCGGTAACTCTGCCCTCAACAGTCGGCATATCTTTTTCAGATGTATAGAACGCACAATCTTTGCCGACGAGTTTTCTAAGTATCATATCCATGTTATTTCCTCCTGTAATTATATAAAAAAGTTTATTTTATCTGCAAGCACTACCCCTGTTATAAACACTGCTGTTACCGCAAGTGCGGCATAATCGCGAAAAGATGTTTTAAGCTGCTTTAGTCTTGTTCTGCCCTCTCCGCCGTGATAGCAGCGGCATTCCATTGCAAGTGCAAGTTCAACTGCACGGCGGAATGACGAAACTATAAGCGGCACGAATATAGGCACCAAAGCCTTTGCTCTTTTTATTATTGAGCCTGTTTCCATATCTGCGCCGCGTGCTTTTTGTGCTGACATTATTTTATCGGTATCTTCAATAAGCGTGGGTATAAAGCGCAGGGCTATTGTCATCATCATGGCAAGTTCATGCACGGGAACTTTTATTACTTTAAGCGGTGAGAACAGCCTTTCTATGGCATCGGTAAGCTGTATGGGAGATGTGGTATATGTAAGCAGCGAAGATCCTATTATAAGCGCGACTATTCGTATTATCATGAACGCTGCGGTGGTAACGCCCAGCTTTGTTATTATAAGAAATTTCCATTTGAACAGAACGTCACCTGTGCGTATAAAAAGCAGGTTCAACAGCCCTGTGAATATCAGCAGCGGCATAAGCGGCTTTAAGCTTTTGAGCATCATTTTAAACGGTATGCCCGAAAGCAGAAACGCGCCCAGCACAAACACCATTCCCACGCCGAGACCGAAGAAGGTATCTGCTATAAAAAGCATTACTATAAACGCCACGATAAGTATTATTTTTATCCGCGGATCAAGGCGGTGGATTATCGACTTGCCGGGAAAATATTGTCCTATGGTTATATCTTTGAGCAACTTTTTTTCTCTCCTACCTGTTTTCAAGCAGACGCATTATCAGCTTTTTGCCGAACTCTACCGTATAAACGTCGTCTTCTATCGGCACGCCTGCGGCTTTTAGCCTGTTGAAAACTCTTGTTATCTGCGGCACTGCCAGACCCATTTGTTCAAGCTCTTGTGAGCGGTGGAACACGTTCACGGGGGTATCATAGCAGAACACTTTCGCTTTGTTCATAACGAGTATTTTTGTGGTATGCTTTGCTATATCCTCCATAGAGTGCGAGACCATCATGACGGTGTTTTTCTTCTGCTGGTGATATTCGCGTATCTGCGCCAGTATGGCATCTCTGCCTTTGGGGTCAAGCCCCGATGCAGGTTCGTCAAGTATCAGCACTTTGGGATCCATTGCCATTACGCCTGCTATGGCGGCTCTCCTTTTCTGTCCGCCCGAAAGCTCAAACGGGCTTTTTTCCATAATATCCTCGCTGAGACCTACCATTCGCATGGATTCGCGCACGCGCTTATCGATCTCGCTATCTGAAAGACCCATATTTTTAGGGCCAAAGGCTATATCTTTATAAACGCTTTCCTCAAAAAGCTGATACTCCGGGTACTGAAACACCAGCCCGACTTTAAAGCGTATATCTCGCAGGCGGCTCTTATCTTTCCAGAGCTGCTCGCCGTCTATGAAAACTTTGCCCGAAGTGGGCTTTAAAAGCCCGTTGAAATGCTGTATAAGGGTTGATTTTCCCGAACCTGTATGACCTATAATGCCGACAAGCTCGCCCTCATCTATTTCAAGGTCTACATTATCAACGGCTGTTTTGCAAAATGGCGTGCCCTCGCCATAGACATATGTAAGACCCTCTGTTTTTATAATAGGCATAATATCTCCCTGCTTTAATTACGAGTTATTTCCTTCAGTTTCATGGTAAGTTCTATCAATGTGAACAAGCTCCATATCGGCACAAGCATTGATATTACCATAACAACGCATTTAACTTTTGAATAACCCGAATAATTTCTTATCCTGTAAAGAATGGTTATTGTCATTAACACAGTGATGACGGTATATATAACATACAAAGTACCAAATATCAGAAATACCACAAGCGGCACTGCGACATAACCGACGGTATATACGACTAAAAATATCAGCGACAGACCAAATGTGACGACAGTAACGAACCAGAAAAACGGATTTATTACCAAAGCGACTGCTATTACCGCAGTTTTAAGTATAAGATATATCCCAAAAGCCGCTGCTGCAACGGCAGATATCCACGCTATGGGGTAGCATATCCACAAAACAAGGCGTTGACGTTTTGCGCAGGCGGCATTGTATTCTTCATCGCTGCCGAAAAACCTTTCACGCTCTATCGGCGTTTTTGTTATTCTTACGATCACTGCCGCAAGAAGTATCACAAGCGGCACAGAAACCATTGCCGCTCCTGCGATAGAAATACACCGAAGAATGGAAAAACCGTCTATCAGTTTTATTATATCGCATATAAAAAGCACAAAATATACACACAGCGCCAGCGGCATACCTATCAGATACAAAAGAGTTACGGCAAGGGTATTGCAGCGCAGCACCTTTGTTTTATCCAGTATCACGAACAGAAGTATTATGGCTAAAAGTATCCATATCATTTATATCTGCCCCTTTCGGTCAGTTCATCAAAAGCTTTGCAAGCTGCTCAACGCACTCGTCCTCTGTGATAGTTTCAGGGTCTAGCTCTACTCCCTCTTTTCTGAGAAGATAGACAAGCTCTGTCACCTGCGGAACATCAAGCCCTATGGAGCGCAGCTTTTCCACCTGCGAAAATATCTGCTTGGGTGTGCCGTCCATTATAATGTTTCCGCTGTCGGCGACAACCACTCTGTCTGCCTGCGCGGCTTCTTCCATATAATGCGTTATAAGCACTATTGTAACGCCCATTTCTTTATTGAGCATTTTTATTGTTTTCATTACCTCCGCTCTGCCTTTGGGGTCTAGCATGGCGGTGGGTTCATCAAGAAGTATACACTCGGGGCGCATGGCTATCAGTCCTGCAATTGCTACCCTTTGTTTTTGTCCGCCCGAGAGTTTATGGGGGGCGTGTTCGCGGTAGTCGTACATATCTACGGTCTTTAGCGCATCGTCAACGCGCCTGCGTATCTCTTTGGGCTCAACGCCCATATTTTCGAGCGCGAACGCAACGTCTTCCTCAACTATTGTGGCGACTATCTGATTATCGGGGTTTTGAAACACCATGCCCACACGCTGGCGTATAGGCAGGACGTTTTCTTCTTTTGAAGCATCTAAGCCGCAGGAAAACACGCTGCCCGACTGCGCGGTATTTATGGCATTAAAGCACTTGGCAAGCGTTGATTTTCCGCTGCCGTTGTGACCCAGCAGTGCGACGAACTCGCCTTTTTTTATATCGAGCGTAACGCCGTGCAGAACTTCTGTTTCCGTGGGTTCTTCGGCTGATTCGTTTATATATGAAAATCGAAGCTCTTTTGCTGATAAAAAGTTTTCCATGGTCTTTCCTTTTCTTTGATTAAGCTTTATGGTGCTGCTTTGAGGGTACTCCCCTCTTGGCGGCATGGCGGCGCACAAAGCGCCGAAAGCAGATGTCAGTCCTTCTTGAACTTGTCTATTATATCCTCTGCCTTATCCTTGACCTTTTCAAGGTTCTCTTTTGAAGCAAGATCCTTTGCCTTGTCCTTTACCTCGTCGGGGATCTTGTCCTCGATCTTTTCTACCTTGTCTTTGATATCGCCCAGATCGAAGCCCATTTATATCACCTCCATAAAAATTATCTGTAGTTTTCGTTATCTGTAACATACTGCCGAACGCGCAGGGGTATGCCTAAGCTTAATGACAGTACGCGGCATTTTTCTATGTGCTCTGCCATATTACCCATATCAACGACTGTAAAGCCCGTTTTTATGCCGAGGCTATTTACATCGGCGGCAAATTTGAGCATTTCATCAAACGCTATCTCGCCAAATTTGGGTCTTGTGATCTCGCAGTAGCTTTTGCTGTCGGGGGCATTAAGGCTTATTGAAACGCTGTCTACAGCGCCTTTGAGTGTGCTTATATCAAACAAAGGATATATCAGCCTTACTAAACCGTTGGTATTTATGCGTATACTTATATTGCCTTTGCTTTTGATATATTTTGCGGTATCTAAAAGCACTGTCGCTCTCTCCATAGGTTCGCCATAGCCGCAGAAAACGACTTCTTTTATACTGCTCACATTCAGCTTATCGAAAGCCTGCTTTATTTCGTCTAAAGTGGGTTCATGCTCCAGCCAGAGGGGATCGTTGCCCACTATGCTGTCGCCGCCCTTGCGTATACAAAAAACGCAGTCGCAGGGGCATTTGTTTGTTATATTGGCATATGTCCTGCCGTCAAATCCATAAAATACAGTCATTACTATCCTTCTTTACCTATCGCTTTGCCATACTGCTGTTGAGCCGCACGGCAGCGCAAGAGATGTGCTTTCAACTTTAAGACCTATTTCATCGGCTGTAACTCTGCCGCCGAAACGCTTTATCATTATTTCTGACAGCATATACGCCATTACCGAGGGTGAAAGACCCGTGGTATAGCTATTCAGCAGGAACATTACCGGCTTTTCGCTCATAACCCCTGCGCACAGTTTCAGAAGGCTGTATATGCAGTCTTCCAGCTTCCACACCTCGCCGCCCGGCCCTCTGCCATAGCTTGGTGGGTCCATTATGACGATATCGTAATAATTCTGCCTGCGGATCTCCCTTGACACAAACTTTTCGCAGTCGTCTACTATCCAGCGTATCGGTCTGTCCGAAAGTCCCGAGGCTGCGGCGTTCTCTCTTGCCCACTGCACCATGCCTTTAGATGCATCTACGTGTGTTACAGCGGCTCCTGCCGCCGCGCAAGCGAGAGTAGCACCGCCTGTATACGCAAACAAATTGAGAACTTTAAGCTGTCGTTTGCTGCGGCTTATGGTATCGCTGAGAAGCTGCCAGTTCACCGCCTGCTCGGGGAAAAGCCCTGTATGTTTAAATCCCGTTGGGCGAATGATGAAATTCAGCCTGCCGTTTGTTATCTGCCAGCTTTCGGGAAGTTTTTTTCTGTACTCCCACTCGCCGCCGCCTTTTTGAGAGCGGTGGTACACTGCCGCGGCTTTATCCCAAAGAGCCTTATCTTTTTCGGTCTGCCAGATTATTTGCGGGTCGGGGCGAACGAGCAGTGTGCCGCCCCAGCTTTCCAGCTTTTCGCCGCATGATGTATCAAGTATTTTGTAGTCCTGCCAGTTATCTGCTATTCTCATAGTTATTTAGCCGCAAACTTTTCTATAGCGGCAGCGATATTCTGCGCATACTCGGTTATAACGCCGAAATTCTTGCCCTCTATCATAACTCTTACAAGCGGTTCTGTACCCGACTCGCGAATGAGTATCCTGCCGTCGTCGCCAAGTTTGTCTTTATACATATCTATAGTATTTACTACCTCTTCGTCGGTCTTCCACTTGCCCTTTTTATCGGCGGTTATCTCAACGTTTTTGAGTATCTGCGGATAAGATGTCATAACGCCTGCAAGCTCTGAAGCCTTTGCGCCTGTTTTACTGAGTATTTCAAGCAATTTTACTGCGGTAAGTTCGCCGTCGCCGGTGGTAGCTTCGTCGAGGAAAATTATATGGCCAGACTGCTCGCCGCCGAGGTTATAGCCGCCGTTTTGCATTTCTTCAAGAACGTATCTGTCGCCGACCTGTGTGGTGGCAACAAGCACGCCGTTTTGCTTTGCGAATTTGAAAAAGCCGAGGTTGGTCATAACGGTGACAACACAGCAGTTTGATTTAAGCTTACCTGTAGCTTTCATATACTTAGAGAAAATAGCAAGCAGTTTGTCGCCGTCTATTATATTGCCCTGTTCATCGCAGGCAAGGCATCTGTCGGCATCGCCGTCAAAAGCAAGACCAACATGGCATTTGTTATCAACGGTGGCTTTACAAAGCGCGTCCATATGAGTAGAGCCGCAGTCTTTATTGATATTTGTGCCGTCGGGCTTATTGTTTATAAACACGCAGTTAGCGCCCAGACCTTTGAACAGCTTATCTGCACACTCTGAAGATGCACCGTTGGCACAGTCTATACACACTTTAAGGCCGCGGAAATCGCCCTCAATAGTCTTCATAATATAACGGACATAATCCCACTGGGCGTTCTTTTCATAGACAACTCTGCCTATGAGTGAACCGCTTGAAAGACATATGCTTTCGGGGTTATCAAGCACCAGTTCTTCTATTTCGTTTTCGATAGAATCGGGCAGTTTGAAGCCTGTGCCTGCAAACAGCTTTATGCCGTTAAATTCAACCGGGTTATGAGATGCCGATATCATAACGCCTGCATCTGCTTCGTACTTCTTTACGAGCATTGCGACTGCCGGCGTGGGCACTACCCCGAGAACGTGTGCATCTGCGCCCACAGAGCATATGCCTGCAATAAGTGCTGCTTCAAGCACATCGCCCGAGATACGCGTATCTTTGCCTATAAGTATCTTAGGTTTGCGGTTTGTTGTCTTAGTAAGCACAAGTGCTGCCGCTCTGCCTATGTTCATAGCGGTCTCGCAGGTAAGCTCTGTTATCGCTACACCTCTTGCGCCGTCTGTTCCAAAAAGTCTTCCCATAAAAAACGTCTCCTTTATAAATATATCTTAAATAAAATTAAAAACTGTACTGACCGTCTTTTGGTATGCCAAGATGCCTATAGGCAAGTTCTGTTGCACATCTGCCGCCTTTAGTTCTGTTAAGAAAGCCAAGCTGCATCAAAAACGGTTCACACACGCCCTCGATAGTAGCGGCATCTTCACCAAGCGACTGCGCAAGCGTTTCAAGACCGACAGGGCCGCCGCTGTAGTTTATGATTATCGCCCGAAGAATACGTCTGTCAAGTTCATCAAGACCGAGTTTGTCGACTTCCATTCGGTTAAGCGCTATATCTACCATTTCTTTGGTAAGCTTGCCGCTGCCCATAACATCTGCATAGTCTCTTGCGCGGCGAAGAAATCTGTTGGCTATACGCGGCGTACCACGGGAACGCGAGGCAAGTTCTTTTGCGCCTTCTTCATCGCATGGTACGCAAAGTATCACCGAAGAGCGCATGATTATCTCGCAAAGTTCATCTGTGGTATACGGCTCTAGGTGCGCCTCAATGCCGAACCTGTCACGCAACGGTTTAGTAAGCTGACCTGCGATAGTGGTCGCGCCTATAAGAGTGAACTTATTGAGGTCTAGCCTTATGCTTCTTGCGGCAGGGCCTTTGCCGACTATTATATCAAGCGCGTAATCTTCCATAGCCGGGTAGAGTATCTCCTCGACTGCTTTTGAGAGGCGGTGTATCTCATCTATAAAAAGCACGTCGCCCTCTTGCAGATTTGTCAGCAGTGCGGCAAGGTCACCGGGCTTTTGTATTGCCGAGCCGTTTGTCTTGCGGCAGTTTACACCCATTTCGTGCGCAATTATCTCCGCCAGAGTGGTCTTGCCGAGCCCCGGAGGGCCGTAAAGCAGCACATGGTCAAGGACTTCTCCCCTTTTCTTTGCCGCTTCGATATAGACTTTCATGTTCTCCTTTACCTTTGACTGACCGATATACTCATCAAGCAGCTTTGGGCGCAGACTTCTTTCGATCTCGTCCTCGGCTTCCTGACGAATAGGTTCGGGAGAAACTATTCTGTTTTCAAAATCAAATTCGCTGTTTTCTATCAATCGTTGTACTCCCCTGTCCTATCAAATTACTTAGCCGCCAAAGCTTTCAGCGCGCCTTTTATATAATCTTCTACCGAAAGATCTTTACCCAGTTTTGCTATAGCGGTTGCGGCTTCCGACTGCGAATAACCAAGCGCCACCAAAGCCTGAACTGCCTCCTGCGCGGCGCTGCCCTCACTGCGCACCGACGAATAATCATCTGCCACTGCAAAGCCCGAAGTATCGCTTGTTACCTTTGATTGCAGCTCTAAAACTATCTTCTGGGCGGTCTTGTTGCCAAGACCCTTTACCGCTGTGAACGATTTATAGTCGCCGCTGGCTATGGCTATTGCAACATCACGCTCTTTCATTACAGAAAGTATTGAAATTGCCGCCTTTGCGCCCACGCCCGAAACGGATATCAGCAGTTTGAACCAGCCGAGTTCTTCTTTTGTGGCAAAACCGAAAAGCTCAATGGTCTCGGTCTGCTCTCTGACGGCAAGGTGCGTATACAGCGTAACCTCGCTTTTTGAAGATATTTTCATAAGCGTGTTTTGTGATGTTCTGCACGCAAAGCCCACGCCGCCGCAGCTTACCACAGCAAGTTCTGGCTCGGTATGTATCAGCTTGCCCGTTACACAATATATCATAAGAAGTTCACCGCTTTCGCATTTTTATATTTTTAATGATTTTTAAGACCGTTGTTTTCTATTATGCCGCTTAGTGAAAACGCAGAATGACCGTGGCAGATAGCTATTCCCAGCGCATCGGCGACGTCATCGGGCTTAGGCACTGCGGATAGGTGTAGTATCTGCCTTGTCATTTCCTGCACCTGCTTTTTCTCTGCTCTGCCATAGCCTGTTATTGACAATTTTACTTGCAGCGGCGTATACTCGCTTATATGTATGCCGCGCTGTATGGCAGGCAGCAGCGTTACGCCCCTTGCCTGCGCCACTGAAATTGCGGTAGTTTCATTTGTATTGAAATAAAGCTTTTCAATGCCCATTTGGTCGGGCTTATAGGTATCGAGCACCTGCGCCATGTCGTCATATATCATTTTAAGCCTGTCGTTGAAAGGTTTGTCGGCAGGGGTGGTTATCGCGCCAAAGCCCACAACGGCAAAGTCCATGCCGCCGCGGTATTCAAGCACGCCGAAGCCTATTATCGCATATCCGGGGTCTATGCCTATTATCCTCACGGGTATCTCTCCTTAATACAGATACGGCAAGCCGCAATCGCCCATACTAACCTTTAAGCAGTGGATAGCCGGGCACGAGTCGCACTTACCCATACTAACCTAATTATATAGTATAACATTATTTTGCTTTTTTTGCAATAGGTAAGAAGCATTTTTTAAGAGAAAGACCGATTTTTATTGAAGTTTTGTGTTTCATATTGTGGCATGAAAAAATTTTTATTTGCAAAAAGTTACAAAATTGCGATGCATTTTTTGTCGGTTTATATAATTTTTTTGACTTTGTTTATAAAATTAAGAAAAGGTCTTGATTTGTTTTTCAAAATGTGGTAAACTTAATACATACGTGCGCAGGCGCATGGCTTTTTTCAGTGCGCTTTTGGCAAATATGCAGGATATTTTTAAGCAAAGACCATTTAAATGTAAATATAAATAGCAGTCAGTATTAAAAATAAACGGTAATTTCGCGCTTTGCTTTTAATTCGGCTGTACAGAGAGATAATAAAAATACTTAAGAAAGACGACAACAGCCTTGGAATTTTCAAGGTACGAACGGAGGAAAAAATTTTGGATAAATTCGTTATAAGAGGCGGAAAGCCGCTGCACGGTGAAGTTACCATAAGCGGCGCAAAAAACGCTGCCGTAGCTATTGTTACCGCTGCGATACTTTGCGATGAGCCTTGCATTATAGAAAATGTGCCCGACATCAGCGATATTGCCATTTGCCTTGAAATTTTCAGGCAGATGAGAGCAGATGTAAGGCTTATAAATAAAAATACGGTAAGAATTGACACGAAAAATATTTCAGTGCCGAGTGTTCCGTATGATCTGGCGCGCTCTATGAGGGCTTCCAGCTATTTCCTCGGAACGCTTCTGGGAAGATTTCACGAGGCTTTGGTGGCGCTGCCGGGCGGCTGCGACCTTGGCGACAGACCGATAGATCAGCATCTGAAAGCATTCAAGGCGCTGGGAGCTTCTGATATAATGGAAAACGGAAGCGTTCACATAAAGGCTGACGAACTTATAGGCAATCAGATATACTTTGATTTTATAACCGTAGGCGGAACTATAAATGCTATTTTTGCGGCGGTAAAGGCAAAGGGCTACACCGTTATTGAAAATGCCGCGAAAGAGCCGCACATTGTTGACGTTGCAAACTTTTTGAACTCTATGGGCGCTGACATAAGGGGCGCAGGTACCGATGTTATAAAAATAAGGGGCGTTGACTACCTTAAAGGCATTACTTATCCCGTTATACCCGACCAGATAGAGGCTGGAACATACATGGTAGCCGCTGCCGCGACAAGGGGCAACGTGCTTATTAAAAATGTTATACCAAAGCACCTTGAAAGCATAACCGCGAAACTGAGAAACATAGGCGTTTCGGTCGAAGAATTTGACGAAAGTGTAAGAGTAAGGGCTGACAGCGGCGGAATTTTCCTGAAGACAAACATAAGGACTATGCCGCACCCCGGTTTTCCGACCGATATGCAGCCGCAGATGTCTACTCTGCTGACTTTGGCAGAGGGCACAAGCACTGTATACGATGATATTTTTGACAATCGTTTCAGATATGTTTCTGAGCTTCGCAGAATGGGCGCAGATATTTCTGTTGACGGTAAAGTTGCTGTTATTCACGGCGGCAGGCTGACGGGCGCACCTGTAAAGGCTACCGACCTGAGAGCAGGCGCGGCTATGATAATTGCAGGTCTTGCGGCTAGCGGCGTTACGGAAATTTCTGACATATACCACATTGAGAGAGGCTATGAGGCTATTGAAGAAAAGCTTAAAGCCATAGGTGCGGATATTCAGAGAGTTTATGTGCCTTCGGGCAGCGACATGGCTATAAGTGTTTAATATAGGCGAAACTGGGCGGCGGCTTTGGCAGTCGCCATTTGCGCGCCGTTATGCGGCGCTTCACGGGGACACCCCGAACCGGTTTCCCCGTGTGCCCTTTCCTGCATCGGCTCCGGTAACCCTCACGCTATAATAATTCGCTAATAAAGCTCATTATTATAGCTGCGCCGATAGCGGTGTAAAAATCGAGAAATGAATTCCCGATTTTTACATATTTTTAGTTTTGCGAAACAAGGCGGCTTTGGCAGTCGCCTTTAATTTTGAGGTGATATTTTGGCAAGAGTTTATCCGCTGTTTTCTTCAAGCGACGGAAACGCGACTTTTATAGGCAGCCGAAGGGGCGGCATACTGATAGATGCAGGGGTATCATGCAAGAGGCTTGTTGAGGCTTTGCAAAGCAATGATATACCCACCTCTGCGATTCAGGCGATATTCATAACACATGAACATTCAGACCACATAAAGGGGCTGAAAACTTTCACTTCAAAATACGCTGTGAATGTTTTCGCACAGCCGCTTAATGCTGAATATCTGGCGGCTTCGGGGTGCATTTCGGCACGCTCGCGGCTATACGACATAAACGGCAGTGTTTGCATTGGCGATTTTGAGGTGACATCATTCGCAACGCCGCATGACACGCGCCAAAGCTGCGGTTACAGGATAAACACGCCCGACGGAAAGACAGTCTGCGTATGCACAGACCTTGGCGAAGTAACGCAGACGGTACATGACAACCTGATGGGCTGCGACATAGTTTTGCTTGAGGCTAATTATGACAAAAATATGCTGGTAAACGGCTCGTACCCCTACCCTTTGAAGCAGAGGATAATGTCAGACCACGGGCATCTGGACAACCGTGACAGCGGCGCGGAACTGAGAAAGCTGGTATCCCGCGGAACAACGAGGCTGATACTGGGGCATCTGAGCAGGCACAACAACGACCCACAGACCGCCGAGCGCACGGTGACTGAGGCTCTTTACGGAATGGAACGCGGCAGCGATTACATACTGATGACTGCGCCCGTTGAAACGCACGGAGAGGTCATGATAATATGACGATAAACATTGTTGCCGTGGGAAAACTCAAAGAAAAATACTGGCGTGATGCGTGCGATGAGTATATAAAGAGGCTGGCGGCTTTCGGTAAGGTGAGTATTACAGAGCTTTCGGAAGTGAGGCTTAAAGATGAGCCTTCAGCGGCGGAAATAAAGGCGGCGCTTGCAAAAGAGAGCGAAGAAATGCGCAAATTTGCTAAAATAAAAAACGCTGCGAATGTTGCTTTGTGCATTGAGGGCGATATGCTTTCAAGTGTGCAGCTTTCAGAAAGGCTGAAACAGTTTGCGTTGAACGGAAGATCGACGGTGAACTTCTTTGTGGGGTCGTCGTTTGGTATTGATGAAGATCTCAAAAAAGAATGTGACCTCAGGCTTTCAATGTCGCGCATGACTTTTCCGCATCAGCTGGCGAGAGTTATGCTGACTGAGCAGGTCTACAGGGCGTTTTCTATAGGGGCAAATTCAAAATATCACAAATGAATACGTTATCATAAGAAAATTAGATAGAAATTTTATATTTTATGATATATTATTTATATTATTGTATTTTTATAAGTGATATAATTATTGTGTACAATTATGTTTAATGTATTTGACAGAAAACATACAACCGTTTTTTCGACTGGAGGATAGTTAAATGGAGCTAAGTAATATTAAGGGCATAACCTTTGCACCGTTTGCAAACAGAGGCGTTCTTAGCAAAAAAGATGCTTTCAAGAGCCTTGAAGCTATTAAAGAGCGCACGCCTGCTAATCTTATAATGCTGGTGCCGTGCGGACTTCAGAATGATGCGCACTCGGAAGTTATAAGATACGATACAGAGGCTACCATGAGCGACAGTGAGCTTATCGCTATTATAAGATACGCGAAGAAGCTGGGCTTTAACGTTGGTCTTAAACCCACCTGCAACTGCAAGGACGGCACCTGGAGGGCTTACATAAACTTCTTTGAAGAAGACGTTCCGAATATGCCGACATGGAAAAAATGGTTTGAGTCATACACCGACTTTCAACTGCACTACGCCGAAATGGCAAAGTCTGAGGGCGTTGATATTTTCGTGTGCGGCTGTGAAATGGTAATGACCGAACACCGCGAGGACGAATGGAGGGCGCTTATCCGCAAGATAAGGAGAGCTTACAACGGCATACTTACATACAATGCGGAGATGTATCTGGAAGACCATGTTTCGTGGTGGGATGAGCTTGATGCTATATCTTCAAGCGGCTACTACCCGATAGATGAATGGGATAAGCAGATGAAGAGGTTAGAGGGCATTTCACAAAAATACGACCTGCCGTTCTTCTTCTCGGAAGTCGGCTGTATGTCAATGTCGGGGGCATCTATGCAGCCAAGCAACTGGAGCATGAGAAGCCCTGCCAACCTGAAAGAACAGGAAAGATGGTACGAAACGATGTTCTTCACGACGAAGAAGTTCCCGTGGGTGGCAGGTCACGTTATATGGTGCTGGTCGGCAACGCCGTATGCTTTGAAGAAAGCGGCTGTTGACTGGGGCTATGATATTTTCGGAAAGCCTGCCGAGAGCGTTGTTGCAAGATATTTCAATCAATAAAAGTTTAGTCCTGCTTCACTTATGGAGCAGGACTTTTTTGCACTTTTTTAATATTTGCGGTAGGCTGAAAAGACCGTCGGAGACTATCAGGACAAACAGAGGCAGCATATTTATCATATAGCGCGAGCGCGTTTCCCACAGAAGCAGAAAAAGCACAAGACCGAGCGCTGTCAGCCGCAGGAGATATAAATTATCGGTGCGGCAATGTATTGCAGATATAAGAAAAGATACAGTCATAAGTAAAATCAGAATATTCTGCGCTGTGAAAGCGGTACACAAAAACGGCACAGAGCCGCCAAAGAAGCGTTTTGCCGCGCTGTCTTCGGTATCACTTAGCTGCCAGGTGAGCTGATAAACACCGCCAGACCATGTATAGTTGAGTTTATCTACGATATGTTTTGCCATGCCTGATATACCCATATCGCTTAGTGTGGCGCTGATCTTTTCTCGGCAGGCTACATCTCGTGTTTGTTTGTCGGGCTGAGAGTAGGTGAACATAAAACTGCTGTTGTTGTAGCCTCCCCTGCCGTTAAGACCCATCATCACCCAGTGGGACATAGGAAAGCCGTAACTCTCGATGCCCTCGCAGGTGACTATATCGGCAGAGTACATTATCTGCCGCTCGGCAAAAACTATTCCTGCAAGACCCAAAACTGCGGCGGCGGTAAAGCAAAGTGAGCGTTTTATATTTACTTTGAAAAACAGATATATTATAAGCGCAACACCTGCAACTGCCACACTGCCCTTTATGCAGAAGCCTATGCCGACTGCTATTGCGGTAAAGGCTGAAAATAGCAGGAAGCGTTTTTTGCCTATGCTTTCGGCGGCGAGAATGCCAAGGTACGCTGCCGCAAGCAGGAAAGGCATTGAAACGACATCGCTGTAGAATATGCAGGAATAGGCGAAAAGAACAGGATTGAGCATTACTGCAAGCATAGCGAGAATTTTATGCACGCGGCGTTTGAAAAGCTTATCGGCAAGTTTATATACAAGGAAAAACGATATCTGCATACACGCCATGGCGGCGAGGGGTGCGGTAAGTTTAGGGATATAGCCAAACACCGCTCTGACGGTCTTATACAAAAGCGTTTGCAGTAAAAACAGACCCCACTGGTTTGAATATCTTTCAAGGTAGTGGGTGTGGTAGGCATCGAGAGAAAAATACAGGCTTCTGCCGTTGGCAATATTGCGGCAGATGATGTCAAGGTATTTGCCGTCGCTGACGGGGGCATAGTTTACCGAAAGAACATAGACAAGCTGCAAAACAAACAGCGCGGCGGCTGTGACTATATACACTCTGCGCAGGGTAATGCGAGGAAACTTTGGCAGTTTGTCTTTGTTTTTTAAGATAAAGCAGATAAGTGCGATAACCAAAACGGCGGCAGTCAGCCCCAACGCTTTTATGCCTGCGCCGTAATACTTGTTTGGCATAAAATAGAACACTGCCGCTATAATTACAAATACAAATGCGCCCAAGATATTTGCAATATTCATTATGCGCTCTTTCATCTTGACTGCCCCTTTGCTGCAAATTTTTTGTTTGACAGCATACATTGTAGCACCGTATTTTCGGCATTTCAAGGCAATTAAGATAATCTTAAACCGATGTTAAGGAAATCTTGCGCTCATTTTAAGATATCGAAAAATTGTATTGCATATTTGGAAATTATATGTTACAATATTTAGGACAGAAAAATTTTTGGGGGAGGAAAAAATATGCCACAAAGTGAGATACGAAGTGCCGACATATGGGAAAGCGGCAAGCGCAAGATAGACTGGGTAAAAGGCAATATGCCGCTGCTTAGAATGTTAGAAGAGCGATTTGAAAAGGAGAAGCCTTTCAAGGGACTGAAAATAGCGCTGTCGGTGCATCTGGAGGCGAAGACTGCCTATCTTTGCAAGGTGCTTAAAGCAGGCGGCGCGGAAATGTTCGTTACGGGGTCTAATCCGCTCTCTACTCAGGACGACGTTGCGGCTGCGCTGGTGCATGACGGTCTGAATGTTTTTGCGTGGCATGGCGCGACCGATGAGGAATACAACAGGCACATTGACTGCGTTATTTCTGCCGCGCCGAATATTATTATAGATGACGGCGGCGACCTTGTTAGCCTTATACACTCAAAGCACCCCGAGCTTATACCAAACGTTATAGGCGGCTGCGAGGAGACGACGACGGGCATTATACGCCTTATGGCGATGAACAAAGACAAGGCGCTGAAATTCCCGATGGTGCTTGTAAACAACGCTGACTGCAAGCACCTGTTTGACAACCGCTACGGCACGGGGCAGTCGGTATGGGACGGCATAAACCGCACTACCAACCTTATCGTGGCAGGCAAGAACGTTGTTGTGGCAGGCTACGGCTGGTGCGGCAAGGGCGTTTCGATGAGGGCTAAGGGTCTTGGAGCGAAAGTTATCGTCACCGAGGTAGACCCGATAAAGGCTATTGAGGCGGTAATGGACGGCTTTAAAGTTATGCCTATGGAAGAAGCGGCTAAAATAGGCGACTTTTTCGTTACTGTTACAGGCTGCAAGGACGTTATAACCGAAAAGGCGTTTTACAACATGAAAGACGGAGCGATACTTTGCAACGCAGGTCACTTTGACTGCGAAGTGGACGTTGCAGGTCTTAAAAAGATATGCGCAGAGAGCTTTACTGCGCGAAACAACATAGAAGGCTACAGGCTTACAAACGGAAATACGCTTTATGTTATCGGCGAGGGCAGGCTTGTAAACCTTGCGGCAGGCGACGGTCACCCTGCGGAAATAATGGATATGTCGTTCGCTATCCAGGCTATGTCTGCCGAGTATCTTGTAAAAAACAAGGGAAAGCTGAGCGATATGATAATAGATGTTCCCAAAGAGATAGACAGAGAGGTCGCGCTCAACAAGCTGCGGTTCTTAGGGATAGAGATAGACAAGCTTACGCCCGAGCAGGAAAAGTATCTTTCAAGCTGGAATGTATAAATGGCTAAAAGATATAAAAAATACGCAATTATATTGACAAAAATGAAAAATGGTGTATAATATAATTATGATGTATTATTATGCCCTGACGGTGTAAGGAGGGTCAGTAAATGAGTCACGAAATAGCAGTATGTATGCCGCGTATTGACGACCAGGTACAGAGAGACGTTATAAATGCGATAGTGAGCGCTTCGGAAAAGGATGCGCGCTTTGCGGACAGTCATTTTTACATTTTTGCAACTTACTCTGACATTGTAGGTCCTACGGAGATACTTAAAGGCGAGCTGAAAGTTTTCAGTATAATAGATCATCTGAATGTTGATGCTCTGCTTGTTTTTCCTGAAAGATTTTACTGGGACGACGAGATGAAAGAGATAATTGCGGCTGCAAAAGAGAAAAACGTGCCTGTGCTCTCGATAGGCAAAGTTATATCGGAGGCGGCAAGCATTAAATACGGCATGGGTTCTTCGATAAGCGACATTGTTTCGCACGTTATTGAAAAGCACGGCTGCAAATACATTAACTTTATTGCAGGCAAGAAAATGCACGAGGCTACCGATGACAGACTGAAAATGTTCAAAGAAACTATTGCTAAATATGGTCTGCCCGACGAGCCCGAAAGAATAGGCTGGGGAGAATTCTGGGATTACCCGACTGAGCTTGTTATGGACAAGTTTTACAAGAGCAAGCTGCCTTTTCCGCAGGCGATAATTTGCGCAAACGACGTTATGGCTATTACGGCTATAGATTCTTTGAGAATGCACGGTTACAAAGTGCCGAAAGATGTTATCGTTACGGGCTTTGACGGCATTGACATGGAGAGATTCCACAATCCGAGACTGACGACGGCTGTGCTTGATTACAAAACGCTTGCTAAAAAAGTTCTCGATTACATTGACGATATGTGCATCGGCAGAGAGATACCGCAAGAGAGCACTGTTGACTTTATAAAGAGGATATCGGAGTCGTGCGGCTGCACCATGGAAGAAACGCCTGACAACTATCAGCTTGCCTCTCTTTGGAAAGAAGTGAGCTGCGACCTTGGTTTCAGTGACGAGGTAACGAGAATGAGCTCGTCTTTGCAGCTGAAAGGCTCGTTTGACAAGATACTAAGCTCTATCAGCGATTTCTTTAATCACATATACACGCAGCATCTTTGGGTATGCTTGTTCTCAGACTATGTTACGGGGCTTTCGGACGATGTGAAATACTCTGAAAATACGATAACTGACACGGTGTATTCTGTGCTTGAAAAGCACGGTGAGGGCAACATCTTTACATTTGCTGACAAGACGTTCCCTCTTGCGGACGTTATACCCGAGAAAAAGTACGGCGACAAGGAGTTTAAGCACGTTACTGTTTTTCCGCTGCATTACAATGATGTTGTATACGGCTATGTTGCCGCTGACACCGAGATAGAACATATTTGTATGTTTCAGCTTAGGGCTCTTAGTATGCACCTTGGCTTTGTATGTGAGAGAATATCGAATTTCAAGTACATGGAGGCTATTAACAAGCATCTTGAAAAGACGAGTTTCTATGACAGCATGACGGGGCTTATGAGCAGAAACGGTTACTACTCTCTTACCAAAAAGATGATAGAGCCGCAGCTTAGTCAGAACAAGTTTCTTGTTATTATTTCGGCAGACCTTGACAATCTGAAGGACATAAACGACAAGTTTGGTCACGCTTGCGGTGACAAGGCTATAAAAATAGTTGCTGATGCGCTGTATCAGTACATAGGCAAAGACGGCATTGCGGCGCGCTTTGGCGGTGACGAATTTGTGGGGCTTAGGCTGTTTGATGAATCGCCCGACAGCTTTGTACAGAAATTCTCGGAAGGCTTTTCGTGCACTATTGCTGACATGGTGGAGGAGAACGATCTGGAATACAATGTATCGGCAAGCTTCGGTATAATATCGCTGCTGACGAAAAATCTGCCTTCTCTTGAAGAGGGCATAAAGAGCGCCGACGTTTTAATGTACGCGCAGAAACGCGCGAAAAAGCGCGCAGGAAGGTCTACGGGGCCGTATTAAAAAGCATAATAAAAACACCGCTGCACCAAACAAGGTACGGCGGTGTTGTGATTTTTGCTGTTTAGTTATCGTCGACATAAAGACCCATTTCTATAAGCTTTTTTATAACTTCTTCTCTATCCATACTGCCTTCTTTGAAGGCTTTTTTCATTCCCTCGCCAAAGCTTATGGTAGGCGGCGTTTTACTTGGCTGCCTCGCAGACAATTGAACAGGGGTAAATCCGCGGTTTATCTTCAGGTGAGAATTGTTTACAAAATCACTTAAAACCGCAACAAAATTTTTTGCTTCTTCTACGTGTTCAAACTGAAAGCCTTTCCACTCAAGATAATCAAATGTATCACCCAACATATCACCTGAGTTTTCTGTCAGATAAACTATGTGGTCAAAAAGCTGCTGTGAAAACGGTATTTGCCCATACGTATCATCTAACGCAGGCATAAAACACTCAGAAAACTTTTTGCCCTTATATTTGCCGCTGCCAAACTTCATATTATCAATAAGCGGTCGCAGTTTTTCATCGTGATACGGGTGCGCGGCGACTGTGAGAAGGTCGGGCTTGTCGTAAAGCGGCTTATATTGCTGCCTGTCTACAATTTCATACAGCCAGTTGAACTTATAATATCCCGAAAAGACGATGCTTCTGTCAACAATAAAACGATGGACATCTATGCGCTTTTCTTCAGAAAAGATCTCATCTGCCTCAAAGACATAATAAGGCACATTTTCACGTCTTGCGACTGCCGAAAAGTCTACAAACTGCTTCTTATGTATTTTGGGCTCAAACTTTTTGAAGACCTTCCACGCATCATCAAGCATTACAATGCCGTAGAGCGATGCAAAGGCTTCATAATATTTATGCAGCACATCTGCGGTATGCTTATCCCATGCTGAAAGAAGCTTGTCTATATTTTTCTGTGAAAGAGGCTTTGGATATGACATAATAATACTCCTTAAAAAACATATAGTGAGTTTATAATAGCACAAAAATCGTGTTTTGTCAACCTGCCGCGGCTGCGTGAGAATTTATTGTGAAAATTACCGCTTCTCTCTTGATTTAACTTTTGCGATGTGTTATAATCAATGTAGTAAACTTGTATGAAAGGAATACGCGATGAAAGACCTTAAACCTATTATCGCCAAGAACATAAGTGTTTTGCGGCAGGGCATGGGTATGACGCAGCTGGAGCTTTCGGAAAGGCTGCATTACTCTGACAAGGCTATATCGAAATGGGAGCGCGGCGAGTCGATACCCGATGTTATTGTGCTGAAAGAAATTGCTGATATTTTCGGTGTTACGCTGGACTATCTGGTACAGTCGGAGCACTCGTCTCCGCCGAAGCCCACTACCCTGCCCCCTGAGCAGAAAATGCGCAATCACGGTTTTATTGCAGGCATGGGCGTTATGCTGGTATGGTTCGTGGCGGCATTCGTATATTTTATAATCGACACTGTTTCAAAAGGCTCGCTGCCTTCTTGGATAAGTTTTGTATATGCTGTGCCTGCTTCAATGATAGTATGGCTGGTGTTCAACTCGGCATGGTTCAATGCGCGGCGAAATTTTCTGATAGTATCACTGCTTGTGTGGTCGCTGCTGGGGGCGGTATATGTACATCTGCTTGCTGTGGGGCACAACGTATGGAAGATATTTATATTCGGCGCGATAGGGCAAGTGATAATAATTTTATGGTCGCGGCTGAGTTACAAGTCAAAAGAGCCTGCGGCTGAAAACAAAAAATAAACAGCAAGAGCAGTTCGCTTAAAACGGACTGCTCTTTTTGTTATTACTCGCTGTCGGTAAACATGGATATTTGGTCGGGGTCTTCAATATCTTTTGCAAACGGGCCTGCGGCAGGTATGCTCTTTACTACAAATTTTGAATACTTCTCGGCTGTTTTGCTGTCTACCGCATAGGCTTTTTCGACGGTTGCTTTGGCTTTGAGTGTCATAGCGGCAACGCCTATGGTACTGCGCGAAGACTTGGGCAGCATAAGCGCGGTATCAAAGATTATCATTCTGCCGTTGGTACTGCGCATAAGCAGATAGCCGTTTTCCTCTACATACACAAGCGCCACAAGTTTTGACTTATCGGAATATGCGTTAGTCAGCTTTTTGCGATTAGTCTTGGTCTCATACGCGCTGAGGGGCACTTTGGCGACCTTTCCGTTTTCAAACACAAACAGCAGATAGCCTTTATAGTCGGTAGTCGGCACAAGCGCAAAGAAGCTCTCGCCGTCATCAAAGCCGAGTTTTGCAGGCACATAGTCTCCCAGTGCGCTTGCCTTGGTATCATCAAACTGCGAAGCCCTTGACTTATACACCGTTGCTTTATCGGTAAAGAACAAAAGCTCGGTCTTGTTGGTGGAATCAAACTCGGAGAGCATTTCGTCGCCCTCTTTGAGTTTATGCGCGCCGCTCATTCTCAGCGACTGCGGAGTTATCTTCTTGAAATAGCCGCTCTTTGTTATAAATATTCTGCACTGATAGTCGGGGGTATCGTCGACCTCTTCTTCCGCCTCATCTTCTACAGAATATATAAACTGCGTTCTGCGCTCCTGACCGTACTTTGCGGCAACATCTTTAAGCTCTGAAATAATGACGTTTTTCACTCGCCTGTCGCTGCCCAGAATATCTTCAAGGTCTGCAATTTCATCAAGCAGGTCTTGTATATCTTTGGTGCGGTTGAGGATATACTCACGGTTTAAGTGGCGCAGTTTAATTTCTGCAACATACTCAGCCTGAATTTTATCTATGCCAAAACCTACCATAAGGTTGGGAACAACGTCTGCCTCATTTTCGGTATTGCGCACTATTTTTACCGCTTTATCAATATCGAGCAGTATCTTTTCAAGACCTTGCAGCAGGTGCAGCTTGTCCTTCTTTTTATCGAGGTCATACTGCGTTCTGCGCTTTACGCAGCCCATGCGGAATTTTACCCATTCTCTGATTATATCGTAAACGCCCATTACCTTGGGGTAGCCGTCTACAAGAATATTGAAATTGCAGGCATAGGTATCCTGAAGCGGTGTCATTCTGAACAGCTTTTGCATGAGCTTTTCGGGGTCTGTGCCGCGTTTTAAGTCTATAGCTATATGCAGACCCTTAAGGTCTGTTTCGTCACGGACATATGAAATTTCTTTTATCTTGCCTGCCTTTACATGCGCGGCTATTTTTTCAATTATTGCTTCTATTGTGGCAGTAGGGGGTATTTGGGTTATATCTATGCAGTTTGCAGACTTATCATAAGAATATTTTGCTCTGAATTTCAGTGATCCCCTGCCCGTTCTATAAATATTATCAAGCTCGCTCTCGTCGTATATCATATAAGCGCCGCCTGCAAAGTCTGGGCCTTTGAGAGTTTCAAGCGCATTGTGATTTGGGTCTCGCATAAGGGCTATGGTAGTTTCACACACCTCGGCAAGGTTGAAAGAACACACCTGTGATGCCATTGCCACGCCTATGCCGACATTTGCGTTTACTAATACGCTTGGGAATGTTGCAGGAAAAAGAGTCGGCTCCTGCTGGGTGTTATCATAGTTAGGAACGAAGTCAACGGTATCCTTATCAATATCCTTGAACAGTTCCGCACATATCGGCTCCAGCTTTACCTCTGTATATCGGTATGCTGCATACGCCATATCACGTGAATACGCCTTGCCAAAGTTTCCTTTTGAATCTACATAAGGGTGCAGAAGCGTTTCGTTGCCGCGCGCAAGGCGCACCATGGTTTCGTATATAGAAGCATCACCATGAGGATTTAGCTGCATAGTTCTGCCGACTACATTTGCGGACTTAGTTCTTGCGCCCTGCAAAAGCCCCATTTTATACATGGTATAAAGCAGCTTTCTGTGCGAGGGTTTGAAGCCGTCTATCTCAGGAAATGAGCGCGAAACGTTCACGCTGACGGCATACGGCATATAGTTCTTTTCAAGTGTTACGGGTATGCGCTCCTCTACTATCTGTCCTGCGCCCTTTATATAGCCGTTTATAGCAGGCGCTTTCTTTTCCTGCTCGAGCTGTTTTTTCTTTCTTGCCATTTATGTTTTCTGCCTTTCGATCTTGTTTATGATATATCAGCCATTTCAAGGTAATCCTTGCCGTTGATAGCTATGAAATCTTTTCTGCCCTGCAAATTGTCGCCCAGCAGCATATCGAACATATACTCGGTAAAATCGGCTTCGTCGGGGACTATCTGTATAAGCCTGCGTGTTGCAGGGTCCATGGTGGTCAGAGCCATCATTTCGGGCTCATTCTCGCCAAGACCTTTTGAGCGCTGTATAGTATACTTTTCATCGCCTATTATCTGCAATATCTCTGACTTTTCCCTGTCATCATATGCAAAATAGGTCTGTTCTTTAGTGGTTATCTCATAAAGCGGCGATTCTGCTATATAAACATACCCTTTTTCGATTAGTGTCGGGGTAAGCCTATAAAGCATGGTAAGTATCAGCGTGCGTATCTGAAAGCCGTCAACGTCGGCATCTGTACAGATTATTATTTTGTTCCAGCGCAGGTTATCGAGAGAGAAGCTTGAAAGCTCTTTGTTGGACTTTGATTTTACCTCAACGCCGCAGCCCAGAACTTTCAAAAGGTCGGTTATTATTTCGCTTTTGAATATCTTGTCGTAATCTACTTTAAGGCAGTTGAGTATCTTGCCCCTTACAGGCATAACCGCCTGAAATTCTGCGTTTCTTGCCATTTTTACAGAGCCCAGCGCCGAGTCGCCCTCAACAATATAAAGCTCTCTTTGTGAGACATCTTTCGAGCGGCAGTCAACAAACTTTTGCACCATGTTTGAAAGGTCTATCTGCTTTGAGAGGGTGTTTTTTATATTCTGTCTTGCGGTATCGGCTCTTTCACGGCTGCGCTTGTTTATAATTACCTGCTCGGCGATTTTCACTGCTTCGTCGGGGTTTTCTATAAAGTATACTTCAAGCTGATGTTTGAGAAAGTCGGTCATGCACTCTTGAATAAACTTGTTGGTGACGGCTTTCTTAGTCTGGTTGGCATAAGAAGTCATTGTGGAAAAGGAGCTTGAAACCAGCACAAGGCAGTCTTCAATATCAACAAACTTTATAGGCGCTTCGTTTTTAAGATATTTGCCGTTTTGTTTGAGATAGTTATCTATCTGGTAGCGGAAAGCATTTTTGACCGCATCGGCAGGTGCGCCGCCATGTTCAAGAAAACTTGAATTATGGTAGTATTCGCACATTTTTACTTTATTTGAAAACGTAAACGCGACACTTAGCTTAACCTTATAGTCGTCCATATCGGCTCTGTCTCTGCCGACCCTTTGGGCATCACAGCTATAAATTGAAGTCAGCGCGCTGTCGCCTGCTATTTCTTTTACATAGTCGGTTATGCCGTTTTCATAAAGAAATATCTGCTCTTCAAAGCTGCCGTTTTCTTTCTGATAGCGGAAAACAAACTTCACACGAGGATTTACGACCGCCTGACGTTTGAGCATTTCTTCAAAGTATTCTTTAGGAATGGCTATATCGGTAAAAACGTCAAGGTCGGGCTTCCAGCGATGCTTAGTGCCCGTTTTTTTAGAGCCTGTTTCCTCTTTTTTAAGCTTGCCGACGGGCTTGCCCTTTTCAAAGTGCATATCATAGCGGCAGCCGTCACGGTTTACGGTAACGTCCATATATTCGGAAGAATACTGCGTTGCGCACGCGCCAAGACCGTTAAGACCCAGCGAAAACTGATAATTCTCGCCTTCGTTGTTGTTATATTTGCCGCCTGCATACAATTCACAATAGACAAGCTCCCAGTTATATCTGCCAGCCGCCTTATTGTAGTCCATAGGGCAGCCTCTGCCGAAGTCCTCGACTTCAATGCTGTTGTCGTTATAGTAGGTAACGTTTATCCTGTCACCGTAGCCCTCGCGCGCCTCGTCGATAGAGTTTGAGACTATCTCGAACACCGAATGTTCGCAGCCTTCCAGCCCGTCAGAGCCGAAAATTACGGCAGGACGTTTTCTTACCCTGTCCTCGCCCTCCAAGGCGACTATCGTTTCGTTGTCATAAGTTTTTTTGTTAGCCATTTGTTCCACCCTGATCTTTTATTTCTGTATTTTCGTTGTTTTCTGCGTTTTCTGCTTTCGCGGCGGCTGCCTTTTTGCTGTTTGAAACTATTATCCACACAACAAGCAAAACTGCCTCGCACACTATAAGCGCGACTGACGTGCCAAGCGACAAAAACTTCTTTATAAGTATATAGTCTATTCCTGCAAGATAGATACCCACATTTACAAGGTTTAAGCCTTTGAAGAATATCCACAATGCGGCAGGCACTATTGCCGCAAGCCCCAGAAGCCCCTCTGCCTGCGCTGAAATGCTCCAAAGCTCAAGGGCGCTGCCTATCATTATAACTGCAAAAGCGGCAACTATTACCGCCGCCAGCGATATATAGAATTTTTTCATATTATCACTTGTCCTCCCATGGGAATTTGAACACATACATATATAGTATATCACAATTCTGCCGCAAATGCAAGCATTTTGGACGAAGGCTTTGCAACATTTTTTATCGGCGTTCACACAAAGTTCAGTATATTGTTATTGCAATTCGACAAAAGGTATGATATAATATATAAAGATAATCAAATGTCGTTATATATTTGGCGGTCATTAAAAAAATCGCCAAAAAATTTTGCCTAAACTTTGTAAAAATGCCCGGCTGTTCGCAGGCTGCCGGAAGCAACGGAGGAATATTTATGGAAAAACAACCGCAGAAAAAAGTGCTTATTATCGGCTCAGGGCCTATTATAATAGGTCAGGCGTGCGAGTTTGACTACTCCGGCACACAGGCGTGCAAGGCTCTGCGCAGTCTGGGTCACAAGATAGTACTTGTAAACTCAAATCCCGCAACTATCATGACAGACCCCGGCATTGCAGATGTTACCTACATTGAGCCGCTGAATGCAAAGCGTCTTGAAGAAATTATTGCGAAAGAGCGCCCCGACTGGCTTTTGCCCAACCTTGGCGGTCAGAGCGGACTTAACCTTTGCTCGGAACTGGACAGGCTGGGCGTTTTGAAAAAGTACGGCGTGCAGGTAATAGGCGTACAGATAGATGCTATTGAGCGCGGCGAAGACAGAATAGAATTTAAAAAGACTATGAACAAGCTGGGCATTGATATGGCGCGCAGTGAGGTTGCATACTCGGTAGATGAGGCGCTTGCGATCGCGGACAATCTGGGATACCCTGTTGTTTTGCGCCCTGCATACACTATGGGCGGCACAGGCGGCGGCTTGGTATACAATGTTGATGAACTGAAGACGGTATGCGCGAGGGGCTTGCAGGCATCACTCGTGGGTCAGGTGCTGGTCGAAGAATCCGTTCTCGGCTGGGAAGAGCTGGAACTTGAAGTTGTTCGTGACAAGGACGGCAACATGATAACCGTTTGCTTTATAGAAAACATTGACCCTCTGGGAGTACACACGGGCGACAGTTTTTGTTCTGCGCCTATGCTGACTATACCCGAAGATGTTCAGGCGGAGCTTCAGCGGCAGGCATACGCAATAGTTGATGCAATACAGGTAATAGGCGGCACGAACGTACAGTTTGCACGCGACCCCGAAACGGGCAGGATAATAGTTATAGAGATAAATCCGAGGACTTCGCGCTCATCGGCCTTGGCTTCAAAGGCGACGGGCTTTCCTATCGCGCTTGTTTCGGCAAAGCTGGCTACGGGTCTTACACTTGCCGATATACCCTGCGGAAAGTATGGCAATCTTGCAAACTACAAGCCTGACGGCGACTATGTTGTTATAAAATTTGCGCGCTGGGCGTTTGAGAAATTCAAGAATGCGCAGGACAAGCTGGGCACGCAGATGAGGGCTGTTGGCGAGGTAATGTCTATAGGCAAGACATACAAAGAGGCTTTTCAGAAGGCTATAAGAAGCTTGGAAAAGGGCAGATACGGCTTGGGCTTTGCGAAAGATTTTGCAGACAAGAGCAAGGACGAACTTATAAAAATGCTTTATCAGCCTTCAAGCGAGAGACAGTTTATAATGTATGAGGCGCTTCGCAAGGGTGCGACTGTTGACGAACTTTGGGAGCTTACTAAGATAAAGAAGTATTTTATAGAGCAGATGAAAGAGCTTGTTGACGAGGAGAACGCGCTTATTGCAAACAAGGGCAGCGTTCCCGACACTGAAACTCTTGCGGCGGCGAAGAAAGACGGTTTTTCGGACAAGTATCTTTCTCAGATACTTGAAGTACCCGAGGAGGACATAAGAAACGCGCGCAAGGCGGCCGGAATTACCGAAGCCTGGCACAAGATACACGTTAGCGGCACGCCTGATGCAGGCTACTACTACTCTACCTACAACACCGCTGATACCTCGGAGGTATCGCAGGGCAAGCCTAAGATACTCATTCTCGGCAGCGGCCCTAACAGGATAGGTCAGGGCATTGAGTTTGACTACTGCTGTGTTCACGCGGCGAATTCGCTGAGAAGCCTTGGTTTTGAGACGATAATGATAAACTGCAACCCTGAGACGGTATCTACCGACTATGACACCTCGGACAAGCTTTACTTTGAGCCGCTGACACTTGAGGACGTACTGAGCATTTACGAAAAAGAAAAGCCGGTTGGTGTTATAGCGCAGTTTGGCGGTCAGACGCCGCTGAACCTGGCTGCGGATCTGAAAAAGTACGGTGTGAACATTCTTGGCACGACACCCGAGACTATCGATCTTGCAGAGGACAGAGATCTGTTCCGCGCGATGATGGACAAGCTGTCTATCCCTATGCCGGAGTCGGGAATGGCTGTTACTGTAGATGAGGCTCTTGAAATTGCCGACAGGATAGGCTACCCTGTTATGGTGCGCCCGTCATACGTTCTGGGCGGCAGAGGCATGGAAGTTGTTCACGAGCCCGAAAGCCTGAAAGTATACATGGCGGCTGCGGTAGGTGTTACGCCTGACAGACCGATATTGATAGACCGTTTTCTGCACAATGCTACAGAATGTGAAGCAGATGCTATAAGCGACGGAGAGAATGTATTCGTGCCTGCGGTTATGGAGCACATAGAGCTTGCCGGCATACACTCGGGCGACTCGGCTTGTATACTGCCCTCGCTCAACATCAGTGACGAAAACGTAAAGGTTATAAAAGAGTACACCAAAAAGATTGCCAAAGAAATGAACGTTCGCGGACTTATGAATATGCAGTACGCAATTGAGGACGGCAAGGTGTTCGTGCTGGAGGCAAATCCGCGTGCATCGCGCACTGTGCCGCTGGTATCAAAAGTTTGCGGCATACAGATGATAGCTTTGGCGACAGAGATAATCACGAGCGAATTTACACACCGCCCCTCGCCTATTCTCTCTTTGAAAGAAAAGAAATTCTCGCATTATGGCGTAAAAGAGGCTGTGTTCCCATTCAATATGTTCCCCGAGGTTGACCCGATACTGGGGCCTGAGATGCGCTCGACGGGCGAGGTGCTCGGCATTTCATCAAACTTTGGCGAGGCATACTACAAGGCGCAGGAGGCTACGCAGACGACTATAAAGACCTCGGGCACAGTGCTTATAAGCGTTAGTGACCGCGACAAGGGCGAGCTTGAACAGGTGGCACGCGGCTTCAGCGATTGCGGATTCAAGATAGTTGCTACCAAAGGCACTGCTGACTTTATCAAAAAATGCGGCATTGAGTGCGAGAGCGTTCACAAGCTGCAAGAGGGCAGACCAAACATTCTTGACATGATATCGAACGGTCAGGTGGATATTATCATCAACACGCCCGACGACAAGCAGGGCACTGCGGACGACAGCTACATCAGAAAGAGCGCTATTCGCAGCAGGGTGTTCTATGTTACGACCATGGCGGCGGCAAAGGCTACCATTGAGGGCATAAAGGCTGTTACTAAGCAGTCGCCCGACCATATAAAGTCGCTTCAGGAATATCACAGCGAGATAGTTGATGCATAAGATGAATTGGAATTTATCTGCTATACCTGTTTTTCTTTTGGGGAAAACCTTTCTGAAGAAAGGCTTTTCCCCATACCCCTTTCCAAAGACTTTTCCATTGTTTTTGGCGAGGGGTAATTTATTTTTATAAATCTGTAATAAGTTATCAATTATATATGTATTAAACAGTATAATTACCCCTCGCCAAAAATATAGAAGTTTTAGTGAGGGGACTTGGGGGAAGACCCTTTTCCAAAAGGGTCTCCCCCAATAGCAAGGTAAGTATAGCGGACAAAATTCCGATTTATTTTCGCAAAATCAAATAAAACAGCGGATACTACAAAGTTTAGTATCCGCATTTTTTATAACATTAAATATCAAAACCACAGACCGTAATGCTCCAGAACTATTTTTATGCCGATAGCTATGAGTATAACGCCGCCTGAAAGCTCCGCACGCGAGCGGTATTTATCGCCGAAAACGCTGCCGACCTTTACACCCACTGCGGAAAGTATAAACGTTGTTACGCCTATGAACGTTACCGCGACGGGGATATTCACGCTTTTCAGCATTGCAAAGCCCACGCCGACCGCCAAAGCATCTATACTGGTGGCTATTGCCATTATGAGCATGACTTTGAAAGACAGCGAACCGTCGGTATCGTCGGTCTCCTTTGAAAGCGCCTCGCGTATCATGTTTATGCCGATAAGCGCAAGCAGTGCGAAGGCTATCCAGTGCGAGACGGAATTGACGACATCTGCAAAAGCAGAGCCGAGGAAGTAACCTAGCGTTGGCATAAGCGCCTGAAAGCCGCCGAACCACAGCCCGACTATACACATATTTTTAAGGCTGAGTTTTTTCATTGAAAGACCTTTGCAAATAGATACGGCAAAGGCGTCCATTGAAAGACCTACTGCAAGTATAAAAAGCTCTGTAATTCCCATTTATGTATCTCCTAAACGAAGTAAAAATGCTTATATAAAATTTTACTGCTGTCTTTACAAAATTATTCGTATAAAATACATTATACTATTATGGGGTGCATATGTCAAGAATTTAAGGCAGAAAATGTATAAACGGCTCTCACTCGGCTAAAACTATTAAAAAACCGAGGGGAGATACTGTTATTATGCGAATGACAAGACGCGGAAAGATCCGCTTGATAGTGTTTACGATAGCGGCGCTTGTGATACTTTTAGTGCGCAACGTGGTGCTTATGAGCGAGAACAGGCACGCCAACCTTATTCTGGAAAGCTCGTATCTGCGCGCTATGGAAGATCTTTCGGCTGCGGCGGACAACATAAACACAACGCTTTCAAAAGAACTTTGCGCAGGCAGTGCGGCTATGCAGTCGAAACTGTCGGCACAGCTTTTATCGGAGGCTTCGACGGCGAAAAACGCTTTGGCACAGCTGCCCGTTGAGCAGCTTGAACTCAGCAACACCTACAAGTTTTTATCGCAGGTGGGAAACTATGCGACATACCTTTCTGACAAGTCGTCGGGCGGTGAAAAGCTTACCGACGAAGAATATGAAACTCTGAAAAAACTCAGCGGCTATGCGCAGAAGCTTTGCGGTGATATGTGGGCTATTGAGCAGATGATAAACAGCGGTGAACTTTCGCCCGAAAATGTGGTGGATTCTTTAGATAATTCGGCGGCTGACGAGGGAGATATAAGCGTTACCGACGGTTTTGCAGACTTTGAAGACGGTTTTGAAAGCTACCCTACGCTTATTTATGACGGACCTTTCTCCGATCATCTTCTGCAAAGAAAGCCGCTTATGACCGAAAACGCTGAGGCTGTTTCGGAAGGTTACGCGCAGGCAAAGGCGTGCAAGGCTCTTGCTGTAAAACCCGATGAACTGGCAGCTTCAGAGGGCGAGGCAGGCAATATGCCTTCATACGTTTACAACACCGAAACGGGCAGTGTGGCGGTAACGAAAAACGGCGGCTATATATCGTATATGCTGAAGTCGCGAACGCCCGAAAAAACTGTGATAGATGCTAAAAAGGCTATCTCACACGCGGACAAGTATTTAGAGCAGCTGGGCGTTGAAAATATGCAGGTGACATACTATGAAACGCTTGGCAACGTATGCACTGTAAATTACGCATACCGAGACGGAAACGTGCTGTGCTACACCGATCTTATAAAGATAAAAGTGGCTATGGACAACGGCGAGATACTGGGCTTTGATGCGCGCGGATTTTTGGTAAACCATCAGGAAAGGACGTTTGAAAGCCCGAAGATAAGCAGCGACAAGGCGGCTGAAAATGTATCGAAACATTTGGAGAGGAAAAATGTAAGGCTGTGCAATATTCCGCTGGACAACACGAAAGAATGCTACTGCTATGAGTTTACCTGTCTTAACGACGAGGGCAGGCACGTGCTTGTCTATATTGACTGCATGACGGGCGAAGAAGTGCAGATTTTGATGCTGTTTGAAAGCGACGGCGGAGTGCTGGCACAATAAAAATGGAAAGGAAAAGCTTATGAACACTGTATTCAAAGAAAGTCAGACGAGAGAGAACCTTATGAGGGCGTTTGCAGGTGAATGTCAGGCGAGGACGAGATACGACTTTGCCTCATCGCAGCTGAAACAAAAGATGTATGTTGTAAGTGCGCTGTTCAAGTTTACCGCAAATCAGGAGCGCGAACACGCGGAGGTTTTCTATGGGCATTTACAGCCCAGCGCAGGCGACAATATTCACGTTGACGGCGGCTACCCCGTGGACATTTCAAACGATGCTGCCAAACTTTTGAGAATGGCTGCGCACAACGAGAACGAGGAGCACGACATTGTGTATGCATCGTTTGGCAAGATAGCGCGTGAAGAGGGCTTTGGCATGATAGCGCAGGATTTTGAGAACATTGCGAAGATAGAAAAAACGCACGCGCAGCGTTTTGAATACTTTGCCGAGCTTATCGAGCAGGGAAAGCTGTTTGTTTCAGATACTACAACAAAGTGGATGTGCCTTAACTGCGGAAATGTTATCGAGGGCACACAAGCGCCGCCTGTATGCCCGGTATGCAAGCACGACCAGGGGTATTTCATCAGGCTGGAGCTTACGCCTTGGTGCGGAGAATAGCTAACAGTACAAATAAATATACCGCTTTGCAATTTAAGCAGGGCGGTATTTTCTTACATAAAAAGCCTTACTGCGGTGCATGAAACGACAAAGCCGGTAATATCGGCGGCTATGGCGCAAAGCAGCGTATGGCGGATATTTTTCACTTTTGCCGCACCATAGTAGACGGCGACGGTATAAAACGTAGTTTCGGTGCTGCCCATTATAACGCTCGCTACCCTGCCTATAAAGCTGTCGGGGTAATACTCAGTGATGATGTTTTCATACACTGCCAGAGCGCCGCTGCCCGAAAGCGGCCGCAGAAGTGTGAGCGGCAAACACTGTGGCGGAAAGCCGAGGGCTTTTGCAACTGGCGAGATGATATTTGTAAAAAAGGCGACAACGCCCGATGTATTGAGCATACCTATGCAGGTCATCAGAATTATAAGGGCAGGCAGGATATCAAATGCGACTTTGATATTCTCTGCCGCGCCGCTGAGAAATTCTTCAAAGATATCGACCTTTTTATATATGCCATACGCAAAGACAACGGCTATTACTGTGGGGATAACAAACGATGTGATCTTCACTTTATCCCCTGCCCTTTCGCGTTGAGATGCCGTTTATTGTAAGAGTTAAGGTTACGCCGACTGTGAGTGCGCAGGCTGCCGAGAACAGTATTGCAGGCAGGACATCGAGCGGTGCGCTGCTGCCATGAGACAGGCGCAGTGTTGCAACGGTAGTTGGCAAAAGCTGCAAAGATGCGGTATTTATCACGACAAGCATTATCATGTTGCCAGTGGCTGTGCCCTTTGAATGTTCTTCTTCTGCCAGGGCTTTCATAGCTTTTATGCCAAGAGGAGTGGCGGCGTTGCCAAGCCCCATAAGGTTTGCGGTTATGTTCATGACTATTGCAGAAAAAGCCTCGCCGCTTTCGTTTATGCCTTTGAACAGCACTTTGAGAAACGGTCTGAACAGGGCTGATATTTTTCTGACCAGACCGCTTTTTTCTGCTACCCTCATAATGCCGCCCCAGAACGCCATTGTGCCAAGGAGCGTAAGTGTGAGTTTTACGGCATCTTCACAGGCGGACAAAATGGTGTTTGAAAGCCGCTCCGCGCTGCCGTTTACGGCGGAAAAAATGAGCGACAAAGCTGCCGACAGAAACAGAAAATACTTTATGGTTATCTCTCCTTTTTCGTGTTATTAGCACAAATTTCCATGAAAATCTGTAATTTATATGCCAATTAGCAACTTAATATAGATATTTACGACAAACAGAGGTTTGATTTTTTATATAATTCGACAAAAATCATTTCGCACTATTGACATTTATTGTTATGTAAGGTAAAATGATATTGTAGATTTTATTGTTACAGGAGGTTCACACCATGAAAGCAACAGGCATTACAAGACAGATAGACGGTCTTGGCAGAATAGTTCTGCCGAAGGAGCTTCGTAATTCTTTTGAAATCAACACGAACGACGCTCTTGAGATCTATACTGAAGATGACAAGATCATTCTTCGCAAGCTTCAGAGAACCTGCGTTTTCTGCGGCGGCAAGGAAGACACCATGGAATTCAGCGGCAAGGCTCTTTGCGAAAAGTGCCTTAACAGACTGATCCAGTTCCAGAGCGTACTTACTTCCAAGTAATTGTCACATCTGCAAACGGCAGCCGAGGGGAAAAGACCCTTCGGCTGTTTTATTTATATGCTGAAGAAAAATTAAAAATGCCGACACGGAAAACCCGCATCGGCATAGACATTTTAAGTTAGTTGTTGTGATGTTTATATCATCTCTGCTGGCATATAAGCCTTATTGCGGTACGCTCCATTCCGTTGATCTCAACAACGGTGAATGCCGGAATACAAACCATATCGATACCCATAGGCGCTAAGTAACCACGTGCGATCGCTACCGCTTTGATCGCTTGATTGGCGGCTCCGGCTCCGACCGCCTGCACCTCTACTTCATTTTGTTCCTTTATCACTCCGGTGATCGCGCCAGCGACCGAATTCGGAACGGAACGGGCTGACACTTTCAGTATATCCATATAGACCTCCAATCCTTTGTCGATTACGTTCGCTCTCCCGGTATAGCTCCCGTTTATATTATAATATACTATCGGCAGAAAATTTTCAAGGTGTTGGCGATAAATTTGTTAATTACCGCCAAATTATTCGCTCAATTTTGTTAGCTTTGCCTAGTTTCTCGTCAAATTCCACTACGACTGCATTTATAAAGCACGGGTTATGGCTTTCGGTAAATCTTACGGGAAAATGCAGTCTTTGTTTATTAATTGCTATACTGCTCTCTACCCCAAGGACGGAAAGCTCTGCACCTGTCATACCTGTATCTGTTATATACGCGGTATGGTCTGAAAGTATAGTCTCGTCGGCGGTCTGCACATGTGTATGCGTACCAAAGACTGCCGTTACCTTCCCTGCCAGATACTGACCCATAGCTTTTTTCTCTGAAGTCGCCTCGGCGTGGAAATCTATAAAAATATTCGGAGTATCTAGTTTTTCAAGAATGCTGTCTATACAAGTGAAAGGGTTATCGAGCGCATCCATATAAACAACGCCTTGCAGATTTACGACGGCAATTTTACAGCTGCCCTTATCAAGCACTGTTACGCCGTGACCCACAACGCCCTCGGGGTAATTTGCAGGTCTCAACAGTGTTTCGTTTATATCGTACATTTCGATACACTCGCGCCTTTTAAAGCAATGGTTGCCCGTTGTTATAACGTCAACGCTCATGCCGAAAAGCTGCATCATAGAAGGCTTGGTGATACCGTTGCCGTTTGCGGAATTTTCACCGTTGACGACGACAATATCTACACCGTACTCCTTCCTCAAATTGTAAATATGCTTTTCAAGAAAATCGCAGCCGTGCTGACCAACGACATCTCCCACAAACATCAATTTCATAATATCACCTTACTTTTTTTGATATAGCGCACACTTCAGCTGTAAGATATAAGATAAAAAAAGGCTGCCGTACATAATTTGATATGTATAGCAGCCTTGTGAAATAAATGCTTAGTTTACTGCGGTGGTCACTGTGCCCTGCCGATACCGATAGCTTTGAGGTTGTTTTCTATAAGCCAGCCCTTTGATGCAGGCACTATTTTTTCAAGCGCCTTGCGGACGGTCTCATCGCTGAACATACCTGTTGCCTCGAGCACCTTGCCGAGCAATATTATATTTGCTCCCTTAGGGAGTTCGTTTTCGGTTTCAAGCTGAGTAGCCTGAACATAGTAGCAATCGATATCCTTTCTGTCGGAAACGCTTTCTACAAGAGTAGAATCCACGAAAGCTTTACCGCCTGCCTTTACCTTGCCGATGAATTTATCGAACGAAGGCTGATTGAGAGCCACAAAAACGTTAGGCTCAGTTACCAGCGGAGAACCTATAGGCTCATCTGAGATACATACCGAGCAGTTACAAGTACCGCCTCTCATTTCAGGGCCGTATGACGGCAGCCAAGATACTTCCTTATTCTCCATAAGCGCACAGTAAGCGAGAAGTTTTCCTGCGAAAAGCACGCCCTGTCCGCCGAAGCCTGCAAGCAAAATATTATAGTTCATTACTTGTTGCCCTCCTCTGCTGTTATATCTTTATATACGCCCAGAGGATAGTAGGGTATCATTTCCTCTCTCAGTCTTTCAAGGGCTTTAAGAGGAGTAAGTCCCCAGTTTGTAGGGCAGGTAGAAAGCACTTCAACGAGTGAGAAGCCTTTCTTATCGCGCTGGTTTTCAAATGCTTTTCTGATAGCGTTCTTAGCCTCTCTGATATGGGGAACGCTGTCTACAGCAACTCTCTGTGCAAGGGCAGTGCCGGTAAGCGTTGCAAGCATTTCCGATACTCTTACAGGGTAGCCTGCAAGCTGCGGATCTCTGCCATACGGGGTGGTCTGCGTTACCTGACCGGGTATGGTGGTAGGTGCCATCTGACCGCCTGTCATGCCGTATATAGTATTATTTATAAAGATAACGACAATATTCTCGCCTCTTGTAGCGGCATGCACTGTTTCGGCAGTACCTATTGCGGCAAGGTCGCCGTCGCCCTGATATGTAAACACGAACTTATCGGGGTTTGTTCTCTTAACGCCTGTAGCAACTGCGGGGGCTCTTCCGTGAGGAGCTTCTATCATATCGCAGTTAAAATAGTTATAAGCCATTACCGAGCAGCCAACGGGGCATATGCCGACGGTATCTCCCTCGATACCCATTTCGTCAATAACCTCTGCTACCAGTCTATGCACGATACCGTGAGTACAGCCGGGGCAGTAATGCAGCGGAACGTCGCACAGAGCCTTAGGTCTTTCAAATACGACTGCCATTAGTTATTACCTCCCATTGCTTTGATCTTTTCGAGCACCTCGGCAGGCGTAGGTATAACGCCGCCTGTTCTTCCGAAGAACTCAACGGGCTTAGCGCAACTGAGCGCCAGCTTTATATCGTCTATCATCTGACCCATAGACATTTCTACAGAAAGCACTTTTGAAGCGTTTGCGCAGGCTTTCTGCACTTCCTTTTCGGGGAACGGCCACAGTGTCTTGGGTCTGAACATACCAACCTTTATGCCCTGCTCTCTTGCCTCGTTTACTGCGCTCTTTACAACTCTTGCGGTAGCGCCGAAAGCACATACAACGATATCTGCATCATCGGTAAGATAAAGCTCGGCATCTGTTTCTTTTTCCTTGATTATATCATACTTAGCATATCTGTCAACAACGGTCTTTTCAAGCTCTTCGGGGGTAAGATAGAGAGAGTTTATAATGTGGTGCGCTCTCTTATTCTTATGACCGTTTGCAGCCCAGCTTGATTTATCGGGCATTTCGACTGCTATTTCGGGGAAGGAAACGGGTTCCATCATCTGACCTAAAAGACCGTCAGCCAGTATCATTGCAGGCATACGGTATTCATCTGCCTTATTGAAAGCCTTGACTACCATATCTACCATTTCCTGAACGGAAGCAGGTGCAAACACAAGCAGGTGAAAATCTCCATGTCCCAGACCCTTTGTAGCCTGCCAGTAGTCAGCCTGTGAGGGCTGTATGCCGCCCAGACCGGGGCCGCCTCTTTCAACGTTGATTATAACGCAGGGCAGGTCTGAACCTGCTATGTAAGAGATACCCTCGCTTTTAAGTGAAATTCCCGGCGAAGAGGAAGATGTCATTGCTCTTACGCCTGTTGAAGCCGCACCCAGCACCATATTGATAGCGGCTATCTCAGACTCCGCCTGCAAGAACACGCCGCCATTTTTTTGCATATTCTTTGCCATATATGCGGCAAGCTCCGTCTGAGGTGTTATGGGGTAACCGAAGAAACATTTACAGCCTGCACGCATAGCTGCCTCTGCAAGCGCTTCGTTACCTTTCATCAAATTCTTTTCCAAAGTTCTTAACTCCTTTCGGTACTGTTTTACGTCTTACTTTTCAACTGTTATACAGCAGTCGGGGCACATCATGGCGCACATAGCGCAGCCCACGCAGGCGCTCTCGTCGATACATTCGGCGGTAAAATAGCCTGCCTTGTTACGCTTTTCCTTGTTGATCTCAATGATCTTCTTAGGGCAGGCATTTGCGCAGAGCCCACAGCCTTTACAGCGTTCGGCTCTTACAGTCATCTTTGCCATTAAACACACTCCCATCAGTTTTATTCAAGCAGCAATAAGCTGTTGTAAGCTAAATATCTTTTGCCCATATGGGCTTTATCAGGACTTTTACATTTTTAAAACGCTCATCATTCAGTCTCAGATAATCGGGCGCGGTATTGAAAACCACGGGCAGCCCTGCTTTTTGCGATAGCTCTTTGGCATATTCAAGCGAGCTTTCAACTATTTCTTTAGTAGTTTCCTCGCCGAGATTTGAATTATTTATAATACCCGTATGCTTCAGGTGCGAGGCGTTTTCTATTTTATACATAAGTTCCTGCGCTTCATATGGCTCTCTTGTCATATATCTGAACCTGTTTACAACATACAGCATTTCAAGGTCGCCGCAATCTTTGAGCTGCTGAGCAAATCTGCCCAGAGCCACAGCGCCGTCGTCGTCGCCGCCGACATCTACAATAAGGTGAACGTCATCTTTTGCGGCAATAAGCCCCAAATCAAAATTGAGTGCAGGAATATCTAAGTTAGTATTTGCATAAGAGGGCGCAATAAGCTCTATCCCCTTTTCGCCGAAGAAGTCTTTAAGGTCAGCGGTTCTGAAATACGGGTTCACTATATCAAGGTCAACTACTGTAACATTCTCGCCTTTTTCAGCGCCTTCAAGCGCCAAATTCGCCGAGATGTTCGATTTACCGCTGCCGTAATGACCCGTTATAACGGTTACCTTATGCAAATCTATCTACCTTTCGTTGTATAATTTCCATATAGAACTATTATAACACATTTTCCGAGCAATTGCAACACAAAAATGCAGGAAATTTATTCGTCGCCGTCATAATCGTCATCATATTCATCGTCGTCGTAATCGTCATCATCGTCGTCATAATAGCGGTCACGGCGGCGGTTTCTTCTCAGCACCATAATTGCGGCGAATATCAGCACATACACAAGCACTGCACCCACTGCGACGATAATTGCAATTTTTATAGCTGCCGAATCTTTGAAAGATGCTGCAACTTTTACGTCAGATTTTATTTCGTCGCGCTCGACTGCCGCTGTTGAAACAAGGTCTATCTTAGCCACCGTCTGACCTTCATATGTCAGCTCTATAGAACCGAGCGGCTGACCCACTGTAACGGGTGCAACAACGCTCTGATTAAGGGTTATCTTTTGCTTTATCTGCGATTTATCTACATTTTTAGGCCACAGCTGAGAATAAGACATTGACGGCTTTACGGTAACATGGTCAATGCCCTTGCCATATTCAACGGGCACTTCGCCCATTTCGGAGGCTGTATCAAGAATGGTAGCATATTCGAGGTTTTCAAAAGCCCACTCATAAAGCGTTGCGTGGTCTATGCAGTTATACATGGTATCTTCGCCTTCTTCGTTGACGGCAGGCGCGCCCATGCTTACTATAAGATAGGTATAGCCGTTTCTCGTTGCGGTAGACACCAGGCATCTTCCGGCGGCATCTAGAAAACCGGTCTTTATGCCCTTTGCAAATCTGTAATAATAGTCAGAGCCCTCGACCAGCATTTTGTTGGACGTTATAAGGTGCGTGCCGTCGGGGTGCTCGCTTGTGGGCGACATATCATACTCAGCCTGATTGCATATCGTCATGAACAGATCGTACTTATTCATAGCATACTTAGTAAGCAGCGCAAGATCCTCACAGGTGGTATAGTTATTTTCTGCAAAAAGGCCGTGTGCATTTGAATAGTGGGTATTGTTCATGCCTAACTCGGCGGCTTTAAGATTCATTTTCTCAACAAAGGCATCAATGCTGCCGCACATATCTATTGCCAGAATATTTGCAGCCTCGCAGCCCGAAGGCACCATAAGTGCGCACAGCAGGTCGTAATAATTTACTTCCTCGCCGCGTTTTATATCAGCATTTGAGCAGCCTGTACCCTCAAGTTCATTGAAAGCTTTATAGCCGCCGGATGCTGTTTTAGAGCGCAGCACTTCTTCATCGCCGTTATTTGCCTCCAAAACCAAAAGGCAGGTCATTATTTTGGTGAGAGATGCAGGCACTCTTTGCTGGTCGGAATTTTTGGAATACACCACATCGTCGGTATCCAAGCTTATCATATACACCGCCTCGGAATATATTGTGAGGTCATTATCAAAGGTTATTGCCTCGGCGGTCATCTGCGTGGGCATTATTGCGATAATTATTACCACCGCCGTCAGCAGCGATATAAATGACAAAATTCTTTTCTTAACTTTCATTTTACGTCTCCTTACTTGTTTATTCTGTAAACGAACGCGTTGCCTTTTTTGCCGATGTTTTCGGCTATACCTAAGTATACGAGCATATTTATTATTCTTCGTGATGTACCCGTATCTGTATTAGCAATGACGGCAAAATCTTTGTTTGTAAACTCATCTTGCAGACCCTTTGGTATAAACTGCCTATAGTCGTCTATGCTGTCAAACTCTATCTCGTCAACAAGTGAAATAGGTATCCTATCGCACCGTGTAGAGCCTTTTTTCTTATTCTTTTTGCTGCGCCTGCCGTTTAAAAAGCGTATCTCTTCAAGCTCCAGCAAACACAGCCTTAAATGAAACCTTGGGTTATCAAGTGCGAAGCGTATAACATAAAGCTCGCTTGCGCAGTCATACATGGTAAGCTTTTGCGGCGACTTTCTTCTCTCCGACAGTTCGCCTGTTTCCAGATCGAGCCACCGAAGATATTTTACTGCCGCCATAGGGTAAACGACCGTTACGTCGCAGTATTCCAAAAACACATCAAGTTTTTTTATAAGACTGCCGAAATTTGCAGTCTGTATCTCTATTATGCCCCTCTCGCCGACTATATCTGCAACAAAGCTGCCAACCTTTACCTCTTGATTGCCGCCGTATGGTTCATAATAGTTTTTAAGCACAGCATGGAGCGTTTTTTCGCCCAGCGTGCCTATGCCGCCCGTTACCCTCTCGCCGCTCATGACCTTTTCACAGGCTTTGGCAAATTCTTCTTTTCCCATATCAGCGTTTTTTATCCTGCTGTATCAGAATTTTTATGGCTTCTACGGCACATTCTATCGCACGGGCAGAATCGTATGTAATGTTATCTTCCAGACCCTGTTTAGAGCGTTCAACGTTCCACAGGGCTGTAAATACTGCGCCCCTGCGCTTTTTATGTGCGGTACAAACCGCGAACACTGCCGCGCTTTCCATCTCACTTGTAAGGCAGCCGCAGCGAAGATAGCTGTCCCACCTTTGCGTAATATCGGCAGACACGGGCGATGACTGCGGCTCAACTTCGCCGTAAAAGCTGTCTTTTGAATGTACTACGCCTATGTGGTATCTGTTGCCCACTTTTTCAGAAGATGTTTTCTCGGCAGCCTGTTTAAGAGCCTCTACCACTTCAAAACTTGCGGTGCAGGGGTAATCTTTTGGCAGATACTCATACGAAGTGCCCTCTCCCCTCACAGATGCCAGCGCAATGATAAGGTCTCCGCCCGAAACTTCTATATCCATGCCGCCGCTGGTGCCTATGCGTATAAAGGTATCAGCGCCGTCTTTTATAAGTTCTTCAACGGCTATTGCAGCCGAAGGGCCGCCTATGCCCGTTGAGCACACAGTGACTTTTTCGCCTTCAAGCGTGCCGGTATACACGTTATACTCGCGGTTGCACGCCACCTGCTTTGCATTTTGAAGATACTCGGCAATTTTGGGTACTCTGCCGGGGTCGCCGGGCAGTATAACATACCTGCCGACCTCCTCGGGCAGCGTTTGTATATGGAATTGTCTTTCGCCGTCCATTATGCTTGCCATAAAAGCACCTCTTACTTATCCATTTTCATCGAGATATCAAAAGCCTTTACCGAATGTGTAAGCGCGCCGAGGGAAATTATGTCAACACCCGTTTGCGCTATCTCTTTTATATTCTCCTCGGTAACGTTGCCCGAAGCCTCCAAAAGGCTTTTGCCGTTTGTTATTTCAACGGCTTTTTTCATATCGTCAACGCTCATATTATCGAGCATTATTATCTCTACATCAAGGTCTAAAGCTTCTTTCAGCTGCTCTAAATTGCCTACCTCGACTTCTATCTTTGTAGTATGACCCATGCTCTCGCGCAGTTTATTTACTGCCGCAGTTATTGAGCCGTAAGCATCTATATGGGTATCTTTGAGCATGGCGCAGTCGGAGAGGTTATATCTGTGGTTTTTGCCGCCGCCGACCGTTACCGCATACTTTTGCAGCGCCCTCAGCCCGGGGAGTGTTTTTCGTGTATCTGCAATGCTTGCTTTTGTGCCCTCGACCAGCTTTACGCACCTGTTTGTTGCGGTAGCAATGCCCGACATATGCTGGATAATGTTGAGAGCCGTTCTTTCGCCTTTGAGCAGGGCACGCGTTTTTGCTGTGAACCTTACTATGATATCGCCTTTTTTAACGCTTTCGCCGTCATGAATGTATATCTCGCTTTCAGCATCGCTGTCGAGCAGTTCAAACACCCTTGCGGCAATCTCTACACCGCACAAAACGCCGTCAGCCTTGGCTACATACCTAGCGGTAGAAACGCTGTTTTCGTCTACAAGATAATCTGCCGAAACATCGATATAATTTATATCTTCCAAAAGAGCGGTCTTTATAATATCGTCTATCTGGAACTGCATAAGGCGCATAACATATACCTCCAAAAATTATTTGCGTTTATATTTTTCTACAAGCTTTTCTATTACCCAGAATATCAGTCTTATCCACAGCGTACACGCAGTTACAGCGCAAAAACAAAACGTTCTTTTGTCTATCATGCCGTTTAAGCGTGCTATGCTGCCAAAGCACTCGGCTATATAGGCAGGTATTGCCACCGCAAACAGAGCCGTACTGAATTTACTTATTACATTATCGCTTCTATATGTTTTTACATAGAAAAACTTCTCTATTCCCACTTCGAGAAAACAAGAAAGATACCCTGCCAAGGCATAGGCAGCCCACTGACCGTAAAACCTTGCTTCTATCAGAAAAGCCCACAGTATATACCACACCATTGATATTATGAACACGGCGAGGTAATAAAATTTTCTCTTACCTGACATTATTGCGCGTTATCTCGGCGTTCTCGCTGGCTATGGCCTTTGTTTCTTTTAAGATTATGAACGCCACCGTTGCAAGGCTTCTGGCTTCAACATAGTCTTTATCTACCTTGAAATTGCCCTTATCTAAAAACTCTTTTATCTCTTTGACCCTTTCATAGCCCTCAAAAATGGCGTTTACGTTGGGCATTACAAAGTAAGCTTTCTGCATAATGGCGCGTATCTCGGTACGCAGACCTTTGGGAATATGCGGCGCGTTTAAATCGTGGGTAAAGCAGTCTTGAGGATCGAAAGAATTTGAAAATCTTCTGCCGTTTATCTGCATAGCCGCTCTGCGAGAGAACACAAGCGCTTCAAGCAGAGAGTTTGATGCAAGCCTGTTGTTGCCGTGCACGCCCGTATGCGAGCATTCTCCGCAGGCGTAAAGACCGTCGATAGACGTTTGCGAATGGCTGTCAACGTTTATGCCGCCCATAAGGTAATGCTGACATGGAAAAATAGGCACTAAGTCTTTAGTCATATCATAGCCTGCTTCAAGCAGATTTGAATATATCATAGGGAAGCGTTTTTTGATAAATTCGGGGTCTTTGTGGGTGATGTCTATATAAAAGTCGTCGCTGCCTGTTTTCTTTGCCTCAAAAATTATAGAATGTGACACCACATCTCTCGGTGCGAGCTCTAAGCGTTTGTCATAATCCTGCATAAAGCGTTCTTTATGGCAGTTGCGCAGATACGCGCCCTCGCCCCTTACAGCCTCGGAGATAAGAAAACACTCTCTCGTCTGCCTGTTATTGAAAGCGGTGGGGTGGAACTGTATATAGCTTAAATTCTTTATCACCGCGCCCATGCCGTATGCAAAGGCGATGCCGTCACCTGTTGCAATAGCGGAGTTGGTGGTATATTCATAAACTCTGCCTATGCCGCCCGTTGCAAGTATAGCATACTGTGACGCATATGTTTTATACTCGCCGTCTTTAAGTATATCGAACACAAAGCCGCCGTTTATCCTCTTTATTCCGCAAAGCAGCGCGTTATCAAGGATATCAACGTTTTCAAGCCCTTTTACTACCTTTTGCAGCTTGATAACTATCTCATGACCCGTGGCATCGGCATGGTGGAATATTCTATGCCTGCCGTGACCGCCCTCTAAGGTTCTGTGGTAGTCGCCGTCGGGAGTCTTGTCAAACTCCACGCCGTACTCTATAAGCCTTGCTATGTCTATTTTCGCTTCGTTTACAAGTATATCGGTAGTGATAGGGTTATTTTCAAAGCCGCCTGCGACGAAGGTGTCGTGCTCGTGAAGTTCGGGGCTGTCGTTCGGCGAATTATACACGCCTGCTATACCGCCCTGCGCGAGGTTTGAATTGCAAAGCTCAAGATCGCCTTTGCATATCATAAGCACTTTGCGCTCTCTTGAAAGATTTATTACTGCGGAAAGCCCTGCCGCTCCCGCGCCTACTACAACGACGTCATATTTTTCCATAAAAGCCGCTCCGTTCATAATGCTGAATTTCTGAAAGAACATACTTATTATATTATACAACATTTTTTCAAAGATTTCTATAGTGTTTTGCTATATTTTATACGAATTATTTTCACGCAATATGTTTAGAATATATAAAAACGCTCCTAAAAGTCAACAAATCTCTTTACAAAAAGAAAAAAAAGGTTTATAATTAAAACAGTAAATTTTTTGGAGGGTGAAAGACATGGATCAGCTTGAAAAATTATTTCCCGTAGGAGACACCATTGCACCTATTTCTAAGGATAACGTTATGTCGCTCGTAATAGCAATAGTTATCTATGTTGTTGTAGGCGCAATAATAGGCGTACTGATAGGCGTACTTAGCTCTATTCCCATTGTGGGGATCATCTTTGGCATAATCGGAGCGCTTGTTGAGATCTACGTTCTTGGCGGAATAATAATGTCTGTGGTAAGATTTTTAAAGTAACAAAATCGGCATGGGCGAGCCGCTGTCACAATGGCGGCTCGTCTTATTTTTTAAGGAGTATTCTGATGCACGACAACACCGAAAACATATCGAAAATAGTGGCAGTTTGCGTTGACACAGGCGAATTTGATGCCGTTCGCTCTATGGAGGAGCTGTGCAGCCTTATCGATACCGCAGGCGGTGAGGCTGTGGCGAGCATAATTCAAAAGCGGCCCTCTTTTGATGCGGCGACCTGCATAGGATCGGGCAGGCTGGAGGAACTGGCAGAGCTTTGCCGCTCTCTCGATGCAGATATGATAGTATTCGACCACGAGCTGACCGCCACACAGATAAGAAACATAGAAGCGGTCTGCGGAGTTTTCACGATCGATCGCACCATGCTGATACTTGACATTTTCGCTCAGCGCGCTGTAACGCACGAGGGACGTTTGCAGGTGGAACTTGCACAGAACAAATACCGTCTTGCAAGGCTTACCGGCATGGGCGTAAAGCTTTCACGTCTGGGCGGCGGCATAGGCACGCGCGGCCCCGGTGAGAGCAAGCTGGAAGTTGACAAACGGCACATAAGGGCGAGGATACAGACTCTTACACGGGAGCTTAAAGAGATAGAAAAGCGACGGGCGCTCCTTCGCGGAAAGAGAAAGAAAGACGGGGTGCTGACCTGCGCGATAGTGGGCTACACAAATGCAGGAAAATCGACTTTACTGAACACTATGACTCAGGCAGGGGTGCTGGCTGAAGACAAGCTGTTCGCTACACTGGAAACGACCTCGCGCGCGATAGAGCTGCCCGACGGCAGGAGTGTTACGCTGATTGACACGGTAGGGCTTATAAGCCGCCTGCCGCACCAGCTTGTGGAGGCGTTTCGCTCGACACTGGAGGAAGCTGCCTCTGCTGATGTGATAATACATCTTTGTGATGCTTCTGACGAGGCTATGAGCGAAAAAGCGCAGGTTACTTTAAATCTTCTTAAAGAGCTTGGCTGCGATGGAATACCGATAGTTACGGTGCTTAACAAGTGCGATAAACAAGGCGGTTTTGAAAGCGGCGGAGAGGTCATAAAGATATCTGCAAAAACGGGTGAAGGCATTGACAATATGCTTGAAGCTCTGCAAAGGGCTCTGAGACCGACGGCGCAGCGCATGAAAGTTTTGCTGCCATACGACAAAAGCGGACTTGTAAACAAGATACTCAGCTGTGACGGCAAGATATTTTTGCAGGAATACACTGAAAACGGCATATTGCTTGATGCGCTTATAGACAACACATCTGCATATATATTTGAAGAATACAGGATATGAACATTACGCTGAACTTGGGGAGGATAAGCAGCTTAATGATACATATAAAACATACAAAAAAGATAATAATTGCTATAACTGCGGCTTTGGCGGCGGTTATGATGACTTCATGCGTGAGGGCAGACACCATAGCCGAAAACATGGCGGCAGATAATGTGTGGTACACTGTTACCACAACGCCAACCACGGCGCAGACTACCACACCGCCTGCGGCAGCTGAACCGACTGTCACCACTACAACAACTACTACAGTGGTCGCAGAGCAGCCTTTGCACGCAAGCGCTTACATAGAGGATTTTCCTTTGATATATCAAGAACCCGAACTGCCGACAGGGTGCGAGATAACTGCGGCGGCTATGCTTCTTAAATATGCAGGCGTTGAAGCTGACAAAAGGACGTTAGCGGTGAAATATTTGCCAACGCTGCCTAGCCCCTCTCTGCACACTGGCAGTGACGGCAGGACATACGGTGCGGACATGGAAAGCTTTTTTATAGGCGACCCGACGACCGATCAGGGCTATGTTTGCGGTGTTACTGCGATAATGACGGCGCTGAATAAATATCTGTCTGATAAAAAAAGCAACATAAGACCAAAAAACATAAGCGGCAGCACACCCACGCAGCTTTATGCTATGGTAGACGGCGGCACACCCGTTATGGTATGGGTAACGGTTAGAATGGAAGACCGCAGCGCTGTATACGGCTGGTACAGAGATGACGGCGTTTTTATGGACTGGAGCCGCAGTGACCACGGAGCTGTGCTTATAGGCTATGACGAAAATACCGTTACCATTGCCGACCCGATTTCAGGCATAATAAAATGCGCCAAAACACAGTTCGAGCGCATTTTTGAACAAAGAGGAAACAAGTGCCTTATTCTGGAGAGCATCACAGAAGGCTCTGCACATAAATAAGCAGCGGCATTGTAATTACCGAAAGAACGGTAGTAAGCGCAAAAAGCTGCGATGCCGCCTCGGCGTTCTTGCCAAAACGTATGGACATCATGGTACCCATTGTTGCGGTGGGGCAGGAAAACGCGAGGATTGTTGTCAGCAGTGCTGTTTCGCTTACCCCAAGGGAACGGAATATCCATGTCAGGAAGAACACCAGCACGAGTGGTATTATCACGAGCCTTACGGCGCAGGTGCGGTACAGCCTGACATTTTTTATTGCTTTTAAAAGATTTGACTGCGATATTGATACGCCTGCTATTATCATGGCAAGGGGCGCGACTGTTTCTTTCATAGATACCATGGCGCTCATGACGACTGAAGGGTACTCAAAGCGGACTGTAAAAAGTATCATACCGAGAAAAGTTGCGATTATTGAGGGGTTGAGCAGGACTTTTTTAATGGATATTTCTTTTCTGTCGCCAGTTATCATATACACGCCGTGCGTCCAGACGAGTATCATAAACGCCGAATGAAACGCTGTTATGTAGAAAACGCCCTCAGCGCCGAAAAGGGCATCGGCGAGCGGTATGCCCATAAAGCCGCAGTTTGTGTATATAGCTGAAAATCTTTCTATTATATAGTCGGGGTCTTCTTTGCCTGTAATACCCTTTTTGCGTATTAAAAGGCAGGCAAGCGCGATAACTATGACATACCCCAGAAAGCTTATGCCCAGCGTTATGAAAAGCCCTTTGAGCAGCTTCATTGAAAATTCCTGGCAGAAAGAAACAAGTATCATCATCGGGGTGAAGACATACATAACAACGTTGGTTATGCTTTTGTTGCCGATATCGGTAATCAGCTTGCATTTATAGCTTATTACGCCTGCTGCAAGAAATATCAGCATTACGACCACTTTCTGAAAAAGCAGCCACGCAAGTTCCATGCCTCATCACCCTTTTCATAATGTAATCAAATTGTCATAAATTGTAACGGAATTGTTGTTGCGTTGCGGTGAAAAATGAGTATAATAATAAGTGAAGAGTAATTATACTCGTTTCATCCTCTCCAAATATAAATTGTTTTATTTAAAGGACTGCTTTATGTAGTCCTTTTTTCTTTGTATTTTATGTCTTTATGCGCCGTAGGAATCGAGGTAATCGCGCATTTTTCCAAGGTATTCCCTGCCCTCTATAACGCCGTCTTCTATAGCTTTTATAATATCCTTGACGGTAACTATCGGGTAGACCTTAACGCCGAACTCGTCGTATGCGTCCTGAACTGCGCTTTTATCGCTTCCGAGGGCTTTTTCCATTCTGTCAACGGTAATTATCATGGCGGTTATATCAACGTTTGCCGCGCCTTTCAGCTTTGGCAGAACCTCTCTCAGCGCCTTGCCCGAGGTCATAACGTCCTCTATAATAACCACCTTATCGCCGTCGCTAAGCTGCGCGCCGACGAACATTCCGCCCTCGCCGTGGTCTTTGACTTCCTTGCGGTCAAAGCAATATGAGGCATCAATGCCATACTTATTATAAAGAGCGACAGATGCGGCAGTAGCGAGGGGTATGCCCTTATAGGCAGGGCCGAACAGCGTTTGAACTTCTATATTGTTCTCGTGGATACAGTCAGCATAAAATTCGCCCAGTCTTGCAAGCTGCGCGCCTGTTTTATAGTTGCCTGCGTTCATAAAATACGGCGCGATCCTTCCGCTTTTCAGCGTAAACTCGCCGAACATTAAAACGCCGCTGTCCACCATAAACTTTATGAATTTTTCCTTGTAAGAAAGCTCTTGCATATTAAAAACACCCTTTGCAATTATTATGTAATTATTATTATATCACAGCGTGCGGCATTTTGCAAGAGCAAATAAAGCGTGTGTGGAAGATATGTACAAAATCAGTTAGCTATAACTAACTGCAATTTGTTTACATATACAATTTTTAAGAACACGCGGCATATTTTTGTTGACAACGGCGGCGCGGCGGTGTATATTTATATTAGAGTTAGGCAAGGCTAACCAAAACGACAAGGAGTGATATTTATGCCTCTTACACTTGCACAGACAGGCACAAGCTGCGTTATAAAGAAGATAGGCGGAAACCCTCAGACGAGGAAGTTTCTTGAAAGCCTGGGGTTCGTTGTGGGCGGCACGGTGACAATAGTTAGCGAAGTGGGCGGAAATGTCATAGTAAGCGTTAAGGACAGCCGCGTTGCCGTTTCAAAAGAAATGGCGATAAAAATTATGATATAACGATATAACAGGGAGGTAATTTTATGCCGACACTTAAAGAAGCTAAGATAGGCGACACCGTAAGGGTGAAAAAGCTTGGCGGCGAGGGCGCGGTAAAGCGCAGAATAATGGACATGGGCATAACCAAAGGCGTGAGCGTTTATGTTCGCAAGGTTGCACCCTTGGGCGACCCCATTGAAGTTACCGTGCGCGGCTATGAGCTTTCACTTCGCAAGGCTGATGCCGAAAGCATTGAAGTTGAATGACTTATTTTTTTGCAGTATGAGTTAGCATATGCTAACAATAATTTTGAAAGGAATGATATTATGGCGATAAAAATAGCTCTTGCAGGAAACCCCAACACCGGCAAGACTACGCTTTTCAACGCGCTTACGGGCATGAACCAGTATGTGGGCAACTGGCCGGGCGTTACTGTAGAGAAAAAAGAGGGCAAGCTGAAAGGTCACGAAGATGTAACGCTTACTGACCTGCCGGGAATTTACTCGCTCTCCCCTTACACTCTGGAGGAGGTAGTGGCGAGAAATTATCTTATAGAGGAAAAGCCCGATGCTATTCTTAACATTATAGACGGCACGAATCTGGAGAGAAATCTGTATCTTACAACGCAGCTGCTTGAACTTGGCATACCCGTTGTTGCGGCGGTGAACATGATAGACATAGTTCGCAAAAACGGCGACAAGATAGACATAAAAAAGCTCTCACAGCGGCTTGGCTGCAAGGTGGTCGAGATATCGGCACTGAAAGGCACAGGCGTTTCGGCGGCGGCTGATATGGCTGTAGAAGAGGCGCAAACGGGTAAAGCAAAGCCCTCTACAAAAGACTTTTCGGAAAGCATTGAGAACGCTATATCGCGCATTGAGAGCATATGCCTGGGCGGTATGGAAGAAAACATTCGCCGCTGGTATGCTGTAAAGCTGTTTGAGCGCGACGAAAAAGTAATGGAGGGTATGCAGCTTAGCAAGCCTGATCTTGAAAGCATAGAAAGCTGCATTACCACCGTTGAGCAGCAGCTTGACGACGACTCGCAGAGCATTATAACTAACGAGAGATACACATACATAGCCTCGATCACGGGCGCGTGCCTTAAAAAGAAGAGCGCAGGCACGGCGACGGTCTCCGACAAGATAGACAAGATAGTTACCAACAGATTTTTAGGTCTGCCGATATTTGCGCTAGTTATGTTCATAGTTTACTATGTTTCAATGGTGACGGTAGGCTCGGCGGCGACAGACTGGGCAAACGACGGACTTTTCGGCGACGGCTGGCACCTGCTGGGAATAGGCTCCGCCGCTTATGAAGAGGCCGCGGAAGAATACGGCGACAGTGATGCGATAATAAGCGGATTTATTGCAAAAGCACAGGAGGACGGCAAGAACGTTTCTGCGATTGAAAGCGCGGTAGATGCCGAAGCTGAGGGCTACAGCACAGAGAGCGCAAACAAGGCTCTGAATGATCTGGCGGCTATGTTCACCAAAGCTGACACGGCGGTAGTTACGCTGCAAGACGAAGAAACTTTGCAGACGGAAGATGCGACATTCACGGGGGCTGACCTTGCAGGAGCTGTAGAGCTTTATGCAAAATACGGCGGCGCTCCGGAAGCGGCAAATTACGGCGTATGGGTACCCGGAATACCTGTGCTTATTGAAAGCGGACTTGATGCGATAAACTGCGCAGACTGGCTGAAAGGTCTTGTGCTGGACGGAATAGTGGCAGGCGTTGGCGCGGTGCTGGGCTTTGTGCCGCAGATGCTGGTGCTGTTCATATTCCTCGCATTTTTGGAAGCGTGCGGTTACATGGCGCGAATTGCATTTGTTATGGACAGGATATTCAGAAAATTCGGACTTTCGGGCAAGAGCTTCATACCCATGCTGATAGGCACGGGCTGCGGCGTACCGGGCATTATGGCGAGCAGAACGATAGAGAACGAACGCGACCGCCGCATGACGATAATGACCACCACGTTTATTCCCTGCGGTGCAAAAGTGCCTTTCATAGGCATGATAGCAGGTGCGCTGTTCGGCGGCTCACCTTGGGTGGCAACTTCTTCATACTTCATAGGTGTTGCGGCGATAATCATTTCGGGAATCATTCTTAAAAAGACAAAGCCTTTCTCGGGCGACCCTGCGCCGTTTGTTATGGAACTGCCTGCTTACCATATGCCGACCGTTTCAAACGTTCTGCGCTCGATGTGGGAGAGAGGCTGGTCATTCATAAAGAGGGCTGGAACTATAATACTTCTCTCTACGATACTTGTATGGTTCACGTCGTTCTTCGGCTTTGTTGACGGCAGCTTCAGAATGCTCAGCGAAGACGAAATGCAGCACAGCATACTTGCATACATCGGCAGCGCGTTTGCGTGGGTATTCAAACCCTTGGGCTGGGGCACATGGCAGGCGACCGTTGCGGCGGTAACGGGTCTTGTAGCGAAAGAAAATATCGTTGGCACTATGGGCATACTTTACGGCGGCGAAATGGCTTACACCAACATGGCGGCGGCATTCACTGCGGCAAGCGGACTATCTTTCCTGATATTCAACCTGCTGTGCGCGCCCTGCTTTGCTGCGATAGGTGCTATAAAGCGTGAAATGAACAGCGCAAAGTGGACTTGGTTCGCTATAGGTTACGAATGCGGTTTTGCATATATAATTTCACTGTGCGTATACCAGATAGGTTCGCTGATTTTGGGTGACGGCAGCGTTATAGGCATGATAGCCGCCTGTGCGATAATTATTGCACTGCTCTATATGCTTTTCAGACCGTACAAAGAAAGTACAAAACTTACAAGAAGCGTAAGGGTAAAAGCGTAACATCATAAAGCTAAAAGATCTCTTCATCATACAAAACAAAACAGCTGCTACAGCGCTTTCTGCCAAATGACGGCGGAGGGCGCTGTATGCAAAATATATACAAACAGGAGATGCGTATTATGGAATACTTAGGAACTGTGGCTGTGCTTATTGTGATAGCCGCGATAGTTATCGGCATAATAATTTCTATAGTAAAGGACAAGAAAAAGGGCAAGAAAAGCTGCGGCTGCAACTGCGGATGCTGCCCGAACTCGTCCGCCTGCCACGGAAACAAAAAATAATGCCGCGGTATTGAAGTTTTGAAAAAAGCGTGGTATACTGTTATTAGTAATATTTTAGGAGTGATATTATGGCTGAAAACAGAGTACCGCAGAGGAGCGAACTGCCCGATGAAACAAAATGGGCGATAAATGACCTATACCCCACCGATGAAGCTTGGGAGGAAGACCTGAAAAAGCTGGCGGCATACGGCGAGGAGCTTGAAAGCTATAAAGGAAAACTTTCGCAGAGCGCGCAGGCTTTATATGACTGCTTGCAGTGCGACGACAAAATAAGCGTTGTTGCCGATTCGCTGATAAACTACGCGCAGAGAAAATCGGACGAGGACACGCGCGTTTCAAAGTATCAGGACTTGTGCGGCAGACTTATGTCTGTGATTGTGCAGCTAAACAGCCGCTGTTCGTTCATGTCGCCCGAAATAGTTTCGATAAGCGACGAAACGCTGGAGGAATTTTACAAACAAGAGCCGCGGCTGGAGCTTTACAGGCTGGCGCTCACACGCATACGCAGGCAGAGAGAGCACATACTTTCAGATGCCGAAGAACGAATACTTTCGCTTTCGGCTGAGCTTGGGCAGGCGCCCGAAAATATATTCAATATGTTTTCCGATGCCGATCTGAAATTCCCCGATGCTTTGGACAGCGACGGCAAGGCGCATCAGGTAACGCACGGCACTTATATTTCGCTTATGCAGTCGCCCGACAGAAAACTGCGCGAAAGTGCGTTCAAATCTATGTACAGCACTTATACTTCTTTTAAAAATACAATGGCTGCAACGCTGAGTGCGCAGACCAAAAAGCTTGACTTTATTGCAAAAGCGAGAAAGTACCCCTCGGCTTTGGAGGCGGCGCTTGACGGCAACGAGATACCTGTTTCGGTATACAAAAATCTGATAGAAGCCGTTCACGCGAACATGGGGCAGATGTACAGATATGTGCGCCTTAGAAAGAAGCTGCTTGGCGTTGACGAACTGCATTTTTACGATCTTTACACGCCGATAGTGCCCGAGTGCGATGTGAAGATATCTTATGAAGATGCGAAAAAAGAGATAAAAGATGCGCTTTTGGTGCTGGGCGAGGACTATATTGCGATACTTGACGAGGGTTTTTCTTCGGGCTGGTGCGACGTTTACGAGAATGAGGGAAAATGCTCGGGGGCATACTCGGCAGGGGCGCGCGTTCACCCGTTCGTGCTTTTAAATTACAGCGGCACGCTTGACAGCGAATTTACCGTGGCGCACGAAATGGGTCACGCGATTCACTCATATCTTTCAAACAAAAATCAGCCTGTGACATACAGCGACTATGTTATTTTTGTGGCGGAAGTGGCATCTACCTGCAACGAGGCTTTGCTTATGCAGTATCTTCTGAAAAAGTCAACAGACAAAAAGCGCAGGGCGTTTCTGATAAACTACTTCTTGGAGCAGTTTCGCACAACGCTTTTCCGTCAGACTATGTTTGCTGAGTTTGAGCTGAAAATAAATGAAATGACACAGCGCGGCGAGAGCCTTACGGAAGAAGTTCTGCGCGATATTTACAGAGAGCTCAACAAGCTTTACTTTGGCGATGACATAGTTATTGACGAAGAAATTGCCATGGAGTGGGCCAGAATACCGCATTTTTACTACAATTTTTATGTGTATCAGTATTCTACCGGCTATGCAGCTGCAATTGCGCTTTCGCAGAAAATACTGCAAGGCGGCACAGAGGCGGCAGAGCATTACAAGGACTTTCTTAAAGGTGGGTGCAGCAAAACGCCCATTGAGCTTTTGCGCGGTGCAGGCGTTGACATGGCAACGGCGCAGCCGATAAACGAAGCAATTGCGCTTATGGGCAGGCTGCTTGACGAAATGGAAAGCCTTATGGAGGATTAAAAATGCTCGAAACTGCGGATAAAGTAGGGTATGCACAGTGGGATAGCGAAGGTTTTGTGCTGCCGAGCGGCGATTTTGACTGCCTTGAAGATGCGCTGACGGCATTTTACAGCGCAGGTGGATATGACTTTTTTGAGGTGGTAGACCCCAAAAAATATGCGAGCCGCTGGCTTGAATATGTTGGCGGTCTTTACGCCGATATAGAAAGCGGCAAATACCCTGTCAGCGGCAAGGGCTGTGTACTGCCGCTAACGCCAAAGCAGCGGTCGGAGCTTTCAGCGCAGGGCGTGCCAGACGTATTCACAAAAGACATTGCGAAAATATAAAAATAAAGAGCCTGGGCAGCAGCCTCGGCTCTTATTTTATGCGGTTTTAATACCCCAGTTCTTCGGCAACGAGTATCACGTTAATGCGGTCTTTTTGCCGCTGCTTGGCGGAGATGAGGAAGTTGCAGCAAATGGTATCGCCTTTGCAGCCGTCGGTCATGCCGCCGTCTATCCCCATACACTCCCCTTTTTCGGCACAGTATGTATTGCAGCCCAGCCTTACGCAGTTTGCAGGTGCGGCGATCTCTTTAACGCGCCTTACGGCATCATCAAGGCTGTGCACTATTTTATTATACCCTACCAGCATTATGACTTTTTTAGGGCCGTATGCTATCATTGAAACGCGGTTTGAATTGCCGTCAACGTTATATAGCAGACCGCTCTCGGTAACGGCATTTGACGAGGAAATGAAGAAGTCAGCACCGTACATTTCTTTATAGCACTCGTCGGTATTCTCCCACTTTGTGCGGTCAATAAAGTTATATTTACCCGACTTTACAAGGTCTGTTACGCCGCATTCCTGCATACTCATAGTGCCGCCGCAGCCGACAGACGAGCCTTGCGGCATAAGCTGCTCAACAAATTTCAGCGCATCTTCTTTGGTATCGCAGACATACGCTGCCATATTGTTTTTGCGTAAAGCCTCGGCAGTGCGCTCAAGGCGTTTTTTGATGATGGTTTTTACGTTGTTATCCATAAGTTTACCTCCTGTCAAAAATATCTGCTAAAAGTGACGGCACGTTCAGTACCGCCACAGTGGTTTTTTAAAGATTTGTAGTATCTATATCGTCGGTAGAAATGCTGTCCATTTCATTGGGGTCGTCGCTGTGAACAACGCCGCCGCTTCTTGCTTTCTTCCACGCCTCGAATGACTGTTTGTCAAGTGCGCCGTCAAGCTCGGAAGCTGCTGTTCTTTCAACGGGTGCGCCGCAGTTTGGGCAGAACTTCTTGCCGGCAGGTATCTGAACGCCGCAGCTGCCACAGGTCTCTACGGCTTCCTGCATGGGTGCAGCCGCCTGCTGAGGCGCTGTGCTTGTCTGCTGAGCGCCGCCATAAGCGCCGCCGCTTCTCTGCCACTCGATAAACTCGGGGTCGGAAGCTATTTTGCCCTGAGGCGGTATATTGAACATTGACAAAATTATTCCTGCCTGCTTGGGGGTTATCTTCAAGCCCTTGAATATCTTGGAAGATACATAGTTTCTGTTCTTGTGGTTATAGGTCATGCTGTAGGCATTGAGGTATACTTCAGAGAAATCTCTTGCGTGCGAGAACGTAAGTTTCAAGTAAGGTCTGCCGCTGAGGCTTGTAGCCGCCACGGGAACAAGGTTAGATACATTGTCGCCCGACATTTCAAGCATTGATTTGAGCTGATTGCCATTCATAGGATTAAATGTAAGTCTGTTGTTGTCGTAGGTCTGCGCCCAGTCGTTATCCTGCTCTATAAATATCTCTTTAGCCTGCGAATATGCTATGGTAAGTGCGAAGAAGTTTATTACAAACAGCTCGGCTATCCATACTATCCACAGCATAACGCCGCTTACAGACTCGCTGTTTGCAGTTGTGGAAGAATATGATGGTGATGAAGAATAAGACCATCTGCCGATCTCGTTTATTTCTTTGATCCTTGACCATAGCTCGCCGGGGTGCAGGAGCACTTTGCCGATAGACGGTACTTCGATAGTGCCGTAATAATCGGCTACAAAGTCCTCAAGGTCAATATCTCTCACATTCTCGATATAATCGGCGGCGTTCATAGCCTTTGCCTTTTCAACGTTTGCTTTACATTCCTCTTTTGTCTCGCCGAGGATAACGTCATAATAGTACCACTCATACAAAGTGCAGTCTTTCATCTCGGCTATCGCATCGGAGCTGAACTGATCGTTTATATCAATATCGCTGGTTATACACAAAAGATTCATATATGTATAAGCGTTTGTCTGAAGATAGTCCCATGTTTCGTCAAAATCAGTAGGCTCACCGTTTTCATCTTCAAAATCATAATACATTTCAAACTCTTCATACGCGTTGGCAGACTTCATATCGTCCCTTATGCTGTCAAAAGTATCTGCTTCTTCATACTGATCGGCTATCATCTGCCAGTCATAATGAACATACATAGCCCACTTTACATAAGTTGCGCCGAGTATGCCGATGATAAGCGCTAAAAGCACCATAGTCGGATTGCGCAGCTTGAATTTCTTGACTATCATCTTGCCGGCAAAGCCCATGACCGCACCGTAGCCGAGGGCAGCGAAAACGCACAGCATAACTATGGTACAGTGTCTGTTTATCCACAGGTAGACCCACGCAAGCGCCGTGCCCAGTGCGATATAAGCCACGATAAGGCTTATCATGCCTGCCGCAGAAAAGCGCTTCGAGGGGCGGTAATATCTGTCAAACATAAATTTTCCTCCAAACATTGTTTATAATTCTTATTAAATACAGTTTACTATAAGATTATAACACAGTCTGCTGAAAATTTCAATAGTTTTTTAAATAAAAGAAATAACAAACTTGTACAAAATTATTTGTCGCATATTAGAAATTTATCACAAAAAAATCTTCTGAAAGGATTGCAATTTTCAGAAAGATACGTTATAATATATTTATGAACATTTTTAAAAAGACATACAGGAGGTTTTTTTATGTTAGTTTCTGCAAAGGATATGCTCAACAAGGCAAGAGAGGGCAAGTATGCCGTAGGTCAGTTCAACATCAACAATCTTGAATGGACAAAGGCTATACTCCTCACGGCTCAGGAGTGCAATTCCCCCGTTATTCTCGGTGTTTCCGAAGGTGCGGGAAAGTATATGTGCGGATACACGACTGTTGTTGGCATGGTAAAGGGCATGATAAACGAGCTGAACATCACCGTTCCCGTTGCTCTGCACCTTGACCACGGCACATTTGAGGGCGCTAAGGCTTGCATCAACGCAGGTTTTTCGTCGATAATGTTTGACGGCTCTCACTACCCTATTGAAGAAAATATTGCTAAGACCACCGCTTTGGTAAACACCTGCGACGTTCTGGGCATCTCGCTCGAGGCTGAGGTAGGCGCTATCGGCGGCGAAGAAGACGGCGTTGTTGGCATGGGCGAATGTGCTGACCCCGACGAATGCAAGGCTATTGCTGACCTAGGCGTAACCATGCTTGCGGCAGGCATTGGCAACATTCACGGCAAATACCCCGAAAACTGGGCAGGTCTGTCGTTTGAAACGCTTGCGGCTGTTAAAGAAAAGGTTGGCGATATGCCTCTGGTTCTGCACGGCGGCACGGGCATTCCCGATGACATGATAAAGAAGGCTATTTCCCTCGGCGTTGCCAAGATAAACGTAAACACCGAGTGCCAGCTTGTCTTCCAGGAGGCTACAAGAGCTTACATTGAGGCTGGCAAGGATCTTCAGGGCAAGGGCTTTGACCCGAGAAAACTCCTCGCTCCCGGCTTTGAGGCTATCAAGGCTAAGGTCAAGGAGAAAATGGAGCTGTTCGGCAGCGTAAACAAGGCATAATTTCAGCCTTAACCGAGTGTATTCCGGGAAACCACTCGTTAATAAAAACAGGAACGGCAATTACTGTGTTTTTACAAGGTGCGTCTGTTCCCTACAGCCGCACCTTTTTGTTGCCTTTCTGTTTTGTAATTTGCAGATCATGGTTCTTCGCTGACCCGGCTGTTTTTGGGGGAGACCCTTTTGGAAAAGGGTCTTCCCCCAAGCCCCCTCACTAAAACTTCCATATTTTTTGCGAGGGGTGATCACCGTTAAAATAGAAAGTAAAAGTTTGTCATTTTCTGTTTTTTATAAACGGATCACCCCTCGCAAAAAACAATATAAAAGTCTTTGGAAAGGGGTATGGGGAATAACCTTTCTTCAGAAAGGTTTTCCCCAGAGGCAGTTAGGTCAACGGAGGAACTGCGGTCTGAAATATCAAAAGCAGGAGGAATTAAAATGAAGATAGACACAAAGGCGATAGCGACGGCAGGGTTAGTGGCTGCGGCATACGCGGCACTGACGGTAGCGCTGAGCAGTTTATCATACGGTAACATACAGTTCAGGGTAGCGGAGGCGCTTATGATGCTGTGTTTTTACAAAAAGAGGTACTGCGCGGCGCTGACGGCAGGGTGCTTTATAGCTAACATATTCAGCCCTATGGCGCTTGACATGGTATTCGGCACTTTGGCGACTTTGGCGGCGGCGATACCTATGTATTTAATAGGCAGGAACGCTGAGAAGAACCGTCTGCCGAAGATGATAGCGGCATCGCTTATGCCCGTTGTGAGCAATGCTTTGATAGTCGGCATGGAACTGAAAGTATTTGTGCATCTGCCATTCTGGCTTTCGGCGGCTGAGGTGGCAATAGGCGAGGTTGTGTGCGTAACGATACTTGGCGTAGTGATATTCACAATAATGGAGAAAAACAAATACTTCAAAAAGCTTGTAACGGCAGGCTGAAATACGCGGCGGCAGAAAATTTCTGTCGCCTTTTGCTTGAAAAATGGTTTGGAAAGTGGTATAATGTATATTATATTCTTATGTCCTCGTCGATACGCAGACCATTAGCCTGCTCCCGACGTATCGGGCAATTTACCATATTATTTTGGGTGATATTTATGAATGTGCGTTCATGCTTTTTATACTGCGCCGGCAAGTATTATGACGGCTTTATAACGCCGCGCGAGGGTGACATAAAGGTAGCTGTGGACGGCGGTTTAAAGCTTTGCGAAAGACTTGGCATAACGCCCGACTGCATCATAGGCGATTTTGACAGCCTTGGCAGCGCACCGCAAAATGCTATAGTGCTGCCGCGCGAAAAGGACGATACTGACACTATGGCGGCGTGCAAGAGGTATCTTTCGGCAGGGATCAAGAGGTTTTATCTTTTGGGGGCGGTCGGCGGTCGTGATGAACACACCTTTGCGAACATTCAGCTGCTTAAATTTCTATCTAACAGGGGCGCGCAGGGGTTTATGTTCGCAGATGGGCGCACTTTTACTGCTATAAAAGACTGCGAAGTAACTTTCAGCAAAGAATACGAAGGGTACATTTCGGTATTTTCGCTGAGTGATGAATCTTGCGTTACTATAAAAAATCTGAAATACGAACTTGAACTTGAACAGCTTTTAAGCAGTTACCCTTTGGGGGTAAGCAACGAGTTTACGGGAAAATCTGCAAAAATACGCGTAATGGGCGGAACGCTTCTTTTGATATTTGACAGAAAAGGCGATTTAGCCTTACCTTATTATAATATATAAACACACTGAAAGGACGATAAAGAAATGGAACAGACATGTCACGGCGAAGTAAACGGAAAGATAGCTATAAACACTGATGCATACGTTTGCAGCAGAGAGCACAGAATTACCTTTTATGATGTGGATTTCAACAAGCGGCTGAGGCTTTCTGACATGATGCGGCTGTTCTCGCTTATGGCAGGCGAGGACTACTACACACGCGGCTTGGGGCACGTTTTTCTGAAAGAAAAGGGCTTTGCGTTTTTGGTATCTAAGGTAGCATACAAGATATACAGGCTGCCGACTTTAGAAGAAGAAGTGATTTTGAAAACGTGGGTCGAAGAGATAAAAGGTGCGAAATTTGTACGCGGATATGAAATGGTATCACGCGAGGGGGAGCAGCTTGTTATAGGTCAGGCGGTGTGGATATGCGTAAATCCCGACACCAAAAAGATAGTAAGACCGAGAGATTTTCCTTGGTGCGGTGATGCTATTCCGCGCGAGGATATGCCTGTTCATTACAGAGAGATAGATGTGCCGCAGGTACACCCGATAAGCGACTATGTTGTGCCGTACCACGCGATAGACTACAACGGACATCTTAACAACACTGATTACGGCGATGTTATTATGAACGCGCTGCCTGCAAATGAGCTTGGCAAGGATATAGACGAATTTACGCTGTGTTATCAGCATGAGGCATACATGGGCGAAACTGTGAATCTTTTCAGGGGCGACCCGAACGAAAAGACGACTGTAATAATCGGCAGAGTCGGCGAACGAAAATGCTTTGAGAGCGAGATAATCTACAAATAATGCATATAAATGAGGTTTCATCATGGTAATTGACTTTCACACACACGTTTTCCCCGAAAAGGTGGCTGCAAAGGCAAAACAGGTGCTTATTGACAACGCAATAGAACTTGGCAACCACATTACGGCTTGCACAGACCTGACTGTTGACGGGCTGGTTAAGCACATGAAACTTGACGGGGTAGATATGTCTGTTGTGCTGCCCATTGCTACCGCGCCGCACCAGACGAAGCACATAAACGAATTTGCTGCCGCTCTTTACGAGGCGACGGGCGGAAAACTGCTTTCTTTTGGAAGCATACACCCAGGCAGTGATGACTACAAGCGCGACATTGACATGGTGGTATCGCTTGGGCTGAAGGGTTTGAAATTTCACACGGAATATCAGCATTTTGACTCTGATGATGCGCATATTCTGAAGATATATGATTACGCTTTCAGCAAGGGGCTTATGATAATACACCACTGCGGTGCTGACATGAGCGCCCCTGCCCCCTACCACGCAACGCCTAAGCAGATGGCTCACATACTGGACGAGATGAAAGGCGGCGTGCTTATTGCGGCTCACCTTGGCGGTTTCAGAATGTGGGACGATGTGGAGAAATATTTGGTTGGCAGAGAGATATATCTTGACACTTCTATGGGGCAGAAATACTACCCTCGCGAGCAGTTTGAGAGGATAGTGAACAACCACGGTGCGGACAAGATACTGTTTGCCTCAGACTCGCCTTGGAGTGTGGCAAAAGAAGAGATAGAGCTTATAAACAGCACTACCCTCACCAAAGAGCAGAAAAGGCTGATATTTGGCGAAAATGCGAAACGTCTGCTGGGAATATAAAAAATATGTGCCGTCTGAAAAAGGCGGCATTTACATTTTTTTGCGAAAAGTATTGAAATGTAGAATATTATGTGGTATGATATAAAGAGAGGATAATTTAGCCAAAAGCGATATGGAGGGAAAGAAAATGTCTGAAAAGACTTCTAAAAAAGCACGCAAATTTATAATTGCGGCGATTGTTATTGTTGCTGCTGCAGTCGCGGCATTTGTGATATGTTACTTTATCTTCCGTGACAGAGAGCAAAAACTAGTATACAAAACGCTTAATGAAGTGCTTGCCGAAGCCCCCGATGTGCTTGACAACGAATATGACAACATAAAACTTTCTGACGGTATCTCGTTTGATGATGCGCCGAAAGAATTATATACTTTTACTTCAAATATAGCCTCTCCGCTTGAAGAAGCCAAGCAATATGTGGCTGACCTTTCAAACAGGGCTAACCCTTTTCAGATAACCACAGACGATCTTGAGGTCTCTCTTTATTCTGATGAACAATATCTGGATTCTGCTTATCTTGAGGTCAGAGATATTGACAGCAAAATACCGTGCGACCCTTCGGAATATACCGAAGAACAGTATTATGTGTCGGGCGGCAACAGTGAAGCTTTTATGATAGTTTGCCCGTATCTTGCTGCGGCTTACGGGTACGGCATAAACGAAAAATGCTACGAGATAGGCAAAGATGACATTTCAGATGTTTCATACAACGTATACGGTGAGCAGTACACGGCACAGCAGGCTATAGATTACACCGACAGTGTTGTTGAAAAATTCAAAGACCTTTTACTGCCGAAGCTTGACGGTGCGCAGATGAAACCGAGATATATTATAGCCGCCAAGAACGAAAACCCAGGCGAACATCAGGACGAGTATTCATACATAGTACAATATGCGTGCTATTACGAAGATATAGAAATAAACATGGGCGGCGAACAGTCTTTTTCTGCCGAACAAGGTTTTATTTATCCACGGCAGATAGTAGAAATAGCCGTTACAAAGCCCGGCAGGTTCAGCGTGATAACAAAATCCATACAGACACAGGACATGAAAGCCACAAAGCTTGAAGACAAATATGTGACTTTGGAAAGCGCACTTGACAGGGTAAGCCACATTCTTGCGCCTGAGTTTATTCACACCATAACCGACATTGATATAGTTTATGTGCCAAGGGAAGAATACTTTAAAAACGAAGCCCAGAATATGGAGCCTATAGAGCCGGAGCCTGAAGTGACTTTTAGACCGATGTGGCGTTTGACTACCGACCTTGATCACAGCAACGAAAACTTCATGCCGTGCGGAAGATACATATATATTGACATGGTGACAGGTGAGTTTGTCATATATGATGAAGCAAAGGCTAACCACGCTCTTACCGAAAAAATGATAAAGGAAGAAAAGCAAGACCCGACGTTTACAAATTGGAAATAACAAAGATAGTATAAATGCCGTCTGTAAAAAGGCGGCATTTACATTTTTTGCAGAAAAGTATTGAAATACAGAATATTATGTGGTATGATATAAAGAGAGGATAATTTAGCTAAATGTGATATGGAGGGTAAAAAATGCCGAAAACTTTGACAAACAAGCAGCGAAAGATAATTTTATTTTCGGTTGTTGGCGCACTGATAGCGGCGGTGTCTGTTATAGCCATAGTTATATGCAGTTATATCTTCCGCGACAAAGAAGTAGAAATAAACAACAATACTCTTACCGAGGTAATCGAGACCGCGCCTGATGCTTTGGGCAAAACATATGACAACATAATTCTGCCAAAAAGTGTTTCGATAGAAAGCACGCCGAGCGCGATATACACATTCTCAGTGCAGAATTACATGCCCTTGGAAGACGTAAAAAAGCTGGCGGTGGAGCTTTCAAACAAGGCGAACACCTACACGATAACGGAAGATGATCTGCACGTTGACCTGTACAAGGATTTTATAGATCTAACCCCGCCGGACGACCCAAACTACAACCCGAATTTCAGGGGTTCTGACTACTGCGAATATCAATATGTTGATAACAATGTGGAATCAATGATGGAAAACAACGTGGACGGGCAGTATAGTGTAGGGGTATCTCCTGACAAAAGCTTCGTTATAGCCTGCCCGTTTCTTACACAAGGCGCGCTTGGATATGATACTTGGGAAAAGACCTTTGAGATAGGCACAGACGATATTTCGGGCGTTTCATACAATGTATACGGCGAGCAGTACAGCATACAGGAGGCTATAGACTACGCTGACACGCTTATTGAAGATTACAAAGAATATTTGCTGGATCAGGAAGGCTTGGAGTTGAAGCTGAAACAAGTGGTAGTTGTAAAAAACGACAAGTCGCAGTCGGGCGAAGATGAATATTCTTACCGCCTGAGATATGCATATTATTACTGCGGCACAGAGATAAACATGGGCGGCGGTGTACATCTCTCCATTGACGACAATCTGTTCTGCCCACGGCAAGGCGCAGAAATTATTATATCGCGGCGCGACAGTTTTACATCTCTGATCAAGGAGCTTAATACTTCACAGTTCAAAGCCGAAAAGGCAAACGATGATTTTATAACGCTTGGCAGTGCGCTTGACAGGGCAAGCAAGATTCTTGCGCCGAAGTTTATTCAGGACGTTAAGAAAATTGATATTGCATATATACCGCTGCAACAGATCGTTAAGCATGACGACCCGGATCTGTTTTCTTCAGAATCGGCGCCCGATCTGTTTTTCAGACCCATGTGGCGTTTGGAAGAAAATTCCGAAGTAAATATGGAAGAATATCTTCTCGAAGCAGTTCCGCCAAAAAGATATTTATACATTGACATGATAACGGGCGAGATAATGCTTTATGATGAGAGCAAATTTCAACCTGCGCTGACGGAAGAGATGATAACCAACGAAAAGCAAGACCCGACTTTTGAGGAAAGCTGGAGATAAGCAAAGCAAAAGACCCCTGCATTGTGCAGAGGTCTTTCTCTTTACTTTTTCACAAGTTTTGCAAATTCAAGGGCTTTGCCTATATCGCCGTCAACTTTGAGTTTGCCGAATGTAAACGCTGCGACGGGGTCAAGTTTGCCGTCGATAAGCTTATTGAAGTTCGGCATAGTCATTGTAATGGCGCAATTGCGGTCGTTATACTCATAAGGCTCAATGTTTATCTTATGGTCTTTTACCTCGATATAAAACGTACCTGGGTTTACATCGGTGAGGTTCACCTGCACCGCGAGAAAATCGGTCTGCGAGGCATCTATCCCCTCAGCCATTTTGCGCAGTTTTGTCAAAAGCTCCTGCAAAGTCATTTTTATCACTCCTTAAATTTATACATAGAACAGCATTTCGCCGTATGTAGGGTAAGGCCAGTATTTTGAGCCGACGAGGGATTCAAGTTCATCGGCAGGGGTGCGCAGGGCTTTCATGGCAGGCAGCACCTTATCGCGGCAGAAGCAGGCTGTTTTTTCATAGTCTGTATACGCCGTCAGCTCGTCTGCATATGTTTTAAGCTCTTTATATGCGGCGTACATCTGCGACATAAGGTCGGTAAGCTTTTTGACCGTTTCGGTCTGGTAGTCGCACGCCGCATTGCAAGATGCAGCAAGCTGGGCGGTCTGCGCGTAGTCTCTTATGCACTCGGTAACGGCAGGGAAAATATCTTTATTAGCCATATCGAGCATGGTATTCGCTTCAATGCGGATAGTTTTTATATACTCATCGAGAAGTATCTCAACACGGGAATGTATCTCTGTCTCGGTATAAACGCCGTGGCGCTCAAAGAGCTCGACGTTCTTTTTATCTGCAAAGTGAGGGAGAGCATCTGGGGTGGTAGGCAGGTCTACAAGACCTCTTTTCTTCGCTTCTTCTGCCCACTCTTTGCTGTAGCCGTCGCCGTTGAAGATAATTGCAGAACTTTCTTTTACGGTATCGCGTATAAGCTGGGTTATGGCTTCGTTTATATCCTGCGCGCCTTCAAGCTTATCGGCAAACTCGTCAAGAACATCTGCAACAATTGTATTTATAAAGGTGGTCGGCCCTGCGACAGAAAGCTTTGAACC
>CANRIA010000007.1 GCA_947630555.1 uncultured Clostridia bacterium
CGGCAAAACAGTTCCATCATTTCCTGCTCGCTGTCGCATTCAAACAGCCTGTTCAGCCCGTGGCTTCCCACCGAGCCCAGCACCGTGACCATTTTCTTGCTTATCTCCTCGGGCGGCGCGTTGAAGTATGCTTTCATGCGGTACGCGTTTACAAAATTTCTTATGTGCACGCCTGCCTTCACGGGTTCCATAATAAGCTTCGCATCGCTTTTTGAAAGGTCTTTCTCAATGCTTCCAAGCAGCCTTTTATAGTAAAGCTGTGCAAAGGCATTTTCTATCTCCGTCATGTCGCCCTGCTTGCTTTCTTTAACTATTATATCACACAGCGGCGAATATTTTGTATGCTCCAGCTTTCTTGCAAGTTCCTCAACATTTTTGCATGCCGCAAGTTCGTAAAAGTCAATTGAGCTGCTCTTAGCAAAATATGTCGGCATTGAGTTTAAAAACGAAGTCTTCTCACCGCTGTCTATCGTCCTTATCAGTATCAGCAAAAGCTCGTTTTCATATCTTTCGCTCACAAGGTCGTAAAACTGCTTTTTGCCAAGGTGCTGAAAATCCCTCAGATCTATAAATATCTCAAAACTGCGCTTTTTCAAAAGTTCTTCTATATATCCTCTGTGAACGGTGTTTACGTCTATATCCGCAAAAGTATCTTTAAATCCCTCGCGGTCTTTCAGATACTGCGCCACCTCTGCCACGCTGCCCTTCGAGGAAAGTATCCTGTAGTCCTCGCCCGTCAGCATACGCCCGTGCATAGCCCTTATTTTAGTTATAGTAGCGTTTAACGATGCCTTGTTCAAAACGTTTCACCGCCTTTGCCAAAAAGTTTTAAAAGCTTTATCTCAGCCGTTTACTATGCTTTCAAAAATGCGCTTTTGCCACGCCTCGCTGTTTTGTTCAAACGCCTTGTCAAGCCGCGCAATTGCCGCATCTTTTTCGTCAAGCAGCTTTTTCTGCTCTTTCTCGGCGTTTGCGCGCTCTGCCTTTTCATATTCGGCTGACTTTTTCTCAGCCGCCGCAGCTATGTCGCTCTCCATGCTCTTAACGCTCTCGTGAGCCTCGCTCATAAGGCTGTCGCGCTTTTCTTCGGCGCTTTTCATCATCTCTTTGGCGGTGTTGTCCGTTTCAAGAATAGCTGATATAACGTCCATAAAGTAAGACTCCCTTCATACATCTATTCATACATCTATAAATATACTATACTTATACTATACTCTTTTAATCTGTTTTGTCAATAGAAATACGAATATTATTGTATTCTTGCACAGTTTTTATGTTGAATACGCCAACATTTCGGGCAATATATCAGTTAATTTCCCTGCCGCTGTGCACTTGCACAATTCTCAGCGTTTACGACAAAACATTTGTTTAGTTTTCATAATATACTATTGACGTATCGCCTGAAAAGAGGTAAAATATATTTGAGGGTATTTTACCTTACTTTGATACACGAAAGGAGGATGTGTATACGGCATGAATATTCTCTTTTTGCTAAAGCCCAAGCAAGAGGTCGCGCACCTTGTAAGCGACTGCACAGTTAGACAGGCGCTTGAAAAAATGCGCTCGTCGGGCTACACCGCAATACCCATAATAAACAGAGAGGGAGAGTATATAGCGACCGTTACCGAGGGCGACTTTTTGTGGCTTGTGCTCGGCTGCGGGACCGACATACTGAAAAAGACGGAGCATATGCCGCTTGAGTCTGTAAAACTGCGGACTGTAAACAAAGCGGTAAGCGTAAATGCAAAGCTTGAAGACCTGCTTTTAATGACGATGAACCAGAACTTCGTACCCGTTGTGGACGACAGAAATATGTTCATAGGCATAATAACAAGGCGTGATGTTCTTCAATATTTTTACAACAAGCTGCAAAATGAAAAGACCGCTGAGAAGAAAATCTCTCAGCAGGCTTAACAAGGTTATATAAAAAACATGGACTGCATAATAAATGCAGTCCTTTTTTATTAAAGTATCAGGCAGATGAGCCCCGAACAGCCCTCGTTTATCATGCGCTCAACTGTTTCGGCAAGCTTGCCGCGCGCTTCTTCGGGCATTTTTGAAAGCTTGTTGTGCAGCCCCTCGCCCACCAGTTCGTGAAGCGATTTGCCGAAAATATTGCTGTCCCATATCTTTTCGGGCGATTCCTCAAAATCGTTCAGCATATAAAGCACCAGTTCCTCCGACTGCTTTTCGCTGCCGACTATCGGGCACACCTCGGCTTCAATGTTCGCTTTCAGAAGATGTATAGAGGGCGCGGTGGCTTTGAGGCGCACGCCGTATTTGCCGCCCTGCTTTATTATCTCAGGTTCGTCAAGAGTAAGTTCCTCAATAGACGGCATAACTATGCCATAGCCCGTTTCCTCAAGCTGCTCCAGCGCCTCCGAGAACTTTTCAAACTTGCTGCGTATCTTCACAAGCTCCAGTATCTGCGGCATAAGGTCGCTCTCGCCCGTTATCTCCAGTCCCGTCGCCTCGCCGATAATTTTGAAGAACAAGTCTTTGTTGGTGGTAACCTCAATTACCGCGCTGCCCGTTCCCATGTCTATAGAGGCTATTTTAGAGTTTACTATATGCTCACATTCCGTCAGCTTTTCGGCAAAGCATTTTATGTCCTTTATTGCCGCAACGCTTTCGGCGCAGCTTTTTATCGTGCTGAAAATATCTTCTTTCAGCCAGTGACCCTTATCAAGAGCTGCTATCCACCTTGGCAGGTCTATGTTTATCTCTTTTACGGGGAATGCGTTCAGTATCTGCGAAAGTATGCTCTTTATGTCGTCTTCCGCAAGTTCTAAGCAGTTTACCGCAATAACGCACGCGCCATACTTTTCCGAGAGCCTCTCGCACAGCGCCTTTGTTTCTTTGGAATTTGGCGTGGTGGTGTTCATAAGCACCACAAACGGCTTGCCTATCTCTTTAAGCTCGTTTATAATGCGTTCTTCGCATTCTTCATACTCATCGCGCGGCAGGTCTGTAATAGAACCGTCAGTAGTTATCACAAGCCCTATAGTCGAGTGCTCCGTTATCACCTTTTGCGTGCCCACCTCAGCCGCCATGTTGAACGGCACAGGGTCATCAAACCATGGGGTGTGCACCATACGCGGCGCTTCGTTCTCTATGTAGCCTATTGCGCTTGGTATTATGTAGCCAACGCAGTCTATCATGCGCACATTAAAGCGAATGTTGTCGTCAATGCATATTTCAACCGCTTCTTCGGGTATGAATTTCGGCTCGGTGGTCATTATCGTCTTTCCGCCCGAAGACTGCGGCAGTTCGTCTACCGCCCTTTCCCTGCGAAAGTCGCTTTCAATGTTGGGTATAACAAGGCTCTCCATAAACTGCTTTATGAATGTCGATTTGCCGGTGCGCACAGGCCCTACCACTCCGATATAGATGTCGCCGCCCGTGCGTTTGGCAATATCTTTATAGATGTCATTGTTCATATGCTCGGTTTCCTTTCTGTAATGCAGTCATTCTATATCGGGTATAAGCAGCATTTTGTCCTCGGCAAGTATGTCAGATGCAAGGTCGTTCTCACCCGTTATCGCCGATACAGGTATACGGTATTTCTTTGCTATGTCCCATACCCTCTCGCCGCTTTTTGCATAGTAAAGCTTAAGCGCGCTCTGCCTTGCCCTTTCGGTCTGCTCTTCTGATATTTTTATATCTGTTATAAGCCGCTTTGTAATAAGCTTTGAAACAGTTCCGCATATGCTCAGATCTGCCTTTATTTCAACGGTAGAGGGGTCGCACAGCGTGTATGAGCAGCCGACTATATCCACCCTAGGCTCTAAAATGCTGTCCTGCGTGGCGCACTCGCTTTCTATAACGTGTTCAAAAGCCGTGTCGCTCTCTAAATATATCGGCACGCCGCTGTCGTTTCTGCCAACCAGCGCAAACGAGAGATTTCCGCTTACAATAAGGCTGTTTTTGTCAAAGCTGAACCTGCCGCTCACGTTTGAAACATCGCACCAGTTATCGTATACCGCAGCAATCTCGCCGTCCTGGCAAGTAAGCCTTGCGGTATGGGTGTGCGGCTCGCATATCTCAACGGGAACGCTCTCTATCTTCTCGTCGCTCTTGTCAATGTCAAGGTCATAGCCTGTGGAGAATACATCTGTCACAAGCTCTCCCGTTTCGTATTTTACCGCGCGGCAGTTTACCAGCAGCACTATCTCACATTCAAGCGACTTCTGATCATCTCCCTTTACTATAACGCTGCAGCCGCTCTGTATAAGGTCAACGTAATTTTCATAACGCTCGTCAATGCCGTCAATGTCCATTATCTGGCTGAATGGCACCGAAAAACGCATAGTTTCAAGGCTTGCGCTGTCTTCGCCGTTTTCGCTGCTGTAAAGAACATTTATATACGCATCGCCCTTTATTACCAGTTTGCCGGATACCAGCTTTTTCTCGCCCAGTGTTGCAATGCAATCGCTGCGTATTACAGAAGATATAGGCGGCTTTGTCTCGCCAAGTTCCAGTTCTTCTACAATGGTTATCCTCTTTGAGGCATACAGCCTGTTTGTAGGGTATGTCACGCTCTCGTGATACATCTGTATGCCGCAGCCCACGGCATCTGCCACCGCCGACCTGCCTTTTTCGCAGCACAGCCTTACTTTAGATGTAACTGCGCCGCGCAAATCAAGTCTGCGCTGATTTACCACACGGCAGTTTATGTAGTCCGCCTTTGCCGTTACGGTAACGCACGGGTTTTTAATGCCGCTTGGTATGTCGCATGAACGTGTGTAGCTCAGTTTCTGCTCAATACAGCTGAGCTTGCTTGAATTTTCGCTGACGTACATTACCTTTATAACGGCGCACAGCTCATAGGTAAGCTTGTCGCCGTTTATGCTCTGCGATACTATCCTTGGCAGCAGGCGGCATTTAAGCACCCTGAATATGTCGGGATAGTAGTCGGGAAGAATGTAGTCAAGCTCGATCGCCTGCTCGAAGCCGTTGTCAAAAGCGGTCTCCGAGGCAGTGAAGATCTCACGGTTAAGTTTAAGATCCATAGCTTCCTCCTGTTGTGTTTTAATTACTCGTTCAGGTATTTTGAGTGTACCTAAAACATTTATATTCACACCAAACAGGCTATATGCATACTGCAAGCGCGTGCGCGAAAAATTACTCTTTACAAATATTTCAAAATATGTTATACTAGTAATACTACTCAAAGGAAGTGCGTTGCATGGATTGGACAGAGCTGAAAATATACACCTCATCGCAGGGGGTGGATGCCCTTACGGGCAGACTTATGGATATTGGCATAAGCGGTTTTGTCATTCAGGATAAAAACGACTTTGAGGATTTTCTTCAGCACAAGGACGGCAACTGGGATTATATTGATGATGATCTGTATGAACTCAGAAACGCAGAAACGTCTGTAACCGTGTATATTTCAAACGATGCCGACGGCGCAGAAACGCTCTCTATGATAAAGCAGCAGCTTGCAGCTTTGAAAGCTTTAGATAGGGGCGGCGAGTACGGCAGGCTGGAATGCGAGTTTTCATCTATTCGAGAGCAGGACTGGGCAAACAACTGGAAGCAGTTCTTCAAACCGCTGAAAATAGGCGAAAGGCTGCTTATAAAGCCCTCGTGGGAGCAAACACAGCCGATTGATCGGCGCGTGGTGGTCGAGATAGACCCTGCGGCAAGCTTCGGCACGGGGCAGCACAACACAACGCAGCTTTGCCTTGAACTTTTGGAAGAAAACATAAAGCAAGGAGACAGGCTTCTCGACTTAGGCTGCGGCAGCGGTATACTCTCAGTCAGCGGCGTTCTGCTGGGCGCTTCATCTGCATACGCGGTGGATATTGAACAAGGCGCTGTAACCATAGCAGCCGAAAACGCCGCCAAAAACGGCATCTCACCGGAGCGTTACAAGGCGGTGTGCGGAAATATCACCGAGGACAGCGCCCTGCGCCAAAGCATCGGCAAAGATTACGACGTTGTGTGCGCAAACATAGTCGCCGATGTGCTTATAGCTATGTCACCGTTTTTTGCAGGCTTTTTAAAAAGCGGCGGCAGGCTGATAACTTCGGGCATTATTGAAAAACGCTTTCCCGAAGTGCTGGAATGTATCCTGAAAAACGGCTTCACACTTACAGGCAAAAGGCAAAAGGACGACTGGATAGCCTGCTTGTTTGTAAAAAACACGTAGTTTATCCCCTCACCAAACAGAAAGGAGGTCAAAAATGCAGCAGTTATTAGTGGTAATATTAAAGAAATCGGAGATCGTCGATACCCTGATGCAGTCATTTGCCGAAAAGGGCATAAAGGGCGGCACGGTCGTAGAAACAACAGGTATGGCAAGGTCGCTCACCAAAAGCCAGAATGTGCAGATGCTTGCCGCCATTGGCACGATACTTGGAAATATTCCGCCCACCAACGGAAACATGATAATGTTAGCGCTTCCCGAAGAACAGGTAGAAACTGCGAAAGACGTTGTGCACCAGGTGTGCGGCGACCTTTCAAAGCCCAACGCAGGCGTAATGTTTGCGCTGCCTATAACATTCTCCGAGGGTATCATATAAACGTTCTATTTATTTAATATTGTTGCAAAAAAGAGACAGGGAATTTTTCCTTGCCTCTTTTATATATGTATATTCTTTACTGCTTGTTTAAGTATCTTTTCAGCTCATCTATGTATTCCACTGCAAGCTTGCTCATTATAAGCTCTTTTTTTACTATATAGCCTATCTCCATTATCTCCTCGCCGCCTGCATCTTCTATCGGTATGGCAATGTAGCCGTCGCCGTTCAGTTCGCCGCATATTATGCCCGAGCACACAGTGTAGCCGTTGAGCCCCACCATAAGATTAAGTATAGTAGCCCTGTCGCTTACCTTTATCATTCGCGGATAGTGGTTTGTGCTGAATATCTCCTCCGCGTAGTAAAACGAGCTCTCTCCGCCCTGCTCAAACGACAGACACGGGTAGTCTTCCAGTTCTTTAAAACTTACGCTCTCGCTTTCTGCCAGCGGGTGGCTCTTGCTCATATATGCGTATGCCTTGCAGTCTATCAGCTTGTGAAATTCCAGCCCGTTTGAGGAGAGAACCTTCATCATAGCCTTGCGGTTAAAATCGCTCAGATAAATAACGCCTATCTCGCTGCGCATGGTGCTTACGTCCTCTATCACCTCGCGCGTTTTTGTCTCCCTCACCGCAAATTCATATTCGGCTGTGTTGTATCTCTTTACAAGCTCTACAAAGCTCTTCACCGCGAACGAATAATGCTGTGCCGATATAGCAAAACGCTTTTTGTGCGGCCCATTCTTGTCATACTGCTCCATAAGCGATTCATACTGCGTGTACAAATATCTCGCAGACGACAAAAACACCACACCGTCGTTTGTCAGCGACATACCCTTGCCGCTTCGGTGAAAAATAGTTATGCCAAGCTCGTTTTCAAGCTCCCTTACTGATGATGTAAGAGACGGCTGAGATATGTAAAGTATCTGTGCCGCCTTGCTCAAAGAGCCTGCCTCAGAAATTGTTATAATATAGCGTAGTTGTTGCAGTGTCATATTTTTTCACACTCCGTTTTAAATTTTTTTGGTTGATACTTGAAAACCTATTAAATATATGTTATTATAGGTATATGGATATATTATAGATGTTAGGTAAGTGATTAAGTATGAAAATATCTACAAAAGGAAGATATGCCCTGCGGCTGCTGCTTGACCTTTCAGAGCACCGCGGCGACGGTTATGTTGCTCTTAAAGATGTTGCACAGCGGCAGAATATCTCAAAAAAATATCTTGAGCAGATAGTGCCCGTGCTTACAAAAAGCGGCGTTTTGCTTACAAACCGCGGCTATCAGGGCGGTTATATGCTTTCGGGCACGCCCGATAAGTACACAGTGGGCATGATCCTGCGCCTTACCGAGGGCAGCCTAGCGCCCGTTGCCTGCCTTGACTGCGACCCCATAGGCTGCGACAGAAGCGATAACTGCGCCACTTTGGCAGTATGGCAGGGGCTTTACAAGGTCATCAATGAATATCTCGACTCTGTTACACTTCAGGATATTCTTGACAATCAGCACGCAGACGGCGGCGATTATGTTATTTGATGTGCCTATAAAAATTACACCGTAAAATATTATAACACCTACCCAAACGGTAGTCAAGTATTTTTTAGGTAAGGAGCGCGCCCTTTGAAAACAAAAGTAAAAAAGATAATACCGCCAAAGCTGCCAAGTACCAACGATATACTAAAGCTTTCAAAAAGCCTGACGAGCGATGCCACAGAGCAGAAATTTATCTGCTGCTGCCTTGCCTTAACGCTTGCCATAGCGCCCGATAACGAGCGTGATATGTATTCTGTGGTGCTCTATGCCTCTCACTTTGCAGACGGCTTTACCGATAATACTCTTGAAACGCTGCGGCTGTGGATCGGCGGAAAACTCAGCAGAAACTACAGCGGCGACTTGCCGTGGGCAATAGTTAAAAACTTTGTCGGTTCTTATCTTTTCAAATGGCAAAAGCCGCTTATCTCTCTTGCGCTTGAATGTTATGATAATTTCAAAGATAATTTAAGCGCTGAGCTTATCTCAGGCTGCCGCGATATGATGTGCTGCTATGCACTTAAAAATACACCTCTCGATATATTGCGATAATACTTGACAATTGCAATTAAAAAATGTTATACTATAGATATAATTTATAAAGATAGAAAACGATCCCCTTAATGATTTAACGGAGATGACAAAATGGACAACAAATATAAGATAACCGTTACGGTGCTTGGCGTTATCAGCGCAATAATGATAGCCATACTGTCTATATTGATATTGACCGATAACGACAAGGTGGAAAGAGCAAGCACCGGCAGTGCCGAAGTTACTACAGAATACACCACTGATGTTACCGACGTTACAAAGCCCAACACCACCACAAGCGGTAAAAGAACATCTGATAAGACCTCAGCGCCTACAGTCACCACGCCGAAAAAAGACGGCACTACTCCTAAAACCACTCCCGATAAGACCACTGCGCCGCAAAGCGAAACGACCGAAAACAGCAGTGAGCCTTCCGCACAGCCCGGCAACAATAACGAAAATTATAATAACAATAACGATAACAATTATAACAACAACGACAATAACAACAATAATAACAATAATAACAACTGGCAAGCACCGCCGCAGAACAACACACCCACGCCGCAGCCGCCTGCTGCAAGCAAACCTGACAGCAGTGTGCCTGATAACAGCAGTCAGCCTGACGAAAGCAGTCAGCCCGATGACAGCAGCCAGCCTGATGACAGCAGCCAGCCCGATGACAGCAGTCAGCCTGACGACAGCAGTCAGCCTGACGACAGCAGTCAGCCCGATGACAGCAGTCAGCCCGACGAAAACGAACCGTCAGAAAGCATTGAATAATACATAGTTAAGTGCAGTACCTTTAAGATACTGCACTTTTGTTATATTCTTATGCCGTTTCTACACTGTTTGCCGACTGGAGACCCAGCTTTTCAACAGCCGCCTCGCGCATTTTATATTTGAGTATCTTGCCTGCCGCGTTCATCGGGAACTCGCTTACAAAGTCAACATATCTCGGCACTTTGTGCTTTGCCATGTGCGACATAACATACTCTTTCATTTCCTCTTCGGTGGCCTGTTCGCCCGGCTTTAAGATGATACACGCCATTATCTCCTCGCCGTAAGCCTTGTCGGGCACGCCTATTACCTGAACGTCCTGCACCTTGGGGTGGGTGTATATAAAGTCCTCTATCTCCTTGGGGTAAATATTCTCACCGCCGCGGATTATCATATCTTTTATACGTCCCGTTATCTTAAAGTTTCCGTCAGGCAGACGTCTTGCAAGGTCGCCCGTGTGCAGCCAGCCGTCCTTGTCTATAGCCGCTTCTGTAGCTGCCTCCATTTTGTAGTAGCCCTTCATTATGTTGTATCCCCTCGCGCAGAACTCGCCGTCAACATTGTCGGGAAGTTCCTCGTTCGTTTCGGGGTCAACTATCTTGCACTCAACGCCGAAAATCGGGCCGCCAACGGTGTTTACCCTCGTTTCTATAGAGTCGGTGGTCTTTGACATTGTGGTAGCAGGCGATGCCTCCGTCTGACCATAGGTTATGCATATCTCTTTCATGTTCATCTTTTCTATAACGTCCTGCATAGCCTTTATAGGGCAGGGCGAACCTGCCATTATGCCCGTTCTCATGTAAGAAAAGTCCGTCTTGGGGAAGTTTTCGTGACCGAGCATTGCTATGAACATTGTCGGCACGCCGTGGAAGCAGGTTATCTTCTCTTTGTTTATGCAGTCCAGTCCCTTGCGAGGTGAGAATGCCGTTATAGGCGACATTGTCACTGCGTGCGTTACCGAGGCCGTCATAGCCAGCACCATGCCAAAGCAGTGGAACATAGGCACCTGAATCATCATTCTGTCAGCGGTGGAAAGATCCATGCAGTCACCGATAGCCTTGCCGTTGTTTACAACGTTGTAGTGTGTCAGCATAACGCCCTTGGGGAAGCCTGTTGTGCCAGAGGTGTACTGCATATTGCAGACATCGTGCTTGTTTATCTTGCGGCGCATAACTTCAACTTCGCTGTAAGGCACATTTTCTGCAAGCGCTATGGCTTCTTCCCATGTAAAGCAGCCGGGCTGTTTTGAATCGCAGGTGATAACGTTTTTCAGCACCGGAAGCCTCTTTGACTCCAGCTTGCCGGGCTCACAAGTCGCAAGCTCAGGGCATATTTCTTTTATTATCTCAACATAGTTTGAATCTTTAAAGCCGTCTATCATAACAAGCGTGTGCGTGTCAGACTGCCTAAGCAGATACTCAGCCTCGTGAATTTTATATGCGGTATTTACTGTAACGAGCACAGCGCCTATTTTAGTGGTAGCCCAGAAAGTTATATACCACTGCGGAACATTTGTTGCCCATATAGCAACGTGGTCGCCTTTCTTTACTCCCATAGCTATCAGAGAGCGTGCAAAAGTGTCAACGTCGTCTCTGAACTGCGGATATGTTCTGGTGTAGTCAAGCTCGGTGTATCTGAAAGCATATTGCTCGGGGAATTCCTCGCACACCCTGTCAAGGACATCGGGGAAAAGGCAGTCGATAAGCTTTTCTTTCGGCCATATGTACTTGCCCGTGCCCCTGTTGTTGTCGCAAAGTGCCTCGGTGTGCTTGCCCTTGTATGCCTTCATGTAGTTTTCAAACTGCGGGAACACCACGCCTGCGCTGTAGAGGTTCTTAGCCCACCTCTTTACCCATTCAAGAGAAACATAGCCTGTGTAATCAATACTTAAAAGCGCCTTGAACATATCATCAAGAGGCATATCGCCCTCACCCATAAGCTTATATTCGGGCTTGCCGTCCTTCATTACGCTGTCTTTAACATGAACATACTTTATATAATCGCGAAGATTTGCAACCGTTGTTTCGGGCGATTCACCTGCATATCTGTAGGGGTGGTGCATATCCCACAGAGCCGCTACCCAGCGGTTGTCAACAGCATCGAGCACCTTTTTCAGCCTTGCGCTGTCAGAATACACACCGTTTGTTTCAACAAGCATAGTAACTTCATACTTTTCCGCTATGGGCACTATCTTTTTCAGAGCCGCGATCATCTTTTCGTCATCAACATCGCCGTTTGGCTCAGGGTTCAGGTCTGCAAGTATCCTTATATAAGATACTCCCAGTTTATCGGCAAGTATTGCATACTGGGTTATCTCGTCAATGGCGTCGTCAAGTTTGTCTTCAAATTTTAAGCACGCGCCCGAAGAAAGGCAGGATATCTCCAGCCCCAGAGAGCGCAGTTTTTCTACCGTTTTCGGCAGCTGCTCTTCGGTGAAAGGTTTTGCCTTTACCGAGAAAATGTCGTCGCCCAGACCTCTTATCTCAATGCCGTCAAAGCCGAGGTCATGAGCCATTGAATATATGTCCGACCATGAATAGTCAGGACACGCGAGTGTTGAAAAGCTGAGTTTCATAGTGATTTTTCCTTTCTCTTTAAATATATTTCTGCGAATTTTCAAGACTGTGATAAATTGTGATAACAAAAAACCGCCCCAAAGATAGTTCTTTGAGGCGGAATATCTTTCCGCGGTACCACTCAAATTGCGTTCGCACGCCACTTCAGGCTCCAACAAGCCCTTTGCTTTTACGTCGCACATTACGGATAACACTACTTGCCTTTTAGCTTTCGCATTATCAGCTCGGGAGTGAGTTGTACAGAGACCCTCGCTGTCGGCTCGCATCTACCGCCGACTTTCTGAAAGCTGCCTTCTCTGACGCTCTCCGTCACAGCCTTTATAAACAGTATATTGAGTTTAACACATTCAAAAGCTTTTGTCAAGAGCTTTTTTAATTTTTATGCAATTTACAAAAATCACTTTGCCCTTGAGGCGATTATTTCTGCCATTTCGCCAACATTCTTCATTGTAGATACCTCGCCCATCTTAAAGCGCACGCCGAATTCGTCCTCCACCGCGCCCACGAGCGTTATGTGCATCATGCTGTCCCAGTCTTCAATGTCGTCCGCCACGGTCTCGGGTTTTACCGTAATTTCCTCATCGTCAAACACATCTCTGAACACCTTGTTGAGCCTCTCGTAGATTTCCTTTTTTTCAAGCATTATGTACCTCTCCTTTTAAATTTGCTGTATTTCTATGTATCCGCACTTGTTTTCATAAGCAGATACATTCATCTCCCAAACGGTATTGCCGCCCTCGTCCTCCGAAGTCTTCTCAAACCCGAACGAGCCGAAAAGCTCCTTTACCATTTTGTTTTTCGCCGTCGGGTAATAATAGCCTATTATCTTGTCTATACCCTGCTCGCGGCACTTTTTCACCAGAACATCAAGCATAGCAAGCTCCATATCGCGCTTTAATACGCGGCAGCTCATCAGCCACAGGTCTATATGCAGTTCTCTGCCTTTCTTCTCGCCTATAACTACCGAAACCACACCGTTATCGCCGAATTTATCCGTCAGCCTGCCAAACAGCCTGATGAAATTTTCGCTCTCAAAAACTTCCTGCATCTGCGCCTGCGTGTAGCGTTTTGTGGTAACGTTGAACTGGTTGCTCTTGTTTGTCAGCTGCGTTATCCTTTGCAGATAAACAGGCTGAAAATCGCCTATATATGCCGTCATTTCAAGGCTTTTGAGATAGTCGCCGTAATTTTCAAAACTTGCCTGCTGCTGCGCCCTTTTTGCGTTTGCAATATACATATCATTTCTTTGCAGGTCATCTTTAGAAAGCTGCGTTACCTCAAAAAATCCACTGCGGTCTATAACTCTTATATAGTCCTCAACGCTGCCTATTTCGGGCGCGCAAACCCCCAGCTGCTTTGAAACTATCTCCCTCTCGGCAGGGTTGTCGTCTACAAAAACTATGCTCTCAGGCAGAATATTCAGTTCTTTTGCAATTTGTGCAACATTTAAGTCTTTTGGTTCCCAGTTAGCTTTTATGCACACAAAGTCATCGGGGCGCAAAACGCCGTCGGGGTGCTCAAGCCCTGCTATTGCGTTTTCTTCGTCATTCTTTGAGCAGACAGTCAGCATAACGCCCATGCTTTTTAGCTGTTTTAAGTATGTTTGAAACTCTCTGTACCCCTGCGCAACGGGCGTTTCCTCTCCCACTGCAATGCCTTCAACGCCGTCATCGCCCACAACTCCGCCCCACAGCGTGTTGTCAAGGTCAAGCGCCAGAGCCTTTTTGTTCTTGCCCAGTATAGCTTTTATAATATTCGCAACGCTGAACGCAAGTGTCGGTATCGCCTCGGTGCACAGCGCGTATTTATACATATACCAGTAAAGCGGCGCAGACCATTTCTCCAGCCCATAGCTTGCCGCTAGGTAGTTTATATCGTTTATATAAAAGTCGTCGTGCGAGGCTGCGTACTCATAAAAACGCTGATTGAGCCGCGATATAAAGTTTGTCATGCTTCTGTGGTCGTAGGCATCGCGGTTGCCTAAAAGCCTGTAAAGCGGCGGCTCAAAGTTATTTTGTATTATAACGCAGCCGAAGCGCTCCCTCAGTTTTTCCCACATCGTGATAAAATGCTGCACCTGCCGCTCCAAGGCTTCGTCAGCCTGTTCTTTTGTCATATCGGGTGTAAGTTTTTCGGTGATATTTCTGTTTGAAGTATGTATAAAAATTATATCGGGTGCAAACTCGTCAAGCTGCTCGTTGCCGAACACCGCATCCTGCCAGTATGCGTTATATTCCGACTGCCATATTTTTGGCTGTATACCCTCATCAAGCAGAAAAATTTCCAGCATATCGGCAATATCACCCGTGGTAGAGCCGCCAAGTATCGCTATTTTCTTCTCTATGCGCTCGCTGCCGTCTGAAAGCAGGGCTTTTTTTATACTGCGCTTTTTCTTCATCAGGTAAGCGCCGTCAAACGGGTATTGCAGTTCTTTCAAGTTATCATCTTCTCTCGTTTTATTATACGAAGTTTTTACAAATCTTGGCGTTCCATAATGGAACGCGGAAAAATAGATATAACTTCTCAAAGGGGAGGCTCAGCCTTTAGAAGCAAGAAATTTAGAAGCAAGAGGCAAGAGAAGTGTTTTGAAAATTTGTGAAAACAATTTCTTGCTTCTTGCCTCTATAAATCGCAGAAATATCGGTTCCGCACCAATGTCAGAAAACCATTTATAACCTCTGAACTCTTACATCTATCAGCATACCCCCACGCTCGGTTGGAAGAATATTCTGCCGGCTGTTTTTCTTTCGGGCGGTATGTGTGGAGGGTATATTATAATTCTAAAAAATCCTTATAATTCGCAGTACGAACAATTCCAATTTTCTTGCCTCTTGCCTCTATATAAACCGCAGTCAGGGCAAGCACGCGCAAAAGCTGAAAAACATTTCTAACCTCTTACTTCTCACCTCTAACCTCTAACAGCGGAGCGCACGTTGTATTTTTTGGGGGGCTCTGCCGGCGGTCGCTTGCGAACGCTACACCCCCCGCAAGCCTTTTGAAAAAGGCTTGACCGAAAACTTTTCTTTTTTTGACAAGAATTAAAAGCTTTGTTTATTTCGTTTTATTCTGCACTCTAAGGTTCTCGATATAATTCGCCTTGCTGCTCGTGCAGGTGAACATACACGTCGCAAACAGCACGTCCGTCGCGCCTACATTCTGACAAAACTCTATAGCGTTGGGCGTAAAGTATCTCAAATCAACCACATATATCTTGCTGTATGAGCCCGTCAGGAACGGCACAAGCGCATTGCCGAAGCTGTCTTTAAATATAACCAGCGTTCTGCCGTTGTCGCACTGCGTTTTTATCTCGGCTATCTGCTGATCTGTACCCAAAAATGTACTGTACAGATTTATCTTTTCATACGCCTTGAAAAACAGCGTACTCCTTACACTCTTATCCGTAAAGTCGGGCGAATAGTAATACACCTCGAGGTCGTTATTGTTGTGCGGTTTATAATAGGTAAATGTATCGGGGTTGTCGGCAAGTTCGCTGTTATGACCGCTGAAGCCGTACAGCGTGCCTACAAAGTCGTCCTCGACCACTTTTTCATACGTTGAAAGCTCATCGAACGGCACTTGTGATACCTTTGCAAATTCCTGCGCCGCATAGTAAGCGCCGAGCGGCTGCCAGTGGTGGTCGGTACGCGAATAGATATATTCGTCGGTATGCTTTTTCAGCACCGAGTACACGTCAACGTCCGCAACGCCGTCAAGGTAACTTCTTATGTTGTTTATATTGTCAAGCGTATCGCCGTAATCGTCCTTGTACTTATCGGGGCAATAGTACGCGAACGCAGTTGGTATGTTCATACTGTAAACATTGACATACTGCCCCAGTTCTTTTTTATACTTGTTCACAAACTCTGCATACGACTTTCCGTAAGAGAAGCTGCCGCCGTAACATTCAAGCGCCCTTACGCTCTTTCCGCTGCCGACTATCATTATACCGTTTGAAAGTGTAGTATTATCGTTATTTACCGGCAAAGTGGTCTGCTGCGGCGTGCTTTGTGTCTGCGAAGTAGTTTCAGATGCGCTTTGCTGCGTGCCCGAAGTTTCCCCGCTCGTGCCCGGCAGGCTTTCGTCTGTTTCGTCCGTTCCCACAGGCGGAGTACCTGTGAATATCTCAACTTTCTGCGTGGTCACCGTGCCGCTGAGGGTCTGTTTTTCAATATCGCCCCTGTTGCCGTCAAGTATTACCTTGTCGTCCTCTTTTCCTATATGCAGCCCGAAAAACTTTGTCAGCCTTGATGACAGCGAAAGCATATCGTCGCGGTAAGGTATGGTATCGGTATACCACTTTGTAACGCCGTCGGTAAAATTGCCGCTAAGCCACTGCGATACCGATATTTCAGGAAAATCTGCAAGTTCTCTGTTTTCAAACTTGCTTTTGCCGTCTGCCCTTTTTATAACTATCAGCATTACTGCCACAACTGCAAACACCAGTATCATGGCAATAACGTTTATAAAGTTCATTTCAAGGCGGCAGGCTCTTATGTCCATGTCCTTGTCGGTGGTCTTTGGCGCTTCATCTTTAACGCCCTCACGTATGCGGTCGCCAAACTTTCTGCCTATCTCTTTTACAGCCCTCTTGCGTGAGCGCTTCTTTTCCTCGCGCAGCTGCTTGTTCTTGGCTTTCTTGACCTTTTTAGCATCAAGCTGCAAATTTATGGTCTTCTTGTCGCGTTCTTCGCTCACAACGTTAACACCGACAACCATGCCTTCTTCCATTTTAATGCCTTTTTGGCGCGGCATCTCTATGGTAACTACCTTTTTGGTCTCGCTGTTTCTTTTGACATTGTCGCCGCTATCGGTGTTATCAGTGTTATTATTCTCTTTATTATTGTTGTCGTCTGTAGTCTCTGCGGTGATCGCATCAGCCGTTTCTTCCGTCTTTTCGGCGGCGGTGTCTTTCACATTCTCCGCATTTTCCATGTTCTCTTTGTTCTCCATGTGTAATCCTATCTTTCCCGTTCACTGTTTGTTAGAAAAGCTTAAAAGCTTAAAATCTTAAATACAAAAACGGATTGTTTGTATTGCTGAGCAGCATAAGACTGCTCACCAGCAGCATAGCGATATTGAGCACTATGCCTAAAGTATTCATCGTTATGCACGCGCCGACGCTCTTGTCGCCCAGCGAGCGTATCTTCTTCACTATCGGCGTTGAGAATATCAAAGCCGCCAGCAGCAAAAACAGGTTATTGAAAACGCTTGTACCCGTCACCGCATCAGCAAAGGCATTGCCGCCCACGCCGACTAAGTTCTTGAAAAATCTTCCCAGCGAAGGCAAGTCTTCAAAATAGAATATGCCATAACCGACCGCGACTACAATAGTCACATAAATGTGTGCCAGCACACTTGGCAGTTTTTTCATGCGCTTTCTGCCTATTTTCAGCTCCAGCACTATGAACAGCCCATAGTAAAGACCCCACAGAATGAAGTTCCAGCTTGCGCCATGCCACAGTCCCGTGCAGAACCACACAAGGAACAGTCCGCCGTATTTTCTTCTTTTTCCGAATATCGGCACATACAAAAGGTAATCTCTGAAAAAGCTGCCTAGAGAGATATGCCACCTCTGCCAGAATTCTGTTATGTTCTTTGATACATATGGGTAGTTAAAGTTTTCGTTAAAGTGGAAGCCGAACATTCTTCCTATGCCTATCGCAATGTCCGAATATCCCGAAAAATCGAAATAATACCACAGTGCAATAACTATAATGCCATACCATGTTCCCACGGTGGAAACAGAACTCAGCCCTGCATAGCCGTTGTCTTTGTCGCCAAACATAGTGGTAACTATAGAGCTTAAATTATTAGCTATTATGACCTTTTTCGACACGCCGAGGATAAGCCTTGAAAAGCCCTCGCTCAAATCGACAAGTTTAGTCTTTCTGTCCTCAATTTCAGCTTCAATGTCGGCATAGCGCACTATAGGGCCTGCCACCAGCTGTGGGAACAGCGAGACGTACATCAAAAATTTTCCGAAGCTTCTCTGCGACTTCACCTTGCCCCAGTATACGTCTATTATGTAGGAAAGTATCTGGAAGGTGTAAAAGCTTATTCCTATAGGCAGCGCGGCGGTCTTTAAATTCAGACCCGTGACCGAATTGAGTTTTTCAACAATAAGCAGCCCGAAGCCGTCTTCGCGCAGGTGCGTGCCTGCAAAAGCGTTTATGTTCTGAGCTATAAATCCGCTGTACTTGAAAAGCCCCAGTATACCTATGTTATATATCAAAGCTGTCGCCAGCAAAAATTTTCCCGAGCGTTTTTCACGTCTTGGCTCTATCGCCATGCCAAGCAGCCAGTTCACCATAGAGCTTAGCAGCAGCAAAACTATCCACCATGGCTCTCCCCAAGCGTAAAATATCAAAGAAAACAGCACTAAAATAAAATTTCTGTACTTCAGCTTTTTGGTTGCAAAGTAGCATACCAGACACACAGGCAGAAAGAAGTACAGAAAGAAAAGATCCGCAAATACCAATTTGTTTTACTCCTTGTCTTTCTTTTGTTACACTTGTTCCACTCCACAGGCATTTTTCTATCTTTATTTTCGCCTATATATTATTATATAACATCATCTCGCCATAGTCAATTACAATTAGGTAACAATTTCGACTTTTTTATAAATTTATTTTGGTTATTTTAACAAAAACGAGGCTTTCAGTCTATAATGCTCTTGGTCGGGCGGTCGTTGTATTCGTCTTTTGCACGTTTGCGCTTTCTTACGGCTGCAAATATTTTCATCGCAAGCAGTGCCGCCGCGCACACCGCAATTATTATAGAAGGGTAGAAAAACAGCATATATTTCACGTCCATCTTGCTGTTTTCGGGCGATACATAATAATTTTGCATATAGTAGTGTATCTTGCCAACGAACTTCACGCCCTCGCTGAAAAACATAACGCTTCCGCCGCCTGCAAAAATAAATGCCAAAATATACTTTCGCAAAAACGCAAATACTATTCCCAAAGTAACGGATGCTATCTCTGCTAAAAGAAAATAAGCCGTCACTTTTTCAATATCGTTTATGCCCACAAAAAGTATTGCAATGGTCATCACAAGCCCGAAAAACAGGCAGTTTACGGCATAAGGAACAAGCATTATCACCTTTATAGCTTTGTAGGCGATATGCTCCTTGGCTTTTGCGCTTTTTATGTATTTTTTTGCCGATTTGCTCTGCGCGCCGTTTTTTGCCTTTAGTTTTTCCTGCTGTTCTTCGCGCTCAAGTTCTTCCTTTTCTCTCAGCTGCTTTGCCTTTTGGGCTCTTAATCTTGATTTTTTTGACATACAAAAACTGCCTTCCGAATTTTTTATATTATACCATAAAAGCGTAAGCGTTATGGTATAATTGTCCGATACGTCGGGAGCAGACCTTTTGGTCTGCGTATCGACGAGGACATAAATATATAATAAAATCATTTATGATTTTATTATAACACAAACGGCAGAGTAAATTCAATACCTTTTGTGCTGCCAATGAAAATAATACTTGAAAAGCCAAGTGAATTTTATCGCCTGACGGGCAAATGATAAGTAAGGGCGCGAAAAGCGTTCCCAAACGCACAGAACAAAAGAAAGGCAAGGCTCCTGCTGCAAAAGCGCGGCAGGGCTTTGAACATAGAAAAAATGAAAAATATAAAACACAAAATAAGGGCTGTTACAGCCGCGGCGGCGTGTACGTTTTCGGCTGTATCGCTCGTTCTTCTTATGCTTGCAGGGGTATACAGCTGCTCGCTGCCCGACAGCTATACCGTGCCGCAAGAAGGGCAGCTTACCTTTTCTTCCATGCCGTATATTACCTCAAAAAGCGCTGCGGCAGAAGCACAGGCAAGCTTTACTTCAAATGACAGCCGGCAGAGAACTTTAATGCTCCTTGGCTGCATACCGATAAAGACAGTTACCGCAAACGCTTCCTCGCCCGTTATGCTTATGAGCGGTGGCGACCCATTCGGCATAAAGCTTGAAGCGCAAGGTGCGGTAGTGGTAGGCATAAATGATATAGGGGGCTCCAGCCCTGCACGCGAGTGCGGAATACAAACAGGCGACGTGATAATATCTGCCGCAGGAAAAGCAGTTGACACAAACCAGTCGTTTGCAGACATTATAATGGCAAGCAAGGGCAGACCCACCGAAGTTGTTATAATGCGCGGCGGCAGCGAAATGGCGCTGACTATAACACCAAAGCTTTACTGCGGCACTTACAAAGCAGGCATTGATATTCGCGACAGTTCGGCAGGCATAGGCACCGTTACCTTTTACGACCCCTCCAGCGGTATGTACGCAGGGCTTGGGCACGCGGTTTGCGATAACGATACGGGTGAAGAATTCCCCTGCGGCAGCGGCAGCATTTGCGGCGTTGAGATAACCGGCGTAAACAAAAGCACATTCGGTCAGCCCGGCGAGATACAGGGGCTTTTCTCGGGCGGCAAAGCGCGCGGCGATATACTTCTCAATTGCGACAGGGGCGTGTACGGAAACGCGTATTCTATACCCTCAACAGCAAAAGCTTATCCCCTCGGCTACCGTCAGGAGGTTGAAACAGGAAAAGCTACAATACTTTGCACCCTTGACGGCGGCGCGCCGAAAGAATATTCGATAGAGATAGAAAGCATTGACCTTTCCGACAGCGGCGTGAAAGACATGGTGATACACGTCACCGACAAAACGCTTCTTGCGCGTGCAGGCGGCATAGTTCAGGGAATGAGCGGCAGCCCCATAATACAAAACGGCAAAATAGTGGGCGCTGTAACGCACGTTTTCGTAAAAGATACCACCCGAGGCTACGCTATAATGGCTGACAAAATGTACTCCGCCGCTGTGTCATGCGAGGGCGGCAATTCTCTGCAAATGGCAGGATAGCAGCGCCAAGCGCAAACAAAAAAGACCGCACTTTTGGTACGGTCTTTATACATAAGAATATTTAGTCAATAGTAACTTTTTTCATTACCTGCGGCGTAAGCGGCATATCGTTTCTATCCGTCTTAGTTTCCGCTATTTCGTCAACAACGTCCATGCCTTCTATAACTTTGCCAAACGCAGCATACTGCCCGTCAAGGTGAGGTGCATCTTGGTGCATGATAAAAAACTGCGAGCTAGCCGAATTTGGCATCATAGAGCGCGCCATAGAAACAACGCCTCTTGTGTGCTTTATAGGGTTGTTTACGCCGTTAGCGGCAAATTCGCCCTTTATCTTCTCTTTAGCGCCGCCCATTCCGTTGCCCATAGGGTCGCCGCCCTGGATCATAAAGCCCTTTATAACTCTGTGAAAACGCAGTCCGTCATAAAACCCCTGCGATACCAGCTTTTCAAAATTTGCAGCGGTTATCGGCGCGGCATCAGGATAAAGCTCTATCTTTATCTTCTTGCCGTTTTCCATTTCAATAGTTACCATATTTCCTGCTCCCTTGCTTTAGTTCTTGGTGCGCGGCAGCAGACCCTTTTCGCATCTGTCTTTAAGATCTGCAAAATACAGCGCTATAGGCGAGGGGTCTTTCTTCTTTGAGAACAGTCCCTTCTTATCAGAATCAACATAAATAAAGTAGTCCAGCTTGCCCTCGTTGTTTATGGCATACAGCCTGTTTACCTTTTTAAAGCCCTGCTCTGTTCTTACATTCTTGTCAAAGCAGCAGAAAATATCCTGCGCCATAAGATTTACAAGGTTCAAAACTGTCTGAAAGCTGTCGCCTTTTTCGTTCCAAGCATCAATATCCGCTCTGAAAAATTCCTGCACAGGCACGCCGTTTACTTCCATTTTCTTGATAATTCTCGCCAGCGATATTGATTTGTCCTTATCGGTAAGCTTTTCGTAAATAGTGCCCTTATACTCAAAAATGTAGTCAGCCACGGTATTTAAGAAAAGCTTCTCATAATTGAACGGCTTGCCCTTCTCGGCATACTTGATTATCGGTTCGTTCTTGTCAATGTTCATTTAAAACATTCTCCTTTTTCTATTTTATAATAATATAATTATTACCCAAACATTGCCCTCAGCCGCGCAAGCTCTGCATCTTCCTCAGCCTTTGCCGCATCAGAAGCGTTCTTGTCCTGCTCGTCTTTCTCTTTTGCTATCCTGCTGTATTTTTCTTCAAATTTCGCAGTCAGCTCATCTACCGCTTTTGCAGAAAGCTCAGGTATCTCTCCCTGCTTCTCTATAGGTTTAGCCTTTATATCGCTTTCTTCAAACTTGCGTATCGCCTCCAGCTGTTCGTCCGTCAGCGAGGGCATATTGCTTTTGGCTTTTTCGCGCTTCTCAGCAAACTGCATATCTATCTCCATAGTGCGGCGAAAACCTTCTTCGTCATACACTTCGTTAAACTCGGCAGTGTTGCGGTCGTAATTTTCATCAGTCAGATAGTCATAAGTATTCGCAAGTTCCTCGACCTTTTTGTCCATATCGTCTTGCAGCGCGCTTTTTATTATGTTATATCTGGTCATGCTTTCTTTTTCGCTTACCTGCGCGCATATCTCTGCAAAACCTTCATTTGCCTTGTCAAGCTCTTTTGCCCTTACGGGGTTTTTGTCATAGCTTTTGTAATCGAGCGGCTCTGGGCGGTCGGCAAGCTCTTTTTCCATAATAGCTACCTTTTCGTCAACGGTGCTTTTCTTTATGCTTTTAAGACCTTTAACGCTCTTGCTTTCTTCGCTCTTGAAAAAATCGTCTGAACTCATAGCAACTGAGGGCGCGGTCTTTTCGTCCGTCGGCGCGGTTTTTATCGTTACCGCGGCAGGCGCAGCTGTATTTTCTTTTGATTTTTTCCTGCCAAAAAGTCCCACGGTCAACGCTCCCCTCATACAAAAACATAACTTGCTCACATCTACATACTATTATACAACATATCTTACAAAAAATCAATCACTTTTTTGGTAAAAAAATAATACACTACAATCGCAAGCCTTTTGTTTACAGTTAGTTAATAAATAAAAAACAAAATAGTAATAAAAATGCCTCTCTGCTTTGCTATAATAGAAGTATATATAATACACTTTCGCCGACCTTTTTCGGCTGATTGGAGAATTACTATGGACAAACTTGGCGTAACAGCGACCGAGCTGTTTTCAAACAACCCTTACCGAGTTCTTGGTATTCCTGTAAACGCTTCGGCAGAAGAAATTGACGAGCGGTATGATATGCTTCTGGATATGTGCGAGGACGGCACTATAGGCGAATTTGAGTCTGACTATGACCTGAAGTATCTTCCGCCTGTTGAAAGAAACGTTGATAACATCACTTCCTCGCGCGATAAGGTATTAAGCAACGGCTACCGCGCCTTTGCGTATGCCGACAGCATGTATGCCTATGACCCCTCGCAGACGGATATAAGCATACTTATCGACAATATTGACTGCTACGACTGTTTCCTGAGCTGCTACATATGGCTTGTGCTGCACGACCGCAACATTATGTACAAATCCATGTGGTTCAAGCTGGCAAAGTATATCGACGAGCTTATATGCTCCGACCCTACCGACTGGTACAGGCTGTTTGACAACCGCTATCCGCAGGATATATACGAGAGCGATTTTGATACTATCTATGCATTCCACTCAACATTCTGCGAGATAATACTGCTTCCGCTGAAAGAGCTTGTAAAGGGCTCTATGGATTGTCAGTCAGCTGTTGAAGTGCTTTCGGTAAGAGTATTTGAGAACTTCGGCAATGAAGATGACGACCTGCAAACGCTTACCGAAAAGGCAGAAGAAGCTTCTAAGCAGTCTAAAAAGTCTGTCGGCAGAAATCCTTCTATGAAAGGCATCTCGCTTACCGAGGCATACCTTGAAGAGCAGGAAGGCAAGAAAGACGAAGAGGGCGTTTCACAGACCATAAGCCTTGTAGAGGGTCTTGACGAGGACAACATTTATAACGAAACTCTGCGGCAGATGCTAAGAGCCAACAAAGCCAGAAATCAGGTAATAAAAGACCTTAAGACCGACGTTGTGTTCGGCTCGGGCAACCTTGGCAAGGAAGACGAAGCAAAGCTTTCTATGCAGTCGGTAAACACCACCGCAAAGGACGATAAACGGCTGAAATCTCCATATAGCCTTGAGGGCGAGAAGATGACTCTGGAAGAAAAGTATTCCGACGTAAATATTAACGATATGCTCAACCCCACACTGCCCTATTCAAATATGAGAGATGTTTTCTCAGGCGGCGAGACTAACGAGTTTGAAGAAAACAAAACCGCACAGCGCAACGGCAAAATACTTTTCATAATAATTATAATACTGTTCGTGCTGGGCATTGCAGGCTACTTCGGCTATACATACTGGGACGAGATAACTAAATTCATAAACGACCTGCTGTTCACATAACAAAAAAAATAAAACGGTTCGCAGAAAATTGCGAGCCGTTATTTTTTATATCATCTCTGCAAGCGCGCGGTAATCGTCAACGCATACATCTGCAAGATCAGAAAGCTCATCGCGAATATCTTCGTTTGCTTTGCAAAAATATGCCGCAGCAGCCATGCCGCCCTGTTTTGCAGCCGCTATGCCAGTGGGTATATCCTCAAACACTATGCACTCGCACGGCTGAACTCCTGCCCTTTTTGCCGCCAGAAGATACACATCGGGAAAGCCCTTTCCCCTCACTGTTTCCTCGGTAGATGCAAACGCATCAAAATAATGCAAAATGCCGTTGTTTTCAAGTGCCGCACTATAAAGCCTCTCGCCCGAAGCCGTTGCTAGGGCTATTTTTTTGCCCTCCTTTTTCAAAGCAGCCAGCAGCTCTTTCACGCCGTCAAAAACTTTAAGCTCCTGTGAATACTGCCTTTGTATGCAGTCAAACCACTCTTTCGTTATATCCTCGGTACTCTCCGAAAGCTGCAAAAGCTCAATAGTGTACTCAGCCGCCTCTTTGAAGGTCATGTAAGCCACGCTTTTGCCGTAGCCCTCGGGCTCTGTTATGTTTCTCTTTTTGAAAAATTCATAGTCAACGTTTCGCCACGCATCGTGAGAGTCAAGAAGCGTGTTATCTAAGTCAAATATAACGCACTTTGCCTCTTTCAGCAGGTGCGCCGCCGAAGCTTTTGTCATTAAAGTTCACTGTCCTCGTAAGATTTAAACCCCATGCCGTAAATAGCCGTCGCCGATGATACTATCATAAACGCCGCCTTGTCGCATGAATATATAAGCTGCTTTGCCTTGTAAAGATTTTGCTTGCGAATGGCACACATAACTATCTTTCTGCCGCTGTGAGTGTAGCCGCCCACCGCATCAATGGTGCTTACGCCTGCTTCAAGCCCCTCAACCAGAGCATTTACCACCTTGTCGCAGTTGTTGCATACCACAAAAAGCAGTTTTGCTTCGTCAGAGCCGTATAGCACCATGTTCATAGCAAAGCCCGATACCGTTATCGTAAGCAGAGAGTATATAACAATTCGCCAGTCGCCGAAAACTACCCCCGATGCAAACGCCACCGCGCTGTCAAGAATAAAGAATATCACGCCCGTTTTTATATATGCAAACTTCTGCTTTATAAGCTTTACTATTATGTCAGAGCCGCCCGTGGTAGAGCCGCAGCGCATTATCACGCCTATCCCCACAGCTTGCATCGCTCCACCTGCCAGCGCGCACGCAGCAGCATCATAGGTAACGGGGGCAAGCTCATCAAAAATGTTGGTCGCCGCCGAGCAGGCAGCTATAGAAAAAAGCGTGTCGGCAAAAAACTTTCCGCCGAATTTGTAAAACGCAATTATCAAAAGCGGTATGTTTATAACAAAACTAAGCGTGCCGACCTTTATGCCCGTCAGCTTGTTTATGATTATAGAAATACCGCTCACTCCGCCCGGCACAAGACCGGCAGGCGTTAAAAACAGGCTTATTCCTGCTCCCACCGCTGCGGCTGAAAAACATATTATAAAAAGCCTTGCCGCATGATAAAACACTTTGCGCACCTTTCTCACCCCAAGGGTATTATGCGCCGTATCTTATCAAAAAATTATATCAGTTCTGATAATACTTGTTTTCCTGAAATTTCGCCTCGCAGGTAAGGTCTGCTCCCAGCCGCTTGAACACCTTTTCATCAACGTTTGAAAGGATTACCGTAGAGTGCACCTGCGCGCCCTTCAGCTTTGAAAGCTGCTCTAAGGCAAGCTCGGCAGTCGGGTTGGTAACAGCGCATATCGACAGCGCAAGCAGCACTTCATCAGTGTGCAGCCGAGGGTTGATATTGCCAAGATGCTTTGTTTTAAGCTTTTGTATCGGTTCTATAACGTTGGGCGAGATAAGCAGCACCGCATCGTCTATCCCTGCAAGGGTTTTAAGCGCATTAAGCAGCATTGAAGAAGCCGCACCAAGCAGCTCGCTTGTCTTTCCGGTAACAATCCTGCCGTCGCCAAGTTCCATAGCCGCGGCGGTGTCGCCCGTTTTCTCCGCCTTTTCAAGAGCCGCATTCACAGACTTTCTGTCACCCGTGGTAACGCCTGCCTGATTCATCAAAAGCTCTATCTTATATATCTCTTCTTTAGTGCCCCGTCCCTGACGCTCGGCACAAAGCGCGCTGTAGTATCTTCTTATTATCTCCTGATTCGATGCCTCTCTCACCACATCGTCGTCTATAATGCAGTTGCCTGCCATGTTTACGCCCATGTCTGTAGGAGACCTGTACGGCGACTCGCCCAGAATACGCTCAAACATGGCGTTCAGCACGGGGAATATCTCAACATCTCGGTTGTAGTTTACCGTGGTCTTTCCGTATGCCTCCAAATGGAACGGGTCTATCATGTTTACGTCGTTGAGGTCTGCCGTCGCCGCCTCGTATGCAAGGTTTACAGGGTGCTTCAGCGGTATGTTCCATATCGGGAAAGTCTCAAACTTCGCATAGCCTGCCTCCACTCCCCTCTCGTGCTCGTGGTAAAGCTGCGAAAGGCAGGTAGCCATTTTGCCGCTGCCGGGGCCCGGTGCGGTCACAACGATAAGCTGCCTTTCGGTTTCTATGTACTCATTCTTGCCAAATCCGTTTTCGCTAAGTATATTCGATATATTTGAAGGGTAGCCCTCTATAATGTAGTGCTTGTAGACCTTTATGCCCAAGCCCTCCAGCCGCTTTTTGAAGTTATCGGCAGCCGTCTGCCCGTCATACTGCGTAAGCACCACGCTGCCAACATACAGACCTATCTTTCTGAACACGCCTATCAGCCTTAAAACGTCAACGTCGTATGTTATGCCAAGGTCGCCGCGAATTTTGTTTTTCTCAATGTCGCCTGCGTTTATGGCTATGACTATCTCGGCATCGTCTTTGAGCTGCAACAGCATCTGCAATTTGCTGTCAGGCTTGAATCCCGGCAGCACGCGCGAGGCATGATAGTCGTCAAACAGCTTGCCGCCAAATTCAAGGTACAGCTTTCCGCCAAACTGCGCTATCCTTTCCCTGATGTGCTCCGACTGCATCTTCAGATATTTTTCGTTGTCAAATCCCGTTTTCATCATGTTTACTCCTCTGCGTTATATACTTTGCTATTGGGGGAGACCCTTTTGAAAAAGGGTCTTCCCCCAAGCCCCCTCACTAAAACTTCTGTATTTTTTGCGAGGGGTAATTATATTTTTTAATATACATAGAAATTGCCATTCATCACTGATTTATATAAAAGAAATTACCCCTCGCAAAAAACAATATAAAAGTCTTTGGAAGAGGGGTCACTCTTCCTTCGGAAGAGGGGGAATAACCTTTCGCAGTTGCACAGCAACTGTGAGAAAGAGTTTTCCCAAAAAGAAAAGCAGATAGCTCAGAATTTAAACTGCGATAGATTTATTTGCAAATACTGCATTCTTTTGGAAACATTTTAGTCTTGTCATACTCTTTGAATATCTCTCCCAGCAGAGCCAGCGCCACAAAATCTATTTCAAACTCATCTGTAGTTGTTGCCCAGCAATTGCTGCAATTTTTAAATTCAACCACTTTGTTTGCACCAAGCTGACGTCTGTCAGGGAATTTTGAAAGCAGATCCTTGTGTATGGTTATCTGACCGTCGCATATTTTGTCGTTGTTGTAATGCACGGGGTTTTCACGGTTGAAGCTGCCGTATTTGTAGCAAACAACGCTTTCGGTTTCTTCCGTCAGATAAGCTAAGCCTTTGACTTCATTACTCATAATTTTCACCTCAAATTTATTTTATTTTGCGCTATCGCGCAGCCTGCTGGAGCCACACATTGACCGTCTGCAAGCAGTCGGTCAAGTGCAGAAAAAATCCCTCGCCGCCGACCGTTTATGGCGGCGAGGGATTTTTTCGGGGTGGCTTGGAGGCTAAAGCCGACAAGACACTGCGCTCCATGCGCCACGCGTAAGCGTATAAATTCTGATTTATCTCATTATACCACAAAAACAAAGAAAGGTCAAACATTATTGACCTTTTCTCATTCTGAACTGGCGCGGTGTTACGCCCTTGTGCTGCCGAAACACCTTTATCAGGTGGCTGCAATCCGAAAAACCAAGCTCCTGACTTATAAAACTAAGGTCGTGGCTTGTAAACAGCAGCAGCTTTTCAGCCCTGTCAATGCGCACGTTTTCAATATACTCTTTGCAGGTCTGCCCGTATACGGCGCGAAAACGCTTCGCAAAATACGAATAGCTCATGCCGCACTTTGCCGCAAGGTCTTCAACGCGCAGCTGCTCGTCGCAGTGCTTTACTATATATGCCCCAACACTGTTCATATCAAGCTTTTCGGAACTTACACCGCTTTGGTCTATAACAAAACCTGCCTTGCACCATATGCGTATCATCTCAATAAGCAGCCTGCCAAGGCTCGAATTTATAACAATGTCGTAACCATAGCCGCTGCCCCTTGCCTCGCTCACGCACTGCGAAAAGCAGTATTCCGCGATGTTTTCATCTATCGTACCCACGGTAAAAAGCGCCTGAGTGCACAGGCTTGAAGCTGCCTTTTTCAGTATCACGGGGAGTCTTTCAAACGCAACGCCCAGCGTGCAAAGGTGCACAGGGTCAAAACTTATTGATACCACCTTAGCGCCAAGCCCTGCCGTAACCGAGTGCACCACACCTGCATGAACAAGAAAAATACTGCCCTTTGTAAGTATGTTTTTCGTATCTCCTGCCGTTACCGAAGCCGTGCCTTTCATGGCATACAAAACTTCATAATGATAGTGACTGTGCATTTTCTGCGGCAAGCTTCTGCTCTCCGCGCTGAGTACCGCCACTTGTGTTTCATGTCTGCCGCCGTGCATATCAGTCACGCATACTCACTCCCCACTGCTGTCTTCAGTGCTTTCAACCTTTATCGGGTTTTCTATCTCTCCTGCCCCGTCCGAATAAATTATCTTTATGGTGTAATCCATAATAAGCTCGCTGCCGTCGTCGTTTTTGCCTTTAGCTACCTGGTGTATCTGCCTTACCGTGTCAAAGCTGTCAAGCGTGTACTCTATAACATAGCTGTCAAGCGTTCCGCCGTCTACAGATACCCCTGCATCTTCGGGCGAGTATGTATAAGTCAGCGTATAGCCGCCGTCTTCGGTGTCTGCGCGCTCTGCGTTTTCAACACCGCTTGCTATAAATCCGAACACCGCATCGGTTGTCTTTGTGTTTCGCGAATAATCTTTTGTATACATAACAACGCGCTCGTCGCTTTTGGGCAGCTTTTTGCCCACGCCGTCTTCTTCTGCATATGTCGCATACCCCGAACAGTATTCTTTGTATACCTTGCCGTCGTTATACTGCTCTGAAAGATATATCAGAAAACCCACTTCATCATACTGATATACAAATCTTTCAGTCATCTCTCCCGTGGTGTTGTCATAAGCCTCATAGCCGCCGCTGTTTTGCTCGTTATATGCCTTCATAGACTTTTCTATTATTTCCTGACCTTCGACCTTTTCACTGCTTTCGGTATTACCCATAAAAGAGCACGAAGCACACAAAGCCGCCGCCAGCACGATCGCCGCAAGCTTTTTCAGCATATTCAGCATATTCAAATTTGATCAACCTCTTTTGCAAAGCTTGGCGTTCACAATAAGCATTATAGCCACGCAGAATATTTGCGCCACGGTTACATTTAGCTTCATACCCAGCGTGAACGACAAAACGTTCAGGTCTATATGAACGGGGTCAAAGCCTATCGACTGCCCCCACGCCAGCCAGCCCACATACGACCTGCCGTCGCATATGTATGCTATAAAAGCCCCCAGCACAATGCCTGCCAGCACAAAAAATATGAACGCGAACGTGTTTTTAAAGTCCTTTGACATTTTTATTCTCCTCTCTCTTTTTCAAAACAAAATGCAGACTTGTCTTTCAAAGCCTGCATCACGCTTACTTTCTGTGTGAATTGCTCCTGCGTTTGTTTTCCTTGGCTTTTTTCATATCGCCGATCTTTTCCTCGCTCGACGCCTTGAATTTGCTGAGCATATCCTCAAATGACTGATCGCCGCTCTCTGTCAGCGTAGACCTTGTCGGTATGTATTCGGGCGGCTGCTCGCTCTCACCCGTCGGACGTCTTTTCTTAAAGCCGCCGTCGCTCTTTCCGCGAAACTGCTGACGTTCTTTAGGGCTGTCCTCAGCCTTTTTTATAGACAAACTCGTCTTTCCGTCCTCTGAAACGCTAAGCACCTTGACCTTCACGGTCTGACCTTCCTGCACATGATCCTTTATTTCGCTCACATAAGTGTTTGCGATCTCGGATATATGCACCATGCCCGTTACCTTGTGTCCCTGCTCGACGATATCAACAAATGCGCCGAACTTTGTAATTCCTGTGATCTTTCCCTCGTAAATTTTTCCGACCTCAAGCCGCATACGGATAATAACCTCTCTCTTGAAAAATACACAACGCTTTCTCGCCGCTATTCCACATTAGTAAAGTAATAACGGTGTTCACCAGGATAGCCGTATCCGTATTTTTCAATTGCTATACGCTCCATATACTCGTCACGGTCATCAGAACTGAGTATCCTGTTGTACTCGTCGCACTGCTGCTGAGTCTGCACTATCTGCTGCGAGAGCTCATCGTTTGCCTTTTTAAGCTCTTCAATATCGGCTCTCTGAGATACCCAGACGAACACAGCATACACTATAAGCAGCACTATCGCCAGAATAACAAGATAATGCACTATCGTTCTTTTATTGCCGCTTTGATTTTTTGATCCCGTATTCATTGACTTGCAACTTTTACGCCTGTGACTAGGCTATCCTTTCATTGTATTCAAAGCAATTATACAACACTTATTCACTATCTTTCAAGCGTTTTCGGGCGGTTTTTTTATTTTTTTGAAAACTTTAGCGCTTTGCACAAATTTTGACCCTGAATTTTTTGCAATCTTCACTATACTTTTAAACGGAAAAACTATAATTTTTCCTGCCGTGCCAAACACCGACCGCAATATGACCGCCGCGCTTTGTGCCACAACGTCACCTAAAACAAACTGTTCCAGCGCCATGCCCAGCACCATACCTATAAATATAAACATTCTTATTTGCCCCCATGCCGAGGCGTGCACAAATATAAAATACCAAAACGCGCACACCACTACAAACAAAAAGTCCTCAATAAACACCGCTATGTCGCTATGCCTTACCGCGCGCCGAAATGTTCGCAAAAGCTCATACCCCACGCCGAAAAGCGCGCCTATGACCACAGCGCACAAAAACAGCCTTGCCTCGGTGCCTACCGAAAATATCATCTCGGTCTTAAAGCCTTTGGGCAGTATCGCAAGCATCATCTCAGTGCCCTCTTGATAAGCCCCGTTTTGCCCCTGCGGTCTTTCTCGCCGTATGAAAGCGACCATATATCGCCCTCTACCGTCAGCCTGCCCGAATCTACCGAAAGCTCATTAACATGCAGTTCCCTGCCCTTTATAACAAGTTCGCCAAGCTGTGTGTAAAGCAAGATCTGCCCCTCATCAAAGCTTTCTATATCCGTAACTCCCGTCAGGCTCAGCATTTTTCGGTTCTCCAGCGTAAGACCATGTTCGCCGCTTTTTTCGGCAGTGTTGTTTACAGCCATAAAATTACTCCTCTCTATATTTATATAAATATATTATCTCACTGCTTGTACATATTCTTTGTTCATCATTTTAAGCAATTTACAAAAAATATACTCTTGCTGATGATTTATGCCGCTTTCTTCTATTGAAATATCGGGCAGATGTGCTATAATTATTATGTAAAAATAATTTAGGGAGATATTTCTATGGGAATATATTATAATGAAAAATCACAAAGCTTTAACATCTGCGCTAAAGATACAAGCTATATTCTGGCTGTTGCGCCGTGCGGCTATCTTGCGCACGTTTATTTCGGCAAACGCCTGCCCGATGAAGACCTGACCTATCTTCTGCGGCTGGACGAAAGCCCTTTCACGCCGCTTACAAACGACCGCGACAGGGCATCATACCTTGACACCCTGCCTATGGAGTACCCCACTTTCGGCACGGGCGATTACCGCGACTGCGCACTTAAAATCACCGACGACAACGGCTGCTCCACCTGCAATTTAGAGTACGTTTCGCATAAAATTTACGGCGGCAAGCCTAGCCTCACCGGTCTGCCTGCCACATTTGCAGATGAAAACGAAGCTTCAACTCTTGAAATAGAGTGCGTTGACAAGGCTGTAGGTCTTCGGGTAACTCTTTTGTATACGGCGTTTGAAGACCTTGACGTTATAACGCGCAGTGTTAAATTCAAAAACTGCGGCGAAAAGCCCGTAACGCTCACCAAGGCTCTCTCTGCCTGCGTTGAGTTTGACGACTGCGGCTATGACATGATCACCCTCAACGGCTCGTGGGCGAGAGAAAGGCAGGTAGAGCGCGCGCCGCTCCACCACGGCAAGCAGCTTATAGATTCAATGCGCGGCGAAAGCTCTCATCAGAACAACCCGTTTGTCGCTCTGGTCTCTCACAGTGCTGATGAAGACAGCGGCGAGGCATATGGCTTTAGTTTTGTGTATTCGGGCAACTTTATAGCCCAGGCAGAAGTTACACAGCACAAGAAAACGCGCTTTATAATGGGTATAAATCACGCCGATTTTTCGTGGCTTTTAGAAAGCGGTGAAGAATTTATTGCCCCCGAAGTGGTAATGGTGTACTCATGCGGCGGCATAGGCAAAATGTCACGCACATTCCACGACCTTTACAGACAGCACCTTATCCGCGGTCAGTATAAAGACAAGCGCCGCCCCGTTCTTATAAACAACTGGGAGGCAACATATTTTGACTTCAACACCGAAAAGCTTATAAGCATTGCAGACGAGGCATCAAAACTGGGCATAGAAATGCTTGTTATGGACGACGGCTGGTTCGGTCACCGCGACAGCGACAACAGCTCGCTCGGCGACTGGTTCGTATATGAAAAGAAGATAAACGGCGGCTTGAAGCACCTTGTAGACGAGGTAAACAAACGCGGCATGAAGTTCGGCATATGGTTCGAGCCTGAAATGGTGTCGCCCGATTCCGATCTTTTCAAGGCTCACCCCGACTGGGCAATACAGGTCAAAGGCAGACCTCTCACCCTCTGCCGCGAGCAGTATGTGCTTGATTACTCACGCAAGGAAGTGCGCGACTATATATATTCTTTAATGAGGAACATTTTAGATAACGCGAATATTGAGTATATAAAGTGGGATATGAACCGCCAGATAACCGAGGCAGGCTCTAACGCTTTGCCGAAAGAGCGGCAGAAAGAACTGTGGCACAGATATGTTTTAGGCGTTTATGACCTTATGGAACGGCTTACAACAGACTATCCTTACATACTTCTTGAAAACTGCTCGGGCGGCGGCGCAAGATTTGATGCAGGTATGCTGTACTACTCGCCGCAAATATGGTGTTCGGACGATACCGATGCGATAGAACGCCTTAAAATTCAGTACGGCACATCACTTTGCTACCCCTGCTCGGCAATGGGTGCGCACGTTTCCGACTGCCCCAACCACACAGTAGGCAGAAACACACCGTTTGAAACGCGCGGCAACGTGGCTCTGGTGGGCACTTTCGGGTATGAACTCGATGTAACTCGCATACCGCAGCAGGACAGGGACATGATACCGCGGCAGATAGAAACATTCAACAAATATAACAGCCTTGTGCGCACGGGCGACCACTACCGCATAGGCAATATGTTCAAAGATAACACCTGGGACGCGTGGATGTTCACCGCGAAAGACAAAAGCGAGGCTCTGCTGGAATTTGTTCAAGTCCTTGGCAGACCCAACGAGCGCTCACGCAGGATAAAGCTGAAAGGTCTTGACGAGAACGCATATTACTATGAAGAAAGCGCTCCTGACGTGAAAATTTCGGGCGTGGCGCTTATGAACGCAGGCATAAATATATCAAACCTGTGGGGCGACTATCAAAGCAGGCTGTATCATTTTATAAAAGTTATAAAAGCATAATTTTAAAGGGGTGTATTTTATGAAACGCAGAAATTTATTGCGCTGTGCGGCAGTTATGCTTGCGGCTGTAACGGCGGCAGGCTGCATGGCTTCATGCGCAGGAAAAGATAATTCGTCTTCGGGCGGAGAAGGCGAAAAGAAAGAAGATGTACACTACTACAACGGTGAGGACATCGATACAGGCTGGACTTGGGGCAACGTTCAGATAGTCGGCGGCGGATACATACCCGGCATAATATATAATCCCACCGAAGAGGGGCTTGCATATCTGCGCACCGATATGGGCGGCGCATACAGGCTGAATAAAGAAACTAAGCGCTGGGAGTGCATTACCGACTGCATAGGCGCTGACGACTGGAACCTCAACGGCATTGAGTCTATCGCTACCGACCCCGTTGAACCAAACAGGGTGTATATTACCTGCGGAACTTATATGTCGCAGGGAAGCGGCGCGATACTTTCTTCAAGCGATTACGGCGAAAACTGGGTAAAAACCGACCTGCCTTTCGGCGTTGGCGGCAACGAACTTGGCAGGGGCGCAGGTGAACGCCTTGCCATTGACCCCAACGACAACAGCATTATCTATTTCGGCTCACGCACCGAGGGACTTTACCGCTCAAAAGACTATGGCGCTACATGGCAGCCGGTAGAGTCTTTCCCTACCAAAGGCAAAATGACTGCCGAGGGCGCTTCAATGGGGCTTACGTTTGTGGCGTTCGATAAATCGAGCTCTGAAAAAGGCGAGGCTACAAAAACCATATTTGTGGGCGCGGCTCTGGGCAGTGAAGACAACATTTTCCGCAGTGACGACGGCGGCGAAACTTGGTCGGTCATAAAAGATTCCAACCCCAACACTACCGAAAGATCCATTCGCTACCCCTATGAAGGCAAAGTCTCAAACGGCTTTTTGTATGTTACATATGCAGACAAGGCTTTCCCGAATGATGCGAGCATGGGCGACGTTTGCAAAATAAACATCTCCACGGGCGAAGTTATAAACATAACCCCCACCGAGCACGCTTTCTGCGGTCTTGACGTTCAGGGAGATACGGTAGTTATTTCAACGGTGTGCTGCTGGGTGCCGCAGGATAACATTCTTGTTTCATACGACGGCGGCGAAACGTGGACAGGCTTCTGGGATCTAAGCAGCCAGAAAAACAACTACACTATGGACGTTTCAAACGCACCGTGGCTTGAATGGCACGGTCAGCTTAAACTCGGCTGGTGGACTTCCGCGCTGGCTTTAAATCCTTTCAATACAGAAGAACTCATGTACGGCACGGGCGCAACGGTCTATGGCACAAGCAATCTATCTGCCGTAAAAACGGGCGATATGAAGATAGATGTGCGCGCTATGGGCGTTGAAGAATGTGCAATTTCTGATATTGTTTCACCAAGCGACCCCACCGGCCCCGAACTTTATTCCACTATGGGTGATGTTTACGGTTTCAGACATGATGATGTAAATACTCCTCCGCAGCAGCATTTCGGCGATTTTGCTTCAACCGACTTAGCGGCTGCCGATGATGCGGCTCAGTATGTTGTAAGAGCCACCGAGCAAGGCGATATGCCCGTTACCTACAGTACCGACAGCGGCGACACCTGGCAGTATGTTGAAACGCTGCCCGAAGGCGAAAGCGGCAAAGGCGGTCAGGTGGCTATGGCGTGCGACGGTTCATCGTTTATATGGATGCCCGGCGTTATAGGCTCGCAGGGGTATGTTACAAGCGACTTTGGCAAAACATGGACACTGTGTGACGGTCTGCCCGGCGGCGCGCAGTTTATTGCAGACGGCGTTGACCCCATGCGCTATTATGCAGTTAAAGACGGCAGTTTTTACAGATCTGAAGACGGCGGCAAAACCTTTGAATACATTACCGCAATGCTTATGACAAAGTGCGAAATGGTCGCAAGCAGCGAAAAAGCAAACGAAGTATGGCTTGCAGCAGGCGGCGCGGTATTTAAAATGGATATGTCTAAAAATGATGCCCCCGTAAGGGTTTCAGCCGATATTACAGAGGCATATGCAATAGGTCTTGGCAAGGGCGCAGAGGGCTCTGACAGCATGGCTGTATACGTCATAGGCGCGGCTGGCGAGCAGGGCTGGGGCGTGTATATGTCAGATGACGGCGGCGCGACCTGGAAAAAGATAAACGACGACACCGAGCGCTGGGGCAACGTGAATAATAAAATAGTCGGCGACCCCAAAGTTTACGGCAGATGCTATATCTCAACCAACGGCAGAGGTATAATAATGGGCAATATCAACAGCTAAAAATGCAGTATAATTGATATAATGCGGCAGCGGACACCGTCAGAAAATGGCGATGTCCGCTGCCTTTGTAGATTTTATTGCGAGTGTCGTAAGCGTATTAAATATTTGCCGCAAACATTTGGGCATAACTTCGGCAAATTCTATGATGCTTTCGCATACTTTGCCATTAAAAAAATGCTTTCACTAATAAGTACACACGAAAAACGCAAAATGTTACAAAAATTTTTAAATTTCTTTTAGTTTCTACCTTTTGCACAATTTTATATATTTATATTTGTAAATATTGTATAAAAATCAGCCGACTTTCTGCCGTTGCGTACTTTTAGCCAAAGTGCGCGCGTTTTTTTCTGTAAAACTGTCAAAATGACGATTGACAAACAGCCCTTGATATGTTATATTTGTATGTGTAGCAAATACATCTGTTTGCAGGAGGTGTACTTCAATATGTCTGAGCGCAATGAAAACAGCGAAAACGGGCTTGTGGTGGTAAATAGCGAGGTGCTTCCCGAAATAATACTGAAAGTGCTTGAAGCAAAACGCATGAAAGCGCGCGGAGATGCCAAAAATTCTACCGAGGCTTGCAAGGCGGTCGGCATATCGCGCAGCGCTTATTACAAGTATAAAGACAGCGTTTTTACATACGCCGAAAAGCTTACAAACAAAATAATCTCTCTTTATTTTGTTCTGCGTGATGAAAAAGGCGTGCTGTCGGCAATAATATCAAAGCTGTATGAGTACAGCGTAAACATTCTTACCGTTAATCAGAACATTCCCGTTGATTCGGTGGCGGCAGTAACGGTGTCGTTCAGGTTTGAGGGCGCACAGATAGATACTTCTGTAATACAGAAAGAACTTGCAAAGATAAGCGGCGTTGTAAGCGTAAAGCTTATTGCAGGCGAATGAACGTCGGCAGGAATATAAACATATCATTGTAATGAAAGGACTTTTAAAAATGAGCAGAAAGATAGCAGTTATAGGATACGGAGTAGTAGGTTCGGGCACGGTGGAGCTTTTTGAGATGAACCGTGAGAAGATAGAAAAGCGCGTGGGCTCGCCCATTGAGCTTGGTTATATTTTAGATCTTAAAGATTTCCCCGACAGCCCCTATGCAGATAAACTGGTGAAGGATTTCAACATTCTTCTGCACGACCCCGAAGTTGAGGTAGTTGTTGAATCAGCAGGCGGAGCGACTTTTGCATACAGCTACACAAGGGCTCTGCTGGAGGCAGGAAAGAGCGTTGTAACATCGAACAAAGAGCTTGTAGCAAAAAAAGGCGCAGAGCTTTTAGCCATTGCCAAAGAGCACAACTGCAACTATCTGTTTGAGGCAAGTGTTGGCGGCGGCATACCTATAATAGGGCCTATCTACAGATGTCTTTCGGGCAATACGATTCAGGAGATAACAGGTATTCTCAACGGCACCACAAACTTTATTCTTACAAAGATGATAAAAGAACAGCTTTCTTTTGAAGAAGCGCTGAAACAGGCGCAGGCAAACGGCTATGCCGAGGCTGACCCCACCGCCGACGTTGAGGGTCACGATGCTTGCAGAAAGATATGTATTCTGGGCTCTCTTGCATACGGCAAGCAGATAGACCCCGAAAAAATACACTGCTCGGGCATTTCAAAAATAACCATGGCAGATGTTGACTATGCCGACGTTGCAGGTTATGTTATAAAGCTGATAGGCTCAGTAAAACAGACAAACGACGGCAGAATAGCCGCAAAAGTGTGTCCGCGGCTTGTTCCCAAAAAGCATATGCTCGCGCACGTTGACGATGTTTACAATGCAATATGCGTAAAGGGCGACGGCATAGGCGATGCGGTGTTCTATGGCAGGGGCGCAGGTAAACTGCCTACCGCTTCAGCTGTTGTGGGCGACGTTATAGACGCGCTGCGGCACAAGGGAACAAACATAGGCGTTTACTGGCAGCAGGCAGAAGATGATATGCTTCTTCCTTACAAAGACGACGAAGCCGCCATGTATGTAAGGGTAAAAGGCGAAGATGCCCAGAAAAAATGCAAAGAGCTTTCTGAAATGTTCGGCGGTCTTATTTTCCTTGACAGGCGCATGAGCAAGAGCATTGAAGAAGCGGCATTCATAACTCCTTTCATGAAAGAGGCAGACATAGACAAAAGCCTTGCTATACTTTCACATTCTCTCAGCATAGAAAGCAAGATAAGGCTTCTGTAATAACGGAGTGACAGTATAATGATAAGCATAAAAATACCTGCAACGAGCGCAAATCTCGGTGCAGGTTTTGATGCTCTCGGGCTGGCGGTAAGCCTGTATAACTACGTCGAAATGGAGGAGAGCGACAAAGTCGAGATAATCTCCGCCGACGGCACTAAGATACCGACAGATGAGAGCAATATGGTGTATATTGCAGCGCGCGACCTGTTTGAAGTGTGCGGCAAAAAGCTGCACGGTCTTAAAATACGGCAAACCAACAACATACCCATGACAAGGGGCTTAGGCTCGTCGTCTGCCTGTATAGTCGCAGGGCTTGTGGGCGCAAACAAGCTGCTGAAATCGCCCTTAGGCAATAACGATATAGTCGACCTTTCCGCGCAGATAGAGGGTCACCCCGACAACACCGCGCCTGCGCTTCTTGGCGGTATAGTTACGGCGGTGTTTGACGGCAGAAAGGTTCACTGGGTAAAGCAGGAAGTGTTTACTAAACTGAAACTTGCCGCTGTGATACCGGATTTTGAACTGAGCACTACAAAAGCGAGAGCCTGCCTGCCAAAGCAGATAGACTTTCGCGATGCTGTTTATAATCTTTCAAGAGCCGCGCTGTTTTCGGCATCTCTCTTAACAGGCAAGTTTGAAAACCTTAAAACAAGCGTTGATGACAGGCTTCACCAGCCCTATAGAATGGAGCTTATCCCCGGCGGCAAAGAGGTCTTTGAGATTGCCTATGCCCACGGCGCTTATGCTGTATATGTCAGCGGCGCAGGGCCTACGGTAATGGCAATAGCAGACGAGGACAACGAATTTTTTGCAGGCAAGGTGCAGTTTTCTTTAGATAACGCAGGGCTTACAGGCTGGAAAGTGCACGAGCTGAAAATAGACAACTGCGGTACGCAGATACTAGGTACGAATTAACATAACAATTGCCCCTTTTTAATATAAATCGGAATTTATTAAAGCAAAGAAGATGGTAAAATGAGTAAAAAGTTAAGTATTATTTTGAAAATCATTTTTGAAACTATTATTGTATTTATTGAAGAGCATCTTTTCTATGTTACCATTTTAAGTAACGCCATGACTAAACGAAGTTTGATTATGTGGCTCACATTTATTTTCGGTTCGATTATTATTTCTGTTATAAACATTGTTTTTGTTTACATTTCAACAAAAAATATAGAATTAAAGCTAAAGAACATTTCTTTTCTAATTATATCTTCTATACTAGCAAGCATTGTCATATTAATATTATCCTTGTTATTTGATAAAGATTTTTTAGCATTGGTAGATTACAGAAACGAAATTGATTATTTTACAATTCTAATACTCTCAGTTTTAATTGATATATTGACAAGTATTTTTGTGTTGTTATTAAAAATACTTGTAAAAACCAAACACTAAGACTTAGTAATGCAAATTCTGATTTATCTTAGGAACACAATTTACCAAAGGCGGTGAACTACATATGAAAGGCAGATTTTTAAGCGGTATGCGTGACGGCATACCCATTGCGCTGGGATACCTTTCTGTGTCGTTCACTTTTGGCATTAAAGCCGTAAACGACGGCTTGTTTTGGTGGGAAGCGCTGCTTATCTCGATGACCAACCTTACCTCGGCTGGGCAGCTTGCAGGTATATCTGTGATCGCAGCAGGCGGCTCTCTTGTAGAAATAGCCATGACGCAGATAATCATCAATATGCGTTACGCGCTGATGTCTCTCTCCCTCACGCAGAAGCTTGACAAACACTTCACCAAAGGCAAACGCTGGCTTGCTGGCTTTGGCATAACAGACGAGATATTCGCCGTTGCAAGCGGCAGGCTGTGCGATGTAACCGTTTCGTATATGGCAGGGCTTATTACAACGCCGTTTGTCGGCTGGTCGCTCGGCACGGCTCTGGGCGCTCTGGCAGGCAATGTTTTGCCGCCATCGGTGCAGTCGGCGCTGTCGGTCGCTATATACGGAATGTTCGTTGCAATATTCGTTCCGCCTATGAAAAAGCACAAGAGCATTTTCTTTGTGGTAATGCTGGGTATAGCGCTGAGCTGCTGCTTTAAGTGGCTGCCGCTGCTTGGCAGAGTGTCTTCGGGCTTTGCAATAATAATCTGCACCGTGATAGCCGCAGCAGTCGGCGCAGTTGTATTCCCTGTAGATGACGCAGAAAGCGAGGGCGCAGCATGAGTTTTGAAAAATTTTTGCCATACCTCGCGGTAATGGCAGTAGTTACATATCTTATAAGAGCAGTGCCGTTTGCCTTGTTCAGCAAGCAGATAAAAAGCCGCTTTGCCAAAAGTTTTCTTTACTATGTGCCGTATGCCGTGCTGGCGGTAATGACCGTCCCTGAGATATTTTTCTCCCCTGACATGATAATTGCAGGCGTTGCGGCTCTGGCGGTGGCAGTGCTTTTGGCGTATAAAGAACGCGGTCTTCTTACAGTCGCGATGTGCTGTTCAGCAGCAGTTTTTGTTACGGAGCTTATCGCGAAGCATATATAAAATGCGCTTTTCAAAAAGCCTTGACAAATAAATTTTTTTGGTGTATAATATAAATAGAAAAAGAGATACCGGCTGGTACGATAGCGGCTATCTCCCAAGATTATAGTTAAAATAACCGTTTGCTTGGAAGGTCAGCGGTTATTTTTTCTTGATATTTTTTATAATCTCGTTTATACAAACGAGAATTATTATGAATAAAATCAATACAAGAATATCAATAATACTCACAAATACCACCTCCCAACCCTATGTATTCAGACATAAGTCCGGACAAGGTTATAAGGGAGTATAGCCGCTACCGTTTTCGTACTTCACCGGTACAAATATATTATAACATATTCAGTCGATACTTGTCAACTCGCGCAGATTTCAAAAAGCCCTTGACAAATGTTTTTCTGTGGTGTATAATATAAATAGAAAAAGGAGCACCGGCTGGTACGATAGCGGCTGTCTCCTCTAAACAACGATTGAATAACCGTTCAGCATTGGGAGCGAGCGGTTATTTTTTCTTGATATTCTTAATGATCTCATTTATTACAATGAGAAGCACTATGGTCAGAGCAATACTTGCTATATCCATAAAATATCACCCCCACTCCTATGTATTCAGACATAAGCCTGGACAAGGTTATAAGGGAGAAATAGCCGCTACCGTTTTCGCACTTCGCCGGTGCAATTATATTATAGCATATTCAGTCGGCATATGTCAATAAAGGCACAGCCGACAAAATTATATAAAAAATTTAATTTTACTCTTGCTTTTGCAGGCGCAACGTGATATAATAAAATTATAAATGATTATATTATATCTTTTATGTCCTCGTCGATACGCAGACTAATGGGTCTGCTCCCGACGTATCGGACAATTGGATAATACCGAACACTTCATACAAAATATATACATTTACATTTTAAGGAGCAGCAACATGGCGATATACCTTTATCATTATTACGATCAGGAAATAGGCCCTTTCAAAAATCTGTCGGCGCTTTCCGATGACGAGGCGAAGCAGATACTTCTCGATATGCGCGAAACAAAGCCGTATTCTCAGCCTGCGCAGAGAGATGTTCTTTACATGATGCGCCGCCGCCAGTACGAAAAAATAGCCTACGACAAATTCGTCGAGATAGGCGGCAAACCACAAAGGACTTATCCGCAGTATATGGTAGTAGAATACTGCAAATGGATGAGCGAGTGGTACCAGAACAGCGCATTCATAAAGATACCGATAGAGAAATTCAACAAAGATACTATCTCGTTCACATATGGCGATATGCCGCTGAATTTCAGCCCCTTGGAGGAAAGTGACAACAAGCCCTACCGCGGCAAGGTGTATAACTACGAGCAGATACTTAAAGTTATAGAAGAATACGGTCTGCCGCAGGAGTGGAACCCAAACGGTGAGCTGGGTCCCGAGAGATACATAGAAGTTCAGGTGTGGAGCGACGACGCTATTGCAGAGTATTTAAAGTAACACAAAGGAGAATGTGCTATGGCTATGATAGTTTACGGCTGGGGAAATGTGCTGAAGAAAAAGCAGTTTATGGGTTATCAGTATTGCTCAAGCTGCTGCGACTTCATGCCTGCGTATCTGGCTAAAGTTGTTTTTCGTATACACATATGCTACATACCGATATTCATGCTGACAAAGGGTCGTTACATCTGCTGCGGCACTTGCGAGAGGGGCAAAGAGATATCAAAGCAAGAGTACAAAATGCTCAAATTCAACTACAAGGCGATGAGCAAATCGCAGGGCAAAAAGGCTTTTACAGAACTTTGTCAGATGTGCGACAGCCTGCCAAATTATTCGCCCGAAAATGTTGAGTATGTATACGGTCAGATAGCATCTTCCTACCCGATAGCCGCGAACGAAGTGCTGCAAAACCACTACCGCGACCTTATCACCGCGCGTTTGCAGGTTATGGAAGCTTTGAGAGCGCGCAGTGCAGGAGCAGCGATACAGCAGCCTGCCGCCCCGAAAACTTTGCAGACGAGCGAAGAATGGACTTGCCCCAAATGTGGAAGTACAAATAAAGCAAAATTCTGCTCTAGCTGCGGTCAGGCAAAACCTGCGCCGACCATGGACGAAGTTCAGATACCGCAGGCAGCGCAGCAGGCACAGCCGCAAGAAAAGCCTGCTCCCGTTACAGTCTGCCCGAGATGCGGAAAAGAGGACAGCTCCGCGCCGTTTTTCTGTATGGCGTGCGGCGCACCGATGAACAAGCCGCAGTAAAAATATTAAAAGCAAAAAGCACCGCACTAAGCGATGCTTTTATTTTTATGTCTTAATGTCTAAGCGACCGTTCGGGCGGTCTTCTTGTTTTTCAGCTTTGCAATAAAGCTCAATATAATTGCCACATTCAGCGCCGCGGCGTTCAGCATAACAGCCGCTATCACGCCCATGCTGTCTGCGCCATTTTTGTTGACTGCCTTAAACACGTGATAAAACAAAGGCTTTCTGCCAAACATGAATACCAAAACGGCAAATACTATAGTTAATACGACCGATAGATAATAACTGCCGCTTTTGCTTCGGTGTATGAAGAAGACAAGCTGTACAAATAAATACACCGCAGAAAAAATTAAAAATGAAAAGACAGGGTGCAGAGCCGCGCCGAGAAACGCTGTAATATTAAACAGAAAGCCGCACAATAAGCATTCAAAAAGCGTGACAGTAATATGTAAAATGCGGTCAGATAATTTTTGCATCTCGTTCAGCCTCCGTCGCTATTGTATCACATTAAGGTGCGTTTTGTCAATACATAAGGCAATATTTGCGCTCCATGCGCCTGTTTTCTTTTGGTGGAGACCCCTCACTAAAACTCATATATTTTTGGCGAGGGGTAATTATACTATATAATACACGCAGAACTTACAACCTATAGAAGATTTATAAAGGCAAATTACCCCTCGCCAAAAACAATATAAAAGTCTTTGGAAAGGGGGTATGGGGAACAACCTTTCTTCAGAAAGGTTTTCCCCAAAAAAGCAAAGGAGAACGTCAAGCGTTCTCCTTATTATGTTATTCTTTTTTGTCGTTGCGGTGGAGCAGGTAAATTATCGTTTCGCCGAGTATCCAGCCTATCGCGACCGCTATCACCCTGCCGACTTCAAACAGACCTTCGACCAGCCCCGTCTTGTCAAGCACGAATGTTATCAGCGCGAACAGACCTACAAAAACCACAAATCTTATAACTATCTTCAAGACCTTGTTCATTGTGCACCTCCGTTATCTGCCGAGGGTTATCTTTACCTCGGTGTTGTCCGTCAGTTTGTCAGCCGCAAGGAAGTCGCCCTCTACCTTCTCGCCGTTTACAAGCATTGTCTTAACGCCGCTTTCAACATGGTCGGGATTTGAAATCTCAATGTGAACATTCTTTCCTCTGAACTTCTTGTCAATGGTGAAGCCGTCCCACTTTGAGGGGATAGACGGGCTTATAACAAGACCATCAGCGTTCGGGCGCATACCGCAAATACCCTCAACACAGCCTACCATAACGGTTGAGCCCGTGCCCGTCAGCCAGTGAACGTGTGAACGTCCTGCAAAAGGCGAGCGTGTAGACTCTGTAAACTGACCGTGAACATACGGCTCCAGCACTCTTATTTCAGCCTTGTCGTTCATAGCCGCAGGCGAGCTTTCCATAAAGTATTCAAACGCCCTGTCGCCGTGACCGAGCAGAGATTCAGCCAGTATAGCCCAGCCCTGTGTCTGAGAGAATATACCGCCGTTTTCTTTAGTGTCGGGGTTGAATATGTGCATAAGCGCGCCGTCAAAATAATGGTCAACATACGGCGGTTCCATTACCTTTACGCCATACGGTGTGTTGAGTATCTCGTGAACGCTGTTCATAGCCTTTTCAGCCTGCTCTTTTGTAGCAAAGCCCGAAATTACCGACCAGCTCTGCGGGTTGAGCCACATACTTGCCTCGGGGTCTTTCTTCGCGCCGACAATTGTGCCGTCTTCCCTTATGCCTCTTATGAACCTGTCCTCGTCCCAGCAAGCTGCAAGGCTCTCGCCCAGTTGCGGCTGTACCTTTTCAATATATGCAACATAGTCGGTGTCGTTCTTTTCCTGCGCATACGCCTTGATTATAGTCATCGCATAGTAAAGCTGGAATGCCACGAACGTTGACTCGCCCTTCTTGCCAAGGCGCAGGCAGTCGTTCCAGTCAGCGTGCAGACCGGCAGGCATAGAGTGCGCGCCGAGCCTGTTCATTGAAAATTCTATAGCCTTTTTAAGATGTTCATAAACGGTATCTTCGCCGCCGTTGGCATATACTATAACTTCATCTAAGAAAGCCTTGTTGCCGCTCTCGCCTATGTACTTGTATACCGTCGGGAACAGCCACAAAGCATCATCAGCACGGTAGCAGGGGTGACCCGTTTCTTTTGCGTATACAGAGTTCTCGTCGTTCTCATCGGGGCAGTTTTCATGACCTGCATTGTGGTTGAACTTAACAAGAGGCAGTCCGCCGCCGTTATCTACCTGCGCCGAGATCATAAACCTTATCTTGTCCGCGGCAAGCTCAGGGTCTATGTGTATAATACCCTGAATATCCTGAACGGTATCGCGGTAGCCGTAGCCGTTGCGCAGACCGCAGTAAATGAACGATGCCGCTCTTGACCATATAAACGTTATAAAGCACTGGTATGCGTTCCATACGTTTATCATGTTGTTGAATTCTTCGCTCGGCGTTTTTACAACAAAGTTTTCAAGCTTGCTGTGCCAGTAATTTTTAAGCTCTTCTATCTCTTTGTCAGCCGTGCCGGATCGCTTGTAGGTACTGAGTATCTCTTCCGCCTCGGCATTGTTTCTCTGACCCAGAACATAAACAAGCTCAATGTCCTCACCGTCAGCAAGGGTAATATCGCTTTGCAGAGCGCCGCAGGCATTTGAGTTGTAGTTGAGAACATTGTCGCACTTTCCGCTCTCGACTGCAATAGGGTCGCTGTATGTTCTGTAAGGCCCTATAAAGCTGTCAAGGTTGCCGTTGTATGCAGTAACGTCAGCACCCACCATGCCGAAAAATCTTTCCCTGTGGTTAGATCCCGTGGCATCTTTGCCGCTGTTTTCGTTTATATGCTGTACTATCTTGTTGCCCTCAAAAGAAGTCCTCGTTATAAATAGGGTGTATTGCAGGTTTACCTGATCCTGCTCATAATTGTTGTCGTTTGTAAATTCTATAAAGCCGTATGTAGAAAGCTTTCTTTCTCTGCCAGAGATGTTCTTTATCTTCGCGCGCCATACTTCATAAGTCTTGTTCAGCGGTACATAGTATGTTACTTCGGAAACTATGTTGTCATACTCAGCGCTGATAACTGTGTATGCAGTACCGTGGCGGCACTTTGACTTGTATGTGTCAAGCGGCTTGCCAACAGGCTGCCATGATGCCGACCAGTAGTCGCCGTTTTCGTTATCTCTTATGTACACATATCTGCCGGGAAGTGCCATGTTAGAGTTAAAGCGATAACGCGCAATTCTTCCGTTAGCGCCGCTCTGAACAAAGCTGTAGCCGCCTGCATTGTTTGAGATTATAGCTCCGTATGCAGGAGAGCCCAGGTAGTTTGCCCACGGTGCCGGGGTGTCCGGTCTTGTGATGACGTATTCCTTGTTTTCAAGGTCAAAATAGCCGTACTTCATAATTTTTCACCTTTACCTTTTTATATTTTTTCGGCTGCCGCACACACAGCGCAAGCCGATATTTCCGTATATAATATTGTAACATAAACCGCTCGGTTTTGCAATAGCAATAAAAGCACATTTAGTAATTTATTAACCTGCCTGCGGAAAAATTACCGATATCCTCGTGCCAACGCCCAAAGTGCTCTCTACCTTTATATCGGCGTTGTGATATGCCGCGCCGTGCTTTACTATAGAAAGCCCCAGCCCCGTGCCGCCTATCTCTTTAGAATGGCTCTTGTTTACTCTATAGAACCTCTGAAAGATATGTTCTGTGTCCTCAGGCGGTATGCCTATGCCCGTATCGGAAACAGAAAGAACATTGCCGCTCTCGCCGCCGTATACCCTCACGGTTATCCAGCCGTTTTCTTTGTTGTACTTTATGGCGTTGTCGCACAGGTTGTATATTATCTCGTCTATTATCTGCTCAACGCCTATTATGCTTACGTGCTCGCCCTCCAGCGTGAACTTTACGCCCCGTTTGTCGGCGGTGCTTTTCAGCTGCGATATAACAGCCGCACAGGATTCATACAGGTCTATCTGCTCTTTCTGCGCAGGCACGGCATCTTCGTCAAGCTGCGAGAGTTTCATTATATCCCCCACCAGCGTTATAAGCCTTTGCGTTTCGTCGTAAATATTCCCTGCAAAGCGGCTTATATCCTCCTGCTTTACAAGCCCGTTCTGTATTATCTCCGCAAAGCCCGAAATAGATGTCAGCGGTGTCTTCAGCTCGTGAGATACGTTCGCAGTAAATTCGCGCCTCATCTTGTCTTGTGCCTCGTGCTCTTTTTTAAGCTCGTTTTGCTGCTCTGTAAGTACCTTGCGCATATTCTCTGTCTCCGCAAGCATTTTCCTGCTTATCACGGTAGCAAGCACAAATGCCAACACCGCCGTGAATATTATCCCTATGCCTGCAACAGCCCATGTCGGCAGCCCAAAATATGCAGACAAAGCCACAACAGCCGCCGCAAGCGCCGCCGTCAGAAATATGCTGAAAAAAATTCTCTCTCTCATAACTTTCATTTGTCTGTGTCTCCGCTTATCTTATAGCCTATGCCCCTTACCGTTTCTATAACGTCGCATGGCTTTAGTTTGTTTCTAAGTGTTCTCACATGAACATCTACCGTTCTGTTCTCTCCGTCAAACGCATATCCCCACACCTTGTTTAGTATCTGGTCTCGCGTAAGCACTATGTCTCTGCTTTCAAGCAGCAGGCAGAGCATCTCAAACTCTTTCAGCGTAAGGGTAATGTTTTTCTCTCCCACCTTTACAATGTGCTTTGAAGGGCACACATAAAGTTCGCCTATCCTGTATTCTTTCGAGTCCTCTCCGCCCTCGTCTGTACGCCGCAGCAGTGCTTTTATTCTCGCAATAAGCTCCATCATGCCAAAAGGCTTTGGCACATAGTCGTCAGCGCCCAGGTCAAGCCCTACCACCTTGTCATACTCGCTGCCCTTTGCGGTAAGCATCATTATCGGCGTTTTCTTTGTCGCCTTTGCCTGCCTCAGCTTTTTCAGTATGCTAAGACCGTCCTCCTCAGGCAGCATAATGTCCAGCAGTATCATGGTCGGCAGTTCGTTTTCCATAGACGCCCAGAAGTCCGAAGGCTTTGCAAACCCGACCGTCTTCATACCGGAACTATTCAGCGTGTACACCACAAGCTCTCTTATGCTGTTGTCGTCCTCAACAAGATATATCATCACATCACCCTATTTCAGCCGTGTCAAGCACTATAGTAAAAGGCCCGTCGTTCACAAGCTCTACTTTCATATCCGCTCCGAAAACGCCCTTTTGCACGCAGCCGTCAATGCGCTCATCTACACATCTGCAAAAGTATTCATAAAGTTCATTCGCTAAGTCCGGCGCAGCCGCTTTTATAAACGAAGGTCTGTTGCCTTTCTTGCAGTCTGCATATAATGTGAACTGCGATACCGCAAGCACGTCGCCGCCTATGTCGTTTATTGAAAGATTCGTCTTTCCGTTTTCGTCCGAGAATATCCGCAGCTTTGCAAGTTTGTCTGCAAGCCTTTCGCAGCGGCTTTTGTCATCGCCCTCACCTGCCCCGAAAAGCACTAAATATCCGTTTCCTATGCTGCCTGTAACAGCGCCTTCAACGGTAACGCTTGCCCTGCTCACCCTTTGTATAACGATTTTCATTATCTTACCTCTATATCGTATCTGTATTCAAACACCATGCCGCTCTCCAGCATAACAGCGTGCGGCTTTTCTTCAATGTTTTCAAATGCATCATCGCAGTATACGGGAACCGAAGTCCACGGCTCCAAGCACACAAACGCCGCATTGTTATTCCCTGTTACAGACCACACCGCAATGCAGTCGGAATCGGGATAATACAAAGTAACGCTTCTTTCGCCCTTGTCGCTTTTAAGCGAAATACTCTCCGACATCGGCATATTCTTCATAATAACGTCGTGGTCGAAAAGCTCCCTGCTAAGCGGCAGTTTGTTTTCGCCGCAGATTATCGTGCGCATACAGTCGCCCACCGTCTGCTCAATTATCTCGTTCTGCTCGTATTCAACATAATAGTCATCAAATTTAAGCCCATCTTCCAACGGGCAGTTGAATGCAGGGTGTCCGCCTAGGTAAAAATACATATTCTCCTTGCCTGTGTTCTTCACCACGCATTTTGTCACCAGCCTGCCGTTTTCAAAAAAATACTTGACCGTCAGTTTAAACGGGTACGGGTACTGCGAAAGCGTTTCTTCATTTTCACAAAGAGCAAATTCGCAAAAGCCCTCGCCGCTTTCGCAAGGAGTAAACTCCATATCTCTCGCAAAGCCGTGGTTGGCTTTCATAGCGTACTCCTTGCCGCCTGCTTTATACTTTTTGCCGTTTGGCGAACATATGAACGGGAAAAGCAGCGGCGCGTGCCTGTTCCATGCCTCTCCGGCCTGCCATATGTACTCTGTGCCATTATAGATAAGCGAATTCAGTTCCGCCCCGAACGATGATATTTTTGCGGTCATCTCTCCGTCTCTTATTGTGTACAGCATTTAATCCAAGTCCTTTCTGCTTTTCTTTTCCCAGCGCGATTTTGCAGGCTTTTCAAATCGCCTCGCAAATATTCCCCAAGTGATGTATAGTATAGCCCCTGCCAAAAAGCCTATAACTATCGGCAAAAACAAAAGCCATATGTAGCCCAGTATGCCAAGAGGCGGCCGTTTGAAAATGCAAAGCAGCCAAGTTGCAATAAAGCACGCCGCTGCGCCTGCCGCACCCGTAACGCTTGCCCAAGTGCCGCTGTCGCTCTCGCAGTGGTAGCCTATCATAAATGCGGCTATCATCAGGCTGTCGCATATGCAAAGGGGTATCAGCGGTCGGTAGTCTTTGCCTTGCTTTGCAAACGTTAGTATGTATATCAAGGCAACAAAAACGCACACCGCAGCCGCAGCCAAGCAGCAAATTATCTCGTATTTTCTGCGTTTTATATATGCCGCCTGCAAAACCTTGCTCCTCTCCGAATATTCCCTCGCGTAGTCGGCCGCGCCCTCTATCGAAGAAAACCTATTTAAAAACACCTGAGAAATTTCTTCAAGCCGCCTTGCCGCATCACGCTTTTTAAGAATCTTTTCCGCCCTGTCGGCTTCCTCGCGCAGGCTTTGATATTCCGCTCTCAGCTTTTTGTCTGCCTCTGTCTTTAGCCTGTCTATTTCCGACTTTTTCTCCGTCAAATTTTTTAGCCTCAGCGAGCATATTTCCAAACGCTTTTCGCTGTCAGAGTAATCGCCAAGCTCTTTAAAGAGCTCAACAAGCCGCTCCAGCTGTGCAATTGCCTCTGTGCCATCGCTGCCTGCATATGCAATTTCGCTCATAAGGTGGCACGCCTGATAATATTTTTCAGCCGTCAGACCTTCCTGCATTTCGTTAATTTCGTTGTTCGTATCCGGCATAGTTTCACTTCCTTATAATATTCGCGCTTACGCGCCCACTGGAGTGGGTTCACCGCTCCACAGTACGCAAAGGTTTAAAGTCTTGTCAAGAAAGGAAAAGTTTTCGGTCAAGCCTTTTTCAAAAGGGTCGCAGGGGTACGGGGGCAGCGCCCCCGAAAACACAACGTGCGCTCCGCAAATGGGTGTAGCGGTCGTAAACGACCGCTGGGGAAGAATTATTTCGCTTTTAATTTTGGGGGCGAAATAATTCTTCAGGCGTTCCCAACGGGAACGCTACGCCCATGCAAGAGAGGGCGTTCCCTTTGAGAAGACCCGACTATTTTCCCTGCGCGCGCTTGCGTGCGCAATAGCGATTTGTATTTTCGCTGCTTTCGCAGCAGCCTGCGGAGCCGTTCACCGCCCTCTGTACTTCGGTTTTCTTCTCATTTTGAGTGTGCCATGCGTTTGTGCATATATTAAACTGTAACTTTTCAGCGAGTGCGTTTAACCGCTCCACAAAACAACTCTACTCCCTCAAATCATAAACGCCAACCCCTTCGTGCTGCTAGAAGAATATTCTGCCAGCCACCTTTTCCTTTGGGGAGGCTGGTGGGAAGGGAATTTATTAAGTCTATTATATAAAAACTTTTCACTTCGTTTGGCGTTCCATAATGGAACGCGGAAAGAAAGCGTTGCGCTACAACAAGGGAAATCCCTCTCTTGCAGGGATTTCCCTCTTGAAAAACAGTCCACAGGACTGTTTTTCAATTCACCCTTTGCGGAGCGCCTGCCGTATGGGGATTTCGCCGTCTGCGGACGGCGACAAAGGGCTTCCGCCCCTTGACCCTGATGACCCTTTTGAAAAAGGGTCAATCGAAAACTTTTCCTTTCTTGACAAGACTTAAAACCTTTGCGCATTATGGCGTTCAATGTGTGCGCTCCATGCGCCGCGCGTAAGCGCATATTTATATCAACACAATAATTAAAATGAGTCTGATTATTTATACGCATTTCTTCATATTATAATTATACCGAAAAATGCCGCCGATGTCAACCTTGCAAGCACAAAAAGCGCTCCGCATATTTGCGAAACGCTCCGACCACTTTTAACTGCCCTGCCATCAAGACTTTTGTATATCTGAAAACTCCACGCTCAGCCTGTTTTCAATGCTCAGCGAAATAAGCCTGCCGCCGCTGTCGGTTCGTAAAATATACTCGCCGCACGGAGCCTCACCCCTCAGCATTACCTCGTCGCCGTCACTTTCGCCCTTTACCGACGACGAATTTGCCGCGTGATCCAAACATTCCGTCACCGATGCAGCCACCGAGCCCACAGGCATTTTGCCGCGTTCTATCTGCTGCGAAAGACCCGAGAACTCAACAGCATAGCTCTCGCCGAACGTCTTCACCGTCATGTCGCAAATGGTCTCGGGCTGAGAAAACCTCACCGTCCATACACCGCTCTCATCGCGGCAAAGGTCTGCGCAATAGCTTTTCTCTCCGTCAGTCACCTGCGCCGTGCAAACCTTGGGTATCTCGGGCTTTACCTGCACATCACTGCCTGAGCAGCCAACCGCCGTGCACGAAAGCATAGCCAGCGCTGCCAGCCCTATGAATCTTTTCTTCAAACAAAGCACCCCGTTATTTTTCAATATCGCAGAGTACCTCGGGCAGCGCGTTTAAAATATCTTCGGCAATTATACCTCTCGGCGACATTGTCAGGCACAGCTTTTCTGCCGTTTCACCTAAAACGAACGATGCCAGCACGCCGCAAAGTTTTGCACCCTGCGCCGCCATACCTGCCGTCAGCCCTGCCAGCATATCGCCGCTGCCGCCCTTTGAAAGCGCCGTGTTGCCTTTCGCTGTGATATAGTCACCCTCGCGAGAAACAAAAAACGTCTGCGCACCCTTTGCCAGCACCGAAACGCCAAAGCGTTCCGAAAGATCTTTAGCCGCTTCGTATCTGTCAGCAGGGGGCTTTTCAAAGCCGCACAGCCTCGCCAGTTCCATCGGATGAGGGGTCAACAGCACGTCAGCCCTTGTACTCTTTAGTATATCTATATTCGCCGAAAGACAATTTATGCCGTCCGCATCAATAATTACGGGACATACCGCATTTTCAAGCACAGCCGACAACAGTTTTTGCGTATCTTCTCCGCAGCCAAGACCGCAGCCAAAAAGCACACTGTCGGCAGTTTTCACTTCCTGCGCCAGAATATCAGCCGCCGCAGATGATATATACCCCTCATCGTTTTGCGGCAGAGCTTTGAATATCGCGCCGTACATATTCCCTGCCAGCCTGTCAATTACCGTCTTTACACTGCACAGCTGCACCAGCCCTGCGCCGCTCCTCATAGCCGCTTTTACTGCCATAGCAGCCGCGCCCGTGTATCTCTCGCTGCCGCAAATGCACACCACTTTTCCAAACGTTCCCTTGTGACCATCGGGCGCTCTTTTTGGCAAAGCGTTTTTCACATCTTCTTTATCGAGCAAAAGCACGCCCTTAACATCGCTCTGTATGCCTATGTCAGCGACTGTTATTTCGCCAAAATATTTGCAGGCAGGGTATAGCGCCGCAGCAATTTTTGTCCTGTGCATGGTAACAGTTTCGTGCGCCGCAAAGGTGTTCTCATCTGCCTTGCCCGTTGCACCGTTTACGCCCGAGGGTATATCACACGCTATGCGGTATGCATCTGTGCTGTTATATCTGCTGAAAATTCGTGCTATATCTTCCGGCAAACTGCCATTGAACCCCGTGCCGAAAACGCAGTCTGTCACAATATCAAAATCTTCTTCCGGCATACTTTCCGTAACGCTGACACCATAGTTTTTCATGCTCTCAAACGCCGCCTGTGCAAGCTTAGTTTTGGGCATACCGCAGCAAAGAAAGACGGTCGTATCAATGCCGCTTTGAGAGAGTATCTCAGCCGCTGCAAAGCCGTCGCCGCCGTTGTTGCCCTTGCCGCACAGCAAAAGCACCCTTTTAAGCATATTTTTATAGCAGACGTCCCTCACCTTTTCTGCAAGAGCCGCGCCTGCGTTTTGCATAAGAAGATAAAGATCCTTACCGCAGTTTTTCTCCGCCAGCGACATCTGCTTTGGTGTGTATAGTTCAGTCATTGCCGCCGCTTCCTTTCCTGTAAGCTATAACTACCGCTGTGGCATAGTTTTCGCTGTGAGATATAGAGACCGAAAATTCCAGCCCCAATTTCTGAGCTATCTTTTCGGCATTTCCCGAAAGATTTATATACGGCGCACCCATTTCATCGCGAAGCACTTCAACCTCTGCAAGCTTAAAATCGCGCACGCCCGTGCCCAAAGCCTTTGAAAACGCCTCTTTCGCCGCCCAGTTGCCAGCCATCGAGGGGTAAGGAAAACTTCTCCCCTCAAACATCTCTCGCTCCTGCGGCGAATAAACGCGCTCAACAAAACTTTGCCTCTGCGCGCTTTTCTTTATCCTGTCAATCTCGACAATATCAGTACCGACCCTTATCATAGCTGTTTGTTTTTAAGTTCTCTCGGAAAATACGGTTTAAGCTCTTCAACAAACTGTTCGCTCGGCGTAAACACCACATAGCACAGTCCCAGCGTTTTGTGCTTGCACTGCAAGTAATAGTCCCCGTCAGACTGCATATTGTCGGTAGCGTCAACCACCGTGCAGTCTGATGAAAATATCTCTGCGCGCTTCTCCTCCGTAACCTTGCCAAACTGCATTATTCCCGAAATATCCACGGTTATAAGGCGTTTTCTTTTGCGCTGACCCATTATCTTGTCAACGTCCATATCGCCGTTTGTAAAGATGTACTCATACTCTATCTTTTTATATACGGCAAAAATATACACCCCATAAAACGCCGCCAGCAGACCGAATATAACAAACCCCAGCACGGGCAGTATCACCTGCATAAACGTTATTGCCAGCATAAGCGCAAAGCAGCACAAAAACGTCAGCCCGAAAATTTGCAGCCTGTCCTTGCCGTCCTGCCTCCTTGTCACCATATACTCTTTGAATGTATCCATACAAAACACCTGCTGTTCAATATATTTAATATAATGCTATTGTACCACATATACAAAAAAATTGCAAGCGCGAAAAGAAAAATCAGAAAAATACCCTGATGCTCGATATGAACATCAGGGTATCCCATCATCATTCAATTATGCTAAACATTTGTTAAATGCTTGCTTGTGAAATTATTCAGCGGCAGGAGCCTCTACGGGGTCGCCAAGTGTAATGCTTGATACGTTGATACCGTAGGTCTGGAATACGAGACCGCCCCACTGTGAACCGTCATCGTTGGTAGCCATATTGTCATATACAGCCTGAATGCACTCGGGAGTGAGGTTGATAGTAACGCTCTCGCTGCTCCAGTTGCCGTCAGCGTCCTGGCAGAATACTATGCATCCGTCAGACTGCATGAAGCATTCGCCTGTGAAGTCTGCCTTCTGAGCGCCGCCTATAGATTCTCTTGCATCGAGTTCTTCGGGTATGCCTGTAACATAAGGAGTTCCCTCGGGAGCTTCAGCATAAAGCTTAGTCCAGCCGTTTGCAAAAGCAGGAGCAAGCAGATAGTACTGATAGTAAGACTCTTCAAGAGTGGTCATGTCCATGGTCTTCTCAAACGTATAGTTGATAGTCATAGAGCAGCCTGTTTCCTTATAGTCTTCCAGCCATTCAACATTGAAGAAGTTAACAACGTTGCCCTCGTCATCAATAACGAAGTTAGGTGTGCTCCAGTCGCCGGGGTACTCGCCGTCAGTGTTGGCTGTACCGCTGAATTCAACAGCCTCAGCCTCGCTGCTGTCAGCAGCAGAAGAAGTTTCCTCAGCGGTGGTGGTCTCTTCGGGCTTGCTTTCCTCGGGAGCAGTAGTGGTCTCCGCAGCGGAAGAAGTGGTATCGGCAGCAGCAGATGAAGATGAAGAATCATCGCCGCAAGCTGCAAACATAGTAGCAGCCATCATCATAGAAACAATTATTGCAAGTTTCTTTTTCATTTCAATTACCTCCATAAATAGATGTTATCCATTGAATAAAAATTATTCTATGCTAATTATAACATCTGAAAAATCAAAAGTCAACGTGATAATCGCAGTGATTTTTAATTAAAAATCAGCCTTTTTTCATGTATTATGCACAAGTAAACGTTACCACATGACCGATTTTTACCAGTGCCATACTGCAAGAATATGAAAGCCCTTGTTATTCAGCGGTCTCAAGCTCGCCCTCAGGAGATTCTAACTTGATAGATACATCTTCGTCGGCAGCCTTGTCGGTCGGCAGACCCGAAACAGTAAACTTGATAACTACAGGGTCTTCAGACTGCCATGTCAAGCACTGATATTCGTCAATACCTCTCTGGTCTATCTGCTCGCCTGCCCAGCTGTTTACTACTTTAACAGTACCGCCGTGATTGTCCGTACCGTTATCCTCCATGCCTACTTCGGAACCTGTAAGGTCGAATGTCTTGCCGTCCTGCTGATACTCTGTAAGAGTTATCTTTGCATCGGGGTAATCCTTGAATGTTGCAACGCCGTCTGTAACCACAACGGGTATTGTGGTGTCAAGACCTACCCAGCCCAGCAGTGCTTCATCAAATCCGCACCACCAGCCCTCAATGCTTACTTCATAGTCGCCGTTGCCGGTAATGTAAACATCATTGCAGGTTGCAGCGAACGACTTGTTGCTGGATTCGTTGAGCAAAAGCTCTCCAACAGCGTTTCTGTGCTCCCAAGAGTCTCTTACCTGGAAAGATATGCCTGCAATGCCGTAAGCGTTTTCGGGCAGCTCAACGGGTTCGGGAAGCGTTACCTTTGCAGCCTCAGTTTCCTCGGCAGTTGTTTCCTCGGGCTTGCTCTCTTCGGGAGCGGTAGTGGTTTCTGCATCTGAATTTGTATCGGCGGCAGATTCTGCCGGTGCTGTAGTGGTTTCATTTGCCTTTGATGAAGACGACGAATCGCCGCAGGAAGCAAACATTGTTGCAGCCATCATCATGGCGGCGAGTATCGCAAGTTTCTTTTTCATCATTATTCCTCCTTATAATTTTTTGGATAAAGATGATATAGATACAGTCTATCTCTATCCTGTTGTCATTATAACACTTTGCAGGCGCAAAAGTCAACATTATTTTTATAATATATTTCACTGCCTTATTTGGCTACATTGCACAAAAAACGTAACGGCTTTGTAATAATTGTAACAAAAAGTCCTTCCACTTACCATGAAAGGACTTTTAATATTACTGAAATTTTACATTTCTGTAACTGACTTTAAGCCGTCACATACCTCTCTTAACGTATGAAGTATGCAGAACGTGATGTGCCTTTTCAGAGCCCGGCTTGCCGAAATACTCAGCATATACCTGCTTTATGGCAGGGTTCTCGTGAGATTTTCTTATCGGCATACTTGCATCAAGATCATAAAGCACTTTAGCTCTCTTAGCTCTGATGTCAACAGTGTTTCTGATATAACCCGGCTGCTGCGGCTGACCACCGCCGTTTACGCATCCGCCCGGGCAGCCCATTATCTCAATAAACTGATAATCAGCCTCGCCTGCCGCAACTTTCTTGAGTATCTCTTTGGCATTTGCAAGACCCGAAGCAACCGCAACCTTTACTTTCATGCCGGCAACGTCGTATTCTGCCTCTTTAATGCCCTGAGTGCCTCTTACCTCTGTAAAGTCTACAGACTTGAGTTCCTCGCCTGTAAGCGTTTCAACGGCAGTTCTGAGAGCAGCTTCCATAACGCCGCCCGTTGCGCCGAATATAACGCCTGCGCCTGTCGAAAGTCCCAAAGGCTCGTCAAACTTCTCATCGGGCAGCTCGTTGAACTTAATGCCTGCCTTGTCTATCATTCTGCCAAGCTCTCTGGTAGTCATAGCATAGTCAACGTCGGGAACGCCTGCCGCGTTCTCATCGTCTCTGCCTATCTCGAATTTCTTTGCGGTACACGGCATAACAGCCACTACAACGAGGTCTTTCGGGTCTATGCCCATTTTCTCAGCATAGTAAGTTTTAGCCGTTGCGCCGAACATCTGCATAGGTGACTTGCAGCTTGAAAGGTTCTCTGTCAGGTCGGGGAAATAGTGCTCGCAGTATTTAACCCAGCCGGGTGAGCAAGAGGTTATCATCGGCAGAGTACCGCCGTTTTGAACTCTCTCAACGAACTCGTTAGCCTCTTCCATTATAGTAAGGTCGGCTGCAAAGTCGGTATCGAACACCTTGTCAAAGCCAAGCCTTCTCAGTGCGCAAGCCATTTTGCCCTCAACGTCAGTGCCTATCGGCATACCAAAGCACTCGCCGAGACCTGCTCTTACCGCAGGTGCGGTCTGAACTATAACAGTCTTTGTCGGGTCTGCAATAGCGGCAAATACGTCGTCTATGCATTCCTTTTCTCTCAGTGCCCCGGTCGGGCAAACTGCGATACACTGACCGCATGATACGCAAGTGGTATCAGCCAGACCGTTTTCAAAGCTTGTGCCGATAATGGTTCTGAAGCCTCTCTCGTTAGCGCCTATAACGCCAACAGACTGCACCTTTTCACATACAGCAGCGCAGCGGCGGCAGAGAATGCACTTGCCGTTATCTCTTATCATATGCGCGGCAGATTCGTCAACTTCTGTTTCTGTTCTTACGCCTGCAAAGTATTCCTCATCATCAACGCCAAGGTCGCGGCAGAGTTTCTGCAATTCGCAGTTACCGCTTCTCACGCAGGAGAGGCACTTCTTATCGTGATTTGAGAGCAGCAGCTGCAATGTAGTCTTTCTTGACTCCAGCACCTTCGGAGAGTTTGTGAATACCTCCATGCCCTCATTTATCGGGTATACGCAGGAAGCCACCAGGCTTCTCGCTCCCTTTACCTCAACAACGCAGATACGGCAAGCGCCGATCTCATTTATGTCTTTCAGAAAGCAAAGGGTCGGGATCTCTATGCCTGCGTACCTTGCCGCTTCCAGAATGGTAGCACCCTTGGGGGCGGAAACGGGAACGCCGTTGATCTTTATATTAACCATATCCATATTATACTATCCTCCCTATTACTTCTTGGAAATTGCGCCGAACTTACACTGAGCCATGCACGCGCCGCACTTTACGCACTTCTCCGGATCTATAGCCAGAGCAGGCAGCTTCTTGCCGGGAGCGGTGTAATCGGTCTTTGATATAGCGCTGGCAGGGCACTGTCTTGCACACATACCGCAGCCTATGCACTTTTCCTTGTCTATCTCATAGCTGAGCAGATCTTTACATACGCCGGCAGGGCACTTCTTGTCTACAACGTGGGCGATATACTCGTCCTTGAAGTAGCGAAGTGTTGAAAGCACGGGGTTGGGGGCTGTCTGACCCAGACCGCAAAGAGAATTGTCTTTGATGTAGTAGCTAAGCTTCTCTATCCTGTCCAGATCTTCCAGAGTAGCCTGACCCTTAGTTACCTTGTCGAGCATTTCAAGAAGTCTTCTTGTACCTATACGGCAGGGCGTACATTTACCGCAGGACTCATCAACAGTGAACTGGAGGAAGAACTTGGCTATATCAACCATACAGTTGTCCTCGTCCATAACGATAAGTCCGCCCGAGCCCATCATAGAGCCTATAGCGATAAGGTTATCGTAATCTATAGGAACATCAAGATTCTCAGCCGAGATGCAGCCGCCCGAAGGTCCGCCTGTCTGTGCAGCCTTGAACTTTTTGCCGTTGGGTATGCCGCCGCCTATCTCTTCTATAATAGTCCTCAGCGTAGTACCCATAGGAACTTCAACAAGTCCCGTATTGTTTATCTTGCCGCCAAGGGCGAACACCTTAGTGCCCTTTGATTTTTCCGTACCCATTTCTGCGAACCATTCAGCGCCGTTGAGAATTATTCTCGGAACGTTTGCATATGTCTCAACGTTATTAAGAATGGTAGGTCTCTCAAACAGACCCTTTACAGCAGGGAACGGAGGTCTCGGACGAGGCTCGCCTCTGTTGCCCTCGATAGAAGTCATAAGAGCAGTCTCCTCACCGCAGACGAATGCGCCCGCGCCAAGTCTCAGACCTATATCAAAATCAAATCCCGTACCGAATATATCTTTACCCAAAAGTCCGTATTCATGCGCCTGATTTATAGCAATTTCCAGACGTTTAACAGCTATAGGATACTCAGCACGAACATAGATGTAACCCTGCGAAGCGCCTATTGCGTAACCTGCTATAGCCATAGCTTCCAGTACAACGTGGGGGTCGCCCTCAAGTACCGAACGATCCATGAATGCGCCCGGGTCGCCCTCGTCAGCGTTACAGCAGACATACTTCTGTCCGCCGTCCTGAACGAAGTTTCTTGCCATCTGCCATTTGCGGCCTGTCGGGAAGCCTGCGCCGCCTCTGCCTCTCAGTCCCGAAGCAAGAATGGTATCAATAACCTGCTCGGGGGTCATCTCTGTAAGAGCCTTGCCCAGAGCCTCATATCCGCCTGTGCCTATATATTCCTCGATATTCTCGGGGTTGATAACGCCGCAGTTGCGAAGCGCTATTCTCTTCTGATTTCTGTAGAAGTCGGTATCCTGAAGCGACTTTACACCCTCGGTGGTAACGGTCTCATCATAAACGAGCCTTGATACTACACGGCCCTTTACAAGGTGCTCTGCAACTATTTCCTCAATATCCGCTTCCTTTACCATCGAATAGAAAGTACCTTCGGGGTAAACTATCATTATCGGGCCCAGCGCGCAAAGTCCGAAGCAGCCCGTCTTGACTACCTGAACTTCCTTGTCCAGACCGTTCTTGGCGATCTCGAAATTAAGCTTTTCGATAATAGCCTGACTTCCCGAAGAAGTACAGCCTGTTCCGCCGCATACCAAAACGTGTGAACGATACATATTATGTACTCCTCCTTAAATTATTTGAATGTATACTCGGCAACTACCTGACCTCTTACAAGGTGCTTGTCTATAACTTCGGCAGCCTTTTCGGGGGTCATTTTAATGTATGTTACCTTTTCTTTGCCGGGTTCCATTACCTCAACTATAGGTTCATACTGGCAAAGACCTATGCAGCCTGTCTGGGTAACAACTACCTTGTCATTAATTCCCTTGGCAGCAACGCCCTCAACAAAAGCGTTGAGCACCGGTCTTGCGCCGGAAGCTATACCGCAGGTAGCCATACCTACAACAACTCTTGTGGTGGTCTCGTCCTCGTGACGCATACCTACCTGACCCTGCATTTTTTCGCGTATAGCCTTCAGTTCTTCCAAAGATTTCACTTAAATCACCATTCCTTTACTGATTTGCATTTACACGCCGACAGCCCTTGACTATAAAATTATATCGCCGTCGGTCTCTTTTTTGTTTTCGGAAAGATATTCTTTTATATAATCCGAAACGTCGGGAACATCAAAGGGCACGCCCTCAAGTATCTCCCTAAGTTCTCTCGTGTCAAGAACGAATCCTCTTTCATTTACTTTGTAGCAGTATACAAAGTCTGTATCCTTGTTCAATGTGATGAGGCTGTGCATCGTCGAGGTCATATCCCCCAGCGGCATTCTGTCAATGCTCGATATAACGAAAGTCGCGGTTACGGTAGTGCCCACGCCCTTTTTCGAGGTTATCTCAAACTCTCCGCCGGTGCTTTCGGCTGCAAGCTTGAAAAAAGATACCCCAAGTCCCACTTTTCTTGTGGTGCGCGTGGTAAAGAACGGGTCGCACACCCTTGCAAGCTGCTCTTCGTCCATACCCTTGCCGTTATCCTTAATAACTATCGTCATAAGGTCTCTCGCCGTATCACTGCACACCGATATCTCTATCAGCGTTGCCTCTGCCTTGACGGAGTTTTCCGCTACGTCAAGCACATTGAGCGAAAGCTCGGTCATCATGCGTTGCGGTATTTATCGAGAATACCTTCAACTTCCTTGGTGGTAAGTCTGCCGTAAACGTCATCGTTTATGGTCATTACCGGGGCAAGACCGCACGCGCCTATGCAGCGGCAGTCCACCAGAGTGAACTTTCCGTCCGCGGTAGTTTCGCCGCCCTTGATACCGAGCGTCTCGCTGATCTTGTCAAAAATATCTCCGCTGCCCTTAACGTAGCAGGCAGTGCCGAGACATACCGAAATAGTATATTCTCCCTTAGGATAAAGTGAAAACTGAGAGTAGAACGTTACAACGCCGTATATCTTCTCCATGGAAACATCCATTTCTTCGGCGATGATCTTCTGCACCTCCACAGGGAGATAGCCGTATATCTCCTGTGCTTTCTGCAAGACAGGCATCAGCGCGCCCTTGTCGGACTTATGCTCCGCAATGACCTGACGCAGTTTAGCCTCCTGCTCAGCCGTTCCCTTGAACGGGATAGCTATGTTTTTAGCCATTTCAAAACCTCCTGTAAAATTTATATGCACACATGGCAAACAAAACAGCTTTTGCGGCGAGTTCCCACCGCACAAGTAATTTTATGCACCGCAGGCAGAAAATGCTGTATTGCCCCTGCTTACGGTCTTACAGTATCTATTATAACATATTCGCTTTCAAATTGCTATAAACATTTCTTACATACAAAGCAAACGTTTTTTGTGCAATTTCGACATCTTTAATAAAAAAGAAAAATTTCTGACTTGATTTTCCGCTTTTTGCACAAAAGAACTTCCTTAAAATTATATGAAAAACGACTTGAAAATAATGCGGAAAGATGTTATTATAGAAGTATATATTTTTTGATACGTGTAAATCTCTAAAAAATGTAAGGAGTTTTTAGTCATGACAATTGCCGATATTCAAAAGCTGCTCGGCGCAGAAGTGCTCTGCGGTGAGGAATTTATTTCAAAGAACGTACATACCGCCTGCGGTTCGGACATGATGAGCGACGTTTTAGCATATGTAAAAGACCAGTCGCTTTTGCTGACGGGGCTGTGCAATCCGCAGGTGATAAGAACTGCTGAAATGATGGATATAATCTGCATATGCTTTATCAGGGGCAAGCGCCCTTCGGAAGAAGTGCTGGAGCTTGCGCAGGAAAGAGACCTTGTTGTGCTGGCATCGAACATGAGAATGTTTGAGGCTTGCGGCATACTGTACTCTAACGGTCTCGCAGGGGGTGCGGTGCTTGAGTAATCTTGTTTTCAAATACACCATAGACGGCAACGATTTTACTCGTGCAGGGGAGGCTTCGAGCGACACCAAGGGCAAGCTGAAAAGAATGGGTCTGCCGCCCGAGGCTGTGCGCAAGGTGGCAATCGCTATGTATGAGGGCGAGATAAATATGGTAATACACGCAAACGGCGGCGAGATCACCGTTGAGATAACCCCCACACAGATAATTATGACACTTGCCGACAACGGACCCGGCATTGCAGATATAGAAAAAGCTATGCAGGCAGGCTGGTCAACGGCATCTGAGAACGTGCGCGCGCTCGGTTTCGGCGCAGGAATGGGTCTGCCGAACATGAAAAAATATTCCGATGAAATGACGATAGACACAGTTTTAGGCAAGGGCACGACAGTTACCATGAAAGTAAATATCTGACCTTGAAAGTTGATAATAAGATAAATCGGAATTTATCTGCTGTGCCTGTTTTTCTTTTGGGGAAAACCTTTCTGAATAAAGGTTGTTCCCCATACCCCTTTCCAAAGACTTTTATATTGTTTTTTGGCGAGGGGTAATGCCTTTGATAAATCAGCGATAAATTGTAAGTTATCTGTTTTTTAAGAGAACAATTACCCCTCGCCAAAAAATACAGAAGTTTTAGTGAGGGGGCTTGGGGGAAGACCCTTTTTCAAAAGGGTCTCCCCCAATAGCAAGGCAGATATAGCGGACAAAATTCTGATTTATCTTATGAACACTTTTGTATAAAGGGAGTTTAATTATGAGCGAAAAATATACAAATTCCGTGCGGCTCGACCCCGACAAATGCATGGGGTGCATAAACTGCATAAAACGCTGTCCCACTCAGGCAATAAGGGTGCGCGGAGGAAAGGCGCATATAATTCAGGATTTCTGCATTGACTGCGGCGAATGTATCAGAGTGTGCCCTCACCATGCAAAAAAGGCTTATTACGATCCGCTCGAAGTGCTTGATAACTACAAATACACCGTGGCTCTTCCTGCGCCGTCATTCTATGCGCAGTTCAACAACCTTGATGACATAAACATAGTTCTGCGCGCATTGCGTCTCATGGGCTTTGACGACGTTTACGAGGTGTCTGCGGCTGCTGAGATAGTTTCTGAGCTCTCGCGCGATTACATAAGTAAACACCCCGAAAACGCGCCGTTCATCTCCACCGCCTGCCCCTCTGTGGTAAGGCTGATACAGGTCAGATTTCCAAATCTTTTGGAACATCTTATTCAGGTGAACGCGCCCGTTGAGATAGCCGCCTCGGAAGCGCGGCGCATAGCGATGGAGAAAACGGGTCTTAACGAGAGCGATATAGGAATAATTTTCATATCCCCCTGCCCTGCCAAAGTTACGTCCGTCAAAAATCCCCTCGGCTGCGACAAGAGCGCTATAGATGCCGTTATTGCTATAAAAGATGTCTACCCCAAAATACTGCCGCTTATGGTGCAGACAGCCAACGAAAGCTCCGAGCTTGCACATTCGGGAAAGATAGGCATAAGCTGGGGCGCATCGGGCGGAGAGGCAAGCGGTCTGCTGCTTGATAACTATCTTGCTGCCGACGGCATAGAGAACGTTATAAACGTTTTAGAAGATCTTGAAGATCAGAAAATTTCGCATTTGCAGTTTATAGAGCTCAATGCCTGTTCGGGCGGCTGTGTTGGCGGCGTTTTGCAGGTCGAGAACCCATACGTTGCCAAAAGCAAGCTGAAACAGCTTAGAAAATATATGCCCATTACCAAAACCCATGTGGGCGAGGCTCTGCCGTGCAACGCGTACATCGAGCAGGCGATAGAATACAAGCCTGTGTTCAACCTTGGCAAAGACTTCGCCGACGGTTTGAAGAAAATGGAGCAGGTCGAGGAGATATGCTCACGCCTGCCTGGGCTTGACTGCGGCTCATGCGGCGCGCCCACCTGCAAAGCCCTTGCAGAGGACGTGGTGCGCGGTCTTGCGAACGAGAAAGACTGCGTTCACCTGCTGAGGGAATACATTCACAAAATGGCAAGCGACCTCAATGGTATATAAAATTTGCGCTGTCGCGCAAGCCTGCGGAGCAGAATCAGTGAATAGTGAATAACGAATAATGAATAGTGAATAGTTAAGGTGCGGCTTACGCCGCGTATCTTAAAATCTTGTCAAGAAACTAAAAGTTTTCGGTCAAGCCTTTTTCAAAAGGCTTGCGGGGTGTGGGGCAGAGCCCCACAAAACACAACGTGCGCTCCGAAAAAGGTGAATTTAAAAACAGTCCGGTGGACTGTTTTTAAAGAGGAAAATCCCTGCAAGAGAGGGATTTTCCTATGAAAAGACCTTAGCTTTTTACCTGCGCACGCTTGCGTGCGCAATAGCATTATGAAAAGTTTACGCTGCTCCGCAGGCTGCGCGTAAGCGCAAATAATATTACAACCCCCACTTTTGTATAAAGTGAAAAATCCAATACAAAAAGGTGATAATATGACAGTAAACGAACTTATAGAAAAAACAGGCTACCGTCCGCTTAACGTTTCCTCGGGCTACAGAGAGATAAGCGGCATTTACAACTGCGACCTTATGAGCGTGGTAATGTCCAAAGGCTTTGCAGGCGCGGCATGGGTAACTATAATGGCGAACATAAACGCCGTGGCAGTCGCGGCGCTTACAGACATGGCTGTTATAGTGCTCTCCGAGGGCGCGGCTCTTGACAGCGTTATGGTCGAGAAAGCCAAAATTCAAGACATAAACGTCGTGCAGTCTGACAAGCCTATCTTTGAGACCTCGCTCGAGATCTACGAGCTTATGCAAAATGCTTAGTCTTTCGTATGACCTGCATATACATTCCTGCCTTTCACCCTGCGGCGACAACGAAAGCACCCCTGCAAACATCGTCGGCATGGCGTATGTAAAAGGGCTTGATGTTATCGCGCTTTCGGATCACAATTCCTCCAAAAACTGCGTGGCGGCAAAGGAAGTCGCCGATGCATACGGTGTTACGCTGATATGCGCTATGGAACTTACCACCAGCGAGGAATGTCATGTGCTTATGCTTATGCCCTCTCTTGAAAAGGCTCTGGAGCTTGACGAGTATGTGCACCAAAGAATAATGCCTATACAGAACAGCCCCGAGCTTTTCGGCGAACAGCTTATAAAAAACAGTGACGACGAGACAGTCGGCATTGAAGACACCCTGCTTATCAGCGCGACCAGCATCTCCTTTTCGCAGGCTTTCCCACTGGCGGAGAGCTTCGGAGGGGTGGCTTTGCCTGCGCACGTTGATAAATCTACAACTTCGGTAATATCAAACTTGGGTTTCATACCGCCCGACAGCACCTTTAAAAGCTTTGAGATGAAAAACATCTCGCGGCTGGAGGAGTTCAGAAACGGCTATCCCTATCTGCAAAACTGCAAGGCTATCACAAATTCCGATGCCCACTATTTGCAGGATATAAACGAGCCTGTGAATTTCCTGCACGCCGAAGAAAAGTCTGCCGCAGCTGTTATAGAGGCGCTTAAACACCCGAATATTTTGCAAGATTAGCATATGAAAGCATTTGTTTCTTTTCTTAAAAAAGTATTTTGCCTGCCGCCCGTGCCTACACTTATCGCGGCTGTAATAGGCTTTGGCTCTATACTTTGCGTGGCGATATTTCATATACATCAGCCCGTGATATGCTATTTTGCATATTTTGCCTCGGCGTATGCTCTTACGGTTTCTATAACAGGTTTTAAGTATTTGACCGCAGTTTTCGTCAGCCTGAAAAATCATATAAACAACAGCGCGCCTGTAAAGAAATTTCGCTCAACAAAGATAGGTCAGCGATATTTTTCAGATGTTCGTTTCCGCACGGGCGTATCTCTGTATCAGGGCTTTTTTGTAAGTATTCTGTACATAGCCGTAAAGCTGTTTTCGGGCATATACTACCGCTCGGAGTGGTTTGTCGCGCTGGCGGTGTATTATATTTTGCTTGCTGTAATAAGGCTTATGGTGATACGCCGCATATCAAACAGCGACATTATAGCCGAAATAAAGCGCTACCGCCTTTGCGGAATAATGCTGCTTTTGATAAATCAGGCTTTGGCAGGTGTGGTTATTCTGATAGTACACCGCGGCAACGGCTTTGTCTACCCCGGCGTGCTTATATACGCAATGGCATTTTATTCGTTCTATATGGTGATAACGTCAGTCATAAATATAGTAAAATTCCGCAGGCACAAAAGCCCTCTGCTTTCTGCCGCAAAGGCAATAAACTTAGTTTCCGCGCTGGTGTCTATACTTTCTCTTACGACTGCCATGCTTACGCAGTTTGGCGGTAACGACAGCGCAGACTTCAACAAAGCAATGACAAAAGCGGTCGGCGGCGGAGTGTGCACGATAGTAATTTTAATGGCGGTGTTTATGATAGTCCGCGCGAACGCTATGATGAAAAGTATTAAAAAGCAAGAAGGGTAAGTTTTTTGTTGCGCTTCCGCGCGCGCATGGAGCGCACACGTTGAACGCCTGCACGCAAAAGTTTTAAGTCTTGTCAAGAAAATAAAAGTTTTCGGTCAAGCCTTTTTCAAAAGGCTTGCAGGGGTACGGGGGCGGCGCCCCCGAAAACACAGCGTGCGCTCCGAAAAAGGTGAATTTAAAAACAGTCCGGTGGACTGTTTTTAAAGAGGAAAATCCCTGCAAGAGAGGGATTTTCCTTTGAGAATACCCGACTATTTTGCCTGCGCGCGCTTGCGTGCGCAACATCTTCATGGAAAGCCCCTGTTTTTTGGCTTTTCCGTACTGCGATTTATTCGATTTTTGAGAAATATTATATACCCCCCTGTCCACTTGCCGCCTAAAGAGAACTCTGGAAGAATATTCTGCCAGTAGTTTCTTCTTAGGGCGGTGTGTGGAGGGAATATTCTATAGTTTTGTGTTTAAGAATTTTTCATATTGTACGGCGTTCCATGATGGAACGCGGAAAAATAGCTATGCGCTACAACTAGGGAACGCCCTCTCTTGCAGGGCGTTCCCTCTTGAAAAACAGTCCACCGGACTGTTTTTCAATTCACCCTTTGCGGAGCGCACGTTGTGTTTTGTGGGGCTCTGCCGGCGGTCGCTTGCGAACGCTACGACCCATGCAAGCCTTTTGAAAAAGGCTTGACCGAAAACTTTCCCTTTCTTGACATGGTTTAATACTTTTGTGTACTGTGTGGCGTTGAACGCGCTCCTGCGCCGCGCGTAAGCGCAATCAACACTTTAATTTAACCACAAAAGAATATTCCACAGCAATAGCGCATACCATAAAGCAGAGAATTTTTTAAGGAGCTTTACGGTATGCGTTTTGTTGATAAGATAAAATACGCCGCTGTGGCATTATTAGCTTCAGGCGGCACCCTCGCTTTGTCAGCCCTTGCGACCATGAACAGCAGCAAGGTCTACGAGCAGATAAAAAAGCCGTTTTTCGCGCCCCCGGGCAAGGTCTTCCCTATCGTCTGGGGAATACTTTTCCTGCTTATGGCGGTGTCTTCCTACATCGTCTTAAAGGGCGGCGCGCCCAACCGCAAAAAGGCACTGCTCACCTATTTTGCACATCTGCCAGTGAACTTTCTGTGGGGCGTCATATTTTTCGATATGCAAAATTTTGCGCTGTCGTTTTTGTGGATATTGCTCTTGCTTGCGTGGGTGATATGCTTTGCGCGTGAGTTTTACAAAGCCGACAAACTCGCAGGGCTTCTGCAAGTGCCTTATGCAGTGTGGGTCGCTTTTGCAGCCGTTCTTAACGCCGCCGTGTGGATATTAAACCGCTAGTTTTTCATCAATAAGCCTGCACAGCTTTTCGGCGGTGTCGTCAACAGACGAAAAATCCATAGCCGCAATGTAGTATTTTTCTATCTCGTCATGAACTTTTTTAGCCTCTGTAAGCGTCTGCGCAGTTTCTTCAAGAAGCTTTGCGCAGGCATTTTTGTTCATTTTAAGGCGAGCCTTTTTAACAGCCATCTCGTTTTTGTCATAAAACCTCATCACGTTTATCTTCGCGGCGTTTTCGTTTTCGTAACCGTTCATCGGCGAGGATAGCGCGAACGCCATGCCAAGCTCTTTTATTATCACAAATTCGTAAACGCTTTGCGTGAACATATTGCTCTTGCTTATCATAACGTCATAGCCCTTGCGCATAGCCTCGTCAGCTATTTTCTTTAAGAATATATCCCCTGCCGCGTAGTAGTCGTCTTTCACTATAAATACTTTTTCAATGCCTTCAAGCGTTTCGGTCTGTGTCATGTATCCTTTCGGCGATATAGCAGAAAGCAGCGAAAACTCAGCCTTGCCGCGTGCAGAGCATTTTTTCGCAAACAGTTTAGCGGCGGTCTTTTCCGCAAGCGCTTCTATCCTGTCGGCAGCCGCATCACCCTGCGCCGAAAAATATGTATCGTCAAAAAGCTTAGTCATTGCTGCCACATAGCTTTTCACGGTGTTCATATAGCCGCGATGCTTGAGCGTTACGCCGATAATATCGCTCGTGTGCTCTCTCAGTATCTCTCCGTTCCAGTGGTCGCCAAGATTCACTATCATCTGCTTTACCGCAGGGAACTCGGGGTCAAACGTGTGCGGTGCTGTGCCGTCTACCACCAGCGCGTTCGCCTTTTTTACATACACAGCATCTAAGCTTTCGGGGTCTGACGAGCAGCAGTATGTTACTATGTCGCTCGCGCCCTCAAACTCTGCCGCTATCTTCTTCATCAGCGAGGATTTTCCCGTTCCTGCGCCGCCTTTGAGTATGTAAGTGTACACGCCGTCAGAAGATATAAGTTTGTGAAAATCGCTGCGGAAGCCCTCCTCAGCCATTGAGCCTAAAAAATATTTTTCCATAAATATCCCCCTTTTTGATTTGCTCAGTCTATTTTATGAAAAAATATCTCCGACTGCCACTTTTACTTCTTCACAAAAAACGCGCACCGCTCGTCGCCGCTTATGTTCGCAGCCCTTACATCTTCCAGCGTGCATGCGCCCTCTTTCTGATACATACATTCTTCAAGACAGCTTATCATCGTCATACATATCACCCTTTCAATATGTATACTGCCGCTGCCTCGCCGCTTTTATACATGCGCTGACAAAAAACACATCTTCGGCATAGAATAAAAAAGATATTCTCAAACGGAGGTGTGATATGTCTATAATAGAAATAATGCTGATGGCGCTTGCAAGCTGTTTTGATGCCATGTCGGTTTCGGTAAGCTACCGCATTTCGGGCATAGGTTTTCCGCTGCGGTGCGTAATGACCATGACATTTATACACGGGCTGGGCATGGCGTTCGCTCTTTTTCTTGCAGATGCCGTTTTGCCTTTCTCGCCGCAGACCTGCATAAAGCTGGGCGCGGTGCTTATACTTATGTTTGGCATAACAGGAATTTTAAAACCCATACTCTCGCGCATTGACCGCAAACAAGGCGGCAAGCTTAGTAAAAGCAGCCGTGCCATGGCGCTGCTCATTGACGAAACTACAGCGGATACCGATAATTCAAGATCTCTTTCTGTAAAAGAATGTATACCGCTCTCACTCGCGGTCGCATCAGATGCCATGGTGGTGGGTATATGCACGGGGCCATCGCTGAGCACAGGCGGCAAGATATTTACTTCGTCCGCCACTTTTGTGGTATGTCTTATACTTGTACTTATCGGCAGGAATTTGGGCACGCAAATAAACAGGCGGCTGGGCGGCAAGTTTGACCTCAGCTTCATACAAGGCGGTTTTCTGCTGCTTCTGGGGCTGTATATGCTTATCTTCAAATAACAAAAAAGAGCGACCAAAATCGCTCTTTTTATTATGCTTCTTCATTTATACAAAAGTTTAAGTTCTTGTCAATAAAAGAAAAGTTTTCGATCGACACTTTTTCAAAAGGGTCGTCAAGGTCGTAGCGTATGCGTGCATACGCCGGTGAAACCCTCGTCGCCGTCCGCAGACGGCGAAAGCCCCATTCGGCAGGCGCTCCGCAAATGGGTGTAGCGGTCGTAAACGACCGCAAGGGAAGAATTTTTCGCTTTTAATTTTGAGGGCGAAAAATTCTTCAGGCGTTCTCAACGGGAACGCTACGCCCATGCAAGAGAGGGCGTTCCCTAAGTGGTAGTCATATCAAACTTTCCGCGTTCCATTATGGAACGCCGTGCTGTATGTGAAGTTTTAACTGGCGCACAAGTGCAAACTTTTAAAAAAGCTATTGCGCACGCAAGCGCGCGCAGGGAAAATATTTGGGTCTTTTCAAAGGAGAGGCTCTCTCTTGCAGAGCCTCTCCTCTTAGAAAACAGTTCACCGAACTGTTTTCTAATTCACCTCTTGCAGAGCGCACGTTGTGTTTGTGGGGCGCTGCCCCACACCCCGCAAGCCTTTTGAAAAAGGCTTGACCGAAAACTTTCCCTTTCTTGACAAGAATTTAGAATCCGCGGCGTAAGCCGCACCTTAACTATTAACTATAAACTATTCAATATTCACTATTCACTACTTCCGCCAGCCACGTTATTTCAACGCTGCTTTCTATCTTTTCTTTCGGCAGTGCTACCATTGCCGACCTGCCCTGCGGCTGGGCGCTCAAAGCCATGGGGCTTGCCTGCTCGCACAAACAAACCATTTCGCCGCCGAAGCTTACCTCGTCAATGCCCGTGATCTTCAGCCCCAGACCCTTTGCAATTATCTCAGCCTTTTTGCGCGAATCTTCTGTAGCAGAAGCAAGCACTTCGTCTTCTTTTGCTTTCCTGTCTAAGAGAGAAAAATCAACGTCATAGCCTACATATTTCAGCTCTTTTGCAATATCCGCCAAATTACTTACAAGCGCCATATCAGCCTTTGCCGAAAATTCAAGCTTTTTTGTATAGGAACAGCCATTGTTCTCGCGGTAATAAGAACTGCCGACATTCTCCCTTTCAAAAACTATATCTTCGGGCTTTATAGATACCTTTTCTTCCAGCGCGGCAAGCAGTTTTTCGGTCTGCTCTTTGCCCACTTTTGCAGCTATAGTGCTGTCGTTATCATGTACCGCGACCGTAAAAGTGACCGTCATCTTGTCGCAGTCAAATTCTTTAGCCGCACTTGTGCTGACCTTTATTTTCGTCATGCTGTCGCTCCTTATTTGAACGGGTTCTCATCGTGGTATTTTTCGCTTTCGGGGTGGTTGTAGTCTATCTCTGTAACGCCCAGCAGTTTAAACGTCTCAAACAGTTCTCTGCCAAAGTGACCGAACGCCACAGCCCCGTGGTGAGGATAATTTTTGTTTATAAGCACATAGCGGTAGAACCTGCCCATATCGTGTATAGCAAATACGCCTATGCCGCCAAAAGAGCAGGTCTGCACGGGCAGGATCTCGCCCTGAGCCACATATGCGCGAAGTTTGCAGTCGCTGGTGCTTTGCAGGCGGAAGAACGTTATCTCTCCTGCCGCTATATCTCCCTCCAGCGTGCCGTTCGTGCACTCCTGCGGAAGCGTTCGCGCCATTATCTTCTGATACTTCATCTCTGCCGACGACAGCTTGCAAATAGGCGTGTTTCCGCAGTGGAAGCCCATGAACGTGTCGCGGTGAGTGTAGTCAAACTTGCCCTTTATGTTGTTTTCATACATATCCGCAGGAACGGTGTTGTTTATATCAAGAAGCGTTACAGCATCGCGGCTTACAGCAGCGCCTATGTATTCGCTCAGCGCGCCGTAAATATCAACCTCGCACGAAACTGGTATGCCGCGAGAGGTAAGTCGGCTGTTCACATAGCACGGCACAAAACCAAACTGCGTCTGAAACGCAGGCCAGCACTTGCCTGCAATGGCAACATACTTTCTGCCGCCGCGGTGGTTTTCGCACCAGTCCAGCAGAGTAAGTTCATACTGCGCAAGTTTCTTAAGCACTTCGGGCTTTTTGTTGCCCTTTCCAAGCTCCTTTTCCATGTCCGCTATAACCGAAGGTATGCGCTCGTCGTCTGCGTGGTTATTAAAGCTTTCAAACAGGTCAAGCTCGCTGTTTTCCTCTATTTCAACGCCCAGATCGTACAGACGTTTTATAGGCGCGTTGCAGGCAAGAAAATCCTGCGGACGAGGGCCGAACGATATTATCTTCAGGTTCTTAACAGCTATAACAGCCCTTGCAATGGGTGCAAAGCCTGCTATCATGTCGGCGCATTCCTCAGCCGTGCCAACGGGGTATTCGGGTATGTAAGCACTTATGCCGCGAAGATACAGATTATAGCTTGCGTTCAGCATACCGCAGTAAGCATCTCCCCTGCCGTCGCACATATCGCCCGAGCTTTCTTCTGCCGCCGCAAAGTACATCGCAGGGCCGTCAAAATATTTTGCAAGCAGCGTTTCGGGTGTTTCGGGCCCAAAATTGCCAAGATACACAGCCAGAGCGTTGCAGCCGTTTGCCTTAATGTCGTCAAGGGCTTTAAGCATATCTTTTTCATTTTCAATGCACACGGGGCATACGTAAAGGTTGCCCTGCGCGCCGTATTTTTCTTCATAAGCTTTAGCAAGCCTGTCGCGCCTGCTTACTGAAAGTGTCATGGGAAAGCAGTCGCGGCTGACAGCCACCAGCGCAATTTTTTCCTTTGGTATGTTATTAAATTCCATTTGAAAAACTCCTTTATATAATATATAATTTAGTCGGGTATTCGCCAGTCTATCGGCACAATATCGTTTGAAGACAAAAATTTGTTCACTTTTGAAAAATGCCTGCACCCGAAAAATCCGTTGTAAGCCGAAAGAGGGCTGGGGTGCGCCGCCGTGAACACACCGTGGCGGTCATTTGTTATAAGCGCAGCTTTCGTTCTCGCATTTGCGCCCCACAGTATAAAAGCTATCGGCTTTTCGCGCTCGTTAAGTTTGCGAATTATCTCGTCGGTAAAAATCTCCCAGCCTAGCCCCTTGTGGCTGTTTGCCTGCCCTTCGCGAACCGTCAGCACAGTGTTCAGCAAAAGCACTCCCTGCCTTGCCCAAGCGGTAAGTTCGCCGTGTTTTGCAGGCGGAATGTCAAGGTCGCTCTCCAGTTCTTTGTACATATTTTTCAGCGAAGGCGGTATCTCGCACCCTTTTCGCACCGAAAAGCACAGCCCGTGCGCCTGTCCTTTGCCGTGGTAGGGGTCTTGACCTAACAAAACTGCCTTCACGTCGCTGTATGCGGTAGTTTTCAGCGCGTTGAAAACATTTTGCTTTTCGGGGTATATAGTGTACTGCGCGTATTCCTGCCGCAGCTTTTCACAAAGGCTTTGAAAATACGGCTTTTCAAACTCGCCGCTAAGCACTTCGTCCCAGTCGTTGCCTATATGTATCATAATTACGCCACACCTGCAATAGCGGTAAGCAGTATTCCGCCAACAATGCTAAGCCCCATGGCTATTACCAGTATCCACGCAACTATGCGCTTTTTCTTCTCACGATTTTTCATAATACCACCTCGCACAATATGTATCATGTCATATAATTGTCCGATACGTCGGGAGCAGACCCTTTGGTCTGCGTATCGACGAGGACATAAATATATAATAAAATCATTTATGATTTTATTATAACATATTCGCGCGAACATTTCAACCACTTTGCCAAGCTATTTTGAAACATTTTGCAGAATAAAAAACGCACCGCAGTGCAAAAACCTCTTGACAAATCGCTTTCCACGGTGTATAATATAAATAGAAAAGAGATACCGGCTGGTACGATAGCGGCTATCTCCCCAAAATTGGATTAAAAAATAATCGCTGCAATTTGGTGAGTTGAGCGGTTATTTTTTATTATTATTGATAATATCCCTGATAAGTATCAATATAATAATAACTAATATCAATGTAACATTATCCACTGATATCACCCCCGATCTTCCTCTGACGGAGGAGAAATGGGAGGGAAGTTTTATGGTTTTCAGCGACTTCTATGAAGTCGCGCAAAAATCGCCGACCTTTTGTCGGCGAAATAAAACTTACAAGCGGCTTCGCAAGAAGACGCTGTTGCCTGCTACCGTTTTCGTACTTCACCGGTATATGTGCCATATTGGCACAAGTATATTATAACATATTCTTTTTATAATTGCAATACTTGAAAAACTTCTTTACCGATGTTATAATGTATAATAGTAAACTTTGCGGAGGTGACACTTTGTTTACAAAAACTATAGATATAAAAATTCTTAAAGACTGGTATGAAGCCAACAAGACCTACTTTCCCGACCCTTTGGAAGACATATTCACAGCCTGCAAGGGCGTTTTCCCCGAAGGCGCGCAGATGAAACGCATGGGCACGCTCAAATGCCGCCTAACGCTATGTACCGAGGACAGCAGTGAGCAGCTTGTGCGTGTGATACAGGGTATAGCAAAGCAGTCTTTCAGCCTTGAAAGCGTTGCCGAAGCGCTCTTAGTGACACCCGTCTTCTTAGGTAAAGCAAACGCCGTCCACGGCGCGCGTGAGCGAATAGAAAAGCTTGTGGGTGCAGAGGAATTTAAAGCACTTGCTAGCGAGATAGCCGCCATAACACCGCAGATAAAGCAGTTTAACACGCAGAGGGTGTTTGCATCGCAGTCATATCTTTTCTCGATAAACGACGGCTGCGGCTTTTCCACCTATGCGGAGCTTTTCGCCGACCTTTTAGAGGAACTCGGCATTTTTGAATTCTGCTCCGAGCGGCGTATCGTTGAGCTGAAACTTACCCAAAAGCAGCTGACCGACTCGCCTGACACCTTCATGGGCGCGCTGGCAGACCTTAAAAAGCTGGGCCTGAAACGAAAAGGCATAATGTACTGCGTTGACATAAGCGAGTGGCTTAGCATGACGAGCGAAAAGCCTTTCCGCGATATGCTTGCCCTTATTGACCGCCACACCGCCGACAACATTTTTATTTTCCGCGTGCCGTTTGTTGAGGCTAACATTCTGAAAGAGATAAAAGAAGCCCTTGCCGACTATCTTTTCATACGCGAGGTAACGTTTATGCCTTTCAGTACGCAGCAGCTTAGGCAGTGCGCCGAGGCAGCCCTTGCAGAAATAGGCTACACCACCGAAGAAAGCGCGTGGCAGGTATTTAATGCTCGCATTGCAGAGGAAAAGCGCGACGGCAGATTCTACGGCATAAACACAGTCAAAAAAGTCGTGTGCGAAATGGTGTATCAAAAGCAGGTCAGCAGCCTTACCTCGGGTGTTGATAACGTTATCCGCCAAAGCGATATTCTCTCGCTCTCCGAAAGCAGCATGATAAAAGAGCAGACGAGCGAAGAAATGCTGTCTTCTCTCGTCGGTATGGAAAACGTTGCGAAGCGCGTGAAAGAGATAGTCGCGCAGATAAATACAGCAGTTTCAAGCAGCGGCATAGAACGCCCCTGCCTGCATATGCAGTTTATAGGCAGCCCCGGCACAGGCAAGACCACCGTTGCGCGTATAATAGGCAAAATGCTCAAAGAAAGCGGCGTTTTGCGTAACGGCAGCTTTTTTGAATACACCGGCAGAGACCTTTGCGGCAAGTTCATCGGCGAGACTGCCCCAAAAACCGCAGGCATATGCCGCGATGCATACGGTTCGGTGCTGTTTATAGATGAGGCGTATTCACTCTACCGCGGCGAGGACAGCAGAGATTTCGGTCGTGAGGCTCTTGAAACGCTGATAGCCGAAATGGAAAACCACCGCAGCGATATGGTGGTTATAATGGCAGGTTATGCAGACGAAATGAAAACGCTTATGCAGGGCAACCAAGGTTTAAAAAGCCGTATGCCGTATGTTATAGAATTTCCAAACTACACAGGCGAGCAGCTTTTTGAGATATTTAAAAATATGCTGCAAAAGTCCTTCAGCTATGATGAAAACATTCTTTCAGCCGCTAAAGATTATTTTTGCTCTATACCCGAAAGCGTGCTTTCCTCAAAAGAATTTTCAAACGCGCGCTTTGTGCGCAACCTGTTTGAGCGAACGTGGGGCAAAGCCGCCATGCGCTGCCGTTTTGAAAACTCAGCCGAAATTTGCGTTACAGCCGAGGACTTTTTGCAGGCGTGCAGAGAAAAAGAATTTGACCTGAGTGGCGGCTACAAACGCCGCACCGTGGGCTTTTAAAAAACAAGACCGGAGAGCCTTTACTTTCCGGTCTGTATTTTTAGTATGTCAGCGATGTTTAGTGCGTTCAGTCTTTTTTGTTCTTCTGCTCAATATAGCCGAGGATTATATCCACCGCGCCTTGCAGCCCCGTCTTTGAGGAATTTATGCAAAGGTCGTAATTCTTCGCCTCGCCCCAGCGCATATCGGTATAGTAGTTATAGTAACTCGCCCTGCGCTTGTCCGTCTTGCGGATAAAATCTTCAACCTTGTCTTTTTCAATATCGTATCGCTGAAGTATGCGCCTTTTCTTTTCAACAATGCTGCCTACTATAAAGAAATTCAGCACGTTGGTGTGCTCTTTCAGAACATAGTCAGCGCACCTGCCGACAATAACACACGGTTCTTTCGCAAGCTCTTTTATAGTATCGAACTGCGCCAGAAAAATTTTGTGGTTTATCGGCATATTGTCAGAAATTATCCTGCCGTCAGAAGTCGGCGTGTAGCTGCCCATGACGAGCGAATACAAAAGGCTGTTTGAATACGTTTCGTCATGCCGCACAAAAAGGTCTTCGCACAAGCCGCTGCGTTTTGCAGCCTCGCTGAGCAGCTCCTTGTCGTAAAATGGTATGCCCAGTTTTTCTGCGATCATCTTTCCTATCTCGTGTCCGCCGCTGCCAAATTCACGGCTTATTGTAATAACGTTTTTCATATCAAACACCTCCTGCAAAATACAGCTTATACTGTTACAATATTATTATACCACATCTTATTGCCTTATGTCAACCCACGCACCCAGCAAAAAAGTCTTGACAAATAATTTTCTGTGGTGTATAATATAAATAGAAAAGAGATACCGGCTGGTACAATAGCGGCTATCTCCCAATACTGTTATTCAGAATAACCGTTTACTTGAGAGGTGGGCGGTTATTTCTTCTTGATGTTTTTAATAATTTCGTTTATCAAAACGAGGATTATTATAAGCAATACTGCCGCAGCAATATCCATAACATCACCCCCATTCCCTATGTATTCAGACATAAGTCCGGATAAGGTCATAAGGGAGAATAGCCGCTTTCCGTTTTCGTACTTCGCCGGTATATGTGCCATGTTGACACAAGTATATTATATCATATCTTGTCTCTTTATGTCAACCCACGCACCCAGCAAAAAAGTCTTGACAAATAATTTTTACCGGTGTATAATATAAATAGAAAGAGGAGTATTGGCTACATACGATAGCGGTTATCTCCCGAATACTTGATTAAAAAATAATCGCAGCATTTTGGTAGAGTGTGCGGTTATTTTTTTCGGATATTCTTTATAATTTCGTTTATGCAAACGAGAATTATTATGAATAATACCAATACGAGAATATCAATAATACTCATAAATATCACCCCCCGTTCCCCTATGTATTCAGACCAAAGTCCGGAAATAGGATAGGATGGGAGTATAACCGCTGCCGATGTCGTATTTTGCCGGCGCTCCACTTATAATTATATCATATTTTATTAAATGTCAATGCTAATGAGGCGTTTTATTGCGGTATTTCAACAAAACAGGGGCGCGGTGGGGCTTTAGTATGAGTAAATTGACCAAATTTGCAAAAAACTCTTGACAACAGGAAAATAATGATGTATAATAATTTTACCTCTTTGTGAGGCATTATTTTTTGCGCCGTTTTTTTGGAGGCGAAAAATATAGCCGCACTACCCGATATACCGTCGGGGCGCAGCAGGGTGCTGTGTGAGGGAGGCAAGGGATTAGACAATGTCCCAAGCTAATGTGGGGCATAATTTTCGTCAGGAGGTGCCGAATATGAGAGTGAAGATAACTCTGGCTTGTACCGAGTGCAAGCAAAGGAATTACAACACTAAGAAAAACAAGAAGAATGATCCCGACAGACTTGAAATGAACAAGTATTGCAAGTTCTGTAAGAAGCATACTCTTCATAAGGAGACCAAGTAGGTCTTTGGCAGGAGGTAAGCGTTATGGGAAAAGCAGAAAAAGAAAAGGCTAAAAAGCCTGAGACTAAGGTCAAAAAGAAAAAGCAGGGCGGTATTCGCAAGTATTTCAGAGATCTCAAGAGCGAGATGAAGAAGGTAACGTGGCCTAGCAGAAAGCAGGTAGTGAACAACACTGCCGTTGTTATGGTGACCATGTGCATAACAGGACTTTTACTTGCAGGTATCGACATAGGACTGGGCTGGCTGGTAACGCTGCTGGCAGGTCTGGGCGCGTAAGGCGCGTGACGGTTTTAAGACAAGCACTTTTTGAGAGGGGGAAGTTTGCCGCATAAAGTGTGCGGCAGTCGTAAATGGCAGAACAGGCAAAATGGTATGTTGTCCACACCTATTCGGGATACGAAATGATAGTTACCGAGAATATCAAAAAGGTAGTCGAAAACCGCAAGCTTCAGGATCTTATTCCCGAAGTTATGATGCCGACGGAACATTTATCGCCCGAAGACGGTGAAAACGGCGGCAAGAAAAAGGCAAAAGATAAGAATCTTTTTCCGAGCTATGTGTTTGTAAAAATGGTAATGACGGACGAAACGTGGTACATTGTGCGCAACACGAGGGGCGTTACGGGATTTGTAGGCCCGGGATCGAAACCGATACCGCTGACAGACAAGGAAGTTGAGGCTCTGGGCGTTTCGATGACAAAGACGTTCGACGATGCGAAGATTCAGCTTGTAAAGGGCGATCAGGTCGTTGTTACCGAAGGAAAGCTGAAAGGTATGCACGGTGTTGTTCAGAGCGTTGACGACGAAAGCAAGACTGTCAACATTACCATATTTACTATGGGCAGAGAAACACCTGCGCAGCTGCCTGCCTATATGGTAGAAAAGGCTTAAAGCGACGGAAAAGATTTTTGGCAGAAAGTGGGAGAGCATATTGACGGCTCGCCTTACCACAAATTATGGAGGTGTGCATTATGGCACAAAAAGTAGTAGGCTTGATCAAGCTTCAGATCCCCGCAGGAAAAGCGACTCCTGCACCGCCTGTAGGACCGGCTCTCGGTCAGCACGGCGTAAACATTATGGCATTTACAAAGGATTTCAACGAGAGAACTAAAAACGACATGGGTCTTATAATACCTGTTGTTATTACCGTTTATGCGGATCGTTCTTTCACATTCATCACTAAGACTCCGCCGGCGGCAGTTCTTATAAAGAAGGCTTGCGGTATTGAGTCGGCTTCGGGTACACCGAACAAGACGAAGGTAGCCAAGATCACAAAAGAGCAGGTAAAGAAGATAGCCGAGCAGAAGATGCCCGACCTTAACGCAGGCTCTGTTGAGGCTGCTATGAGCATGATAGCAGGTACTGCGCGCTCTATGGGCGTAGAAGTCGTTGACTGATAAGTTAGTGTGAATGGCTTGACAGGTGGGAGGAAGATTTTCCGCTAACCGTTTTGCGCAGAGCATTTCGGTATCACCACCAATAAGGAGGATAATATAATGAAACATGGTAAGAATTATGTCAATTCCGCAAAGGAAATAGACAGAACAAAGCTTTATGATTCGGCTGAAGCGCTGGAGCTTGCCTGCAAGTGCGCAAAGGCTAAGTTTGATGAGACCGTTGAGGCACATATACGTCTGGGTGTTGACTCACGTCACGCTGACCAGCAGGTAAGAGGCGCAGTTGTACTTCCCAACGGCACGGGCAAGACCGTAAGGGTTTGCGTATTCTGCAAGGAAGACAAGTATGATGCCGCTAAAGAGGCAGGCGCTGACTATGTTGGCGGACAGGATCTTGTTGACAGGATAATGAAAGAAAACTGGATGGATTTTGACGTTGTAGTTGCATCTCCCGATATGATGGGACTTGTAGGACGTCTTGGTAAGATACTCGGACCGAGAGGTCTTATGCCTAACCCCAAGGCAGGCACTGTTACGCCTGATGTTGCAAAGGCAGTTACCGATGCCAAGGCAGGTAAGATAGAGTATCGTCTTGACAAGACCAACATAATCCACTGCCCGATAGGAAAGGCATCTTTTGGCAAGGATAAGTTGGAGGAGAACTTCAACACCCTTATGGATGCAATAGTTAAGGCTAAGCCTGCCGCTGCAAAGGGTCAGTACCTCAAGAGCGTTGTAGTTGCATCGACTATGGGCGTTGGCATAAAGGTAAGCACCGCAAAATACGGTGTCTGATAAAACGGACAATTAAAGAGCAAATTAAAATATCTCATGGTGTTACGCCGTGAGATATTTTTTTGCGCAAAGGTTTCAAATCTTGTCAAGAAAATAAAAGTTTTCGATTGACCCTTTTTCAAAAGGGTCATAGGGTCGAGGGGCAACGCCCCCGTCGCCGTCCGCAGACGG
>CANRIA010000008.1 GCA_947630555.1 uncultured Clostridia bacterium
GTTCGGGTTCGGGTTCGGGTTCGGGTTCGGGTTCGGGTTCGGGTTCGGGTTCGGATTCGGGTTCGGGTTCGGGTTCGACGGGGGGGTAACAGGCAAACTTGAATCGTATGTGTATTTCAGCCTTATTTTAACTTCATGAGTCACAGGCTGTGTATAATCATACAGTGTTCCATCTTCACCATCATTGTAATAATATGCCCACTCATATCTGCCTGCACCCTTATTCATCAGAGTGTTGTCAAGTATCGGGCCTTCGGTTACAAGCTCGCCCTCTCTTATCTCACGGGTCGTACCTGTATAGCCTGAAAAATCAGTCCACTCAATTTCGTTTCCGTCAACATCATAGAATGTTACATCGTAAGTTTTATAGCTTGATTCATAAACGCTTATGTCAGAGCTTACGTTCATGAAAGAAGATCTCTCCAGACCTGTGCCAACGTCTTTCCATATTTTGTGCAGGTGTGCGCCGGATTCTCCGGAAACATCTTCAACGCCTGCCCAAGCCGGTATTTTATATGTAGGATCGCTTTCGGAGAAATTAGTTCCGTAAGGTACTCCAGTATACTGACCCAAAGTAGTTCCGGTGCCGTTTATGTCTTCTTCACCGTAGAAATTAACGTTGAATTTAGGCATATCGGCCTTGGCTGTTCTTTTATAAACAGCATAGAGCTTCAGCTTTCCGCCGCCGGTAGGCTTTTGAATGTTATTAAGGTTTACATACGTTTCAGTTTCGCTGAAAATTCCCTTCAGCGGATCGGTGGTATATTGACCTGTACGCTGATAAACTACGCCGTCAACCTCATAAGTTTCTATATTGTACTTCTCACAATACTGCTGTATAGCAAGCGAAACGTCGCTTCCGGCAGGAGCTTTGGATTCAAGGGTAGGCGTATCACGGTATTTCAGATTAGTACCTGTGGTAGCGCCGGAACCGGTATCCATAGTGTAGCATTCAAAATTAACGTTTGAAGCAGATCCTGACAGCGGACCGTTGGCTATCTTGTCTTTTCTGTCATAGAAAATATAGATATACGGCGTATCAATGCCACTGCTTGATGCAAATTTTGACTCGAATGTTGTTCTGCCAGCTGAAAGGTTTATAAGCTCAACAGCCTTTGTTGCCGAGAAAGCCAACTCGTTATAATTGAAATCATTGCCATCATACATAGGCTTATAAACGTCCATGGTTACAAGCAATGCCTGCGCCTTCTCATTTACATCGGAAGAAGCCTTATAGTCGATAGCGAAAACAAACTTTTCGTCGTCCATAAATGTCTGGTCGCGAAGTGCAAAGTTATTTGTGAATACCTTATCATTAGTAAGCAGTGAATCGTCGGTAGTAACGTCTATATAGTGCGTACCGTTCAGGGCGTATTTCTGAATAGAACCTGTTGCGCCCTTTGCAACAGCCGCCGAAGAACCCTCACTGCGCACCGAATCATTATTCAGAACGATACAGTTTGTCGGAGCTATTTTATCCTTGCCGTCGGCTGCCAGATCAGTGTTTATTTTATTATAAACCTTATTTATATCTGCATCATCAGCCTCGGCAGGGTCTGCGACATATATATACACGCCCGTTGCATATGTAAGGTCGTCTTGCAGATACTCCGAAATCATTGTTACAGATTCTTCTTCGTTGAGATATGCATTCGTATTTTTATACAAATCTGCGGTAGGCTGTATAAAGTTGAGCACTGCACCCATGATTATACCCATAAGGCACATTACAACTATAAGCTCAACAAGGGTAAAACCTGAACTGTTTTTCTTTTTATTCATGTTCATACTTCAGCCCCCTTAATCTACCCTGAAAAACCAGAGATTTGCGTCCTCATAGGTGGGCAGCACAGTACCTGTTTCATCATTGGTCTCGTGCTGGGTCTGAACTTGCAGCATGGTAACGTTTGATGTGCCTGTTATCTCTATAGGAGATGCCGCACCGGTATCGAGAATAAGCTGATAGTTAGTGCTTGCGGTATCAAAATTACTTGCATCACCATATCTGTTTTCAGACAGGTATGCTGTTTGCTTATCTGTCTGATCATTCCACCTCTCGGTCTCGGTCTGCATTCTTAGCGAGAAGTTTGCTATAAAGCATATCATTCCGGCAAGTATGCCGAATATGGTAGTGCCAACAAGCACCTCAACAAGGGTCATGCCCTTGTTGTTAGGTGATCTGCGGTTTTCTTCATTGGCTGCATCAGCATTGTGTTTAAAAAATTTCAAAACCATACTAACGCCTCCTTATCTGGACTCATAGTGGTCAAACTTTATCTCGGTCGTGCTGTTTGAGCCGCTTGTACCAACGCCCGAACCGGGTGCAGGAGCTACGAATTCTACGCCGAAAGTATTGTGACCTGTGAATGTCTCATCTATAATTGCGCCGAGTATACCAAGACGAGCATCTGTTCCGAGAGCAGACAGACCTTCTATAGTAGTACCGTTGCCTCTGTAATATTTACCGGTTTGCAAACCAAACGCCGAGGAATTAAGTGCTCCATTTGGCGCATAGAATATCAGTTCAAGAGGTCCGCAGCAGTTGCCGACAATATCGCCGGTATTGAATGTATCGCCATTCTTGAGCATAAGATACGTTCTGCACGGCTGTGGTGTATAAACGCCGTAAGTATTACCGCCGGCATCCTTATATGGGCTGCCGTCCTTCTTCTGGAAGATATAATTTTCTATCGAGCCGTCATCGCTGTTGACTTTTGAGGTAAGGTTCAGTGCATACTGCTCTTTCATGAAATACTTATAAGTATAGTAGTCAAAAACGCTGACAGTACCATTAAGTGTCATATTCGGCTCATCCTGATCGTATATGAAGTAGCAGAATCCATCGGGTTCCTTACCGGGTACCCATTTGCCGGTGTTTTCATCAAATTCGCCGTTCTTTATAACTATATTAACGCCGTTTGAGAAAGACAGGCTCTTATCGAGTTCTACAACAAAATCGCCGGTGACCTTGTTCATATCTATAAGGATATTTTTTGTGTCATACGAACCTGTTAGTTGACACGAAGATGTAGGCACATCAGCGCTTGGTATTACATAATCAAAATGCATACCAAGTTCATCATCAGTAACATTAGCCGCGAAAAGGTTATCACTAGAAGCAGCCTGACCGCCAACAGGCATATTGAATGCAACATCAAGCTTCTGTTTTACCTCTACGTTGCCGGCCAAGAAGTCTTCGGTCGATTCATAATTACGCTCGTAATTGCCAAAATCGGTAGAAGGCTTATAGTTTCTGCTGGTAACTGTGCCCTTAACTATACCGTCTTTCTTGATATACTGCACACGGTTTGCAGGGAACATTGCTCTGAGCTGTGCTACAGTCCAGTAATTATTTGAACCGGCTGTCATTCTTATTCTCAAAACACCGTCATCTATCCATTTATATATTGTTTCCTCATCAAGACCTGCACCGCTTATAGCATTGCATATTATCGGGCTTTTTGACGAGCTTATGGTAGTTGCGGAGTCTACATAAAGTGTGCCGTTAACACTGTATGGCTTATCGTTACCGTCCATTATTCTTATGTCGCCCTCAACATACAGATCACCGTTTATCTCAAAGCCATTTGATGAACCATATACTATGAAATCTCCGTTTTCGTCCTTAGTAAGCGGTGTAATAATTCCTGTTATTACGTTTTTATTTAAAGTGCTGTCCCAAGCGGTTGATACCTGCAATGCACAGCGATTCTTTTCGTAATCGGACAGATCGGTATGTGCATGAACCTTATCCCAGTCAGCATCAGAGAGTTTATAGCAATACACGTTGCCGTAAGTTGTCAGCCTTGAGTTGCCGGTAAGGTTTACGGTAGAGCAATACAGATCCATATATTGCTCGTTTGCGCCTGCCAAACCTATAGTTATAGGCTTATCGGGTGAGAACATACCGCCAACAGAAATATACTGAGATGTATTATCGTCATTCTTTCTGTTAGCAGGTTCAAACGTACAGTCGCCGCCGTCGTTTATATAGAAGTTATGTCCTGCAATAACAAAACTGCCGGCTTTATTGTTAGGGTCAGTCTGCCACTTATAGGTCGTCAGCACGTTAAAATCAGCGCCGGTAATTACAGAACCTGCTGCGGTAGCGTTGTTTGACGTATTATAAGATGATCTTGTAGTCAAAGAACCTACGCTTGAAGCCGATTGACCGAAGCCGGTAGAGCCGTTACTATAGAGAACGTTGTCTATAGTAGCAGGGTTTGTAAGTTCCATTATTGAATAATAGGCATTTATTGTTTCAGCCTGACCGAGGCAGTAGCCTGTTACAGAAACTTTGATATAGCCCTGACCCGACCTTGTAACGCTTACCGAACAATCGCTGCCCGGTATAAGGTTTTCAAGATCATAGACACCCGAGCCGTCTTGCAGTTTAAGTGTGCCTTGAGAGCCATTGCCGCTGTTAGCATCTGCCATATCAAGCAATGTGGTGTAATCCATACCATCCTTCTCAAAGTAGTCATGAATACTGCCCAAAGCAGATGATGCGATATAATATGCCTGTTCACTGTTATAATTGTTATACGCATTTGTATGTGCACGGTTTACAAACGATATTACCGCCGTCAACAAAACTGCCGCAAAGCAAGCCACCGTCAGAACTGTCAGAAGTACCGCGCCACTGCGGTTGCTGTTGCGTTTGCGTTCGTTTACAGTCATAAATACCATCCTTTCTTAAATCGTTAAAAACCTGTTGTTTCCAATAAACACGATTGGGTGAAAGCGAAATTACGCCTTCACCTGATCGTTTTTTGTTAAATTTTAGCCCTCGGCTGTATCAGTGCCGGTCATAGAGAAGGTGCCGTCTTCGATCATCTTATCTATTTCGTCAAGACTGGGCATCTGGAGCGGAGTCATATAGTACAGCTCCAGCGACAGCGAACCGTCGCAGCCCTCTTCAGAAGTAGCTTCTGAAACGTTGAACGAAAGGCTTGTAACAACAAGTGTAGTATACTCAAGAGTTTTGAGCTTGTCGATATAACTGAATATCTGATCTCTTGTTGCGCCCTTGAACTGAATGTTGAAGCTATAGCAGCCTATGCTCTGGGTAGGTATCGACTGACCGGAATTACCTGTCTGATTATCAACAGTATTACCTATGCCGATATTTGCATAATCGTCAAACGGGGTATCTATTCCGCCGCTTGAAGTATACGAATAAGGTGCAAGAGCCTTTAGTGTCTGCGATACTGTAAGAGATGTTATCTCTATTTTATCCTCATCCATCTGCTGTTTTACCTCATGAGAGATATTTATAGCACTTTCGTCTTCATAGAATCTCTCTCTCAGTTCATTACATTCTTTTGTAATGTTTATAACTTCATCTCTTACCTGAGCTTTTTCTTCTACTTCCTGCTGTTTTTGCTGATATGTAGAGCGGAGATCATTATACTCCTTCTTTGAATCCTGAACTTCTTTCCAAGCCGGTCTGATTATAAACCAAGCTCCGCAGAAGATCAGCAATATTATTACTACTACGGTCAGCATGACCCTATCTCTTTGTGTAAGTTTCATCTAAGACCGCCCCCTTTACTCAGCTTCATTGCCGCTGTCTTCGGCACCTGTATCTTCAGCAGGCTGCTGACCGAAATTGCCCTCTTTAAGGGTGAATGTCATTGACGGGAGGATATATGTAAGTTTGCCGTCCTCGTCTTCTTCGGTATTCCAGCCGCTATATGTAAATGCATAATATTCGCCGGAATCTCTTACAGCCGTTACATATTTTATAAGGTCTTCTTCAGAATTGAAGCGTATATTGCTTATTGTTATTGTACCGCCTATATTATAGGAGAAATCAGAAAATCCTGTTTTTGAATCTGCATCGGGTATAGCGCCGTTATCGGCTGCCAGCGTTACTATCTTATCGTAGATCTCGTTTGAAAGCTGCGGAAGTGTATCAAACGCTTGATTTACAGCCTTTGCGCTGTCGCGGTAGCCTGTTACATTTTGCAGCACCAGATCATAAGCGGAAGCTTTTTGTATCTGTTCATCTGCCTCGGCGATCTTCTTATTTATATCGTCGATATCGCTTCTTACAGATGAATTCCAAGCTGCAAGACCTATCTTTCCGGCTGCTATCAGCGCGCACACAACTGCCACGCCGCCCAGCAGCATCACAAAGAACTGCTTATTTGCTCCGGTAGAACGTCCTGTTGCGCTGTCTATTTCAAGAAGGTTTATACGCTCGGTGAGCTTATTTCTCTTAAACAGAGCGCCTATGGCATTTGCAAATATGGTGAACTCAAAGTTCTCATAACCGGTTATCTGCGCAGGAACGGGGAGTATTGAAACTGCTATATCCATCTTAGCCATTTCGTCGGCATACTTAATGTAGTCGTCTATCTGACCATAGAGTATAACGTTTGAGATACCCGGACCGCCTCTTGCCTTGTTGAACTGTGACATTCTGAATATATTCTCTGTCATAGCCTCAACGAGGTAATCTTCAGAATCGTAGTCTTCCTCGGCTATAGGAGTGTATCTTGCGAATGCCATCTGACCGTTTTCAAACAAGGTCATTCCGAGGAATGTGGGATCAAGCTGCATAACGAGCAGCGGCATTTTAGCTGCGTTTGCCTTATCCGACAAAACTATACGCGATATAGAGTTACAGCTTATATTTGCGCTCTTGAGGTTTATGTTCATTAAGCTGAACAGTTTTCTGTAACTTTCAACTACCGCAAACGGGCAGGCAGTGGCAAGCACCTTCATAGCACCGGGATTATCTGGGCCTGCTTCACCTACTATAGTATATGAAATGGAGAAGTCGTTTGTCAGACCCATTTCATGAACCATCTGGTTCTGCACCATTGAAAGGAACTGGTCGGGTTTTGCCTTGGGGATAACAAGCTCTTTAAATACTATATTATTTGAAGAGAATGTCAGTATGGCGTTTTTGTCGAACATATTTTCCTCTCTTATTTTAGCGAGGATAGTGTCGCTTGCGCCTGTAAGGTTTACAACCTCGCCGCTGACGATCATATCGGGCGGCATTTCTATGATACAAGATTTTTCTATCTTTATCTTTCCGCCCACGCTATCGCCCTTTACGGCATAAATTTGTCTGTCTGAAATATCAAATGACAGCATTTATTCTTTCACCTCTCTGATTTATTAGCAGTTTATTTTGATCATTCGCCGGTAACGCCGTCGAGTCCGCCGTACAGCATCGGGAATATACCTGCAAGACAAAGTCCTATAGCGGCGCCCATTACGATTATCATAAGAGGTTCCATAAGACCTACAAGTCTTTCGATAGCGGAGTCGGATTCTTCTTCGTAGTAGTCAGCAGTTTTTGCCAGTATCTCGTCCAGTGCGCCCGACTCTTCACCAACATAGATGATAGAGCAGAACATTGAGTCGAAAACTTCTGTCTTCTGTATTGAGCTGGAGAGCGGCTGACCTTGCTTAACTTCATCGACTATCTGTATGAATGCAGCATCAATGTATGTATTGCCAAGTATCTTTGATGAACGTTCAAGACATTCTACCATCGGTATACCGGAAGAATACAGTGACGACATTGATCTTGCGAAACGTCCTGTGTAGATTATCTTCAGCAGTGCGCCGACCTTTGGGAATTTAAGCTTCAGCTCGTCAAATTTCAGTCTTACCGATTCGATCTTCAGACCGTATACTATCGCGAATATAACCACCGCGACGATAATGATGAGCAACCACCATTTCTCAATAATAAAGTCTGAGAATGCGAACAGCGCGCGGCTGAGTATCGACATATCTTCCTCTGCCATCATTCCTGCAAAGTTAGGAAGTATGAGAGTAAACATACCTATTACCATTACAACGCAGAGTATAGCAAGTATTATCGGGTACATCATAGCGCCCTTTACCTTGTTTGACGTTTTGTTTTCCTTTGCATAGTGGTCTTGCAGTCTTGCCATTACTATGTCCAGAGTACCGGAAGATTCGCCCGCGCCTATCATACTGATAAAGAATTCGGGGAAACAGCCGTCTTTTTCCTGCAATGCCTCAGTGAGCGTTGCGCCCTTCTGAACGCTTTCGTAAACGTCAAGCCACGTTTGCTGAGCCGATTTGTTGTCCATCTGCTTATACAGAATGTCCAAAGCCTTTACTATTGTAAGTCCGGATGACATCATTGCCGACAGCTGACGGCAGCAGAAAGACAGCTCCTTTGTTTTGAATTTGTGCGCGGAATTTGTACCCTTGCCCAGATCGGCCTGGATCTTTACCGGAAACCAGCCTTGGTCATATATCTTGGCGTTGACCTCTTCTTTGGTTTCGGCATCCATACTGCCTTTTATGGTCTTACCGGTAGTATCCTTCGCAACATAAACAAACTTCTTCATGTCTGTATAGTTACACCTCCACAGATGTTATACAACTTATCTCAAGTCGCACTAACACATTTTCTTTATTATAACACATTTCACACCCAACAATCAAGCCATTTTGGCATATATTTTGTTTAATTTATTGTAAAAAAAATTCGCTTCTTTTTATATAGTTTGACTAAAAAGCCCTTGCAGACGGCGTTTGCGGCTGTTATTTTCTTCCCTGAAAGGATTTTTTATTTACACATCAGGGTGTTTTTTCAAATAAATTGCATGACTGACAAAATACACCGTCATGAGCAGAGCTATCATAAGAACCTGAGAAATGATGACCGCCGAGGTATAGTCGCCGCCATTCACCCACCTACAGGTGACAAAATACTGAGTAAGCAGCATTTTGGGTATATCGGTAGCGTGGTCAATAAACAACACCGGTGCAAAATACACCAAAAACATAGCGGCGCAGCAAATTATACTGCTGAAAAGGTCAAACCTGCCGTATGCTGTATTGCGCTTGCCGTCCTCCCATATGACCCAGCACAAGAAGGCGAACATCACTATCCACGCACAGAATGACTGCAAACTCTCGGAAGTGAGCACTGCCTGCACGCTGTCATCGGCAACGGCGTTGGTTATAACGTCCATAAGCAGGGGCACCAGTATGCCGCAGCCTATGTTAAGCACAACTGTCAGCACACAATATTTTACTACAAATTTCATCTGTTCAAATGTAAGCATACCGTCCCTCCTGTCATATTACACATCATACAATAAAATTTTACCGCATTTTTTGCGATTTGTCAATAAAAATACGGAAAATTTCAGATCACCTATTGAAAAATATATTTAAATGTGTTATAATATTGTAAATGAAGTTTACAGAGTTTTCACTTTTATTGACATTACATATATAATGTAAGGGAGGCTTGAAATATGGATGCGAAGGAAATGGGCAGAAGACTTAAAGCTGCGCGCCTTGCAAAGAAGATGACACAGAGCGAAGTGGTTGGCGATTTTATAACGCGCAATATGCTCAGTCAGATAGAAAGCGGTGTTGCAACGCCTTCTATAAAAACGCTTGAATACCTTGCGGATGTTCTTGATATTTCTATGGCATCGCTTTTGCCGCAGTCGGGCACTTATGCAAACGAGGCTGACAGGATAGTAAAAGCAAAGAAAGCCATTGAAGAAGGCGACCACAGCACTGCTATAGAACTTTTGGAGTATGACTGTGAGGTTTTCGGCGATGAGGCAAACGCTTTGCGCTCTATAGCATATCTTGCATCTGCCAACGAAGCTGCCGAGGCAGGCGAGCTTCAGCGCGCGGTAGACTGTGCAAAGCAGGCACACGAATATGCAGGTCTGGGGCTGTATGAAAACAGCAGCCGCGCTGAGGAAAGCATGAAGCTTATGAACCGCTCGGCTAAAATGCTCAGCGACTACTACGCGGCGCTTATAACAGACACCGACGGAAATAAAAACTAACTTACAACACAATATAACACAATGCTCCCGCAAAACTGCTTACGGGAGCATTTTTATACTATTAATATATAACAGCACCTTCCGGCATAAAACCTTCGGGCAGATAAACACCTACATAGTCGGGGCATTTATCGTATACCGGCGCAATATAACAACCGCTGTCGCCATTATCATAATTATCAAAGAACAGGTCTTCTGCCGCTTTCAGCTTATGATAAACAAGCTCCTCTCCCCTGCTGTTGCGCGGTGAATTGATATAAGCATCGCTTATGATATTGCCGCTGTCTATATATATCTGACCGCGCTCGGTAAATATTGCACGGGGCGACACTGATGCAACGTGTATATGAAGCACAGAGCCGCTCTTGATATAAACGGAAGTTTCGCCCGAAATATCGCCTATGCCGACAGCCTCGTTGCCCTCAGCAAATATGTCTATAACGCTGTCATAGCAGTATATTTCAAACTCTCCGTCACGCGCGCCCACGCCAAGTATAGACTTAGCCTTTTCGTCTATATTGAAGTGGCAGCCGTCGGTAATATTAACACTGCCGCTGCCGTTTCTCAGAACGCCAAATGCAGTAGCCATATCTCCGCCCAGCGTTACAGATATATCGGACGACGAAAGTTCGGCATCTACAGTACCCTGGATATTGCCTATACCCAAAAGCTTATCTCCGTTGCCTGTTATACTTATTTTTGAATTGCTTATATTCATCATAAGGCTGCCGTTTTCAGCGCCGATGCCTACGGTCTTCTTGCCCCTCTGTTCTATCTCAATATCCGCATCATGAATTGATATTTCGGAATGTATTGAGCTGTATTTGCCGCCGAAACCTATAACATTGTCGCCTATTATGACCATTCTGCACTTGCCGGCAAGACCGAAGTTTATCTTGCCGAAGCCGCTCGCCGCCTCGCTGCCGAAAGCCACGGGGTCGGTGGTATGTATATCCATATCGCAGCTGCCGTCGCCGCTTATGATAAGTTCTGCGCTGGTAGGCACGTTAAAGCCGCCGAAGAACTTATTCTTTCCGCGCATTTCAACGCTTACCTTTGAATTTTCACCGCAGCGCAGCACATACGGGCGGCAAAAGAGCATACAGTCGCTGATCACTATCTGCGCGGTCATATCGTCCTGCACGGTAACGAGCATATCCACCTGCCGCGAAGCATCGCCGCTGAGTGTTACGGGTGAATGTTTTATCAATATCTCCGAATAGCCGTTAAGTGCAAGCTCTACAATATCTATCTCACCCGGCTCTGTGGTCTCATATATACGGCTTTCGTTTCTGCCGGAGCGTTTAAGGTTTGCAGATATCATCTGGTCGGCAATTTCGCTGTCTATCTTTTCTATAATATCCGGCTGAGGTCTTGCGGTATAATAGCCCTGTATGTAGTCAACATCTATAGAAATTGCATACTCAAGTTCTGCTCTTGTTTCAACGCCCTCGGCTATTACCTTTATATTATGTCTTTTTGCAAAATTTACAAGACCCTCAACGAGCGTTCGTTTCTGCTCGTCGGCGTTTATGTTTGTTATAAGCGAGCGGTCGAGTTTTATAAATGTCGGCTGAATTTTCAGCAAATTAGACTCATTTGAATAGCCCGTGCCGAAGTCATCAAGCGCAATACTGCTGCCGAGTTTTTCGCATCTTCTTTTAAATTCCTCAAACAGCTTGTCATCAAAGTTTGCATCTTCTGTAACTTCTATAACGGTATTTTCAAACAGCTTGTTATATTCTTTATATAGATCTTCAAACTCATCTTCCGGCAAAAGCATATTCGGAATGGTATTTATAAACACCTTTTTGTCAGCAAGTTTTTCCTTGTTCTGAGAAATCCTGCGCATTACGTTTGTAAGTGTCATTCTTTCCACGCCGACAAGGCAGTTATCTTTAGCAGCAACGCTTAAAATATCAAGCGGCGTAAGCTTCATATCGCTTACAGGCCGCATAAGAGCCTCATAGGCGAATATCTTGCCTGTGCGCGCACTTACTATAGGCTGGAAATAGTAATTCACACTATTATTTTCAATAACGTCATGCACTGCTTTTGCTTTTCTGAATTCTTCCTGCAAGTCTGCATATCTCTGTGGTGAGAACATTACGGGCTCGCGAGAGTTAGAACCGAGCGCCTGATACAGGGCAAAGTCAGTCCTTGCCACAAGGTCGTCAAGGTTATCGGCGCCTTCAGGGAAACTGCACCAGCCGCACACTGCCGAAAGTCTGTTTACAGAGCGGTACTCTGCAATAGTATCGTTAGCCTCTTTTACAAGGGCATCCAGTCTTTCTTTTATATCGGGGAACTGCCCTGCAAAGAAGAACAGAAAGCTGTTGTGAGAATTTTTGCCTGTTATTATGCGCTTGCTCTCAAGGTCTTTAAATTTATTGCCCAAAGTATTTATAACGCTGTTGGTATCGTCGCCGCCTGCGGCTCTTTCAAAGCCGTTTATTGAAAGTATTACAAAATAGCCCTCTTTACAGCCGTTGTCAATAAACCTTTGTATATGCTTCAAAACGGCTTCGCGGCTGAGAAGTCTGCTTGCGGAGTCGTAATAATCGCTTTGTATAAGGTATATCTTTTGCAGATAAAGGTCGGTAACGTCGATTATAAGGGTCGCGGTCTTGCCTGCATAAGGCACGCGCTTTACCCTTACCCATATATCTTCGCCGTCCTCGGGCTTGAATCTATAAAAAAGCTCACCTGTCTGCTCGTCGCTGTCGTCGGTAAGTTTACTGAAAAACTCGCTGAACTGCGCGCCTGTTATCTCGGCGTTCTGCGGAAGAATAGGCGAAAGCTTTTCTACCAGTGTATGCGCGCCGTAAACAATATATCCGTGCCTTTTCGGTCTGAAAAGAATAAAGCTTTGCTGGGCGGCTGCCATCATGCTTTCAAGTCTTAAATAAAGCCTTGAATACAGCACCACAAAAACTGCTACCATTGCTGTTATTATGCCTGCAAACGCAAGGCAGGCAAGCAGCAGGCTGTTTTCAAATTTTCTGTTAACAGCGAAAACAAGCGCGGCAAAGCAAAGGCATGAAAGTATTATAGCCTCGCAAAACAGTCTTTTATGATATTTGAATTTAAACAAGCCGCTCACCCCTTTTCGCTTATAAAATTATTTAACATACATTATTATAATAACACAAATTCTCTCCTATGTCAACAGCTATTTTTGTGCAACATTAAAACAAATGTCCTCTGCCATTTTGTGGCAAAGGACATAATTTTTATTTGCTATGCCGCAGGGGCTTCTTGCTGCCCGGTAGTCTCTACAGGCGGCGGTGGCTGCGGCAGAGTAGTCGAGTCGGGCGGCTGCGGGTCAACGGGCGCTGTTGTCGTGGTCTCCGGCGGCGGCTCGGCAGATGTATCGTCGGTCGATACATCGGTTTCTGTTTCGGTCTCTGTCGGAGGTACATATTCCGTCGTGGTCGGCTCCGGAGTTGTGGTATCTTCCACCTGCGGAGGTTCGGCAGTGGTATCATAAACCGGCGGATCGGTATAAGTCGGAGGATCTACAAAGACATACTGGCTGGTCTGGTCGGGATTTACGAACGTTTTGCCGTATATTGCCATTTGCAGTATCTCTGTATTTGCCGCAAAGTCGGGGCACAGGCAGTCCATAGTTCTTATGGTCTGCGTTGTAAATGTGCCCGAAGCAGGTACCTGTATCTGCTGTATCTCATAGTTCCTGTAATAGTCAACAGCATTGGTGAGCAGCGAAAGCACATCTTCCTGAGAAAGATCCCAGCGCACATTGTCGCCCTCGGTAACTTTATCCAGAATATCTTTCATCTGACCTAAGTCCATGTCTCTTGACTTTTCTATCATCTTCTGGATAACTTCTCTCTGGCGCGCAGTTCTGCCGTAGTCATCGCCGACGTTATATCTTATTCTGGCATAGCCCAGCGCCTGATTGCCGTTAAGGTTATAATGTCCTGCGGTAGAAAGCAGATCCTGCGTTGACGGGTTGCCAAGGTACATATTCTGCTCCATCATGGGGTTTCGCATCTCGTCCACCATTACCTGCGTAACGTCAGCCTCTATACCGCCCAGAATATCGACTATCTGTATAAACGTATAGAAATTAACTATAACATAGTTGTCTATCTTAACGCCGAAGTTTCTCTCGATAGTGTCTTTAAGCAGTGATGCGCCGCCCTTTGAATACGCCGAGTTCAGCTTATCAGACCAGTATCCCGGGATATATATATAAATATCTCTCATAAACGAGGTCAGAACTATTTTCTTTGTTTCACGGTTTACGGAAACCAGCAGCATAACGTCGGTGTTGCCTCGACCGCCCTCTGCTGTATCACGCAGATCCTCGCCTACGAGCAGCACGTTATACACTTCTTTTGAAGCCATTATATCGGCATAATCTTTAAGCTGGTCTTTCAGATAATCCTCATACTCATCAACATTGCTGACTGTATCGCTTTCACCAACGCTGTTTATAGTGCCGGTGACTATGCTTGCATCTTCTCTTTCTATACGCTTATAATAATGATTGAAAAACAGTATAAACACCAAAAGCACTATAAGCGCAATAACTACCAGTATCATGCCTGCCACTATGAATTTCAGCTTATTGCGTATAAAAAAGTCTTTCGATTTCTGCCAAAAGCTTTTTTCTTCATCAGGCTCTTCTTCAAAGCTGTCGTCGTCATCATACTGCGCTTTGCCGCTTTTTTTATGCATGGCGTTTGCTACCATATCTTCTATAGACATATCGTCCTCTATCGGCGGCTCTTTGCGCGGAGCGGGCTTTATGCCATTTTGCTTATTATATTTTGCCTGCGCTATGCTCTCCTGCAATGTCATTTCTTTTACGGGAGCCGGCTGAGGCTCTTTCTTCGGTGCTTCTTTTTTCTTTTCTATTGCAGAGGCTATAAGATCGTTCAGCGAGCCTTCCTCGCTGTGCATCTCACCGTTGTTTTTTTCGTCCGGCATATCATTCTCCATTCCGAATGCATTTTCTGCACCCATGATCGTTTCGTTTTGTCATTTTCTTTTGCCAGTATGCCCGTGCTGTCATTTAACACGTACATGGTTATTATAACACATATTTTGATATAATGCAACAGCCGCCGATATTTTTCTGCAAAATAAACAAAAGCGGCAAGTTATATTACCTGCCGCATATCATTTTTGTTACTATTGATTTGACTGATCTTCCTGATAGTCGAGATACTTGTCATACACTTTTTCTGCCGAATATCTTGAAAAAGCATCGCTGTTTTGCTCTATCTGCATATCACCAAGCCAGCCGTCAGCCATTTCTTCAAATTCGTCTGTTTTCATTTCACGAAGCAGACTGTCTTTGTTTTCCTCGGTATATTCGGGGTAATCGGTAACGTCGAGCTTTTCTATAACATACCAATAATTGTCATCTTCATATGTCTTTATATCGCCGTTGTTCATGCCGGTATCTATATACTTTACTACCTCGTTATCGGCATAGTCGCCGGAATTTTTATTGACCATTATATTGTTGTCGGTCTCTTCCTCGTCATCAGCAGCAGTGCCGTTTTCCTCGGCGGTCTTTGCCCTGTATTCCGCTATTACCTCGTCAAATGACTTTTCCTCTGCCATTGCGGCATATTCATCTGCGGTAGCCTTTGCCTCGCTCTCTTTGCCCTCGGCTTTTACTATAGATATAAGCTTGAACCTTACATAGTTATCCTTTATAAATGCATCTATATCGCTGTCGGACACCTCATTTATGCCGCCCTCGCCATAGTATGCATAAAACAGTTTCTCGTCCATTTCAAGGGCTGTTTGTATCTGCTCCAAAGACGATTTTGCTATACCCATAGACTCATAATAATCGGGATCCCAGCTTGCTTCTACCGCATCGGCTATCTCATGCTTTTCATCATCTGTAAGCGAAAGACCCATCTCGTCAAATTTAAGCATGGTGCACATAAGCTTCTGACATGATGTATACGCATCTTCGTGGGCAAAGTCACCTACTGTCATAGTGCCGTCGCCGTACTCTTCGTTAATTATGTCCTCTGACATCTTGCCGTTGCTTTGGTAATATGTGTAAGCCTGCTGGTTTATCTGCGACATTACATAAAAAATGAACACGCCTGCGTTTATGCTCTTATCGCCCGACTTACAAATATAAGTGGTATCCGCGCAAGATGTGAGCATAGCCGCCGCCAAACAAAAGCTGCACACAGCCGCCGCTGCTTTCTTAAAAGTCTTTCCTGACATTTTATCACCTTTATTTCTTATTGCTGTATTGTCATTTTCTTTTGCGATTCAAAACGCTTAAAGATTATTATAATACATTTTTATCATCTTGTCAAGAGCGGCGGCGCGCTTTATTATTACAGAAAGCTTCTTATATCCATGACCAGACCTTCTTCAAGGTCAATAAGCTTTTTGGCTACCCTTTTTGAGCCCTCGTCGGCTGCCTTATACTGATTGAGGTATTTATGGAGTGATTTTACCCCCATATTGCAGCCGTCGGTCATAAGGTCTGCAATCGTTTCGTCGCTGTGATCTACTGCCATTTTCATGTTTGTTTTCATCCACGACATACCTTTTGCCATGGCATTTGGCTCTTTGCCCTCGTCGTCAAATTCGGTAAGTTTTGTCTGCACCTCACTGTTGAGTTTTATATGCCTTTCCTTGCACTGTGCCAGCAGCTTGCGAAGCTCCTTGTTAGTTACCTTGTCAAGCACGTCGTCAATTGCCGATATGCCCATTTTTACTCCTGCATCACATTCACGCAGAAGCCTTACTGTATCCTGATGGACCATAAAAATCCTCCTTTCGTATTTGCAAGAATAGTATACCTCGCGGCGGTAGGATTATTCTAAATTTCGGCAATACTTGACTTGAAAGCGCTGATATGTTATAATTTAACACGTTGAAAGGAGTGAGCGCATATGGCAGAGCATGAAGATGGTCTTTTGGAAAACAAAGAAAAGCACAGACTTCTGCGCGGCTTTTTGCGGCTTGAATTTTCACCGCACAGTATACAGGCGCTGTTTACGTCGTGGCTCATATGCGCGGCGGTATCCATACTTGTTATAGATCGCCCTTTCAACGAGATCGTATCTTATATGAAAGCCATAGGCTTTCTTCCAATGCTTATCAGCGCCGCTGTTATATGGCAAATGCTTGCACTTATACCGGTTTTCAAAAAGCGCAGTGTTATAAACTGCATAACAGTATCATCTGCCATACTTCTGGCTGTGACAGCCGCTTCTGAATATAACGAGATAATGTTCCTTACAGGGCTGTGCGCCGCTGTGGCTCTTACAATAAAATTTGCCGACATACCATTTTATGATATGCCAGATTTCATAAAAAAGGCAGGGGCAAAGGTAAAATGGTCGGTCGCGGCGCTGCTTATGCTTGTGATCATATTATTTATAGGCATAGTATGCTGCATGAAATATTTTGACCACTGGACAAGCTGCTACGACTTTGGCATATTTTCGCAGATGTTTCACTACATGAAAGAAACGGGTCTGCCGCTTACCACCTGCGAGCGCGACGGGCTGCTTTCTCACTTTGCGGTGCACGTATCGCCTATATATTATCTGCTTTTGCCGATATACTGCATATTCCCCTCGCCTGCCACACTGCTGGTTTTGCAGCCTATGGTGGTAATTTCGGGCGTTATACCGCTTTTGCTCATATGCAAAAGGCACAGTCTTTCTCAGCTGGAGAGCCTTTTGTTTGCGGTATGCTACATAGTTTTCCCGTCGTTTACGGGCGGCTGTTTTTACTATCTGCATGAAAACTGCTTTCTTGCGCCGCTTATAATGTGGCTTATATACTTTCTTGAAACCGACCGCACAGTGCTTTCGTGCATTTTTGCGCTGCTTTTGCTGTGTGTAAAAGAAGATGCCGCCGTATATGCCTGTGTTATAGCTTTGTACTTTATATTCTCAGACAAAGCAGGCAAAAAACGCCGCCTTACAAGTGCAGGCATATTTGTATTTTCTTTGATATATTTTGTTGTTATAACCGGCGTACTGGCAAAATACGGTGACGGCGTTATGAGCTGGCGCTACAAAAACTATTCATACGGCGGCTCTGACAGCCTTATTGAGGTATTCAAAACAGCAGCAGGAGACCCAGTATACGTTATACAGCAGTGCTTCACCGAAGAAAAGCTGACATTCATGCTGCAAATGCTGCTGCCGCTGGCGTTTCTGCCGTTTATGCTGCACTCACCCAAAGAGCTTATTATGCTTATACCGTTTGTACTTATAAACCTTATGACAAACTACGGCTATCAATATAACATAGACTATCAGTACACATTCGGCAGCGGTGCGGCTCTGATATATCTTGCGGTGGTTAATTACTCGCATTTTGATCGGGGGGGCATTTCAAAAAAACGGTACAAGGTGCTGCTTACCGCGACGGCGTGCTGCACTGTGCTGTTTGTGGGTCTGCAAGGCGGCAGGCTGGATACTGTTCAAGTCTACATTAACAACAATGAAGAAACGCGCAGCAAAACTAACTATGCGCTGTCTCTGATACCCGAAGATGCATCGGTCGCCTCGTCAACGTTCCTGCTGCCGAATCTTTCGCAGAGAGATGAGCTTTATCAGCTGGAGACCACCAAGCACGAAGCCGAATATTACGTTCTTGATTTGCGGTATGAAAGCGACGAGTTTTCGCCCGACGACTACAAAAACGACGGCTACGAAGAGATTTACTATGAAGAAAACTGCGTTGCCATATACAGAAACAAAAATTACAGTGAATAATAAAAAGTGCTTGGCTATAAAAAGTCAAGCATTTTTTATTCACACAAAAGTTTTAAGTCTTATAAAGACAATAAAATTTTCCTTTCATATATTCAAGAATTTATGTCATGATAAAATACGTTTATTCTAAAATTCGTAAATGCTTGACTTTGCGGAATTGATATGATATAATTATACACGCTGCGAAAAAATTCGCCAAATTACCCATAATTCTAAAGGAGTGAATAAAATGGATAAACAGCTTGAAGAACTTGCTGAAAGTTCAGAAAAGCAAAAGGGTATCCGCGGCGCGATCGTCAGGTTTCTGCGGCTTGAAATATCGGCGCACAGCATGCAAGCGCTGTTTACCGCATGGCTCATCATCGCTGCTTTGTGCATTTTGATAATCGGGCCTTTTACAGATATCCAAAACTTTGTAAGACCAAGTTTGTATATTACAATAATATGCACATTCGTGTTATGGCAGCTGCTTACTTTGATACCCGTTTTCAGAAAACGCACGGTGATAAACTGCATAACCATATTTTCTGCAATATTTTTGTCGCTCGCAGCCTCTTTGAGGCACACCGAGATAATATTTCTTACGTCTCTTGGGCTGGCAGTAGCTTTTACGATAAAATTCGCCGACATACCTTTTTATGATGCTTCCACAGCTTTGAAAAAAGCAGGCGGCAAATTAAAATGGTCTGTTACCGCATTAATGGCAATTGTTTTTGTTCTGTTTGTAGGCATTTTGTGCACCTTGAAATATCTTGACTACGGAACGCCAAATTACGACTTTGGGCTGTTCGCACAGATGTATCACTACATGAAAGAAACGGGTCTGCCGCTTATTACCTGTGAGCGTGACGGACTGCTTTCGCATTTTGCGGTACACGTTTCTCCCATATACTATCTGCTTTTGCCGATATATTTTATTTTCCCCTCGCCTATTACACTACAGATATTGCAGCCCATGGTGGTGGTATCCGGCGTTATACCGCTTTTGCTCATATGCAAGAAGCACTCTCTTTCAGACCTTGAAAGCATGCTTTTCGCGCTGTGTTATGTGGTTTTTCCGACATTTGCAGGCGGCTGCTTCTTTTATATTCACGAGAACTGTTTTCTCGCGCCGCTCATATTGTGGCTGATATACTTTCTTGAATGTGACAAGGCTATACTTTCCGCCGTGTTTGCTCTGCTTGTGCTGTTTGTAAAAGAGGATGCTCCGGTATATGTCTGCGTTATTGCGCTGTACTTTATTCTCTGTAACAAGTCGAGCAAAAAATGCCGACTGCTTAGCATCGGTATATTTGTATTTTCCTTAATATACTTTGTTGTTGTTACAAGCATACTGGCAAATTACGGTGACGGCGTTATGAGCTGGCGCTACAATAACTATTCATACGACGGCTCTGACAGCCTTGTAACGGTATTCAAAACTGCCGCTGCTGACCCGGTATACGTTTTACAACAATGTTTTAACAGGAACAAGATGACGTTCATTCTTGAAACAATGCTGCCGCTTGCATTTTTGCCGCTGCTGATAAGTTCGCCCGTGCAGCTTATACTGTTAATACCATTTGTGCTTGTAAACCTTATGACGACCTATGGTTGTCAATTTAATATATATTTTCAATATGCTTTCGGCAGCGGTGCATTTCTGATATATCTTGCGGTGTTGAATTACTCGCATTTTGAACGGGGGGGCAATTTAAAGAAGCGCTACAAGATACTGCTCGTTGCGGCGGCGTGCAGTATGATGATTTTTACTGCGCGTTTCTACTCCAAGCTTGACATTGCCAAAAGCTATATGGAAAACGAAGAAACACGCAGCAAGATAGACTATGCGCTTACTTTGATACCGGAAGATGCTTCGGTAGCTGCGACAAGGCTGATCCTGCCGAATTTATCGCAGAGAAATGTGCTGTATCAGATAGAGTATACCGAACAAGAAGCGGAATATTATGTGCTTGATCTGCGGTATGAAAGCGATAAGTTTTCGCCCGACGACTACAAAAACGAAGGCTACGAAGAGATTTACTATGAAGAAGGCTGCGTTGCGATATACAGAAACAAAAATTACAGCGGATAAATCATATAAAAAATGCTTGACTATTTTACAGTCAAGCATTTTTTAATACTCCCTTTATGCAAAAGTGTTCCTAAGATAAATCAGAATTTGCGCTTGCGGAGCAGCGAAAACTTCACATACAACACAGCGTTCTCTGAGAGAACGCGAAAAGAGAGATATGGCTTCTCATTAGGGAACGCCCAGCTATTAGAAGCAAGATAACTAGAAGCAAGAGGCAAGAATTTGCTTTTTACAGTTTAGCACAAAGTTTTCAAAATGCTCGTCTTGCCTCTTGCCTCTATCTGAACCGCAGGAGTGGCAAGTTTGAGCGAAGACAGAAAAAACTTTTCTTACTTCTAACTTCTCACCTCTAACCTCTAATAGCGGCGCGCACGCTGTGTTTGGGGGCTCTGCCCCCTTCCCCCGCGACCCTTTTGAAAAAGGGTCGATCGAAAACTTTTAGTTTCTTGACAGGAATTAAAAGTTTTGTGTACTGTGGGGCGGTGAACGAAAAAAGCCCGTCATACCGTAAGGTATGCGCCGCCGACCGTTTTTGGCGGCGAGGGATTTTTTCAAGGTGGCTTGGAGGCTAAAGCCGAAGAACAGGGAAGAAGCCTCGAAGAGGGTTCTTCGGCACTTGAACGACTGCTTGCAGGCGTTCAATGTGTACGCTCCATGCGCCACGCGTAAGCGTATAAATTCTGATTTATCTTATTATCAACGCAAAAGTGAAAAGGGAATTTAATTATGTATTATGAATTTGCTATGCCCTCGCGGTCGCTGCGTATCAGAGATATCTCGCCCTTTTCCATTTCGTGCACTGTATCGCACAGAATGTCAATATCCTCTGCCGAATGCGAAGCTATCAGTATCGTTTTGCCCTTTGCTTTCAAGTCAAGCAGATACTTTCTCATATCCCCCACTCCGTCCTTGTCAAGCCCATTGAATGGTTCGTCAAGAATAAGCAGCTTGGGGTCTTCCATTATCGCCTGCGCAAGACCCAGCCTTTGCCGCATACCAAGCGAATACTTCTTTACGCTTCTGCGCAGGTCGGGGTCAAGACCCACCTGTTTCATGGTGTTTCGTATATCCTCGGTTTTTATTTTGTTGTTCAGACCTGCCAGCAGTTTCAGGTTTCTCAGTCCGCTGTAGCCGGGTATAAAGCCCGGTGTTTCTATTATAAGTCCCACGTCGGGCGGAAAGTCAACATCATCACCGACTGTTTTGCCGTCTACTGTTATACTGCCTGCGGTGGTATGTATAAAGCCGCATATGCACTTCATCAGCATGGTCTTGCCGCTGCCGTTTCTTCCTATCAAGCCGTGTATAAGTCCTTCTTCAAAACTTACGCTCACGTTTTTAAGTATAGGTGTTTTCTTCAGCGTAAGGCACACGTTATCAACAACTATTATATCAGACATTTTCTCCGCCTCCCTTGTCAGTCTATATCCTGTACCGATTCAAAGTCTGTGAACGACAGCGCTATAAGGCTTACAAATATAAGCCCGACGGGCACAAGCAAAAAGTAAAGCACGGTCTTCCACATATCAAACACAGGTTCTCTGAAATACTTAGTATAATGCAGATATATTATTGTGTGTGACATAGGCAGCACCCACTTTGCCGAAACGTTGGCATAATTGAGTGCACAGCCGAACGCTATTACAGCGCCCGATGACAAAAGTCCCATTATCTTTATTTTCAGGCAATTGAACATGAGCATTATAAGCGCAAGTATAAGCAGATAGCACATTATAAGCAGATAGCTTACCACGGCAGTTTTTACGGGCGGCAGCTGATTGTAGATCTTTTCGGTTATAAGGCAGTTGGCAAACGAGCCTGCCTTGTCGGGGAATAACTCTCCATACTGCTTTATAGGAACGCTCCATTCATTAGCCCAGCTGCAATTTGGCAGCACAGGCAGCACCGCGCCCACAAACAGCGCTCCGACATATGTAAATATCGCCAGCACCGAGAAAAGCACCTGCCCCAGCAGCCAGTTTGTTCTGCCTGTTCTTTGCAGGAAAAACAGCGTATTGCCGTCGGTTCTTGGAAAGTCTGAAATAAGTGTAAGGAACACAGCCGGCACTATAGCGATTATCATATCGCTGTTGGCTATTGCTATAAAGGGCTCTATAACGCCAAGCGGCTTGCCCACTTCCTGCGCGATACCTTTAAGCGGAGTGATGATATAGTCAAACACAAATATTATCATTACGGCGAATATTATCATTCTGGGATTGGTTATCCACTTGACATACTCGGTTCTTGCGGTGCTCCATATCTTTCTTAAGCTCAATGACTTTCGCCTCCCTGCTATTTATTTTCGGTAATTTCTGTCATATATTATATAATATTTTTATGGAAAAGTCAAGCGTGTTTTGGCAAAATTTTCGCAGTACCGACAAAATTCTTACATTAACTGTAAAAGTGCGGCACTGCGAAAGTTTTAATATATTTTATTTTTATGCGCTTACGCGCAAGCCTGCGGAGCTGTTCACCGCTACACTTTTATTTGGTTATCTCCTCATTTTGAGTGTACTAATACGTTTGTGAATTTTACTTGTTATGAATTTTTTCACATTGTATGGCGTTCCATAATGGAACGCGGAAAGAAAGATATGCGCCACAACAAGGAGAGGCTCTCTCTTGCAGAGCCTCTCCTCTTAAAAAACAGTCCACCGGACTGTTTTTTAATTCACCTCTTGCAGAGCGCCTGCCGTATGGGGATTTCGCCGTCTGCGGACGGCGACAAAGGGCTTCCGCCCCTTGACCCTGATGACCCTTTTGAAAAAGGGTCAATCGAAAACTTTTCCTTTCTTGACAAGAACTTATTTTTTCTTCCTCAGCCTATACTTTGCCGCGGCGTGAAAACTTCCCGACGTGAGCGAATACATAAGCTTGGGGCTGAGCACATAGCACAGACTGCCGCCCGTGCGCCGAAACATTCCCTTTACATATCTTGTATATGCTTCGTCGTTTATTTTTTCGGCAGGGGTAACGGCATCAACGGGCGTTACTCTCATCTTTACCGCTTCATCTACCAGAATGCCCACCTTTACGCCGTCTTCCTGCGTTACAACTATGCAGCTTCTATCTAAATCCTCTTTAGGCGGCATACCAAAACGGCGGCGTGCATCTATAACCGGAAAATTATCTTCATCTACTTTAGTAAAACCCAGCACATAGTCGGGAAACTCAGGCACCGAATATATATCCCCTGCCTGACAGAGTTTTACGACATTTTCAAACGGTATGGCAAAGTCTTTTCCGCCGACTTTTGTCATCAGCATATTTGTTGTTTCGACTATCTCCTGCTGCTGCTCATCGTCGTCAAAGTCCATAAAGCTGTTTACTATTTCTATGTTATCCATATGCTACTCCTTTATCTTGCGCAGAAGCGTTTCAGCTATGCTGTCAAGCTGCACCTGCTTGCAAGCCGCGCCTTTTTCAAGCGCCACCCTCGGCATACCATACACAACGCAGCTTTCCTCGTCCTGCACTACGGTATAGCCGCCTGCATCTTTTATCATTTTAAGACCGTTCGCGCCGTCGCTGCCCATACCGGTAAGCAGCACTGCAAGGGCATCTTTCTTGCCGCACGCCGCAACGCTTTCAAACATAACGTCTACCGAAGGGCAATGCCCCGACACCTTTTTTCCTGCCAGAGATGTGATAAAATACCCGTTCTCATCTTTAAATACTTTCAGATGCCTTTTGCCTGCGGCTATTGCAACGCTTCCGTTATGTATATACTCGCCGTGTTTTGCCTCCATTATATCAAGCTCCGGGAACTGCTGGCGAAGTCTTTGTGCATATATGGCGGTAAAGTTTTCGGGCATATGCACTACCACCACCACGGGCGGCGTATCTGCATTAAAGCCGCAAAGGATCCTCGGCACCGCTTCCGTTGCGCCCGTAGAGCCGCCTATAGCGATTATCCTGCTGTTTTTTGCCGTTTTAAGAGGATTTCTGTGCATAACGTTATACACTACGCTCCCTGCTCTTACGGTAGTTGCGGCGTTTGCAGACTTTATCCGCACTATAAGCTCCGATGCAAATGCGTTCAGCTCATCGCTGCTGGTGATATGCGGTTTACATACATAGTCTACCGCGCCTGCTTCAAGCGCTGCAAAGGCATTCAGCGGCGTGGAAGAACATATCACCACAGGCAGAGGGAACTGCGGTATAAGCTGTTCCAGAAAGCGTATGCCGTTCATTTTGGGCATTTCAATATCCAGTACCATAACGTCCGGCTTATATTCAATTATCTTGTCTCGCGCTTCGTAAGGGTCGCCTGCTGTGGCAATAACTTCTATTCTGTCGTCGTGGCTTATAAGCTTTGCAGCCACCTCACGGAACAGTTTAGAATCGTCCACCAGCAGCACTCTTATTTTGCTGCTTTTGCTGCCGTTCATGATATTCTCCTTGTGTGTTTCAAGATTACGGTTTTCTGTATATGGCAGGGCGCACCCTGTCAAAGTTCTTGTTATTTATAAATTCTGTATGACCTATATACAAAAATGCATCATGGTTCATGTTTTCATAAAATCTCTGGCAGAGCCTTTCTGTTGTGGGCTCGTCAAAATATATCATAACGTTGCGGCAGAGTATCAGATCAAATGTCTTTTTGAATGCTATAGGTTCCATAAGATTATGATACCTGAAAACAACTTCCTGCCTTATTTTCGGCACCACCTGATACGAGCCGTCTTTCAGCCTTGTAAAATACTTATCCTGCCACGCCTTGGGAAGTTCTTTTACAGACTCCGCGGTGAACACGCCGCGTTTTGCTATATCTAAAGCATTGAGCGATATATCGGTAGCAAGTATCTTGCAGTCCCACGCCGATTTGCGGAAACCGAAGTAGTCGTCAATAAACATAGCTACGTTATAAGGCTCGTTGCCGTATGAGCAGCCTGCGCTCCATATACACAGCTGTCTTGTGTTGTTCTCCCTCTCCATTTTGGGAAGAAAGTATTTCACCAGATGATCGAAATGATCGGACTCACGGTTGAAATATGTATGGTTGGTAGTCAGCTTGTTTATAATGTTGGCTATCTCCATTCCCGACTTATCGCTGAACGCGGCATCGAGAAAGTCGCCGAAGCTTTTATAGCCGTTCTGCTCAACATAATATGCCAGTCTGTATTCCACCAGCTGTTGTTTGTTTATAAGGTCTATGCCGTATTTTGACTTGATAAATGTCGTAAGTCTCAAAAAATCCTGAGAACTTATTTCCATACCGCTTCTCTCCTTGCCTGTCAGTCTTCTGCAATTTCTTCGGGTCTTATCAGTTTAAAAAGCCCCTCGCCCGTGCTTACCACTGCGCTTACAAAGCCTTTTTTGCCGGGCGTGCCGCTTATACTGCTGTTTGAAACATCTATAACGTCACCCACACTTTGCACTATAAGCCCCAGCGAACTGCCCTTTATCTCATATACTATTATACAGCTGTGCCTGTCATACTCATCGCACTCGCCGTAAAACCTCATCGCCGTATCTATAACGGGTATAGCCTTGCCGCGCAGATTTATCAGCCCTTTTATATAGTCGGGCAGCATGGGCACAAAGGTTATCTCGGGTATCTCTATAATATTCGTAACAATTGATATATCTATCGCATACCCTTCATCGCCGCAGTTGAAAGTAAGCAGGCGTATATTCTCATTTTCAGAGGTATTTTGCACCGTTATCGCCCCTTTCTATTTACCGAAAACTTTGTTTATAATGCAGCCTACGTCCGCTATCAGTGTCATACTGCCGTCGGCAAGTATTGAGCAGCCCGAAAGCCCGTTTTCATTAAGGTTATACTGACCCAGTATCGGCGAAAACGGCTTGGTTACTATCTGCTGCTCGCCTATCAGCGAATCTGCAAACAGGCACACGCGCTTGTGTTCTTCTTCGCAGAATATCATTATTCCCTCATCTAAACTGCCCACGCGGCTCTCAACGCCGAAATACTGCGGCAGACTTATAATGGGGTAACACTTGCCGCGTATCATTATAAGCTGAGTGCCGTCTGTATCATAAACAATATTTTGCATATCTGCCTTGAATATCTCTTTTACCGAAGATATCGGCACCGAGAGATCCATACAGCCTACTGCCACCTGCATAACATCGTTTATTGAAAGCGAGAGCGGTATTTTTATAATGAACTTGCTGCCCACGCCCATCTCGGACTCAACGATAAGCTTGCCGCCTATCTTTTCAAGGTTTTGCTTCACAACGTCCATTCCAACGCCCCTGCCCGAATAATTCGTGACCTGCTCGTTGGTCGAAAAACCTGCTTTCATTATAAGCCCCAAAGCCTCTTGCTTGGTGTACTCAGATTCGGGCTTTTTAAGTATGCCTTTCTGTTTTGCTTTTGCAAGTATTGCGTTGTGATCCATGCCTGCGCCGTTATCTTCAACAGTAATTATTACCTCGCTTGAGCTGTTCTCGGCAGAAAGGGTCACGGTAGGTTTTTCGGTCTTGCCTTTTTGTTTGCGCACTTCGGGGGCTTCAATGCCGTGGTCTACAGCGTTTCTTACAAGGTGCATCAAGGGGTCGTTGAGTATATCCACCACCGACTTGTCAACTTCTGTCTCCTGCCCCACAAACACCAGCTCAACGCCCTTGCCGAGGTTCTCGTTCATGTCGCGCACTACCCTGTTCATCTTGCTGAACGCATTCGCAACAGGCACCATTCTTATTGACATAACTACGTCTTGCAGTTCGTCCGTCAGTTTTTTCAGGTTTCTGGCTGATGTGCTGAAACGGTCGAGCGATGCCATAAAGGGCTTTAAGTCTGGGCTGGAAATTACCGCGGATTCTGTTATAACTATCTCGCCCACAAGATCGAGCAGAGTATCAAGCTTGGCAAGGCTTACTGACATCATGCCGCCGCCCCTCTCAGGCGAGGACTTTTTCTTTTCCGCCGCGCCCTGCTCTGTCTTTGCCGCCTGAGGGGCAGGCTGTTCGGGCTGAGGCTCGGGCTTGGGGGCTGCTTTAGGCTTTTCTACCCATTCTACCGAGTCAACATCTATAGCTTTTTTGGCTATATTTACTACTGCATCTTTGTCATCTGTTATAAGTTTAAGATACAGACCGTTTGCCGTAATAATGTCGTTTGCGTTGTCTGCGTTTATGTCAAGTGGTATAGTCTTTGTTACCTCGCACACCTTGCCCAGCGAGCGCATAAGCAGCATTGCCCTTACCGACGGCATAGCGCAGGTCTCAGCATACTTAACTTTAAGCGTTAGTATGTCCTCGCCTTCATCGTCGGTAAAAATATCCTCCTTGGGCAGAGCGCTTTTTATCTGCTGCCCGTCGGCGGACTTCATAACATCAGCATAGGCGCGTATCTTGGCTATCTGTTGGGTAAAGTCGGTAAGCTCGGCAGATTCGTCGCCCAGAATATCTATCTCGCTCTTCATGCTGTCGGAAGCCTGAAAAACAAGGTCGAACAGTATTTTCTTGTCATACGCAATATCGGGCTTATCTCTTATTATAGAGAACAGATCCTCGGCTGCGTGCGCAAGTTTTTGCAGGTTTGTAAGACCCATCATCGAAGACGAACCCTTTACCGTATGCATTATCCTGAATATCTCTGCAACGTCGTCGGGGGCAATGGTGTCCTCTTTTTCGGTGCGCATAAGTATGTCGTCCAGCTGCTCCAAAAGCTGCTGTTCTTCATATATATACACATCTAGCATCTGCTCTAAGCTTTCATCAAATTTCGGCAAGATATATCACCTCACGCTAAGTTTTTATACATAATATAATTTTATACAAAAGTGTTGATAATTCGCGCTTACGCGCAGCCTGCGGAGCCGCTCACCGCTAAACATTACGCAAAACTTTAATTTCCTGTCAAAAAACTAAAAGTTTTCGGTCAAGCCTTTTTCAAAAGGCTTGCAGGGCGTGGGGCAGAGCCCCTCGTCGCCGTCCGCAGACGGCGAAATTCCCATACGGCAGGCGCTCCGCAAATGGGTGTAGCGGTCGTAAACGACCGCTGGGGAAGAATTATTTCGCTTTTAGCTTTTGGGGCGAAATAATTCTTCAGGCGTTCCCAACGGGAACGCTGCGCCCATGCAAGAGAGGGCGTTCCCTTTGGTAAGCCCTTATCTATTTTGCCTGCGTGCGCTTGCATGCGCAACAGCATTATTAAAAGTTTGCGCTTATGAGCCAGTTAAAACTTCACATACAGCACGGCGTTCCAGAATGGAACGCGGAAAGAGAGCGATAACTTCTCAAAGGAGAGGCTCTCTCTTGCAGAGCCTCTCCTCTTTATAAACAGTCCACCGGACTGTTTATAAATTCACCTCTTGCAGAGCGCACGCTGTGTTTGGGGGCTCTGCCCCCTTTCCCCCGCGACCCTTTTGAAAAAGGGTCGATCGAAAACTTTTAGTTTCTTGACAGGAATTAAAAGTTTTGCGTACTGTGGGGCGGTGAACGAAAAAAGCCCGTCATACCGTAAGGTATGCGCCGCCGACCGTTTTTGGCGGCGAGGGATTTTTTCAAGGTGGCTTGGAGGCTAAAGCCGAAGAACAGGGAAGAAGCCTCGAAGAGGGTTCTTCGGCACTTGAACGACTGCTTGCAGGCGTTCAATGTGTACGCTCCATGCGCTGCGCGTAAGCGCAAAATTCAAATTTATCTCAAAAAATTAAAACACCTAATATAATTATAACAAAAACCACAGCGTTTTTCTATTAGCATTTTACATTATTTATTTCGCCGCAGATAGTCATTGTGCACAATAATTAAGTAAATGTTAAGATATTCATCACATAATTCTTAATAACCTTATGCTAAAATATACTTGAAAGGAATGTATAACATGAAAAAACTAAGGAAAATATTACTCCCCACTCTGGGTGTGCTGTTGGCGGCGGCGCTGTTTGCGCTGTCGGCTGTGCTTGCGGTAAAGATATATAATGACCACAAGCGCGCTAAAGAATTTGAAGCTTTGCCTGCTGCGGTACTTCACGGCTATGATGCACCTGCCATCGACTACGGCGCTGAGGCTTTGCAGTATTTTGTATATGACCTGACCGATGATGAATATGTAAGCATATGCGGCAGGCAAAAGGTGATATACCCTGCCAGCACCACAAAACTGCTGACGGCACTTGTCGCGCTTGAATACCTTGCCCCCGATGAGGTTGTAACGGCAGGCGATGAAGCCGACTTTATAGAATACGGCTCTTCAATAGCATACATACAGAAAGACATGCAGCTTTCTGTAGAGATGCTTATAGAAGGTATGCTGCTGCCCTCGGGCAATGATGCGGCGTATGTACTGGCGGCCGCGGCAGGCAGAAAGATAGCAGGCAGCGATAATATTGACAGCAAACAGGCGGTCGGGTTCTTTGTTGACGAAATGAATGTTTTTGCGAAGAAAAACGGCTTGTGCGGCTCTAATTTCGTAACGCCCGACGGCTACTGCGGCAGTGAGCATTACTCAACGCTGGAAGATATGATGCTCATATCAAAAATGGCAAGCGAGAATGAAATTATACGCAAATATGCGGCTATGGAAAGCGACTATGTCACCTACGCCAGCGGTGAGACCAACACATGGAAAAACACAAACGAGTGCCTTGACCCTGCTTCAAAGTATTACAACGAGCATATAACGGGGCTGAAAACGGGTTCGCTTGATGAATACAACAATTTTATAGCCATTTACGAAAGCGGCGGCAAAGAGTATCTGATAGGCGTGTTTGGTCTTGAAGAAAAGGGGCAGAGATTTGCCGATGTTAATACAATTTCTGCCAAATTGCAATAATAAAGGGTTATTCTTTATTAGTTTAAACAGATAGGGTGATAAACGGGAAAAAGTTCTTGTACAATATGCTTGACGGGCGTTGAAAAATTGTTTTTTTCTTATTGAAAAAGGATATTGACTTTTGCTCTGAAATGGTGTAAACTCAATTAAATAACAAAAATATTTCGGATAAAGCAAAGTGAACCTACAAGGAGGAATTTTCATGCTCGATACTAACTATTCCAGCAAATTCATCAAGGAAGCCCTGACCTTTGACGATGTTCTTCTCGTGCCGGCAAAGTCTGACGTAACGCCGGACATGGTATCTTTGAAAACACGTCTTGCAGGCAATGTTATGCTCAACACCCCCATTATGACCTCTGCGATGGATACTGTTACAGAGTCAAAAATGGCTATCGCTATTGCAAGAGAGGGCGGTATCGGCATTATCCACAAAAATATGACCATAGAACAGCAGGCAGAAGAGGTAGACAAAGTTAAGCGCTCTGAAAACGGCGTAATTGTCAACCCCTTCTCTTTAACTGCCGAAAGAACGGTGGCTGAGGCTGACGAACTTATGGGCAAGTATAAAATATCGGGCGTGCCGATAGTTGACGACGACGGAAAGCTTATAGGCATACTCACCAACCGCGATATGCGCTTTATTACTGATTTCAGCATAAAAATAGGCGACGTTATGACGAAGGACAACCTTGTTACCGCACCTGTGGGCACAGATCTTTCGGGCGCGCAGGATATCCTTATGAAGCACAAGATAGAAAAACTTCCGCTGGTTGACGGCGAGGGCAAGCTGAAAGGTCTTATCACTATAAAAGATATTGAAAAGGCTGTGCAGTACCCAAATTCAGCGCGTGATGAGCGCGGCAGGTTGCTTTGCGGCGCGGCTATAGGCGTTTCGAGAGACATGATGGAAAGAGCGACGGCTTTGGTAAAAGCACAGGTAGATGTTCTTGTACTTGACTCTGCACACGGTCACAACATAAACATAATAAACGCTGTAAGAAAAGTAAAAGATGCATTCCCGAATGTTCCCGTTATTGCAGGAAACATTGCCACGGGAGAGGCAGCAAAGGCTCTTATAGAAGCAGGTGCAGATGCTATAAAAGTCGGCATAGGACCGGGTTCTATATGCACCACCCGTGTTGTGGCAGGCATAGGCGTTCCGCAGATAACCGCGATATATGACGCTGCCTGTGTTGCGGCTCATTACAACATACCCGTTATTGCAGACGGCGGCATAAAGTATTCGGGCGACATTGTAAAGGCGCTGGCGGCAGGCGGAAACGTTGTAATGCTGGGCAGCTTGCTGGCAGGCTGTGAGGAAGCCCCCGGCGAGATAGAGATATATCAGGGACGTTCTTTCAAGGTATACAGGGGCATGGGCAGCCTTGGTGCTATGGCTCTAGGCTCAAAGGACAGATACTTCCAGACGGGCAGCACAAAGCTTGTTCCCGAGGGCGTTGAGGGTCGCGTGCCTTACAAGGGAACGGCATCGGACACGATATTCCAGCTGTGCGGCGGTATACGCGCAGGCATGGGCTACACCGGCTGTGCTACTATAGAAGAACTTCACGCAAAGGCGAAGTTTATAAAGATAACGGGCGCAGGACTGAAAGAATCGCATCCTCACGACATATACATCACCAAAGAAGCGCCGAACTATTCGGTAAGTTTATAAACAAAGGCATACTAAAAGAGCAGTGGAAATTCCGCTGCTCTTGTTTTATATCTCTATTTCTTTATGCAAAAGTTTGAAATCCTGTCAAGAAAATAAAAGTTTTCGGTCAAGCCTTTTTCAAAAGGCTTGCGGGGCGTGGGGCAGCGCCCCACAAAGACACAGCGTGCGCTCCGCTGCTAGAGGTTAGAAGTGAGATGTTAGAAGTAAGAAATGATTTTCTGATGTTTGCGCGAAACCGTAATTTCTGCGGTTTAGAGCTAGAGGCAAGAAGCAAGAAATTGCTTTTTGTAGCTTTGCGCAAACTTTTCTAAACGCTCGTCTTACCTCTTGCTTCTCGTTATCTTGCTTCTAATAGCTGAGCCTCCCCTTTGATAAGACCTAACTATTTTCCCTGCGCGCGCTTGCGTGCGCAATAGCTTTGTAAAAAGTTTGCACTTTACTTATGAAGATTTTTTCACTTTGTACGGCGTTCCATTATGGAACGCAGAAAGAAAGCTCAGGTTTTCTCAAAGGGAACGCCCTCTCTTGCATGGGCGTAGCGTTCCCGTTGGGAACGCCTGAAGAATTATTTCGCCCAAAAAACCAAAAGCGAAATAATTCTTCTCGCGACTGCTTGCAGTCGCTGCACCCCTTTGCGGAGCGCCTGCCGTATGGGGATTTCGCCGTCTGCGGACGGCGACGAGGGTTTCACCCTCGACCTGACGACCCTTTTGAAAAAGGGTCGATCGAAAACTTTTAGTTTCTTGAAAGAATTTAAAATACGCGGCGCAAGCCGCACCTTAACTATTCACTATTCACCACACGTTGACCGCCACAAGTGTCGGTCAAGTGCAGAAGAACCCTCTGCGAGGCTTCTTCCCATTCACTCTTTCACTATTCACTATTTTCCTTTACGCCTTAACACTTGTCTTTTTGCCCTTTTCGCCCTTTGCTGCCTTGACCTTGAACGCAGGCAGGCTCTTCATATCACCCTTATAGACAAGGTGCGCGTTCTCAAGATACCGAAAATCATCGGGGCTTACAAAATCGGAGTCTTTATTAAACTTTGCTATGCCGCTCTGCGCTAAAACATATGCCACAAATTCAGAGCACACAAAGTGGTTCTTCCTGCGTATTACAAGCCCGAAAGCCAGCCCCAGCAGACCTATAACGTTATATGAATACAGCTTGCTGTTCTGCTTGAACTCGTCAATAAGCTCCTCGTACTTTGCATACTGCTCCTCGGTGCAGCTAAACTCATACACCTCGCACGGCACTGCTGAGAACATATCGAACACGCCGACGTTGCGTTCCTCTACAAATCCGGCAGGCAGCACGAACTTTTTGTACTTTCTGCAAAAGCTGTAGACCTCCTGCAATTCGCGGTCGCTTGAGAGCGAAACGTGATTATAGGGGGCTTTTGTGAACTGCTTTATTATCAGTGCAGGCACTGTGCGCGTCTGCGAAAGTATTACGTATATGTATTTGCCAGTTTCCATAAGTGTGATTTCCGTTCTTAAAGTTATTAAGCTGAGCAAGATAAAGCCGCGCCCCTATAAAAAGGAGCGCTTTACTGCTTTATTTAATTATACACTATAATCTGCAATTTGTATATACTCTGTAACGCTTTCTTAATAAAATACAGCACTTTTCACAAAATTACAGTTAAATTTTTAATCATATTGACGGCTATTCTTCCTTATTCGTTACTGCAATGGAAAGCTCTTCAAGCTGTTTTTCATCGACCTGCGCAGGGCAGGCAGACATAAGCTCGCTAGCGTTCTGAACCTTAGGAAATGCCGTAACATCGCGCAAATTGTCAGCTCCGCACATAATCATGGTTATTCTGTCAAGACCTATTCCCATACCGCCGTGAGGGGGTGCTGCGTACTTATAGGCATCTACCAAAAAGCCAAATTTCAGCTCTATTTCCTCTTTCGTCATACCCAGCAGGCTGAACATCTTCTCTTGCAGTGCGCAGTCTGTTATACGCATAGAGCCCGACGACAGCTCCACGCCGTTGAGCACAAGATCCCACGCTTTTGCCCTTACCTTTTCGGGGTCGCTCTCTAAATATTCAACGCACTCGTCCATAGGCATTGTGAACGGGTGGTGCGCTGCTGCCCAGCTGCCGCTTTCCTCGTCGAACTCGAAGAACGGCATCTCGGTTATCCACACAAAGTTGTGCTTGCTATCATCAATAATGCCCATTTTACGTGCCATTATAAGCCTGAGCGCACCCAGTACCGAAAGCGTGAGCCTTGTTTTGTCTGCCATTATTATAACGACATCGCCTTTCTGCGCACCTACTTTTTCAAGTATCTTTTCAAGCTCGCCCTCTTTCATAAACTTTGCAAACGAGCAGTTCGGAGTGTCATCTACCCACCTTACATATGCCAGACCCTTTGCGCCTATGCCTTTTGCGTGCTCGGTCAGCTTGTCTATCTCCTTGCGCGTGAAGATTCCTGCGGCGTTCTTGGCGCACAAAGCTCTTACGCTGCCGCCGCTCTCCAGAGCGTTTTTAAATACGACAAAATCTATATCTTTTACGGTTTCGGAGATGTTCTGTATCTGCATATCAAAACGCGTGTCGGGCTTGTCGGAACCGTATTTTTCCATAGCATCAGCAAAGGTGATCTTTTTAAGAGGCAGTTCTATCTTCTCGCCTAAAACTTCATCAAAAAGCCTTGCTATATAGCCCTCAACCATTGCCTGAATATCTTCCTCATCAACGAAAGACATTTCAAGGTCTATCTGCGTAAATTCGGGCTGGCGGTCTGCTCTCAGATCTTCATCGCGGAAGCACCTTGCAAGCTGAATATACCTGTCAAACCCTGCCACCATAAGCAGCTGCTTGTATATCTGCGGTGACTGCGGCAGCGCATAAAACTTGCCGTGATGTATTCTTGAAGGCACAAGGTAGTCTCTTGCGCCCTCAGGCGTTGACTTTATAAACATAGGCGTTTCAATCTCGGTAAAGCCGTTTTCATAAAAATAATCACGCGTTACCTTGGCTATCTTGTGGCGCATAAGAATGTTTCTTTGCAGCGGTGCGCGGCGCAGGTCGAGATACCTGTATTTCAGCCTGAGTTCCTCGTTGGTATTCAGTTCGTCAACTATCTCAAACGGCGTTGTCTGCGCTTTTGAAAGTATACGCAGTTCTGTCACGAATATCTCAACATTTCCCGTAGGTATCTTGGGGTTTTTGCTCTCGCGCTCTCTTACCATGCCTGTTGCCATTATAACGTCCTCGCTGCGGCAGGAAGATGCCTTTTCAAACACCGCTTTGTCACTGCTGTCGTCAAACACAAGCTGAACAACGCCCGTTACGTCTCTCAGCACTATGAATATTATGCCGCCTTTGTTTCTTACCGTATCGCAAAAGCCGCCCACCGTGACCGTCTGCCCTGCATCTAGCACCTTGCCGCAGTAGTGGGTTCTTTTCATGCCTTTCATGCTATCCATTTTTATCTGTCCTTTCATCATTTCGGGTAATTTCTTCTAAAAAAGCTATAAGCCTTGCAGACTTGCCGCCGTCGCGGAAAAGTATAACAAACGTTACCGCAGCCGCTAATGCGAACACCGCCGCCCCCGTGTATATCTCCAGCGCCGCACACACCAGCGCTAAAAACAGCATGGCTATTATGCATACCGCGCCGAATATGCAGGTCGAGAGCGGTTTCATTATCTTGCCCTGTATAACGCTGCCGCCGCTGACTTTCTTTATACTTCCGTAAAACGTGGTAGACGAGCCGTCGGTCTTTCTGGGTGCGTGGTGTGAAACGCGTATTTTTTCGCCGCTTCTGTAGCCGTAATACACCTCGGCGGTCTTGTACTTTTTTATAAACTTGCTAACGCCCACAACACTGCCGCGCGCTTTGAAAGGTATTATAGCCTTGTCAAAACGGCGGTATATCTGTTTTGGCGTCAGCGTACTCTCAAAGTTTCTTTTCCTTGGAAAAACAACGAACATACGCTATATCAGCCCCTCAACGCTGAGCATATAACTGCAAAGAATATCTGTAAAACTTTGTGCGAAGCCTTCCAGCGCAATTTCTTTCTCGCTGCCGTCAGCCATATTTTTCAAAGCCGCTTTACCGCTCTCAAGTTCGTTGCTGCCGAGAACCATGCAAAATTTTGCGCCTATCTTGTTGGCGTACTTCATCTGCGCTTTAAGCCCTCTGCCGACTATATCATAATCGGCTTTTATGCCCATATCGCGAAGCTCCATAACCAGCTTCACCGTTTTTGATACAGCGGCATCATCAAGCGCGGCAATGAAAATATCGCAGCTATCAGGCTTTAAAAACTCGCAACCCTGCTTTTCCATAGTAAGAATAAGCCTTTCAAGACCCATACCAAAGCCCAGCGCAGGCACCGACTGCCCCGACAGCGTTTCTATAAGTCCGTCATATCTGCCGCCGCCGCACACAGTACCTTGCGCGCCTATATCGGTGGTTATAAACTCAAACACCGTTCTTGTGTAATAGTCAAGACCTCTGACTATCCTAGGGTCTACCTTATATTCAATACCCATATCGCTCAGCGTGCCTTTCAGCTTTTCAAAGTGCTCTTTGCAGTCATCGCACAGATAGTCTAAAATTATCGGCGCATTTTTTGATATTTCCGAGCATATCGGCGATTTGCAGTCAAGTATCCTCATAGGGTTGCGCTCCAGCCTGTCACGGCAGGTATCGCACAGCTGCTCTTTTCTGTCTGCAAAATACTCTTTCAGCGCGGCGTGATACTTTGCCCTGCATTCGGGGCAGCCTATAGAATTTATGTGCAGCTCGATATTTTTAAGCCCTGCCCTGTCTATAACGTTTTTCGCCAGCGCGATGAGGTCTGCATCAGCAGCAGGTGAAGCAGTGCCCACAAGCTCACAGCCGAACTGGTGAAACTCCCTCAGCCTGCCTGACTGCGGTTTTTCGTGCCTGAAACATGATATAACATAATAAACCTTTTGCGGAAAGCCCTCGTTGAGCACGCCGTTTTCTATCATAGCTCTTATTGCACCTGCCGTGCCTTCGGGACGAAGCGTAAACTGCGCATCGCCCTTTGCGGTAACAGAATACATCTCTTTTTGCACAACGTCGGTGGTATCGCCCACAGAGCGCACAAAAAGAGCGGTATCTTCAAACGTGGGCATTCTTATTTCCTTAAAACCAAACATTTCTGCGGTCTCGCTTACTATCTTCTCAACGGTGTGCCACTTATACACCTCCGTCGGGGTTATATCCTGCGTTCCCTTTGGTCTTTTTACTACAAGATCCATAAATACATTCCTTTCTTATATTTTACTGCTAATGCTTTAACACGATAATATAAAAAACAAAAAGCGGTCATCCCATAAGGGACGACCGTTGCCGTGTTGCCACCCTGTTTACTGCTTTGTTAAAATTTTCAAGCAGTCACTCTTTCCGTTTAACGCACGGAGCGCACGTCCGCCCTTATTATCAGGCGGCGGCTCGGCGGTGTCCTTCAAATCCTTACTGCGCAAGCGCTCGCACCAAACGCGCTCTCTCTGAAAAGCAGCAGCATGGTCTACTCTCCGCTTCAATGCCTTTGTTATATTAACTTAACGCAAAACCTATCTTGACGGATTAACAAGATCACGCCAGTCAAGATCGCCTCTTTCAAGGGCGTGTATCAAGGCTTCGGCAGTGGCAATGTTCGTCGCCACAGGTATGTTGTGTACGTCGCACAGCCGCAGCAGATCAGCTTCATTCGGTTCATTCGGCTTTGCAGAGATAGGGTCTCTAAAGAACAAAAGCAGGTCTATTTCGTTGCAGGATATTTTTGCGGATATCTGCTGATCGCCGCCCTGTTTGCCGCTCATGTACTTGGTAATTCTAAGACCCGTTGCCTCTGATACCTGCTTTCCGGTCGTTCCAGTTGCACAAAGATTATGCCTGTTAAGAACGCCGCAGTACGCGATACAAAACTGTACCATAAGCTCTTTTTTGGTGTCATGCGCTATAAGTGCTATATTCATCGGAGTTTATCTCCTTTCATGTTGTTTTATAGTGCCGGCTGCGTATGAAATTATAAAGTCTTTGCTGTTTATCTCAATGCCTTACGACATCTTGATCTGAATAGGTATATGCTCGCCCTTTATTCTTCTTGAAATGGCTGAGAACGCCAAGAAGCCCATAGAGCTTGAAGAAAGCGGTGCGCCCTTGCCCGTTGCAAGAGGTATTGCGCTGTCCTCAGGTATAACGCCGAGCAGCTGAACGCCTACGGTATCTATAATAGCATCAAGGTCGCTCATGAACTCATACTCGAACACGCGCTTGTTTGCCTTGTTTATAACAAGTCTCTGCTTCTGGTTGCCCCTCTTGTAAAACTCGTCCGACATCATCTGCGCATCTCTCACGCACACGGGGTCGGGGGTCGTTACGATAAGTATAAGGTCGGAGTTCGTAACTATATCGAATACGCTTCCGTTTATACCTGCCGAGGTATCTATTATGATATACTCAAAATACTTTCTCATCTCGGTGGTGATCTTTTCAATATCCTCCGCTTTAAGCTGAACGAACGGGTCGGCAGGCGCACACAGAACACTGAGGTTAGATGCCAGCTTTACCGTGGTGGTCGCTTTATATACGTCGCAGGTGCCTGCAAGAACGTCGCCGAGGTCGTAAGGAATATTACCCTGCATACCAAGCATTATATCCATACATCTCAGACCGAAGTCGAGCTCTATGATAAGAGTTCTGTTGCCCTGCTTTGCAAGAGCATAACCAAGACATGCGCTGATAGAAGATTTTCCCGTTCCGCCCTTACCGGACGTTACCGCAATAATTTTTGACATAGAATAACTGCTCCTTTCAAGTGACATTTATAGAATTCAAAAATTTGATTTACAAAAACAGATGTCTTATTCTATTTTATCATATTTTATAGAATTGTCAAAGATAAAATCAGATATTTTTTTAACATTGTTACTTAGCATAATTTATTCGGTCGGCAATTGTAAATTTTGCACAATAAATTTATGAACAAACCGTTACATTTTAATTGTTTGTTAAAACATACATTTCTTCGGATATAAATCGTAATTTCTTTTCATATAAAAAACATATTCCGAAATATAACAAATATATTTTGTGCCGCACCTAAAGGTAGTATGCCATGATATTATTATAGCACAAAGCCTTCGCTTTTTCAAGAGCAAATCTTAAAATATTCTGAAAACAATTGCATTATAACGGCTGTGGTGATATAATAAACATATTACAACAAGACATAATGCAGGAGAAAACAAAATGAAAATACTTACCATAGCCAAATTTTTGCTTGCCGCCGCTGAGGCTTTTATGCTGGCGGTGTTCATACTTCCGATAACGCGAGGCATACTAAACGCCGGCAACGCTTTCGGCATACTGCTGTGCACTGCCGCCCTTGCCTGCACCGTAGGCTGGGGAAAACTGCACTCGCTGCCCTTTTGGCACACACGCGCAGGGAAAATAATACTTTGCTGCATTGCGGTGCTTATTGTAATTGCCGTGGCATACGCTGTATTTTTATCGGTAATGATGGCAAACGCATATAACTCGCGCCCCGAAAAGCCGAATGTTGTGGTAGTTTTGGGCTGCGGCGTAAGGGGCACGCGCCCCACGCAGATGCTAACCTATCGCCTTGATGCGGCATACGACTACCTTATAGAAAACGACGGCGTTATGTGCGTTGTTTCGGGCGGTCAGGGCAGAGGCGAGGATATTTCCGAAGCAGAGGCAATGAAGAGATACCTTATAGAAAAGGGTCTGCCGGAGGAGCGCATTATCACTGAAGACCGCTCGACCTCTACAGAGGAAAACCTTTCATACACCGCCGAGATACTGAAAGAAATGGGCTTGCCGCTTGATATTACTATAGTCTCCGACGGCTATCACCAGTACAGGGCATCTTTGATAGCGCGCGACTGCGGCTATGAAAATGTATACTCGATAAGCGGCTTTACAAGGCTTTATCTTCTTCCGACATACTGGCTGCGCGAATGGCTGGCTCTGACGGCGTACTATATTCTAGGATAGCTATAAATAAAATCTATACTTCTCTATAGAAAATTTGAATTTGACATATCGCTTTTGTTGGTATATAATAAAAGCATACCAAACAGATAGGTTTAGGAGGTTATACAAATGAAAGCAAATTTACAAAGAAGATACTGTCGAATGTGACCGCAGTTTACACCAGTTCGACGACAATACGACACATTCAACAATACATAAAATACATAATGTAAAGGAGTAATTATCATGTCAAAATACAGATTTGAAACCATACAGCTTCATGCAGGTCAGGAGAGCGCCGACCCCGTTACCGATGCGCGCGCAGTTCCTATATACGCAAGTTCTTCATACGTTTTTCATAACTCTCAGCACGCTGCCGACCGTTTTGCGCTGCGCGATGCAGGCAACATTTACGGCAGGCTGACAAACCCCACGCAGGACGTTTTTGAGCAGAGAATTGCGGCTCTTGAGGGCGGCGTTGCGGCACTGGGTCTTGCCTCGGGCGCGGCGGCTATAACATACGCGATACAGGCTCTTGCCAAGTCGGGCGAAAATGTGGTAGCTTCAAAAACCATATACGGCGGAACATACAATCTGCTGGCGCACACCCTGCCGCTAAGCAGCAACATAACGGCAACGTTTGTTGACCCGACAGTTGAGGGCTCATTTGAGGCGGCTATAAACGACAAAACGAAAGCGATATTTATTGAAACGCTGGGCAACCCAAATTCAAACGCTATTGACATTGAAAAGATAGCCGGTATTGCTCATGCGCACGGCATACCGCTTGTTGTTGACAACACTTTTGCCACGCCTTATCTTGTAAGACCTATAGAATACGGCGCTGACATAGTGGTACACAGCGCGACAAAGTTTATAGGCGGTCACGGCACTGCTATAGGCGGCGTTATAATTGACGGCGGCAAGTTTGACTGGAAAAAGTCGGGCGCATATCCGTGGATATCGCAGCCGAACCCTTCTTACCACGGTGTAAGCTTTGCAGATGCCGTTGGCGCTGCCGCATACGTTACCTACATAAGGGCAATACTTCTGAGGGATACAGGCGCAACGCTTTCGCCGTTCCACGCGTTTATATTCCTGCAAGGGCTTGAAACGCTCTCGCTGCGAGTTGAAAGGCACGTTGAAAACGCTCTGAAGATAGTGAAGTACCTCAGCGAGCACCCACAGGTAGAGGCTGTTCATCACCCCTCTCTGCCGAGCGAAGAAAGCCATGAAGTTTACAAAAAATACTTCCCGAACGGCGGCGGCTCTATCTTCACATTCGAGATAAAGGGCAGTGAGGACGATGCGAAAAAGTTTATTGACAACCTGGAGATCTTCTCTTTGCTTGCGAACGTTGCAGATGTGAAATCGCTTGTGATACACCCTGCATCTACCACCCATTCGCAGCTTAGCGAGGAAGAGCTTCTCGACCAGGGCATAAAGCCCAACACTATACGCCTGTCTATCGGCACCGAGAACGTTCTTGACCTTATAGATGCGCTTGACAAAGCATTCGCGGCAGTTAAGTAAGCCTCCATAATATGCACACATAACAAAATATCCATACTCCAAAAGTATGGATATTTTTGCGTTTGTGAATTTTAAATAAGCTCCAGAAGTTCAGCCTTTTTGTCGTCAAACTCTTTTTGGGTGATAAGACCTTTTTCAAGCATTGATTTCAGATTTTCAAGGTCTTTCATAACTTCCTCACTGTAAGATTCGTTTGCTGCAGATGCCAAAATCTCTGCCTGTGCGGCTTTTGACTGCAAAAAATGCTTCATCTCAAACGGATAGATGAGCGGCTTTTTGCGAATAAACATTATTGTATCAACAACCAGCAGCACTCCGCCGGCCATACCAAATGCTATATACACCATAGCCGTCACCAAAAATGATATAACAAGGTCAGCAGGAAACAGCGGTATAATTCTCATACAAGTCTTGAAAGTGTTTACGAGATAATGCACAGAGTGTGCAATACCCAGCGGAATTCCGCCGAACATAATACTGCCAAAAAGCAGCATCTGAATGTCCCCCTCTCCTCTTATAAGGTCGATAATGCTCAGCAGTTCTAAAAGCGCCGCAACTCCCCAGCCGAGAAACATCAGCAGTTTTCTTATATTTGCGTGAAATTTGTAGGATTTTTGCGCCGATGGCGGCAGGCTCTCATAAGTCAGTTTTTCCATTAATATACCTCCATTTAATATTAAAATTGTTTAGGACAAAATGTCTAATAATATTATATGCCATATTGTCCTATTTGTCAAGTCTTTTTTTCTAAATAATGTATCATAATAGACAGGTGATAAAAATGTATGTTCGCATAAGGCAATTGCGTGAAGACAACGATATGACACAGCAAACTGTGGCTGATTATCTTTACTGCGATCAGTCGCTTTATTCAAAGTATGAGCGCGGCATAAGAGAGCTGCCTGTAGGTATTCTGATGAAGCTGGCAAAGCTTTACGGAACCAGCACGGATTATATCCTAGGGCTTACAGATGTAAAAGAGCCGTATAAAAAATCATCGAAAAAACACATTGAGCACTGATAGCACTGATAGCACTGATGTAAAATTATAAAATGAAAATGCCCTGCCGACATTATGCCGACAGGGCGATTTGTTTGTGAAATTATCTCTTTGAGAACTGCGGAGCGCGGCGTGCGGCTTTCAGACCGTACTTCTTTCTTTCCTTCATTCTCGGGTCACGGGTGAGGTAGCCTGCTTTCTTAAGCTCGGGACGAAGCTCTGCGTTGAACTGGAGCAGCGCTCTTGCTATACCGTGTCTTATAGCGCCTGCCTGACCTGTAACTCCTCCGCCGGTAACGGTACAAACAACGTCGAGGTTTTCAAGATTGTTTGTAAGGCTTAAAGGCTGACGAACGATGAGTTTCAGGGTCTCAAGACCGAAATACTCGTCAATTCCTCTGCCGTTTATGGTAATGTTGCCTGAGCCGGGGTAAAGTCTTACTCTTGCTACGGAATGTTTTCTTCTTCCTGTGCCGTAATAAAAAGGTGTTTTAGGTTCGTACATATTCTACTGCTCCTTTCTTACAGTTCGCACTTAATGGGGTTTCTTGAAGCCTGATTGTGTTCAGCGCCCTTGAATACCCTAAGGCGTGTTGCGGCCTTACGACCGAGCGTGTTGTTGGGGAGCATACCTGTTACGGCAAGAGTCATAGCCTTGTCGGATCTCTCCGCCATCAGCCTGGAATACTTGATCTCTTTCAGACCGCCTATCCAGCCGGTGTGCCATCTGTAGGCTTTCTTTTCCAGCTTCTTACCGGTCAGAACTGCCTTATCTGTGTTAATGATGATAACGTAATCACCGCAGTCCGCGTGGGGAGCATAGGTGGGCTTATTCTTTCCTCTGAGGATAGATGCAGCCTTTGCTGCCACTCTGCCGAGGGGCACTCCGTCAGCGTCGATGATATACCATGTGCGTTTGATGTCGCTTGTCTTAGGCATATAAGTTGACATATAGTTTTTCCTCCGTTTTGAATTTTTCTCGTTACGCCTGCCGTCAGCATACGTCAGGTCGTGCGAAGCAACATTACCTATTATATATGCCTTTTTACGATTTGTCAATATGCATTTTGCCGAATTTTTAATTTATATCTTGCACACGCTTGAAATCTCTCTGTTTTTCTTTAATTCTCTCTATTTCTCACTTGTCATTTCATTTTTCATATGAACGTCTACCTGCCTGAACGGTATCTCGATGCCGCTCTCGTCAAACCGCTGTTTTACGCGCTCTGTAATATCAAAATAAACGTCCCAGTAGTCGTCTTTTTTTACCCACGGGCGGCAGCAGATGTCTATACTGCTCTCGCTGTGTGATATAATTCTTACGGTGGGCTTAGGGTCGTCAAGAACATTTTCATGTGTTTCTAAAATACTTGAAATAATGTTCTCAGCCCTTTTGAAGTCGTCTGAATAGGCTATTGAGAAAACCAAATCAACGCGGCGTATCGGTTTTTCGGAATAATTTACTATACCCGATGTTGACACCGTGCTGTTGGGTATGTAGACCACCTTGTTATCGGGCGTTACCAGCTTTGTTGAAACTATGCGAATATCCTCAACGGTGCCTGCATAGCCTGCGACTTCTATATAATCATCTATCTTGAAAGGGCGTGTTATAAGCAAAAGCGCGCCGCCTGCCAAATTTGAGAGCGTGCCGTTTACAGCAAGACCCACGCACACGCCGAGAGATGTTACAAGTGCTGTAAGTCCGCTGGTATCAATACCAAGATAGCCTACAAGGCACACCACCACAAGACCCTTTGCCAGTATCTTGCCAAGATACAGAAAGGTATTCAGCAGCGTTTTGTCTATCTTGCGGTTGTGGCTGCTTTTCTTTTCTATCTTGCGCGCCAGAGCGTTTATAAGCTTGAACGAAAAATACAGCAGCACCACCGCTACAAGTATCTTAACGCCCGTGCCTGTAGCCCATTGAATAAGCGTATTTAATATGTTCTTCCACTCTATCATAGCAGCACCTTATATTCTTGCAGCGCCGCTCTCTCTTGCCGCCTGCGCGACTGCCTTTGCAACAGCCTTAGCCACGTTTCTGTCAAGCGCCGAGGGTATTATATAGTCGGCGGAGAGTTTATCATCGGTAACGAAAGATGCAATAGCCTTTGCGGCGGCAACTTTCATTGCATCGTTTATATCGCTCGCTCTTACATCAAGCGCGCCGCGGAATATGCCCGGGAACGCTAAAACGTTGTTTATCTGGTTGGGAAAATCGCTTCTGCCCGTGCCCACAACTGCCGCGCCTGCCTGCTTTGCAAGGTCGGGCATTATTTCGGGAACTGGGTTAGCCATAGGGAACAAGATAGGGTCTTTAGACATAGCCTTTACCATTTCGGGCGTTACGCAGTTTGGGGCAGAAACGCCTATGAACACATCTGCGCCCTCAAGAGCCTGCGCCAGAGTGCCCTTTACCATATTGCGGTTGGTTATCTTCGCCATTTCCTGCTTTTCGCTGTTAAGACCCTCTCTGCCCTCGTATATCGCGCCTGTTCTGTCGCACATTATAACGTCTTTAAGACCCATAGCTATAAGCAGTTTTATTATGGCAATTCCTGCCGCGCCTGCACCGCTTGTAACAACGCGTATGTTGTCTATGCTTCTGCCCGTAAGGCGCAAAGCATTGAGCATTGCAGCAAGCACAACAACGGCAGTACCGTGTTGGTCGTCATGAAAAATAGGTATATCGCAGCGCTCTTTAAGTTTTCTTTCTATCTCAAAGCAGCGTGGGGCAGAAATATCTTCAAGATTTATACCGCCGAAAGAGCCTGCTATAAGGCTTACGGTGTTCACTATCTCGTCAACGTCTTTTGAGCGCACGCACAGCGGCACTGCATCAACATCGCCAAATGCCTTGAACAGCGCACATTTTCCCTCCATAACCGGCATACCTGCCTCGGGGCCTATATCACCCAGCCCCAAAACGGCAGTACCGTCGGTAATTACGGCAACTAAATTTGAACGCCTTGTTAGTTCATAGCTTTTGTTTATATCTTTCTGTATTTCAAGGCAGGGCTGCGCAACGCCCGGCGTATACGCAAGCGAGAGGTCGTCACGCGTTTCAAGCGGCGCGCGGCAGACAACTTCTATCTTGCCTTTCCATTCATAGTGCTTTTTAAGCGATACTTGTGCATAATCCATAATATGTACTTCCTTTCGGTAAATTCATCACTACTTAGTATAACACATTTTCTTCCTCATTTCAACAGCAACATTTTACATCTTAAAAAAATATTGCACACGGGTTTTAAACCGCGCATTTCTGCACACATTATATATGTTACAAAATTTTCAGAGGTTTTTATATGCTTGGCAAACGCTTGTTTTTAAGGATATTTTTATATATGTGCACAGGGGCTTTGTGCTACGGGAGCATGGAGATAATGGCGCGCGGTTTTACGCACATTTCAATGGGGCTGCTGGGCGGCATAAGCTTTGTATTCATAGGACTTACAGGGCAGCTTAGGCGGTGCGGAAAACTGGGGCTTTTACAGCAGCTTATAGTTTCGGCTATGTTCATAACTGTTTCTGAGCTTATCTGCGGCATGATAGACAACCTGTGGCTGAAGCTGAACGTGTGGGATTACTCCGGCATTCCGCTCAATTACCTCGGGCAGATATGCCTGCCGTTTTGTGTGCTGTGGTTCGCGTTGTCGTACTTGGGCGCGCTTGCAGACGAGTTTGTTATTACGCACATTTTTCACGAACAAATTTTGCATCGACTGACGATTTTGCCGAAACACTTTGAAAAGATTGACAACTCAAACATCTGATGTTATAATTATACTATCTTTGACGGAAAGTGTGTGATATTCATGAGCATAACATTAAAGAAAAGCGGCAGGCGGCTTTCTACCGTTGACATTACCCTTTCGGCGGTAATGACGGCTATTATTGCCATCTGCGCGTGGATAAACATAAGGCTGCCTTTTACCGACGTATCTTTCACCATGCAGATATTCGGCGTGTTCTTCGCGCTGGCGGCTCTTGGCAGAGCGAGGGGTACTTTTGCTATACTTGTATATATTTTCATAGGGGCTGTGGGCGTGCCTGTATTTTCAAATTTCAGCGGCGGTTTTGCTGCTCTTACGGGAATGACAGGCGGCTACATAACGGGTTTTGTGTTTATCGCTATTAGCTACTGCGTTATAACTAAAATATTCGGCGAAAAACTTTTGCCAACGGTAATATCGCTTGTTCTGGGGCTGGCGCTTTGCTATGCTTTCGGCACGGCGTGGTTCATGCACGTTTACGCTGACAAAGTGGGCAGCATAGGGCTTTGGAGCGCGCTTACAATGTGTGTGTTCCCTTTCATACTGCCCGATATGATAAAGCTTTTCCTTGCGGTAACACTCTCGCGCAGGATAAAGAAGATACTGTGATATACATAAAATATATAACAAAGGCGCATTTATATGTGCCTTTTGTTTTTTGGGTAAATTGCAGCATCAAAATGACATCATGAACAAAATTTTGATACTTTCTATATAAATTTAGTGATATTATATTTGTAACAAATCATTACGGAGGTAACGCTTATGAAAAGATCGAATATAATTTTAGCTCTTATACTGGCAGCGACTATGCTTGCATCCTGCGGAAATTCGGGCAGTTCGTCAGCAGTGGAAAGCAAGGGCGATGATAAGTCAACAGTGGCAACAGAAAGCTTTTCAGACGAAAGCAGTGACAGCACTGAAAGCGAGAATACTTCTTCCGAAGCGGAAAGTCAACCTGCCGCTCCTGCGGTAATAAAAGAAGAAATGTACGCCGACCTTACCAAAGGCTGCCCCGACAATTTCGAGGCTTCCGACGGCTGGACGAACGGCAGTATGTTCAACGTTTACTGGAGGGCTGCAAACGTTACTTTTGAAAACGGCGCTATGCAGCTTATCATAAAAGACGGCGATGAAAACCCTCAGATGATACCCTATTCGGGCGGCGAGTTCAGAAGCAAGGATTTTTACGGATACGGTCGCTATGAAGTAAGCATGAAGGCTATCAAAAACGACGGCGTTGTTTCATCGTTCTTCACCTACACAGGGCCTTCAGACAACAACCCTTGGGACGAGATAGACATTGAATTTTTGGGCAAGGACACCACTAAGGTGCAGTTCAACTATTACACCGATGGCAAGGGAAATCACGAATATTTGCAGGATCTCGGCTTTGATGCGTCGGAAGATTTTCACACCTATGCTTTTGAGTGGCACAAGGACAAGATAGTGTGGTTTGTTGACGGCTACGAGGTGCACACCGTGACTTACAACCTGCCCGTTACCGAAAGCAAGATAATGATGAACGCATGGTGCGGCACGGGCGTTGACGGCTGGCTGAATGCTTTTAATGCCGATAACCTGCCGCTGACTGCTGAATATCAGTGGGTAAGATTCACGCCGTTTGACGAATAAAAAAGGAGCGATAATATGAAACAACTTAACATCAAAAGAGGCATAGATCTTGGCGGCTGGCTGTCGCAGTGCGATTACAGCGAGGAGCGGCTGAATAACTTTGTCACCGAAAAAGACTTTGAAAAAATAGCGGCATGGGGGCTTGATCATGTCCGCATACCGTTTGACTATAACATTTTTGAAAACGCTGACGGCAGTTACAAGCAGGACGGTTTTGACCGCTTGGAAAACGCCATACAGCTTGCGCGCAAATACGGGCTGAAAGTAGTAGCCGACCTGCACAAGACCGCAGGATTTTCATTTGACGATTACGGCGAGGACGAGCACGGATTTTTTGAAGATGGGAAATATCAGGTGCGTTTCTGCCGCTTGTGGGAAGAGCTTGCAAAGCACTTTGGCAAATACAGTGATGATGTTGCGTTTGAACTGCTCAACGAAGTTACAGATCAGTCATTCATAACGGTATGGAACAAGGTGGTGCGCGAGTGTATAGAAGGCATACGCAAGTACGCGCCTGACACGGTAATTATCGTGGGAAGCTACTGGAACAACAGCGCCGAGGCAGTGAAAGACCTTGACACGCCTTATGACGACAAGGTGGTCTACAATATGCACTGCTATGACCCCCTTAAATTCACTCATCAGGGCGCATACTGGACAGATCAGATAGACCCCGACGAGAGGGTAGCGTTTGAGGAAAGCGGCGTTTCGGAAGAATATTTTGAAAGGGTATTTTCTTCGGCAATTGAAAAGGCAAAGGCTGAGGGCACAGAGCTTTACTGCGGCGAATACGGCGTTATAGATGTTGTATCGCCCGAGGACACGCTGAAATGGTACAAGACGATAAACGCGGTGTTTGAAAAGTACGGCATTGCGCGCGCGGCGTGGAACTACAAGGAAATGGACTTTGGCATTTCAGACAGCCGCCTTGACGGCATAAGAGAGCAACTCCTTAAATATTTGTGATATATCCATACAAAAACGCTGTATCTGTTGTAGTGGGCAGATACAGCGTCATTTGTTTTTTGTATTTGCGCTTACGCGCGGCGCAGGAGCAGAATTAGTGAATAGTGAAAGAGTGAATAATGAATAGTGAATAGTTAAGGTGCGGCTTGCGCCGCGTATTTTAAATTCTTGTCAAGAAAATAAAAGTTTTCGATTGACCCTTTTTCAAAAGGGTCATCAGGTCGAGGGGCGAGCCCCTCGTCGCCGTCCGCAGACGGCGAAATCCCCTTACGGCAGGCGCTCCGCTATTAGAGGTTAGAAGTGAGAAGTTAGAAGTTAGAAACGATTCTACGGCTTTTGCGCGTGCTTACCGTTTCTGCGGTTTAGATTGAAACAAGAAGCAAGAAATTGCTTTGTACAGCTTTGCGCAAATTTTTCAAAATGCTCATCTAACCTCTTGCCTCTAGTTATCTTGCTTCTAATAGCTGAGCCTCCCCTTTGAAAAGACCTTATCTCTCTTTCCGCGTTCCATTCTGGAACGCCGACCAGTGTGAAAAATCATAATGAGCAAATAACCGAAGTACAGAGGGCGTTGAACGAAAAAAGCCCGTCATACCGCAAGGTATGCGCCGCCGACCGTTTTTGGCGGCGAGGGATTTTTAGATATGCGCTATTTGCTCTGAACGGACTATGCAAAAGAATTACGGTTTTGTTTTCTGAAAGGCTTCAGGACTTTCAGAAAGCAAAATCGGCGACCCCATAATGTCGCCGAAGTAATTCTTTCAAGTGGCTTGAAGGCTAAAGCCGAAGAACAGGGAAGAAGCCTCGAAGAGGGTTCTTCGGCACTTGCCAGACTGTTCACAGTCTGGCAATGTGTGAGCTCCAGCAGGGTGCGCGTAAGCGCGAATTTATTTCAACATAAAATCTACTTCTTCACCCTGAAATACTTCTCTCTGTAGACCTTCGGCGTATCGCCCGTTATGCGGCGAAAGACCTGTATAAAATAGCTCTCGGAGCTAAAGCACAGATACTCGGCTATCTCAAGCACAGAATACTGCGAATATTTGAGCATATTTGCGGCGGCTTCCACCCTCTTGCGCATTATGTACTCCGATACGGGCATACCCACCTCGGCTTTGAACAGCTTTGAAAGATAAGCACTGCTCAGCCCTACCTTCTTCGCAAGGTCGTCAAGTGTTATTTTTGTATGCAGATTATCATAAATATAGTCAAGGCATATCGTTATAGACCTCGGGCAGCGGTTCGCCCTTTGTATAAGGCTCATGCGCTGGGCGTAGTCGTCAACAAGCTCGCGGTGGAGCACATTAACGTCTTCTTCCCTGCGGCACTTGTCAATACTGCGTATATATATGTCGCTGAGGTTATAGGCAACTTCCATTTCCATGCCGCCCTCAATACATATACGCGTGATAAGCGCAACGGTTATTATCAGGTGATATTTCAGGTTGCGCAGGTCGTCATCGCTCAGCCTGCCCATATCCTCGGTGGCAAGCGGTTTGAAAAGGCGCTTTACGGCCTCAGTATCGCCCTGCTTTATAGCATTGAAAAACTCGTTTTCCCTGTTGTAATCAAGGTGTGATATATTATATTCGCGGTTTATAAATTCGGTATGGTAGAGATTTTTCTTTATATCCAAAAGGCATCACCTCTCGCGTTTGTTTCATATTTATATTATATACTAAAATAATAATAATTGCAACAACAAATTGATATAAAAATAAAAATATTTATATTTTAGTTTTCGGAAAATTGATATAATGTTATTAAATAAAAACCATAATTATTTAAGGAGGATATGCTATGAAAAAATGCAAACAACTGTTGGCTATGGCAGTGGCAGTAATGTCTGTAATGTCGCTTGGCGCGTGCGGAAACTCTGACAGTTCTGCGGTATCCAGCAATGCAGGCGTTGCACTCGATTCAGAAAGAGCTGAGCAGCTTGAAAGCGCTGTTGAGGACGTTGACTGGGGCAACACCGAGCTTGCAAACACCACGCTGAAATGGCTTGCACACTACGACATAAACCCTGCTGACGGAAAGACCGAAGACCCTGCCATAAAACTGTTCAAGGACAAGTATAACGGCACTATCGAATGGGTACAGGCGACTTGGGAGACACGCTACACAAAGCTTGCTTCTCTCGTTTCGTCCAACGATTCGCCCGATATGTTCCCCAGCGGTGATATGGATGCGTTCCCAAGAGGCGCTATTGCAGGAATGTTCCAGCCTATTGACGATTATGTTGACCTCAGCACAGAATACTGGAAAGATGTAAAATCGGCTTGTGATGTATTCACGGTAGGCGGCAAGCACTATGTTGCTGTTATCGAAGTTGTTCCTGACATTGTATGTATTTACAACACCACATTTATTGAGGAACACGGCTACGAACAGCCTGCCGACCTGTACGAAGCAGGTGAATGGACTTGGGACAAGATGAGAGAAATGGCTATAGATTTCTCTGACGTTGACAAGGAAATGTACGGTTTTGACGGCTGGTGGTGGTGGAAAGCCTTTTCCCACACGACGGGTGTGCCTATAGTCGGCTATGAAAACGATCAGCTGGTAAACAACCTTGAAAACGCTGACATACTTAAAGCAGAGAACTACATTTACGACCTTACAAAGGCTAACGTAAAATACCCTGCGCACCTTAACAACTGGCACGTAAGAGGACCTAACGATGAAGGTACTATAGGACTTGGACAGGGACTTACACTGTTCTGCCCATGCGGACTTTACGAAATAGAAGATGCTCCTGCAAACACCGAGCTTATGGGTGACATTTCAGCAGGCGAGGTAATGTTCGTTCCGATGCCTTCGCAGGACGGTTCTGACCCGTATATGCAGTCACGTGCATCAGGCTATCTGCTCGTTGCAGGCGCTAAGAATCCCGAAGCTTTCGCGGCATTTATGCTTTGCAGCAGAGTAGCGACCATGGACGAATCCGTAAAGGCTATATATCTTTCGACACTGACCGAAGACTACGGCTGGACTCAGGAAATGATAGATATGCGCGAGGAGTGCTACAGACTGGCAGCCGAGAAGCCCGTATTTGAATTTGGCGATGCTATATCGCAGGAATTCAGTGACGTATACGCAAACATAACCGATGCTACATCTAAGACCAACGGCGACGAAAAGACATGGGCTGAGGTTATTTCTGAAAACAACAACGGCGTAAACTACTATCTTGACGATGCTAACAAACAGCTGGCTGATGTAGCCGCTAAAAATCAATAATAAAACATTTTGGAGGTAATTAACAATGAAAAAGAGACTTGCAATTCTGGCTGCACTTGTAATGGCAGCATCTATGTTCACAGCCTGCGGAGACAGCGACAGTTCTTCTGCCGCATCTGTGGCTGACGACACTTCATCTGTAGCTGAGACCACCACCGCTCCTGAAGAGAGCAAGCCCGAGGAGACCACTGCTGAGGAGACTTCTTCCGAGGCTGATGAGAGCAGCGAGGCTGAACCCATTGAGTTCAACGGCACACTTGAAACCACCGGCGACTATCCTGGTGACTGGGCATCTGCTCCGTTCATAATTGACAGCGAGGGCAACACTTCCGGTCAGTTCGATTATATTTATCTTGAAGACTTTAAGGATACCGGCTGTACAGTCACTATCAACTACACCATTGACAAGAAGATAGATATGCAGAATCCCGATGCAGGCAAAACATTCTATGACTTCTATTCTGTTGCTCCGTGCAGCGCAGGCGCAAGCGGCTGGCAGAAGCTTTATGAAAAGGATCAGTCATTTATAACAGGCTATGAAAACAAGAAAGACGTAGTTATACCCGATCCGAATGATTCTACCAAGGAGATAGTAAAGGACGACTACGACAAGGAAGCATATATGCAGGACGACGGATTTATCGTTGTATGTGCAAATGACGACGGCACATGGAACGAAGAAGGCACTCTGACATTCAATTTCTCACCCGAAGCTATACAGTTTGTTCTGGCTGACGTTGCCACAAACGATGACGGCTCACAGTGGGGCGGAGTTATCTTCATGGTACACGGTATCATAGTAAAGAGCGTTACCGTTGCCGCACCCGAAGCTGCTGAATAATTTCAGTATTACAAATAACGCAGACACCGTTGGGAGCTTTTCCCGACGGTGTTTTTGCGCTGTTGAAAAATACGAAGCTGTATGGTATAATGTGTATAGATAGGAAGTGCATATTATGAAAAACATCGGCAGGAATATTACAAGCGCAAAGGCTTTGTGCGCTATGGTGGATAAGTACGGCTTTTTGCCGCTTTTTAAAAACAACATAGAAGGATTTTCGGTCGAGGAGCACACGCCGCCACGGCTTTGGTTCGCGCCCGACGTTGACGGCCCATGGGAGTGGAAAGGCCCTGTTATTCGCATGGCAGGCTGCGCATACGGCAAGTTTTTCAAGGGCAAGGCAGGATTTATAAGCATGAAGTGGTTCCCTAACTTTGCAAACTATCGCCGCGACGGCTACGACTTTGATGCGCGCTTTGACGACGGGCTTGCAAGGTACTCTGACAAGGTGATTTTTGATGCTCTTTACGGCAGCGGTGATATGCTCTCTCGCCTATGGCGGCAGAAAAGCGGCGTTAAAAAGCGCGGCGAATTTGATGCGGCAGTAACTCGGCTGCAAATGCTGTGCTATGTTACCACGACAGATTTTGAATACGCCGTTGACAAAAACGGTTCGCCATACGGCTGGGGGCTTGCGAGGTATTCAACGCCCGAGGAGCATTTCGGCAGCGCGTTCACTGACAGAGTATATCAGAAAGAGCCTGAAGGATCGCTGGAAATTATACTAAAGCATTTGCAGGGCATCTTTCCTGACGAAGACGAAAAACAGCTGATGCGCATTATTAAAGCATAGGAGTGGAGTTATGTCTGCAAAGTACAGAATATTTATAATAGAGGACGACAAGGCGCTTGCAAACGCCATGGAAAAGAGCATATCTTCATGGGGATACGAAGTGAAAAGCGCTGATGACCTTGTAATGAGCGAGTTTGAAAGCTTTGCTCCGCACCTTGTTATACTTGACATTATGCTGCCGCGCCGCAACGGCTATATGCTGTGCGAGGAGATTCGCAAAAGCAGCAATGTGCCGATAGTTTTTCTGTCCTCGGCGGCGGAGAACATGAACATAATAATGGCTATGCAGTCGGGCGGTGATGATTTTATAGCAAAGCCCGTTGACAGCAATGTTCTTATAACCAAAATACAGGCAATCCTGCGCAGGGCATACGATATGAGCCTCTCCCCTGCCCTTGAATACGGCGGCGTTTCGCTATTTATAAACGACGGCACTGTAGCATACGGCGGCAAACGCGCGGAGCTTACCAAAAACGAATTTCGCATATTGCAAACGCTTATGGAGCACAAGGGGAAAATAGTCAGCCGTGAAACGCTTATGCAGCGGCTGTGGCAGATGGATAACTACGTTGAGGAAAACACCCTTACCGTGAACGTTGCGCGGCTGAGAAAAAAGCTGTCAGATTTAGGCGTTGACGACTTTATAAAAACGCGTGTCGGCAGCGGATATATTATAGGGGGCGCTGAAACATGACGAAGCTCGTGGCAAATTATCTTCGGCAGTACCGCCTGCTGCTGTGGCTGCTTGTGCTTTTCACTGCGGTGTTTTATGCCATACTTTCAGCCTACGGCTTGCCTGCGGAGGCGGCGGTATACTCGGCTTTGCTGTGTTTAGCGGCTGCGGCGGCAGTAATAGCGGTGCATTTTATATTCTTCAAAAAACGGTATGACATACTATCCCGCGCGGCAGAGGATATAAGCTTTATGAACGCCCTGCCTGACGGTACTTTTGAAAATATATCTCCTACAGAAGAAAAGTACATAGAGATAATCGAAAAGCTTACAGAAAAAGCAAGCGATATGCAGAGCGAAATGCGCAGGCTGCAAACCGACAGCGAGGACTTTTACACGGCTTGGGCACATCAGATAAAAACGCCGATTGCAGTTATGAAGATGACTTTGGAGCAATATGACACCAAGCCCAGCCGCGAGCTGCTTATGCAGCTTTTCCGCATTGAGCAGTACACCGAAATGGCGCTTTACCAAAGCAGGCTGGGCGGAAGCGATTTAAGCATAGAAAAAACGCCGCTTGACGGTGTTATTCGCGCCTCGGTCAGAAAGTATGCGCCGCAGTTTATTTCAAAGAAGATACGCCTTATCTACAGCGGCAGTGAAAGCAGTGCTATAACCGACCGCAAGTGGCTTGGGTTTATTATAGAGCAGCTGCTTTCAAACGCTGTGAAGTACACCGAAGAAGGCAGCGTTACCGTTACCGCTGAGGGTGAAAAGATAACCATTGAAGACACAGGTATAGGCATATCTGCAAGCGACCTGCCGCGCATATTTGAAAAGGGCTACACGGGGCAGGCAGGCAGAGAAGATGGCAGCAAGGCAACAGGTCTGGGGCTTTATCTTGCAAAAAAAGCTGCCGACAAGCTATCGCACAAACTGTATGCACAGTCGCAGCAGGGCAAGGGCAGTATATTTACTATAGACCTGCATACGGAAGAAACAGAGTTTGAATGACCTAAGATGATATATCATCTTACAAAAATGTCACGCCATTGTCACCCGAATAGATTTCCAGGCGGCTGAAAGTGTGATATAATTTTTGTCAGAAAGCAAAATGGGAGGTCATAAAAATGGCAATACTTGAAGTGCAGGGCGTTGAAAAAATATACTCGCCGCGGTTTGGCGGCAGCAAGATACGCGCCCTGAACAATGTTAGTTTTACTGTAGAGCAGGGCGAATATGTTGCGGTAATGGGTGAATCGGGCTCTGGCAAGACAACGCTGCTAAACATTCTTGCGGCGCTAGACAAGCCCACGAGCGGTGAAGTATACCTTGACGGCATACAGCTGACAAAGGTGAAGGAAAAAGAAATTTCGGCGTTTCGTCGGGATAATCTGGGGTTTGTGTTTCAGGATTTCAATCTCTTGGACACATTCTCGCTGAGGGATAATATCTACCTGCCGCTGGTGCTTTTGGGGCTTGACCACCGCGAGATGAAAGAAAAGCTTTCGCCCATAGCAAAAATGCTCGGGATAAGCGATATTCTGGATAAATTTCCGTATGAAGTATCGGGCGGACAGAAACAGCGCGCGGCAGTGGCAAGGGCTATTATAACGCAGCCGAAAATACTGCTGGCAGACGAGCCGACAGGCGCGCTGGATTCGCGCTCGACAGACAGCCTTTTGCACATATTTTCGCTATTAAACGCAAACGGGCAGACGATAGTCATGGTAACGCATTCGGTAAAAGCTGCCAGCCACGCAAAGCGCGTGCTTTTCATAAAAGACGGCGAGGTGTTTCACCAGCTTTACCGCGGAGAAATGACGAGAGAGGAATATTACAGAAAGATCTCAGAGGCGCTTACGCTGATAATGTCGGGCGGTGAGGAATTATGAACGGTAAAGAACGCGCCAAAAAAGGCTTGTATGCGCGCCTTGCCGCCGACAACATACGCAAAAACGCGCAGCTTTATATCCCCTACCTTATAACCTGCTGCCTTACCGCGGCGATGCTGTATATCATCACGTCGCTTTCACGCAACAAAGGTCTCATAGGTATGCAGGGTGACTACGCACTTTTGGAGATACTGAGATTAGGCAGCATAATAACGCGGATATTCGCATTTATTTTTCTTTTCTACACAAACAGTTTCATATCCAAAAAGCGCAAGAAAGAGTTCGGGCTTTTAAACATTCTCGGCATGGAAAAACGCCACATTGCAAGGGTGCTGTTTATGGAAACGCTTTACAGCGCGGTGATAAGCCTTGTGCTTGGCTTCGGCTTTGGCATACTGCTAGACAAACTGCTTTTCATGCTGCTGAGGAAAATGCTCGGCGGCAGCGTAAAGCTTGGGTTTTACATCTCGCGCTACTCGCTTGCGGTAACTGCGATATTTATGCTGATAACATTTCTGTTGATATTTCTCAACTCGCTGCGGCAGATGCACTTTGCACAGCCTGCGGAGCTTATGCGCGGTTCGCAGGTAGGCGAAAAAGAGCCAAAAGCAAAGTGGCTGATGGCGATTCTGGGCGCGGTGCTGCTCGGCATAGGCTATTACATCTCTATAGTCACCAAAAGCCCGTTAAAGGCAATATCGCTGTTTTTCATAGCGGTGCTGTGCGTTATAATAGGAACATATCTGCTGTTCACATCGGGCAGTATTGCGGTACTTAAAATACTGAAAAGCAAAAAGAGCTATTACTACAAAACGAAGAATTTCACCACCGTTTCGGGGCTTATGTACCGCATGAAGCAAAACGCCGTCGGCATGGCAAACATTTGCATACTTTCAACAATGGTGCTTGTAATGGTGTCTACTACCACTTGCCTTATGGCAGGCATGGAGGACATAATAAAAACGCGCTACCCGTTTGATTTTATGGTATCGTACGGCACTTCAAAAAGTATAGATATAGAGAAAGTCCTCAAAGAAAACGGCGTTAACGTGACAAGGTCGCAAAGCTACACCTCGCTTGAATTCGGTGCTTTCTGCGAGGGCGGCAGGGTATACGCTGAAACTTCTGCAAACAGCAGCGCATCTATTGATGATGTGTACGAACTTGAGGTGCTCAGCGCGGATGAGTACGGAAAACTTGTCGGCGAAGAAATTTCACTTGATAGCGGCGAAATACTCTTTTACAGCAGCGAAAAGGGGCTGAACTTTGAAAGCCTTGATCTGTGCGGAAAAGATGTGACAGTAAAGAAGCGGCTGAAAAGCTTCCCGAATGAAAAAACCTACAACATAACGCAGAAAATGGGCATTGTTGTCAGCGGCGACGACGAGGTGAACCGTCTGTGTGAGTATCAGCAAGGTGTTTATGGTGAGAACGCTTCGTTTATACAAAATATCTACAATTTTGACGTTGAGGGCGGCGGAGATGAGAGTGTGAAGCATCTGTTGGAAGTCTGCCTTGCCGACAGCGGTCGGTACATGATGATAGACGTAAAATACAGCGCGCACGACAGCTTTATTTCTCTATACGGCGGACTGTTCTTTTTAGGAACGTTTTTAGGAATACTGTTTGTTATGGAAACGGTGCTGATAATCTACTACAAGCAGATCTCGGAGGGGTACGACGACAAAAAACGCTTTGAGATAATGCAGAACGTTGGCATGAGCCGCGCCGAGGTAAAGCGTTCGATACACTCGCAGATAGTAAAGGTGTTCTTTCTGCCGCTGCTTACCGCAGGGCTGCACACGGCGTTTTCGTTCCCGCTAATTCGGCGGCTGATGCTTATGATGAACATGAACAATGCTAAACTTTTTGCGCTGTGCCTGCTTGCCTGCTTTTCAGCGTTCGCGGTGCTGTATGCGCTGGTGTACTCGCTGACGGCGCGAACATATTACAAGATAGTAAGCAAATAACGCAAACGACGCGTACCCAAAAAGTACGCGCCGATTTTTTATCTGTATTATTACTTTACAATGCTTTCGCCTGTCATTTCCTCCGGCTGTTTTATGCCGAGAATTTTAAGAATAGTGGGTGAAAGGTCTGCCAGCACGCCGCCCTCACGCAGGGTGATGTCATCATCTGCGCCTGCAATTATCAGCGGAACAAGGTTGGTCGTGTGCGCTGTGAACGGTGAACCGTCCTCCTCATACATCTTGTCGGCGTTGCCGTGGTCAGCGGTAACTAAAGCCACGCCGCCCATTTTGAGCACCGCATCAACAGTTCTGCCCATGCAGGTGTCAACAGCTTCAACAGCCTTTACGGCGGCTTCAAACACTCCCGTATGACCTACCATATCGCAGTTAGCATAGTTGAGTATTATAACATCATACTTGCCTGATTCTATCCTCTTTACCACCTCATCGCAAACGGGGTAAGCGCTCATCTCGGGCTGCAAGTCGTATGTAGCGACCTTAGGCGAAGGTATAAGCACCCTGTCTTCATTCTCAAAAGGCGCTTCAACACCGCCGTTGAAGAAGAACGTAACGTGCGCATACTTCTCTGTTTCCGCAATTCTCAGCTGTGTCATACCAAGCTTTGAAATATACTCGCCCAGCGTGTTGGTCAAGCCCTCGGGTCTGAAAGCAATATCAACATTCGGCATGGTGGCATCATACTGTGTCATGCAGACATAGTAAAGCGGAAATCTGCCGTTTCTTCTCTCAAATCCCTTGAAATCGTCGTCAACGAAAGTACGGGTTATTTCTCTTGCTCTGTCGGGGCGGAAGTTATAGAAAATAACGCTGTCGTTCGCCTTTACCATACCGCTCTTGTCTATAACGGCAGGAACAACAAATTCGTCGGTGACTTCAGCGGCGTATGAAGCTTTTACAGCCTCTACCGCATCGGCGCACTCAACGCCCTCGCCGTAAACGATAGCTGAATACGCTTTCTCGACTCTTTCCCAGCGGTTATCTCTGTCCATGGCATAATATCTGCCCATAACGGTAGCTATTTTGCCCACGCCTATCTCTTTCATCTTGTCTTGCAGTTCTGCAACAAAGTCTGCGCCGCTGGTCGGGGGCACGTCTCTTCCATCAAGGAAGCAATGAACGTAAACTTTGCTAAGACCCTCTTCCTTTGCAAGCTTCAACAGACCGTAAAGGTGTGTATTGTGCGAATGTACGCCGCCGTCGGAAAGCAGACCGAACAGGTGCAGTGCGGAATCATTTTCGCGGCAGTTTGCCACAGCTTTTTTGAAAGCCTCGTTTTTAAAGAAGTCGCCCTCTTTTATAGACTTGCTTATTCTTGTAAGCTCCTGATAAACTATCCTGCCAGCGCCGATGTTGGTATGACCCACCTCGGAGTTGCCCATTTGTCCGTCGGGCAGACCGACATTCATGCCGCTGGCGCCTATAAGGGTGTGCGGATATTTTGCCAGAAGTCTGTCAAGGTTGGGCGTTTTTGCGGCTCTGATAGCGTTGCCGTAACTTGAATGGTTATAGCCGAAGCCGTCCATTATAATAAGTGCCACAGGTTTTTTAGACATATACATTTCCTTTCAGATAAATATTTCTAAGTATTTCAGCCGTTTACTGCCGCCTGAACTATAACGTTGAAGTCCTCGGCTTTGAGCGATGCGCCGCCTATAAGTCCGCCGTCGATATTCGGCTTGGCAAGAAGCTCTGCGGCATTTTTAGCGTTCATAGAGCCGCCGTACTGAATTGTAACAGCTTCAGCGGTAGCCTCGTCATACAGTTTAGCAAGCTGGGCGCGTATGTAAGCGCAAACTTCCTCTGCCTGGTCGGGTGTAGCTGTAAGACCTGTACCTATAGCCCATACAGGCTCGTAAGCTATAACAACGTTCTTTATCTGCTCTGCGGTGAGCGACCACAAATCAAGCTTTATCTGCCTTGCAATAACTTCTTCGGTTATGTTGCACTCGCGCTCCCATTTCAGCTCGCCTACGCATACTATCGGTTTAAGACCAGCGTTAAGAGCCGCGATAGTTCTCTTGTTTACTGTCTCGTCTGTCTCGCCGAAATACTGCCTTCTCTCGCTGTGACCGATAACAACGTACTCAACGCCCACCTCAACAAGCATTGCAGCCGATATTTCGCCCGTGTAAGCGCCGCTCTCAGCAAAATGAACGTTCTCAGCGCCGACCTTTACGTTAGAGCCTGCGGTAGCTGCAACAGCAGTTTCAAGGTTTGTAAAAGGCACGCAGGTTATTACCTCAACGTTGCCCTCGGCGTTTGCGACCAGCGGCTTTATAGCCTCTATAAGAGCCTTAGCCTCAGGTCTTGTTTTGTTCATCTTCCAGTTTCCTGCGATGATAGCTTTTCTTACTGACTTCTTCATTTTATAAACTCCCTTTCGGTATAAACTTAAAAATTTTCTATCTATTATTATACAACAGTCCGCAGCCTTTGTCAATCACTGCGCGGCTGCAAAATGTTCGCGCACCCTTGCTATCTCTCTGTCGATAAAGTGGTGCATATACTCTTTCTGCCACGGCATTTCGTACTTATCGCTGGTTTCTGCAAGCTCTCTTGCCTGACACTCATACTCCTGCGCTTCCTGCTCTCTGCCGTTTAGCAGCATACCTGCCGCTATGCTTGCCAAAAAAAGAATTTTAGTATTGTCTTTTTCAGTATCTTTCATAGCGGTATTTTGCCAGAACGCCATTGCCTCATCTACCCTGCCCTGCTGAAAAAGCAGCGTCAGGTAGTTGCTGTTCCACGTATTGCGGTATGATATGTTTTTTAGCACCTGTTCGCCCATAAATATAGAACACTCGTTATATATCTGCGCCGCCTCCTGCGTTCTGAACTGCGCGAGCCTAAGCGCCATAAGGTCGTTATAAAACAGCCGCTTTTCCATAGGCGATGAGTTTGGGTTAGTAAAAACGGTCGAATTATTGTAGATAGCTTCAGCCGCATCAAACCTTTCAAGCGCGATATAAATGCTTGCAAGGCGCAGTTTGTTATACTCCGATGCGTTTTTTCGCTCGTCTATCTCAATACGCTTGAACTCCTGCGCATACTCATCGCACAGACCTTTTTCAAAGTACACATCTAAGTACGGTCTTGCTTTTTGTATAGCAAAATACTGCGTTATCAGCAGCAGCACAAAAAGCACCACCCACAGTATCAAAGCTCCGATAAGCGTTATTTTGAGCGGATTGCCCAGCAGTATGAATATTACCGAAGCAGCTGCAAATAACACAGCCGACTTCGCCATTAACTTCATTATCGAAGGCAGAGACTTTACTAAATAGTTTGGCTTTTTCACGCTTGCTCTCCGTTATCTTTTTGCGCCGCAGTTGTTGCAGAACTTGGCGTTGGGGTCAAGCTTGTTGCCGCAGTTTGCACAGAATACCGCCTGAGCGCTTTCTGCCGCCGCCTCAATAACAGGCTGAACCGCAGGCATTTCTTCTTCTTTGGGTTCTTCTGCTGTAGGTACTTCCTCTGCAGCAGGTGTTTCTTCTGTAGTGGTTTCCTCTGCCGGCTGTACCGGGGGCATTTCCTCCTGTGCGAGCTCGGAAGGCTTTGCAAAAACAGTATTGTCAAGCTGCTCGCTTACCGTGGGGAATACAACGGGAGCGGAAGGTTCAATCTGCTCCGCAGGCTGGGCGGCAACGCCCGATATATCGACCTTTTCTTCTTTTGCAAGCCTTACAAGCACTATAAGAGATGCCACCATGAGCAGTGCAGAAACGAGTATCGGCAGTGCATATATCAGAAAACCATACATGGTTCTGAACTTTACGCCGTCAAGGTCGTCAGAGAAGCCTGCCTGCAAATTGTTTGAGAAAAAGTATGACATATACATAACGGGCTCGATAAGGCAGGCGGCTGATGCGGCTATTATAAGCCATGCCTCGCCTGCGACTATTTTCTTCTTATTTGCAGATGTTGCAAACAGCAAGAATGCCGCAAACGCTATTACAGCCATGATGAAAGCCTTTTCGGTATACATTGTTATTACCGAGACGGAATCTCTCTCCATGGTGAAATATCCTGCAACGTTTGATAAAAACACCTTTTCAACGTCGCTGTCAAACGGCGCGATGTTATAAATAAACCTTGCAAGATACTCCTGAAACGATGCCGCAAGCGCAAATATCAGCGCTATGATCGACAATACCAGCGGAGCTCCTCCGCCGCGGGTGAATTTCTTTTTCATTATATTTTCCTCCGATCTATTTTACGGCTAAGCCGCTAATCAACTGTTATGATATATCATGCGCGCCGAAATTGCGCTCGAAATTTGCACTATTTCAGCTTGCTGAATATTTTGTCAAGCAGTATGCCCTTTTTGTACTCAAACAGGAACACCATCACAAGTATCAGCAGTCCGCAGACTGACAGCACTATTGAAATTATAAAGTAATTCGGTCTGAATGTCATTGAAACGGTGTGTGTGCCGGGCGACATCTTTACGCCTATGAACATATCGGCTATCACAGTGGGCTGCACCGTTTCGCCGTCTACTTTTATTATCCAGCCTTCTTCATAAGGCATTGTGGTAAACAGCATTTGGTCGTTTCCTACAGTTATTGTGCCTTCTATATGCGTGTCGTCCTGCTCTGTTATATTCCAAACGTTCTGCCCAAGCTGCTGCACAGCGTTTACAAATCTGTCTTTATGGAAATAATAGAAATAAGTATCAGACCAGTAAGCCTCGCCCGGATCCATAGGTATTGAAACGCGCACCCTTACCGATTCGCCCTCGTGGAATGAACCGAGGTCAAGCACCGAATAATAGTCACCCTCAAAGAAGTAGTCCACAAAATTAAATCCGCCCTGCTCTTCATCTGCAAACACGTCGTCACGCTTTAGCCATACGTTCACTTTTCTTTCATACTTCGTCGGAAAGTACATATAGAAATGCTCGGTATCTTCCGGCATGGTGAACAGAAAATCCTCATGGCACTCGCCTATTGAAGTATTCTTGAAATAATATTTTGTATGATTTTCGCTTACGCCTGCCGTGGCAAGGTTTTCGGTATCTATGCTTTCGGGGAAAAGCCGTGTCATATACTCTGTGTAGGTCATCTCGTCAACGCCGAGAGCATAGTTGAGCAGATTGTTCTGGTTTACAAACGGGCTTGCATCTTCAAGAAAGTAATTTTCCATCATATTGCTCGCTGCAAAGCCCATGCCAAGCGAATATGGGTTTTGATAAACGCTTATATCGGTGCCTGTATCGGTGGTATCCATCACAAGAGGATAATCTTTGGGTATTTTTGTTTCAAAACCATGCAGAGTATTCCATTTCATAAGGTACTTGATGCCCAGCACAGCATCCATTATCGGGGTAGTGCCCTGATATTTAGTATAGTTGCCGCCGTATGCAAAGCCGAGATCCTGCAAGCCTTTCAGCACGGGCGCGTTCATTGTTGAGCTTGAGTGCGTTATTCCGTGGTAGCCTGTGCCTATCGGGTCGCATACCGTTCTGTGATAGGTAGATTCCATTCTGAAAAACGGCGTACCGTCGTACTCGTTTATCTTTTGAACGATATTTCGCATATCTATCATATACTGCTGATAGGAAGTATATGTGCTGTAGCTTACATCATCATCTATCTTCAGAACTGTATCATAAGAATTTGCAAACATTTCAATGCACACCGCGCCGCAAAGCACGCCATACGCAATTTTGTTGTTATACTTTTTTATAAGGCACAGCAGTATATACATTACAAACACTGCTATAGCGGCGAACCACACGCCCTGCACCGCATACTTCTTTGTATTCTCGCTAATAGTTTCAACAGTGAACTTTGTAAAATGCTCATAGCCGCGGTCGTCTAGATACACTATATACGCCAGTATGCCGAACATTGCCGCACCAAGCTCTTTGCCTGTTATGCCGTCTAAGTTATGGAACGCCCTGAAAGCCATTACCAGCAAAAAGAAGCTGAACACGAAAGAATATCTGTAAGGCAGCCAGTTGGGCACCTGAAAACCGTGCATAGCTATATCTATAGGTGCGATATACATTATAATAAACGTTGCCGCCAGCAGCAGACCTTTTGAAACTTTTTCTTTAAGAGAAATTTTACTGTTGAGGAAAAACAGCGGCAGCATAAGAATGGCAAGTATACCGCTGTAGACCATAGGCAGACCCTCGTTGCGGACGGTATCGTAAGTCAGCGGAAACAGCTTTGTTGTAAAGTCTATCAGCTTAAACTGCGTGCGCAGGGTAAAATCTGCAACGCTGAATTCCATTTTGCCTAAGGATAGCGATTTATACACAGGCAAAAGCACCCACATTGATGACATAAGCGCGGCGAATGTTCCGAACGCGAACCTGCCGCAGCAGCCGAGCCAGCCTTTGGGTATAATTCTGCCCTCTTTAGAGAACATACAGTAAATAAAGTACAAAAATGTAAATATACCGACCATGTAGCCTATATAGAAATGCGCTATGAACATAAGAGCCAGCGGTATTATATAGGGCAGCATAACGCGGTCATCTATAAGCCTGTGAACGCCCCAGAATATCAGCGGCAGGTAAATAAGACCATCGAGCCACATGGGATCCATAAGCTCTACCACCATATACGCACAGAGGGCATACATAGTTGAGAACACCAATAAAGACGGGAATTTCGGCTTGTCCTTGCCCGAAGTTTTATTCAGAAAGAAAGAGAATGTAACAGCCGATGCGCCTATTTTTGCAAGCTGCATAAGCTCTATTGCGCCAAGCATGCAGGTGCGCGGCAAAAGGCATATTATCAGCATAAACGGGCTTGCAAGATAGTATGCAAAAATGCCGAACATCTCGCCCGAAATGTTTCTGCTCCAGTTGTATATAAGGCTGCCCTTGCCCCAGAATGCATCGCGCAGAGCCTCATAAAAATATACATACTGACCGTTGAGGTCAAGCACAAGCACCGAGTTGTTGCCAAACGGGTGCACCCTGAAAACTGCATACACCAGATACATTATTGCAAACGGCACAGCAAAAATGGCAAGATACTGCCAGTGGTTCACAGCCCAGCGCCACAAACCACTGCCTGCTTTGCCAAGCAAGTTTGTTTTTTTCTTTTCAGATCCGACTGCGTTTTCGTTGCTCATTGTTTTTTCTCCACAGTTTCTTCAATATTTTTAAGTTCGCGCACTATAAAACGCGGGCGATCTTTTATCTCCTCGTATATCTTTGAGATATAGAAGCCTATTACGCCAAGGCTTATCATAATTATGCTTGATGTTATAAGCTGCAAAAGTATAACAGTCGTAAAGCCTTCCATGGCGTTGCCGACTATCTTGTTATAAAGCGTATTTACGGCAAGGATTATCGCTATCAGCAGCATTATAACGCCGCATACCGTTACAGCGTGCAGCGGTGCAGATGTGAACGAGGTTATTGAGTTTACTGCATATTTAAACAGCGACTTTACCGACCATTTAGACTCGCCCTGCTCGCGCTCGGCGACATTAAAATAAACATACTCAGTCTTAAAGCCGACCCAGCTGCTCATTGCGCGGAAAAACGTAAGTCTTTCAGGCATTTCGTTCAGCGCATCAACTGCTTTTCTGTCGATAAGTTTAAAGTCCGAAGCGGCTGTCATATCCAGCCCCGATGCGCTCTTTATAAGCCCATAGAACATCTTGCTGAAACCTTTGTAAACAATGTTCTCTTTTCCTCGCGATGCCTTTTTGCCCTCAACAATGTCAACGTCGTTATTCTTCCATATGTTGTACATATCTACTATAGTTTCGGGTGGGTGCTGCATATCGCAGTCAATAAGCACTACAGCATCACCTTTGGCATATTTCAGTCCTGCAAAAATAGCGCTCTCTTTGCCAAAATTGCGGCTGAAACATATGCCCTTTATGCGGCTGTCTTTCGCGCTCTCCAAAGAAATTTGCTCCCACGTTTTGTCGGCAGAACCGTCGTTTACAAAAATGAGTTCATGTTCTATATCGTTTTCGTCAAGCACCGAAGAAATGCGCTGCGCGGCGACCGAAATATTTTTTTCCTCATTATATGCCGGAATAATTATAGAAATCATTTATACATCTACCTCTCCCCTGTACGCACATATTATACACGCACATATTATACCAATATATATAATAGCACATTCGTCGGCAAAAATCAACCATAAAAGCAAAAAAGATCTCTGCCGCATTTGGCAGAGACCTTTTAAGAAGTTATTACATGAAAAGCAGCATTTATGGGCGCCTTGCATCAGCAAAAGAACATTGTCGTAAAATTCAGCAAATATATAAATATATTAAACTATATTGTATTGATTTTGTTTGAATACGTCAATAATGGTAAAACAGGCTTTTTAATTTTGTGCAAAACGCAAATTGAAAATATGATAATAATAGGTTACAATATAAGTATAAATATTTTAATGGAGGTAATCCAAGATGAAAATGAAAAAGTTAGCTGCCATTGCTCTTGCAATGACTATGTGTGTTTCAATGCTCGCATCTTGCGGCGACGATGCTTCTTCTTCGGCTGCCGATACAACTTCTGCTCCTGCTGAAAGCGCTGCGGAGACCACTACTGCTCCTGAAGAGAGCAAGCCCGAAGAAACCACTGCTGAGGAATCTTCTGCTGCCGACGAAAGCAGCGCAGCCGCTGAACCTGCTACTTTCTCTGAATTTGATGAAAGCAAGCTGATACAGGGCGCAATCGAGTATCCGAACGGCTGTTTCCGTGTAGAGCTGTATAATATGTACGGTGCAGGCACTCAGAACGACCCCGGCTTTGACCCCGACGAAATAACATTTGACGGCGGTATTGCTGTTACATTCGATATTTCGGGCATTGCTGATCAGGAAAAGACCTATGATGCATTCCTGATGTTCACCGACAGTGCATGGGCTTACGGCTGCTGGAACATAAACGATGCCAACGTTGGCGCTGCTCACATTAAGGGCGACGGCACTTACACCGTTTATATCGACAAGGAGATAGTTTCTTCTGCTAACCCCAACTACAAAAAGAAACTTTCCAACGGCGAAGTTACTGAAGAAGAGTTTGAAGATCCTTCTGCTGAGGCATTCTCGACCGCTGTATTCTGCTTAGATATTTACGGTCTTGCTGCTGACGAGGGAATGACTGTTTCTGACGGCGAGGACGGCTCTAAGATCTACGACAACAAGAATGTCAAGATCTCCAACGTTAAGGTTGAATGGTGGGACGAGGGCAATGAGCCTGAGTACGTTCAGCCCGTTGACACAAGCATTGAGCTTATAGACCTTGCAACATATCCTGTTGCTACCCCCGAAGAATAAATAATTTATAGGACAAAATTTCAGCCCTCGGACTTAAATGTCCGAGGGCTTTTTTGTATGCTGTCAGTCGCCGTTTTCAAGCTTTTTGCTTTGGTATCTTGCCGCAACGCCCAGCGTTATGCTTTTTGGCACGAGTCTTTGTGCCAGTGCGGCGGCTTTCATTTTTGTTTCGGGTATGATTATCACCTTGCGGTTGAACATCTCCATTACCGCATACTGCGCGCAAAACTTTGCTGATATGCCTTTCATAGCAAAATTCACCTGCGCCACCTCGTTAAACTCTGTATCAACAGGGCCGGGGCACAGCGCGCCTATATACACGTTGCTGCACATATCTTCAAGCTCGGCGGCTATGGCGTTGGTAAGGCTCACAACATACGCTTTTGTAGCATAGTATGTCGCCATAAGCGGCCCGCCCGGCATAAGTCCTGCTGACGATGCAACGTTGAGTATATATCCGCTGTCGTTTTCGATAAACTTCTGCAAAAACAGCTTCGTCAGTATGTGCACTGCTTTCACGTTGGTGTCTATCATGGCAAGCTCTTTTTCAAGGGGTATCTCCTCAAAATATCCTGCCGCGCCAAAGCCTGCGCAGTTTACAAGTATCTGAACATTGTCGCCCTTTACATCGTCAAAGAGCCTTTGGCAGTCGCTTTCTTTACTTACGTCGGCGCAAAATATCCGCGAGGGATTTTTCATGCGCTGTTTAAGCTCCTCCAGCCTGCCCTCTCGCCTCGCAACAAGCACCGTTTCATATCCCATGCTGTCAAGTATAAGCGCTATCTGCCTGCCTATGCCCGAACTTGCCCCCGTGATAACGGCTGTTTCGCCGCTTATTGCTCTTCTCATAATGCGCACGCTCCTTTTCTTTATGTACTTTTTATATATCAGCTAAGGCTTTTTGCCTCGCTTAAAGTAATGCCGTTTTTGCCGAGCGGTATAGCGTGGTCAAGCCCTACAAATTTGCCGCCCTGCTGCCACAGAACTTCTTTTACAAACGCGTACTTTTCCTCGTCCCACGTTGTAAAGTCATCAAGAACAAGTCCGCCCGTGTCGCCCGAATTTGCATTAAAGCACCAGAATGTGTGGTGCAGATGATTTTCCTTGATAAGCTGCCGCATATAGGTCATCCACGTTATGTTTGGTTCTGTCATAAAGCCGCCCCACTCGCCTATAAGCAGCGGCGCGATATTCTGCTTGTATATGTAGAACCAGTTATCCTGCCAGCAGTCTTTCATAAGGCTGTTAAAGTCATAGCTGCCCTCAAACCACGGCTGTTGATATACCGTAGGGCCGTAGTCGTGCGGCGAATACACCAGCTTGTTCTGATATTTGCCGAGATCTATTGGGTCTTTCTTTACGCCGCGCAGGTTGCCGCCCCACCAGTTGAAGTAATAGTCCTTTTCATCGGTAGAATGGAAATCGCCATTTTTCGCGGTATCTATAGGGTATATCTCTATGCCCTCTACCATTATAAGAACGTTTGGGTTTTTAGCAAGTATTCTCGAAGCAGCTGTTTCAGCTACATACTTCCAGTTGTTTGCATCTTTTGAGTTATCCCATTTTGCGGCATTCTCGCCCTCGTAAGGTTTGCCGTGAGGTTCGTTTTTAAGGTCGTATGCAACAATTGTGTCGTTGTCTTTGTAGCGGTCTGCCATCCATTCAAGAGCCTTGTAATAGTCCTCGGTAGTTATGCTGCCGTTATACCACAAATTAACGTTGTGACCTGATGCATCTGTCTTTGCGCAGTGTATGTCTATCATGACTTTCATGCCGTTAGCCTCGAAAAGTTTCAGCACATAGTCAAATATTTCAAGGCTGTTCATAGAGTTAAGGTCGGAATTATACGCCTGATTGTAGTTTGCCTGTGGGTACTCTCCTGCCGCCCACTGGTTTATAAGCTCAGCCGAGAAAGGTATTCTTACAAGGTTAAAGCCGTGGTCTGCAATTGCAGTAACAGAAGAAACAAGCTCGCTTCCCCACAGACCGTCAAAAATGTTGGTGCCCGTGTTATAGCCAAACCAGTTTACGCCTGTGATCCAGACTTCCTTGCCGTATTTATCGACGATCTTGTTGCCCTTTACAAAAAGCCAGTCGTCGCCCTGAACGGCATCTTCACTGCGCTGCAAAAGCTCGCTTACATCTACCGAAGGCTGACCGTTATTGCCGTTATTATTGTTATTATTATTGCCATTATTGTTGTTATTATTGCTGCCGCCCTGCTGCTGATTATTATCGCCCGAAACTGCACCTTCAACAACGGTTGTATCGCCGTCATTCACCTTAATACTATCCGCATTAAAGCTGCCCGACGTGGTAAGTATAAAACCTACCGAAATACTTCCGCCTGCGTATATCTCTCTGTTATGCTCGGCAGGTGTAACGGTAAGCTTAGCGCCGTCAATGCTGAAAGTGCCATTCCAGCCGTCAACAGTGTCGCCCTCGGAAACGTCAAGGGTAAGTTTCCAGTCGGGCAAGGTTTCGGCGGTGTTGTTTTTAATGCTCATATCCACCTGATAGCAGGTCTTGCCTGCATTTTCCCAAGTGTTAGATACATTATAAGTTACCGAAATGCCGTTTGCCTGCGGCGTGCTGTCTTTGCTGTCTGCGGTGATTTCACTGCTGTCATAGGCTTCACTGCTGCTGTTTGCGCCGTCTGAACTGCTGTCACTTTTTGAAGAAGTTACTGCCGAAACTGCACTTTGCGAAGAAACCACACTGCTGCTGTCAGCCGTTTTTTCATGCAGCTCGTTATATGCAAAAACACCAACTATGGCAAGCACCGCAAGCGCGAGCACTATAAGTATTGATATGCCTGTTTTTACTTGAATATACTGTTTTTCCGACATTTTGTCCTTGCTGAAAGTCTTGTCAAACCAGTCAAGAAATTTTTTCATATGCTCACTCTCCTGCCGCCTAACTTACACTTGCCGTAGGTGTAAATTCACTGGGGCTTTTTACTATCAAGCCAACGTCAGAGGACTGACCGCCTGCTGCAATAACGCCGTTGTAATCAACATTTGTTATAGTTATGGTCGTACCGTTTACAGAAAAATTTCCGTTCCAGCTGTTTATTATTTCAGTGCCCGACGGAACGTTAATGCTTACCGTCCAGCCGTTTTTGTCAGATGTAGTGCCGTTGTTTATAGTTATACCTATCTGGAAACATTTTTTGCCGTCCTCCTCCCACGAGTTGGTAACAGAACAGCTTGCCGAAAGTCCTCCGCTTGGTGCAGGAGGGTTTGTCTTGGGTGGATCTGTTTTCGGAGGGTCAGTTTTCGGCGGATCCGTCCTAGGTGGGTCAGTTATAGGCGCTTGTGTCTCGTCAGCTTTTGACTGCTCACTATCGGCAGATGTTTCTTCGCTTCGGCTGTCAGAGGAATCCTGCTGCGAACTTTCATCGATCAATGTTGTGGCAGTATCAGCGCTTTCATCTTTCTGAGAACTATCGTCCACAGAATTTACAGAAGATGCGCTGTCATCAGCAGAACTTTCACTTTCAGATACCGACGAAGATACGCTTGCCGTCGGTATGCTGTCGCCGCTGAATTTGCCGACTATACCCATAGCACACAGCCCGACCGTTATAACGCCTATGACCAAAAGCCCTGCTATACGCTGCTTTACTTCGTCAGAAAGCGGCTTTTTATCGTCCTTTCCCGAAGTTTCCTCCTTAGGATTTTCTACTTTTTCCTTATCATCTATATTATTTTTAACATTCTTCTTATCGGACATAACAACTTTCCTTTCATAAAAACAAGTACAAAATATAATACATACATAATTATTATACAATAATGCAGCAAAAATTTCAATAGGCAGAAAGGTATTTTTGTCTTACAGAAAAAATTTTACAATTGTATTGACATTTCAGAAAAAGCAGGATATAATAATATTAGTTAGCATATGCTAACTTAGTATATACACAAAATACCTAAGCACAATAAATTTATGAGAAGGAAGAAAAGAATGTCTGAAGAAATTATAGTGCGGCACTGCTCGCCAACGCTTGCAGGGCTGAAAACAGGCAGTATTTTTGCCTATGATTTTTCATGCCGAAGCGAGATGCTGCGCGAACTGAGAGACTTGAATAAGCAGCTTGTGCCAAAAGGGCTGCGCGCTCTGCCGCTGAAATATGAAAACGAAAGGGCGCTTGTGTATATTTACCGCCCCGATATGCTAAAACGCGACCTGAGCGACCTTGCTGCGCACAGACTTCTTTGCCGCTGCGGTTACTCCTGCAAAAACTGCTGCGAGGACATTGTGCGTTTGCAGAAGCGTTTGAAAAGCGGCGGAGGTTTTCCGCACGAAATAGGTCTTTTTCTAGGCTATCCGCCGTCCGATGTTGAGGGCTTTATAAAAAATGACCGTCCCTGTCGACTTTGCGGCTACTGGAAAGTTTACGGAAACGAGGAACATGCAAGGCGCTGTTTTGATAAATTTTCAAAATGCACGCGCGTTTACAGCAGGCTTCAGCGGCAGGGCAGCACGCTTGACAAGCTGACGGTAAAGGTGAGAAAATACGAATAAAAAAGCTCCTTTGATACGTTTGTACCAAAGGAGTTTTTATGTCGGCGATACCGATTTTCCCAAGCAGTCACCCGCAGAGTATCGTAGGCGAAGATGAGCTTAACTTCTGTGTTC
>CANRIA010000009.1 GCA_947630555.1 uncultured Clostridia bacterium
TTTCCCTTTCTGATTTTCTTTTTTATTCTATCAGATCTTTGGGCTTTTGTCTACTGTATTTTTATTGTAGCATACCAACCCTTTTGAAAAAGGGTCGATCGAAAACTTTTCCGTTTTGGTAAGGCAACTTTGGTGGGGCGTTGAACAGCTCCGCAGGTGGCGCGTAAGCGCAATTACCTACTTATATCGGCACTACCTTATTCGCAACGTCTGCGTGGCTGTCGATACCGAAACGCTTATTCCTTCTCTGCTCGAAGAACTTGGGCGCTACCTTCGGGAACATAGCATATGTGAGTATGTCCTCCTCCTGCTGGCACCACTCGGCGCACTCCAGCTTCATCTTCTCAAACTCGGGCTGCAAGAGGTCGGCAGGGCGGCAGGTTATTGCTTCCTCGTCGCCGAGGATCTTCTTTTTAAACTCCTCGCTTATCTCGACGGGCGTTTTGCCGTACTCGCCTTTTACAAGACCTTTGAACTCTTTGGTAACTGTCTTATATCTCTCGCCGGTGATTATATTGAACACCGCCTGTGTGCCGACTATCTGAGAAGTAGGCGTAACCAGCGGAGGGAAGCCCGAATCTTTGCGCACTCTGGGCACTTCGGCAAGAACTTCTTCAAGCTGGTCTTCCTTGCCTGCCTGTTTCAGCTGCGAAAGCAGGTTTGAAAGCATACCGCCGGGGACTTGATACAAAAGCGCGTTTGTATTTGTTGTGAGCATAGAAGGGTCAAGCAGACCGCTGTCTATATACTTCTTTCTAAGTCCCATGAAATAGCCTCTGAGCTCGTTGAGGGCAACAAGGTCAAGACCTGTATCATATTCTGTACCCTTGAAAGCTGCGACTATAGACTCTGTAGGTGCGTGAGATGTACCCAGTGCGAGCGGCGACATTGCGGTATCTACGATGTCAACGCCTGCTTCTACCGCCTGCATTATGCACATATCGGCAAGGCCCGAGGTGAAGTGGGTATGCAGCTGTATGGGTATTTTAACGGTCTCTTTAAGAGCCTTTACAAGTCTGCCTGCCTCATACGGTGTGAGCAGTGCAGCCATATCTTTTATGCATATAGAATCCGCGCCTGCGTTTTCAATAACTTTTGCATAGTTTATATAGTATTCCTCGGTGAACACTTCGCCCGTGGTATACGAAATAGCGACCTGTGCGTGACCCTGCTCCTTTTTGGCAGCCTTTATGGCGGTCTCGAGGTTTCTTATATCGTTGAGCGCATCAAATATTCTTATAATATCAATGCCGTTAGCGATAGATTTCTGCACGAAATACTCTACCAAATCATCTGCATAGTGGCGGTAGCCGAGCATATTCTGACCGCGAAAGAGCATTTGCAGTTTGGTATTGGGCATCTCTTTGCGGATAATACGCAGTCTTTCCCATGGGTCTTCACCCAAAAATCTTATGCATGAGTCAAACGTTGCTCCGCCCCACACTTCCGCAGAGTAAAAACCTATCTTATCCATAGCCGAAAGTATCGGCAGCATATCCTCGATAGGCATTCTCGTTGCAATAAGCGACTGGTGCGCATCACGAAGCACCGTCTCGGTTATTTTAAGTTTAGCCATATAAAGCGATCCTTTCAGAAAAGTTTATCAGCCGATAACAGCCAGCACTGTGCCTGTTTCAACAGAAGTACCCTTTGCGATATTCACGCTGAGCACTTTGCCGTCACAAACTGCGTTAACGTCGTTTTCCATTTTCATAGCTTCAAGCACGAACATTGCCTGACCCTTTGTAACGGTATCGCCTACCGCTACTTTTACATCAAGTATCATACCGGGCATAGGTGCGGTTATCTTTGTGCCGTCTGCAACGGGGGCAACTTTGGGCGCTGCCTTGGGGGCTGCTTTAGGTGCGGCTGCGGGAGCAGAAACCTGCGTGCCGTCGGTTATTTCTTCTACTTCAACGTCGTATGCCGTTCCGTTTACTGTTATGTTATATCTTTTCATTGCTTATTCCTCCATCACAATTACATTGGTATGTTGCTGTGCTTTTTGGGCAGTGTTGAAATGCGCTTGCCCGACATCATATCGAGTGCGTTTATAAGCGCATCACGCAGCAGCGATTCATCTTCAACAAGCTCTGCGCTGCCGTTTTCGGCTGCCTTTTGCGCGCTTGCATATTTTTCTGCATACTCAGTTGCAAGCTCTTTTCTCTTCGCCTCGGTATCGTCTGCGCCTTTAAGAGCATCATGCTGCATTATTTCAACTGCTGCAAGCGGATCTACGGGAGATATTACTGCGCCCGGCAAAGCGAAAGTAACATCTGCATTGGCGTTTTTGCCTGCAAGGGCTATATAGGCTGCTCCGTATGCTTTTCCCGTAATTACAGAAAGCTTTACCGTGGTAGCCTCTGCATAAGAATGTGCGAGCATTGCCATATTCTTCACCGCGCCTGATTCTTCGGCTTCCTCGCTGCTGTCAAAGCCTTCTGTATTCACAAGGGTGACAACGGGTATGGCAAACGCATCACAAAGTCTTACAAATCTTGCTATCTTACCGCAGTCGGCGGCGGTAAGTTTGCCTTCCTGCATATCGGTGCCGCACACGCCGACAGTCGAGCCGCCTATTGAAGCAAGCGCTGTGAACGCGCATTTGCCGCATTCTTTGCCAAGAACGGTAACGCTGTCGGCATCGCAGATAGCTTTCGCCTGCTCCTCAGCGTTATTTCCAAACGGCGCGCCGCTCTCCTCATATTCATACATAGGCAGCGGAGAGAGGTTGTTCTGCGGAAGCTTTGCCACAAGTTCTCTGGCTTTCTTTATAGCCTGCTCGTCGTTTTCGGCAACGATAGAAACAACGCCGTTCTTTGCGGCATTTTCTGCAAGAGAGCCCACCTTACTGTTAGGTGTTGTAAATATCGCGGCATCTTCCGCGGCAATGACTATATCGGCACCTGCTGCCATCATTGCGCTGCAGCCTGCGCAAACGCCTGCCGCCACGGATATCTGCGGCACAACGCCCGAAAGGTTAGAGACCCTCGCCAGAAGTTCGCCGTATGCGTCCAGAGCCGCAAAACCGTCGCTGAGATTCGCTCCGCACGAATCATATATGCCAACGACGGGCACACCCGTTCTCAGCGCAAGTTCATAAACTCTCGCTATTTTTTCTGCCTGCGCCTTGCCCACAGCGCCCGAATTTACGCTGACGTCCTGTGAAAACGCATAAACGGGGCTGCCTTCAACAGTTCCGTAGGCAGTGATAACGCCGCTTGACTTAGCAAGCACGCCAAGTTCCGTATATTCGCCGTTATCAAACAAATATGTCAGTCTTTTATTTGCAGTATCAGACATATTTTCTTATCCTCCATTCGTCTTTTTGAGCGCACGGCAGCTTTCTGCCAACGCTCCATACATATTTTATTATACTATGGTTTTAAAAATTTAGCAAGGGGTTTTGAAAGATTTTCTAAAAAAATAAAAAAATCATCGAAGCGCACAGGTGTACGCTCCGATGTTTCGCATTATTTTATAACATATTCTTGTGAAAGTTCCTTGTCTATCCAGTCTATAACGTCGGCAAAGCAAAGTTTATCAATAATTGTGAAATATTTATGGCTCATGCCGTCTTCGGGGTTTATCTCTTCGGTATAGCAAAAGCCGCTCGAAGAAATGGTGACCTCTGATTTAGTATTGCCGAAGACGAATTTTACATAGTCTGCGGCAGGGTCGTTTGGAGATGATACTGCGCCCGACACCGTGCCGAAGCTGTCTATCATGGTACTTATCTGATTGAGGTGCTCGCTGCTTAGTATAAAGCAGTTGCCATACTGACCGCCGATGAACACTTCCACCGTGGCATAAGAGCCCTCATACACCTTATAATTATAATACTTATCGAACACTATATAATAGTATTCGTCGCCGGAATATGCGCTGAACGCCGCAGTTGAGGCAATATCAAGGCTTATCGGCTCGAGGTAGTCCCAGTAGGTGTTATAAACGGTCTTTCCTCTTGCAGATTCAAGGTAGTAGGTGGTGTTGTCGTTGTCGTCGCTGCTTTTTATCTGAACCGGCGTTTCTGTCTCGAACCAAATCGTCTCGCCCTCTGCAACGGGTGTAACAACGCCGCTTTCTTCAATTATCGCATAGCTTTCGCTGCCGTTGTCGGTAACAAGCAGAAAGGTATCGGGTCTCACCAGCGATATTTCCGTATACGCCGCCGACAGCATTATATTGCCGTCCGCGCTGACTATGCCTTTTTTGTCGCCCGTGATATAGCTGTAATACTGCCCGTCAAGAAACGATGTCTCGCAAGTAAGTGATGTGAACGGCTGCTGCTCAACCGCCGCATTTGCGGTCTGCGAGTCAAAGCTGTTATACACAAGATTGCTGTAAAGAGAGATGTTGTCTTTATTGTCAACAAAAAACTGCGGAAAACTATATGTTGCCTGTTCCTGCACTACAGGCGGCACGCCGTCCGTACTGGGGGCAGTGGTAGTAACCGCGGAAGAATCATTATCTCCGCTGCCTTTACACGCTGAAAGCGAAAACAGCGCAGTAACAAGGCATATTGCCATAGCGGCAGGTCGTCTGAATGTCAATGTGATCACCCTTTTCGTATATATCTGATATTATTATACACCATTCCGCACATTTTTTCAAGAGGCTGATGCAGGTTTATTGTAACATGCCTTGACAGAAAAATACACAGAAATTTTATGTTGCTGTTGACAAAGCGCTTTTAGTGGTGTATAATATAATCGAAATGCTGAATATCTTATCAAGAGCGGCTGAGGGTCAGGCCCTGTGAAGCCCGGCAACCTGGCATTTGTCAAGGTGCTAATTCCTGCGGTTTTACCGAGAGATGAGAGGTATTTGACGGCGCGCGCCGTACAGATATTACGAACGTTTCGCGGAAAAATACCGTGAAGCGTTTTTTATTTTACAAAAGGAGCGAAAATTATGGCAAAATATATTTTTACATCGGAGTCTGTAACAGAGGGGCACCCCGACAAGATATGCGATCAGATATCTGATGCGGTGCTTGACGAAATGCTAAGGCTTGACCCCCTTTCACGCGTGGCGTGTGAAGTGTGCGTTACCACGGGCATGATACTTGTTATGGGCGAAATTTCTTCAAAAGCAAGCGTTGACATACCTGCGATAGCGAGAAAGACTGTTGAAGAGATAGGCTACGACAGGGCAAAATACGGCTTTGACTGCCACACCTGCTCGGTAATAACAACTATAGACAAGCAGTCGGCTGACATAGCCATGGGCGTTGACAACGCTTTAGAAGGCAGGGCTGAAAACAAGTTTGACACTGGTGCAGGCGACCAGGGTATGATGTTCGGCTATGCGTGCGACGAAACGCCCGAGCTTATGCCGCTGCCTATATCGCTGGCACACAAACTGGCAAAAAGGCTCACGCAGGTGAGAAAAGACGGCACTTTGGCATATCTGCGCCCTGACGGAAAAACGCAGGTCACAGTTGAATACGACGATGGCAGACCGGCAAGGATAGACACTGTGGTGGTATCTTCTCAGCACGACCCCGACGTTACGCTGGAACAGATACGCGGAGACATTATAGAAAAGGTGATAAAGGCTGTTATTCCTGCAAACCTGCTGGACGAGGGCACTAAATATCTTGTAAACCCGACAGGCAGATTTGTTATAGGCGGCCCGCAGGGGGACAGCGGACTTACCGGTCGCAAAATAATTGTTGACACATACGGCGGATATTCTCGCCACGGCGGCGGAGCGTTTTCGGGCAAAGACCCGACGAAGGTTGACCGCAGCGCTGCATACGCGGCAAGATACATAGCCAAAAATATTGTGGCTGCAAAGCTTGCCTCAAAGTGCGAAGTACAGCTTGCTTACGCTATAGGCGTGGCTCAGCCTGTTTCTATAATGGTGGACACATTCGGCACGGGAAAGGTTTCTGATGAAAAACTTGCAGAGGCGGTAGAAAAGGTGTTTGACCTGCGCCCTGCCGCGATAATAAAGGCGCTCGATTTGCGCAAACCGCGTTACCGCGCGCTGGCTGCTTACGGTCACATGGGCAGAGAAGACCTTGACGCGCCGTGGGAAAAGGTGGACAGGGCAGATGCGATAAAGGCTGCTGCCGAGGGATAAAAAATGCTTCTTAGTGAAAATTGTGATGTTTTATACATCAGCGAACTTAACTGTGTATTTGTGAAATGGAAACGCTACTGCGAGGGTGAAGATTACCGCCGTGCGCAGCTTCACGCGCTTGATATAATCGACAAGCACAAGGGCTGCCACTACATTGTTGATATGCGCGACGGCTTTAAGTGCAGCAGCGATGACGACACATGGCTGCACGGGCATTTTGCTCCGCTGATATACGACAGCGGTTGCAGGCATTTTTTCTACATAAAGAACTCAAGCAGCCTGCTGGACGGAGAGATAGAGAATCAGTCGGCGCTTATGCAGAGGTTTTTCAGCGTGCACTGCTGCGAAAATTTTGACGACATAAAGCTTATACTGCTCTCCGACCCTGAGTTTTTGAAGGGGTAAAATAATTTATTTGCTTACGGAGAATCGCGAACAGTTCACTATCACACAGTACGCAAAACTTTTAAATCTTGTCAAGAACGGAAAAGTTTTCGATCGACCCTTTTTCAAAAGGGTCGTCATGGGTCGTAGCGTATGCAAGCATACGCCGAGTGAAACCCCCGTCGCCTGCGGTCGCTTGCGAACGCTACCGCAGCACGGCGAAATCCCCTACGGCAAGCGCTCTGCTGCTAGAGGTTAGAAGTGAGAAGTTAGAAGTAAGAAACGTTTTTAAAACTCTTGTGGCAGTTTTCCATATCTGCGGTTTAGATAGAGGCAAGAAGCAAGAAATTGCTTTTTATAGTTTAGTGCCGTCTTTTCAAAACCAAACATCTTGCCTCTTGCTTCTAGTTATCTTGCTTCTAATAGGTGAGCCTCCCCTTGTTGTAGTGCAGCACTCTCTTTCCGCGTTCCATTCTGGAACGCCATACAATGTGAGAAATTCTTAACAAGTAAAGTGCGCAAACGTATTAGCACACTCAAAATGAGAAGATAGTCAAAATAAGGTGCGGCGGCGAGCAGCTCCGCAGGTGGCGCGTAAGCGCAAAAAAACAGACCTACATATACAGCAGGTCTGATATTTTTATGCTTATGTAAGACGGCAGGAAGTTTTGTCACTCGCGCGGGGCTGCCTTTATTATCGGCGAGAGCGGTTTGTAAATTACCACTGTCACCAAGGCGCACAGCGCGGCTTTTACAAGCGTGAACGGCAGGTTGAATATACACAGCGCCTCGAATATGCTGCCCGTTGAGGCTCGCAGCTCGCGGTACATACCAAGTATCGCTTCTTCTCCGCCGAATGCCTTGAAGTATATCGGGTATACTATAAAATAATTCAGCGGCAGGCTTATAGCCGTCATGGCGAGCGCGCCTGCTATACAACCTATAATTGCGCCTTTTTTGGTGCGGTTGAATTTATATATCAGCCCTGCGGTAAGAGCGAACACCGCCGATGTCACAAAGTCGAAGATGTCGCCTATTCCCATGGTGGTGCCCAGACCTTTTATCAGCAGGTGCACGGCATTTTTTATAAGGCACACCAGCACGCCCTCTACGGGGCCGAGTGAAAAGCCTGCCAGCAGCGTTACGACGTTTGAAAGGTCAAGCTTTATAAAGCTGGGCATAAGCGGCACGGGAAAATCAAAATAGTATATAACTATTGCTATCGCGCTCATAAGAGCGATTATTACAAGTTTTCTTGTACTTATTTTACTGTTTGTATTACTCATACGTTTACTCTCCTTTGGAAAATATTGCAGCTAAGCATACGCTAAACTACTGAACGCACGGCAAATACAAACGCCCTATGATACATTGTACCACGGGGCGTAAATGCTTTGTCTTACGTTTCTTTCATCCGGACTTTAACCGTCGGTATCGGACTTTCACCGAATCAGCGCACTTTCATGCGGTTGAGGACTTTACCTCCGATGTGGAATTTCACCACCCCTGAAACAATTAACTTTTATTGAATTTTTCCTGCTGTCTTACGGCTTGGCTGATCATTCTTCGCTTTCGCCGTCTGCATCTTCATCATACTCAAATTCGAGTTTTTCGCCGCAGAAGGGGCAATTCATGCCGCCGTTGTTTACGTCTTCTTCGGTAAGGCAAATGCTCTCAGAACATGACGGGCAGACTGCTTCATACATACAGTCGTCATCGCACTCGTCATCGTCGCAGCAGCAACAATCTTCGCCGTAATAGTCTTCCTCGATAGCGCCGAGATCCTCATCTATTGCATCAACAAGATCTACCGTCTCGGTAACTTCATCTGAAATATCATAAACAACATCGGTAAGTTCATTAAGAACGTCCATAATTGCGGCAAGCACTTTGCCTTCTTTGGTGGTCATATCAATATCCAGTCCGTCTACCAGACCTTTAAGATATGCAGCTTTTTCCATAAGTTCCATAACAAAACCTCCTTACAGGCTGTCAACACTAGTATATGCCGTATATGTCAGTTTACACGCTCCATATATTCGCCGGTTCTTGTGTCTATTCTTATAATGTCGCCCTCGTTTATAAACAGCGGCACTCTTATTTCTGCCTCTGTTTCAAGCGTTGCAGGCTTGGTGGCGTTGGTAGCGGTGTTTCCTGCAAAGCCGGGGTCGGTCTTTGTAACGGTAAGCTCAACAAAGTTGGGCGGTTCAACGCCGAACACCTGACCTTTATAAGAAAGTATCTTGCACATCATGTTTTCTTTTACAAACTTGAAAGAATCTGTAAGCTCTGTCTTGTTTACAGGCACCTGCTCATATGTTTCGGGATCCATAAAGTAGTAAAGGTCTCCGTCGCTGTAAGAATACTCCATATCCTTTCTCTCAACATATGCAGTCGGGAATTTGGCAGTGGGGTTATATGTTTTTTCAACAACAGAACCGGTTATGACGTTTCTTACCTTGGTTCTTACAAATGCAGCGCCCTTGCCCGGCTTAACGTGCTGAAATTCGATTATCTGCATTACGTTGCCGTCTTCCTCAAAAGTCACGCCGTTTCTGAATTCGCCAGCTGTTATCATAAATTATACCTCCAAAATCTTCCGAGCGCACTGCGCACTCGCTATACTTCTTTTTATTATACAATATTTTCATTTATTTTGCAAGGGGTTTTTGATATTTTCCTGCCGCCTGGCAAAATTTTTACAATACTATCAGTTCTTTGGGCGCATTTGTAAGGTTCTCACAGCCGTTTTCGCCTACGACCACGAAGTCCTCGATCCTTACGCCAAACTCGCCTGCTATATATATACCGGGCTCGACTGTGACGACCATGCCGCTTTCTAAAATATCGGTGCTTTTATGAGAGGCAGTCGGGGCTTCGTGTATCTCAAGACCTACCCCGTGACCCAGAGAGTGACCGAAATTTTCGCCATAGCCTTTAAGCCCTATTAGCGTGCGTGCCAACGAATCGCATGCACTGCCTGTCATACCAGCCCTTATCTTAGCCAGCGCGTTTTTCTGCGCAGAAAGCACTATATCATATACTTCTCTCATCTTATCGCTCGGCTGACCTACCGCCACTGTTCTTGTCATATCGCTGTGGTAGCCGTCGTAAACCGCACCGAAGTCTAACAAAACAAAGTCGCCGCTTTGCACCTTGCGCTCGCTCGGCACGCCGTGAGGCATTGAGGTACTGCTGCCTGTAAGGGCTATGGTATCGAACGACAGAGCCTCCGCGCCGTTTTTCAGCATAAAATAGTCAAGCTCCAGCTGAATTTCTTTCTCCGTCCTGCCGACCTTTATAAAGTTTAAGATATGCTCAAAGCCTGCCTCGGCAATTTTCTGTGCCTGCTTTATTTTGCTAATTTCTTCTGGCGTTTTTATCGCTCTCAGGCTGTTTATTGCCTTGCTTAGTCTGCCGTCAGAAAGCAAAGTGCAGCCGAGTTTTTCTTTAAGGCTGACAAACTGTGCTATGGTTATACAGTCGCTCTCCACCGCGCAGGTACGGACGTTTTCAGCCTCAAAAATGGCGTTTATCTGCTCGTGAAGCTCTTTTTGCAAAATAACTTCGCAGCCGCGTGCCACTGCTCTCGCTTTTTCTATATACCGAAAATCAATAATAAGATACGCGGCATTTTTCATAACCAACAGCGTGCCTGCCGAAGACTTCATACCCGTGAAATATCGCCTGTTTATGTCGCTCGTTATAAGAGCGCAGTCGGCAATATCGCTTTGCTGCATAAGTTTTTGCAATTTTTCGATGTTATTCATTGTCTGTCAGCTCCTTTATAGCATCAACGCCCATAAGATAGCTGTTTTTGCCATAGCCGCATATCTGCTTTACGCACACAGGCTGTATAACAGAAAGGTGACGAAATTCCTCGCGCTTGTGAATATCGCTCATATGCACTTCTACAACGGGAATTTTTATTGCTGCTATTGCATCTCTGATAGCATAGCTGTAGTGAGTATATGCGCCTGCGTTGAGGACTATGCCGACAATGCCGGTTTCCGGTTTGCGCGACTCGTGCAGTTTATCTATTATCGCGCCCTCGTGGTTGGACTGGAAAATTTCGCATTCAAAACCCTGAGCTTTGCAGTGCTGGGCTATCTCGGCATTTATGCTTTCAAAGCTATCCGAGCCGTAAACGCCGGGTTCTCTCTCTCCCAAAAGATTAAGGTTAGGGCCGTGGATAACAAGTATTTTTTTCATATGCAACACCTCTATATTATTTTACCGAAAGATAGTATTTTTTCATCGCGAGAGCATCAATATCCTGCGTGCCTGCGCTCTCACAGATAAACTGCGGCGACAGATCTCTCTCGGCGATAAGCTCCATAAGCGGCTCAAAGTCGGGGCCGTAACCCTCGTTTTGCTCAAAGGTAAGGTGCTTTTTCTCTCCGCCCGGCACTGTATACATTATCTTTGAAAAATGGCTGTGGAAAATTTTGACCCTGTCTTTGCCGAGGGCGTTTTCTATATCGTCAAGAATTTTTGCATAGTCCTCTTTGCTCTTTATGCCGCCTAGGTCGCGCGCATTCAGATGCCCGAAATCCACACACGGCAGAAAAGTATCGTCAAGCCTGCAAAGCTGCAAAACTTCATACAGATTGCCCAGCTGGTTTACTTTACCCATAGTTTCGGGGCAGAAATGTATATCTTCAAATCCCTGCGCTACCGCCTCTTTGCGCGCTCTTAAAAGGGTATCCTTGGCAAGCTCTAAAGCCTCTTCCCTGCTCATTTTGCCGCAAGAGCCCGAATGTATTACCACCCTATCAGCACCCATTCTTTTAGCCGCATCGCACGACTGCAATATGTAGTTTATGCTGTTATAGCGCTTTTCTTTCTCAACGCTTGAAAGCGATATAAAATACGGCGAATGCAGTGACAGCGCTATACCAAATTTCTGCGAATTTTCTAGCATTCCTTTCGCAATATTATCACTGACTTTTACGCCCCTGCCGCATTCATACTCATAGCAGTCAAGCCCCATTTCGCTAAGATACTGCGGCGCTGAAAGTGTTGATTTATATTTTGCCGAAAACGCTTCACTGTTGCCGGCAGGGCCGAATTTTGCCTGCATTTTCATCTCTCCCTAAAAACATTTCTAAAAACAAAAGCGGACAAAAACTGTCCGCTTCTATATGCTGTTATCAATACTTGCGCTTACGAGCGGCCTCTGACTTCTTCTTGCGCTTTACCGAGGGCTTTTCATAATGCTCTCTCTTACGGACCTCGGCTATAACACCGTCCCTGGCGCATGATCTCTTAAAACGCTTGAGCGCTGTGTCAAGGCTCTCGTTCTTTCCTACTTTGATCTCTGCCATTGTCTTTTCCCTCCCTTTGCTACCTTCCGCAGAGGCGATATTTACGCAAGCGATAGTGAGGTTTGTGCGTTACAGAGCGTATCCGCTCCCCTCTGCGTTTTTAGCTTGCGTAAAATAAATTATCACGCTACAAAATTTATTATACTACAGCTTGCTCAAATTGTCAATACGTTACAGAAAAATATTTTTGCAAATTTACCTGACACCGCTTTAAAGCGGTAAAAGTTACTTTACAACTATATTTACAAGCTTGCCCTTAACGTATATTTCCTTGACGATATTCTTGCCATCTATTGCAGCGGCGGTCTTTTCGTCCTGCTTTGCAAGAGAGATAACTTCGCTCTGGTCGGCATCGGCGGCTATGGTAATTCTCGACTTTATCTTGCCGTTTACCTGCACCGCAATTTCAACGGTATCGTCAACGCAGAGAGCCTCGTCATACTGACACCACTTCTGCTCGTGCAGCATACCGCCAAAGCCGCATTTTTCAAAAATTTCTTCTGTAATATGCGGTGCGAACGGATTGAGCAGTGTTATGAATGTTTTATACTCTGCTCTGTTTATGCTGCCTATATCGTAAATGGTATTTATGAGGGTCATCATCGCGGCGATTGCGGTATTGAAAGCCATGCTCTCAATATCGGCGGTGACTTTCTTTATAGTTTTGTGCATAGCAGATACCAGCTGAGGGCGATACTCGTCGCCGTCTATCAGCTTATCTTGCAGCTGCCATACCCTGTCTAGGAATCTCTTACAGCCGTTCATGCTGTTTTCGTTCCACGGGGCAGCCTGCTCATAGTCGCCCATAAACAGCACATAAACTCTCAGAACATCAGCGCCGTACTGGTCTACAACGTCGTTGGGGTCTATAACGTTACCGCGCGATTTGCTCATCTTAACGCCGTCGGGACCTAAGATAAGACCCTGAGCCGTTCTCTTGGCATATGGCTCCGAGCATGGCACTTCGCCTATATCATACAAAAACTTATGCCAGAACCTTGAATAGATAAGGTGGCGCGTAACGTGCTCCATGCCGCCGTTATACCAGTCAACTGGCATCCAGTATTTCAAAGCCTCCTGCGATGCGAACGCTTTATCGTTTTTGGGGTCGCAGTAGCGCAGAAAATACCACGAAGAGCCTGCCCACTGAGGCATGGTATCGGTCTCTCTCTTAGCCGCGCCGCCGCACTTGGGGCAGGTGCAGTTTACAAAGCTGTCTATCTTGGCAAGAGGGCTTTCGCCGTCCGTACCGGGTCTGAAATCCTCAACAGGGGGAAGTTTAAGCGGCAGTTCTTCATAAGGCACTGCTACCATGCCGCACTTGGGACAATGCACTATAGGAATGGGCTCGCCCCAGTATCTTTGGCGGTTGAAAGCCCAGTCTTTCATCTTATACTGAACGCCCTTTTCGCCGCAGCCTTTTTCTTCAAGAACGGTGAGTATCTTTTCTATTGCATCTTTCTTTTTGGTAATGCCGTTGAGCATTTCGGAGTTGACCATTTCGCCGTCGCCTGTATAGGCTTCTTTGGAGATATCGCCGCCCTTTATTACCTCGATTATGTCAATGCCGAACTTCTTTGCGAAGTCATAGTCACGGCTGTCGTGCGCAGGAACAGCCATTATAGCTCCCGTGCCGTAACCCATCATTACATAGTCGGAGATATAGACAGGTATTTCTTTGCCGTTTATCGGGTTTATGGCGGTAAGACCTTCTATCTTCACGCCTGTTTTATCTTTGACAAGCTGCGTTCTTTCAAACTCGCTCTTCTTGGCGCACTGTTCTCTGTAGTCGAGAAGCGCATCCATATTGCCTATTATGTCTTTATACTTATCTATGATAGGGTGCTCGGGCGCTATTACCATAAACGTTACGCCATAGAGGGTATCGGGGCGCGTGGTATATATACGCAGCATTTCATCGCACTGCTTTATCTTGAAGTTTACAAATGCGCCTGTGCTTTTGCCTATCCAGTTTTCCTGCTGGAGCCTGATATTCGGCAGATAGTTTACCTCGTTAAGACCCTGCAACAGCTTATCGGCATACTCGGTTATGCGCAGATACCACACTTCTTTTGTTTTCTGTACTATATCGGTATGGCATATATCGCACTTGCCGCCCTGTGAATCCTCGTTGGAAAGCACTACCTTACAGCTTGGGCAGTAGTTTACAAGCGTTTTATCCCTGAACACCAAACCATGTTCAAACATCTTGAGGAATATCCACTGAGTCCACTTATAATAGCCTTCGTCGGTAGTGTCTACAACTCTTGACCAGTCAAACGAAAAGCCGACTTTTTTAAGCTGATTTGTAAACTTTTCAATATTTGTATCGGTAACTTTTCTAGGGTGAACGCCCGTTTTTATAGCGGTATTCTCGGTAGGCAGACCGTATGCATCAAAACCTATCGGGAAAAGAACGTTGTACCCTTCCATTCTTCTTTTGCGGCATACAACTTCAAGACCCGAATAAGCCTTGATATGACCTACGTGCATACCTGCTCCCGACGGATACGGAAACTCAACAAGCCCGTAAAACTTAGGCTTTGAGGTATCTTCCGAAGCCTTGAAGCAGTCGTTATCCTCCCATATTTTCTGCCATTTGCTCTCCACTTTTGCGTGATCGTATTTTTCCATATATATCAGTCCTTTTACATAAAATTGCTGTCAGTCTTTTTTGAGCAGGTGAGATATATCTATCTGCTCGCCGTCGCTCCACAGTCTTTCAAGATTATAAAACTGCCTTGTTTCTTTATAAAACACGTGCACCACAACGCTGCCGTAATCAAGCACTATCCAGTTTGCACTCTGATAGCCCTCAATACGCAGCGGCATAAGACCGCTCTCTTTGAGCTTATACTCAACCTCGTCCGCAAGCGCTTTTGTCTGCGTGGTGGAAGTACCGTTCGCTATAACAAAGTAATCGGCTATAACGGTAAGGTCGCGTATGCCTATTACCTTTATATCCTCAGCCCTTTTTGAATCGAGAGCCTTTACCGAAATTTCAACCATTTGCTGTGATGTAAGTTCTGCCATATATATCACTCGCTTTCTTTCTTCTTTTTACTGCTTTTCATTTTGCCTATAAATTCGTTATATGCGCCCCACGTTGACTTTGTTATATAGCTGCCTTTTTTGACGTCGTCGCTTATCGCATAGCTCAAAGCCTCCAGCATTGCTTCTTCAAGGCTGTCGTATGCGACCTTGCGCATTTTCTTTACGTCTTTGTAGTCCCTGTCAGCAGAGATAAGGTCTGCAAGGTATATCACCTGCGCGAGGGGCGGCAAATTCGGCGCTGCGGTGGTGTGGTACCTGATAGCCTGCAGCACGCCCTCATCTTCAATACCAAGCTGCGTTTTTACCGTAACCGCGCCTGCAATTGCGTGCAGCAGCGGCGGAGTTTCAAACTCCTCTTTTTCAACATCGAGATCGCACTGCTGTGCAAGCTCTCTTTGCTCTTCAATATCAAGTTCTTTAGCGCAGTCGTGCAGATAGCCTGCCACAAACGCTCTATCCTCGTCAACGCCGTATCTGCGCGCAAGCTTTATCGCCTCATACGCGACATTGACTGAATGTATATATCTTTTCTTGCTCATGCGCGGCTTCAAAAATGCGCTGAGCTGTTTTATCTGTCGCTCGGATAACAAATTATCACCCTACTTATATAGCTTATGTTCATAAATGTATTGTACTATTTTTTTCGGAAAATAGCAAGAGGTATCACGCATTTTTTTAATGCTCTCCCTTATTTCTGTAGATGACACCTCGCACGGCAGCGCATCTGTGACCACTATCTCGCCGCCGCATTTATCGGTAAGATATTTTGCAAAGGCACGAAGTTTCTGCGCTGTATCGTCATTTTTGCGCGACACGCACACCAGCGAAGCTAAACTTAATATCTCATCATATCTGTACCATTTATCAAAGTACAAAAGCATATCGCTGCCGATGACCAGCCACAGCTTGTCCTTGGGGTACTTTTCTTTGAAATGCCGCACGGTATACACCGAATAGCTTTTGCCGCTTTGGCACATTTCCCAGTCTGAAACAGTGGCGCACGGCACATCTTCAAAGGCTATTTTGCACATTTCTAAGCGGTCTGCATCGCTGACCATGCCGCTTGCCTGCTTATGCGGCGGAAGTTTATCGGGCATAACTATAATCTTATCCAGCTTTACTGCTTCAACAGCAGTTTTTGCAAGGTATATATGACCGTTATGCACGGGGTCGAACGTTCCGCCGAAAATACCGATATTCATCATTGTTTCTTGGCTTTCTTGGGAAGCTCTATAACAGGCTTCTGCGCGTTTCTTTTAAAAAGCACCGCCTTTGAGCCTATCACCTGAACCACATCTGCATTTATTGCGCCTGATATCTCTGCGGCTGCCTCGTTCGCGCTGTACAAAGAATTGCCCAGCACCGCAATTTTAACTATCTCATGCGCTTTTAAATAGTCGTCTATCGCTTTTATCTGCGTATCGCTAACGCCGCCTTTGCCCACCTGAAAAACGGGCTCCAGCTTTTGCGCTATGCTTTTTAGATACGCCCTTTGCTTAGTTGTAAATTCCATTATTTTTCCTCGTTTTCTTTCTTTATGGCGGCTATCAGCTTTTCAAGAGCTCTGCCCCTGTGGCTTACCGTGTTTTTAAACTGCTGCGTATGCTGTGCAAAGCTTTTTCCTTCATACATAAAAATCGGGTCATAGCCAAAGCCGTTATCGCCCTTCGGCGCATAGCCTATACTTCCCTCACACTCGCCGCGCACCGAAATTTCTCTGCCATCTTCAAAAATAAAATGTATGACTGCCACAAACCTTGCTGTGCGTTTACTTTCGGGGACATCTTTCATTTTTTCAAGCACCAAAGCATTGCGCCCTTCGCTGTCCGGCACGCCGCCGTACCTTGCCGAATACACACCCGGCTCGCCGCCGAGGGCATCTATAACAAGTCCGCTGTCGTCTGCAAGAGTGTTACAATGCGCCGCCTCAAACAGCGCTCTTGCTTTTATAGCCGCGTTTTCTTCAAAGGTACTGCCTGTTTCCTCGGCATCTAAGGTTATCCCTGCCTCGCTCTGCGACATTACCTCATACCCCAGCGGAGAGAGCATTTGTTTATACTCGGCTATCTTGCCCTTATTGTTGCTTGCTATGACAAGTTTCATAACTACCTCTCAATCAAACAGAGCCTCTACAAAATCGTGCGTATCAAAGGCTTGAATATCCTCTATCTTCTCGCCGACGGTAACAAGCTTTACAGGCACTTTGAGCTCATCGGTTATAGAGATGATTATGCCGCCTTTTGCAGTGCCGTCAAGCTTTGTTAAGATTATGCCCGTGATGTCGGCTGCCTCGTTAAACTGCCGCGCCTGATTAACAGCGTTCTGACCCGTGTTTGCGTCCAGCGCGAGCAGCACTTCAAGAGAGCAGTCCTCAGCCTGTTTATGCACAATGCGCGAAATTTTTTTCAGCTCGTCCATAAGGTTTTTCTTGTTATGCAGTCTGCCCGCGGTATCGCAAATAACAACATCTGCTTTTCTTGCCTTTGCGGCAGTAAGGGCATCAAAAACCACTGCGGCAGGGTCGCCGCCCTCGTTGTGCTTTATTATGTCAACGCCTGCGCGCTGTGTCCAAACCTCAAGCTGGTCAATTGCCGCCGCTCTGAAAGTATCAGCCGCCGCGACTATTACCTTTTTGCCCTCGTTTTTCAGCTGATATGCCAGCTTACCTATGGCGGTGGTCTTGCCCACGCCGTTCACGCCGATAACGAGTATCACAGACGGCACTGTTTCCATATCAAGCGGCTGCGGCTCACCGAGGAGCTCCTCGATTATCTCTTTGAGCATATCCATTATTTTTTCGGGCTCTTTCACGCCGTTTTCCTTAACTCTCTGCCTTAGCATATCGCATATCTTCACAGAAGTTTCAGCACCTATATCGCACATAATAAGCGTTTCTTCAAGCTCTTCAAAAAGTTCTTCGTCTATTTTTGTAAACTTGTTGAGCAGCCTTGCTATGCCGCCTATCAGTGAATTTTTAGTTTTTGAAAGACCGTTTCTTAGTTTTTCAAACAATCCCACTTTGATCACCTCTTAAATATCAGCTTTCGCCGCCGTCTGCACTCTGCGCCTGATCGACGGTCATTTTCAGCAGGCGCGACACGCCTTTTTCCTGCATGGTAACGCCGTAGAGCACATCGGCTTCTTCCATAGTACCGCGCCTGTGTGTTATGGCTATAAACTGCGTTTTATCCGTAAACCGCCGCAAATACTGCGCATATTTTGCAACGTTCACATCATCAAGCGCCGCCTCTATCTCATCAAGCAGACAAAACGGCGAAGGCTTCACCGTAAGTATAGCAAAGTATATGGCAATTGCCACAAACGCCTGTTCGCCGCCCGAAAGAAGCGATAAGTTTTTTATCACCTTGCCCGGCGGTGCAACGCGTATCTCTATGCCGCTTTCCAGAATATCGTCGGGAGCTTCAAGCAAAAGTTCTGCCTTGCCGCCGCCGAAAAGCTCCGAAAAAATTCTCTTGAAACTTAAATTTATCTTTTCAAAACTTTCGGTGAACATATTTTTCATGTTCTCGGTAAGTTCGGCAATTAGTTTTTCAAGGTCGCGCTTCGAGCCGGTAACATCTTTCAGCTGCCCCGACAAAAACTCATATCTTTCAGAAACTTCGCGGTATTCTTCTATTGCGCCTAAGTTTACATTGCCAAGGCGTTTAATTTTATTACGAAGCTCTGTAAGGCGTTTATTTGCCGCCGTAATATCTTCAAGCAGCTGACTTTTTTCGTCTGCCTCGCTTTTTGTCAGCGAATACTGCTCCCACAGCGAGGATATTATTTTATCGTACTCCTCCTGCACTGCCGCCTGCTTTTCCGAAGTCCTCGCTATATCCTGCGAGAGCTTTTCGCGCGTGTCGTTCTTGACTTTTAAAAGCGCTCTTTGCTGTGCGGCAAGCTCATCAAGGCGTTTATGCTCAGCCTGTTTTACCTTGATATCGCCGTTTATTTTTTCAATTCTGCCGTCCTTGTCGGACATGGAATTTTTAATGCTCTCTATCTCGCGCTTTTTGTCTTCTATCAAAGCAAGCTGCGTTTTTATCTGCTCTTCAAGAGAATCTCTGTCTTTGCCAAGGTCGCTGATGCTTTCTTCAAGCTGCTTTGCCATATCAAAATGCATCTGCATATCTTTTTCAAGCGAGACCCTTTGCAGCCTCATCTGTGAGAGTTTTTCCGCAAGCGCTTCACGCTCGGCGCGGCTGTCGGTGCGGCTTTGCTGAGATGCCGCAAGTTCCTTTTCCTTTTCAGCCGCCTGCTGATTTACTTTTGCAAGCTCATCGGCGGCGTTTTGGCTGTCGCTCTCGTTTACTTTAAGCCGCTCGGCAAGCTTTGCGGTCTGCCTGTCAAGGTCTTCAAGCCGCTCATCAAGCCTGTCACGCATTTCGGTTATAAGCTTCAGTTCGCCCTCGGTCTTTATGATGTCCGTATTGCGCTGAGTTATTATCTCACTTTGCGCCTCGCTGTCGGCAACAAGTTTGTCATGCTCCTGTTTCAGCCTGCGCAGAGAATTATCAAGCTCTTTCTTTTTGGTATTCAGATCTTCTATCTGCGCACTTAGCTTTTCTATCTCGCTTCTTCTTGTAAGTATGCCCGAAGAACTTGCCGCGCTGCCGCCCGTGAAAGAACCGCCTGCGTTTATCACCTGACCGTCAAGCGTAACTATTCTGAAACGGTATGCAAATTTTTTAGCCATTATTGTAGCCATATCAAGGTCTTCCGCCACTACTGTGGTACCCAGAACCGAAAGCACGATTTCTTCCAGCCGCTTATCGTATGTAACAAGCTGGTTCGCCATTGCCACATAGCCCTCGCAGGATGACGGGTCAACGCCGCTAAGCCGCCTGCCCTTTACCGAAGTTATCGGCAGGAATGTAGCTCTGCCTATTTTTTCTTCTTTAAGAAAACGAATGCACCTTTTTGCGGTGTCTTCATTTTCAACTACTATATTCTGTATTGCCGCTCCCAAGGCGGTCTCTATAGCTGTAGAATACTTCTGCTCGGTGGTAACAAGCTGTGCAAGAGACCCCAGCACGCCGCTTATTCTGCCCTGCTTTGAAGCGTTCATCACCTGTTTTACGCTTCTTGAAAAACCTTCCATTGAGTTTTCAAGGTCGCTGAGGATCTTAAGCCTTTGCGCTTTTTCGCGCGCGGCGCTGTCGCACTTGTCATACTCGCCCTGAACTTTTGAAAGCTCTGCCTTTTTGCTGCCCAGCAGCATGGTGTAACCCTCGAGCATATTCTTAGCTTCATCAAGCTGATTTTTGCTTTCATAAAGCGTTTTGTCAAGAGCCTTTTTTTCTTCGGTGCGCCTCTCGTATTCTTCCTGCGCGTTCTTTTTTTCTTCAAGAAGGCTGTCACTTTGCTCTGCTATATCGGCGGCGGTATTTTTGCAGTTTTCTATAATGAAAGAAAGCTCCGATGAGCGCATATACAAAGCGTTTATCTGCGCTGTCTGCTCTGATTCTTCCTTGCGCGCATCGCTGTCGCGCTTTAGTATCTCGTCAAATTCTTTCTCGCAGCCTGCAATATCGCCGTCAAGGGTGTCTATATCGCTTTGAGCATTCGCCGCTTCTTTAAGTTTTTCATCATGCTGCGCGGCAAGCTTATCAGCCGAAAGGAACGATTGCTCGATACGCTGTCTTATATCTTCAATGCTCTCACTTATATGCGAAATATCGTTCTCTAAAACCGCCGTCTGCGACATTGCCTGAGAGCTTTCAAGCTCTATGTTATGTATCTTTTCGCGAAGATCTTCAATATCGCTTGTGCACTGCGCGGCTTTCATAAGGTTGTCCTCAATGCTGTTTTCAAGATTCTCGGCTTCTTTGCAGCTGTCTGCATACTGAGAATTTACATCATCAAGCCTCTGCGAAAGCGAATTTACCGCATCTTTCATCTCGTTAAGGCGGTGCACCCACACGGAAATTTCAAGCTGCTGTTTTTCATCGTCAAGCACCTTGAATGCCTTTGCCTTTTCAGACTGTGCTTTAAGCGGCTCAATTCGGCTTTCAAGCTCGCCTATAATATCAGTAAGCCTTAAAATATTATCCTCGGCGGCAACCAGCCTTTTTTCAGCCTGTGTCTTTTTATACCGAAATTTAGAAACGCCTGCCGCTTCCTCAAATATCTCTCGCCGCTCACCGGGTCTGCCGGAAACTATCTCAGCAATTCTGCCCTGACCTATTATCGAATAGCCATCTCTGCCAAGACCGGTATCCATAAACAGCTCGACTATATCTTTCAGCCTTACCTGTTCGCCGTTTATTATATACTCGCTCTCGCCGCTGCGGTAAAGCTTTCTTGTAACCGAAACAACGTCGTTTTCAACGCCCAGGCTGCGGTCGGTATTGTCGATATTCAGCGTTGCGGCTGCAAAACCAACCGCCTTGCGCTTTTCCGTACCGGTGAAGATAACGTCCTCCATTTTGCCGCCGCGAAGCGTTTTTGTAGACTGCTCGCCCATTACCCAGCGCATGGCATCGCCTATATTGCTCTTGCCGCTGCCGTTAGGACCTACAACGCCTGTTATGCCCTTGCCGAATTCCAGTTTTACCTTGTCGGGAAAGGATTTGAAGCCTTGTAATTCCAAAGAAATAAGCTGCATCTGCTCACCGCCGTTCTAAAAGTTTAACTTCCTCTGTCTGCTCGTTATCACAGACAAGTTTTATATATATGCCTTTTTTCGCAAAATATTCTGTATTGCTTTTTTTATGACCTGCCGCCTTGCTTAAATTTTCCTGCCGAACCGACAGCACCACTTCGCCGCTTTGAATATTATTTTCCAAAAGCAGCTTTTCTATCTTTTGCTTATAGATCTCACTTTCACAAAGCTCTCTGAACGCCTGATGATAATACCCAGCGACCATATCGCGCTCTACAAACTCGGAAGAATGCAGACCGCACTTTATAACGCGTATGCCGTTTTCTTCAAAGAACGTCAGAAGATCGGCGCACAGTTTTACCATATCTTCAAAAGGCGAAAGAACATAGTCGCCCTGCAAAAAAAGCTGCGCTAAGTACGTTCCTTTCAAAACTACGGTCGGGTATATCCTCACTGTGTCGGGTGCAAGCTGTACAATTTTTTGTGCAGTTTCCATATCGCTTTGCAAGGTGCTTTTATACAGACCGGTCATCATCTGCAAGCCGAGCTCAAAACCGCTTTGCTTTATAAGATATGAAGCTTTCACCACATCTTCGGCTGTATGACCGCGCTCGTTTGCAAAAAGCACTTCGTCGTTCATCGACTGCGCGCCCAGCTCAATCGCCGTAACGCCGAAATTTTTAAGTATCTGCAAAATTTCATCGTCTATATAATCGGGTCGTGTAGATACGCGTATGCCACAAAATTTACCCCTGCCTACAAACTCACTCGCCGCCTGCAAAAGCTGTATCATATACCCTCTGGGTATCGCTGTAAAACTGCCGCCAAAAAACGCTATTTCGGTATTTTCGGGGTGCTTTATCTGTTTCAGTGCGCCCTCGCAAACGGTTTTTACTTCGTCTGCGGTGGGGGCTTTCTGTGCGCCGCTTATGGTGTGCTGGTCGCAAAACGCGCACTTATGGGGGCAGCCGATATGCGGCACAAAGATCGATATATTGTTATGTTTGGTCATACTTATAGCCCATGAGTGTAAGAGCCTCTTTCGCCGCCTGCTGTTCCGCGCTTTTTTTAGAAGGCCCCGTGCCCGTGCCTATAACGTTTGAATTTAGCATAACGTTCACGGTGAACTTCTTGTCATGCGCAGGGCCGCTCTCGGCGGCAAGTACATATTCTACCCTTTCTTCGGGGTTTTTCTGAACTATCTCCTGTAGCCTTGTCTTATAGTCACAAAAAGAAACATTCTCGCGGTGGTGAAGATCTTTCGGCATAAAGCGCAGAATATGCTTTGCCGCAGGTTCCATTCCGCCGTCAAGATAAATTGCCGCAATGACCGCCTCAAAGGCATCTGAAACTATTGAAGGGCGATTTCTTCCGCCTGAGTTTTCCTCGCCTTTGCCCAGCATTATATGCTGACCGAGGTCTATTTCTTTTGCAAATTCAAAAAGCGCTTTTTCGCACACAAGCGATGCTCTCAGCTTTGAAAGCTCGCCCTCGGGCATTTTCTGCTCGTGGTGAAAAATATAGCTGGATACGACTATTGAAAGCACCGAATCGCCCAAAAATTCGAGCCTTTCATTGCTTTTTCTGCCGCTTTTCTCATTCGCAAAAGAACTGTGCGACAGCGCCTCATACAAAAGCGCCTCGTTCTTGAAATGATAGCCTATCTTCTCCTGAAACTGCTCTAAATTGCTTTGTTCGTTCATAATATCAGCTCCGATAATTTACTGCTCTATATTTGCTTTTTCCTTCTGCTTTAGTGCTTCAAGCTCTTTTTGCATGGCGTTTATAACGTTGCCCTGCGTGAATTTCTTTGCCTGACGAACGGCATTGAATATAGCTTTTTCGTCAGAGCTGCCGTGTGCTTTTATAACGGGTCGTTTTGTGCCCAAAAGCGGTGCGCCGCCGTATTCTTTATAGTCCATGCGCTTTCTGAACGCCTTGACATTTTTCAGCATAAACGCCGCGCCTATCTTTGAAAGTATACTACTGGTGAGCAGCTTTTTCAGCTCGTCGCCGAAGAACTTGCCCATACCCTCATAAAGTTTCAGCAGCATATTGCCCGTGTAGCCGTCAGCGACCACAACACTGCACTCGCCTTTTGGCAGATCGCGCGATTCTATATTACCTATAAAATTAAGCTGAGAATCTTGCAGAAGCTTATAGCTCTCGCGCTCGAGATCTCTGCCCTTTGATTCCTCCGTGCCTATATTTGCAAGACCTACCGTAGGCTTGTTCACCTTCATGACCTTTTCCATATAGATGCTGCCCATTGTGGCAAACTGCACCATAGTATCTGGGTTGCAGCTGACTTTTGCGCCGCAGTCAAGCAGCATAAACGGCTGAGTGGCAGTCGGCAGAAGTGTTGCCAGCGCGAGCGGCACGCCCCTTGTAACGCTCTTTACATAATACTGCGCGCCTACCACCAGCGCCGCCGTTGAGCCTGCCGACACAAACGCATCGCCCTCGCCGTCCGCGACCATTTTAAGCCCTACCGCCATTGAAGAATTGCTTTTAGCGCGGCAGACCGCTCTGGGGTCGTCGCATATCTCAACAACATCGGGCGCATGGCGTATTGAAATACAGCTTATGTCAAGACCGTTTTCCTGCGCGCAAGCCTTTATCTTTTCTTCATCACCCGTAAGCGTAATATCAACTTTGAGATACTCATGCGCTTTAAGCGCGCCTTTGATTATTTCGAGAGGTGCGTTATCCCCACCGAATGCATCTAAAACTATGTTCATTGTCAACACTCCTTTTCAGCCTGTTGTATGACATTTTCAAGCTCTTTCAGACCACGCTGCGCTAAAAGAGCGTACCTTTCCTGCTTGTTTTTCACCATCTGCGAAAGCGGCGGCAGTATACCCATATTACAGCCCATAGGCTGAAAGTCCGTCACGCTATCGTCGCTTACATATCTGCAAAGACAGCCGAGCATTGTGGTCTGCGGCAGTTTTATCTCACTTTTGCCAAGCAGTCTTCTCGCCAGTGAAAGCCCTGCGTAAATGCCGCTTGCCGCCGATTCTATGTACCCCTCAACGCCCGTTATCTGTCCTGCAAAATAAATATTATCGTTATTTTTCATACAGAAATGCTCGTCGAGAAGTTTTGGCGAATTTATAAAAGTATTGCGGTGCATAACGCCAAGGCGCAGAAACTCGGCATTTTCAAGACCGGGTATCATAGAAAAAACACGTTTCTGCTCGGGAAATTTCAGATTAGTCTGAAAGCCGACGATATTATACATACTGCCCTGAGCATTCTCGGCTCTCAGCTGCACCACCGCATAGGGGCGCTTGCCCGTTCTGGGGTCGGTAAGACCCACGGGTTTGAGAGGCCCGAAGCGCATGGTATCTTCACCGCGCTTTGCAAGCACTTCAATAGGCATACAGCCCTCGTAAACTTTGAAGCCGTCTTTTGAAAAATGCTCTTTGTCAAAGTCGTGGAGCTGCGCGCTCTCGGCAGTAATAATTGCATTATAAAACGCTGTATATTCGTCCTTTTCCATGGGGCAGTTTATATAGTCGGCATCGCCTCTGCCGTATCTTGCGGCAAAGAAATCCTTGCTCATATCAATGCTTTCAAACGAGACTATTGGCGCGGCGGCATCGTGAAAATAAAGATAATCGCCGCACATTTTCTGTATGCTTTCCGCAAGCGGCTCACTGGTAAGAGGCCCAGTCGCGATTATTGTATACTCGTCGGCAGGCACATCACACACTTCCTGTGAAACGCACTGAATACGCTCATGTGCTTTTATACGCTCGGTGACAAGGTCAGAAAACTTTGTTCTGTCCACCGCGAGAGCGCCGCCTGCCGAGACTCTTGAATTATCGGCGCACTGCATAATAAGCGAGCCGAGCAGCCGCATTTCTTGTTTAAGCATACCTGCGGCAGAGCCTAATCTTTCAGCTTTGAGAGAATTTGAACAGACAAGTTCTGCAAAGCCCTGATATTTATGCGCAGGCGAATATTTTATCGGCTTCATCTCAAAAAGTGTTACATTTATGCCTGCATTTGCAAGCTGCCAAGCTGCCTCGCACCCTGCAAGCCCTGCACCGACGACGTTAACCTTCATCACCGTCTCCAAGCTGTTTTTCATAGCCGCAGCCCTCTTTATAGCAGACAAGTTTGCCGCTTTTGCCGCCCTTTTTGAACAGCGTACTGCCGCATTTTGGGCAGGTCTGCTTTGTGGGAAGATCCCACGTCATAAAGCTGCACTCGGGGTTTTTGATACAGCCGTAATACTTCTTTCCCTTTTTGGTCTTTTTAAGAAGAATTTTATTTCCGCAGTAGGGGCATTTGCCGTCAGCTTCGATGACTATTTTGCGAGTATTTGTACATTCGGGAAAGCCCGAGCACGCCAAAAACTTGCCGTATCTGCCCAGTTTTATCACCATAGGCTTGCCGCATATCTCGCACACTTCATCGGTCTGCTCATCGGGAACTTTTACGCGCTTGCCGTTCATGGCTTCTTCTGCCGTATCAAGCTCTTTACTGAAATCGCCGTAAAACTTTCTCAGCATATCAACCCAGTCAACCGTGCCGACTTCAACGCTGTCAAGCTTATTTTCCATTCCTGCGGTGAATTTCACATCTACAATATTGTCAAAATGCTCTTTCATAAGGGCGGTGATAACCTCGCCCAGTGCGGTGGGCTTAATCTGCTTGCCTTCACGCTCAACATAGCTTCTCTGCAAAATGGTGGTTATTGTCGGTGCGTATGTTGAAGGTCTGCCTATGCCGTTTTCTTCAAAAGCCTTAACAAGCGTTGCTTCTGTATATCTAGCAGGGGGCTGAGTAAAATGCTGTTCGCCGTCAAGCGAGCGCAGTTTGAGCACATCGCCTTTTGCAAGCGGCGGAAGCTCTTTTTTCTTATCTTCATCGTCGTCTTTTGTTTCTTCATACAAAACGGTATAGCCGTCAAACTTAACCGAATAACCGCTTGCTTTGAACAAACTGCCGTCCGCAAGAATATCTACCGAAACGGTATCAAGCAGGCAGTTTGCCATCTGGCTTGCAATAAACCTTTCCCATATAAGCTTATAAAGTTTATACTGGTCGGGCGTTACGCCGCTTGCCTTTACCATATCAGGCGTAATGTCGGGACGTGTAGGTCTTATAGCTTCGTGGGCGTCCTGCGCGCCTGCTTTTGTTTTATATTTGCGCGGTGTTTCGGGCAGATAATTGTCGCCATACACATCTTTTATATACTTATACGCCGCATCTCTTGCTTCGTCTGAAACTCTCAGGCTGTCGGTACGCATATAGGTGATAAGACCTATAGCTCCCACGCCTTTTATTTCAACGCCTTCGTAAAGTTCCTGAGCTATCTTCATCGTTCTTTTTGACTGGAAGCCGAATCTTTTCGATGCTTCCTGCTGGAGCGTTGACGTTATGAACGGTGCGGCAGGCGTTTTCTTATGAACGCTTTTCTTTACTTTATCTACCACATACTGTGCGCCGTCTAATTTTTTAAGTATCTCATCAGCGCTTGCCTTGTCGGGCAGAGAAAGTTTGTCGTCCAGTTTTTTACCCTCAAAACTTACAAGCTTTGCGGTGAATACTTTTCGTGAAGACGGCGAAGTAAGCTTTGCTTCAATAGTCCAGTATTCCTGCGAGACAAAGCTGCGTATCTCTTCTTCACGGTCTACTATCATTCTCACCGCTACCGACTGCACTCTGCCTGCCGAGAGACCTTTTCTTACCTTTTTCCACAAAAACGGCGACAGCTTATAGCCGACTATTCTGTCCAGTATTCGCCTTGCCTGCTGGGCATTTACTAGGTTTTCATCTATGCACCTCGGGTTTGCAATGCCCTGCTTTATGCCCTTTTCGGTTATCTCATTGAAGGTAACGCGGTTTTTATCGTGAAGGTCAAGTTTCAGTATCTGCGCTAGGTGCCACGATATAGCCTCTCCCTCACGGTCAGGGTCTCCTGCAAGGTAGACTTTATCGCTCTTTTTAGCCTTATCACGTATCTTCTTTATAATTTCCTCTTTGCCTTTTATGTCGATATACTGGGGCTGAAAGTCCTTTTCTATATCTACTCCGAACTTTGACTTCGGCAGGTCTCTTAAATGACCCATTGATGCCATTACCTCGTAGTCGGAACTTAAATATCTTTTTATTGTATGCACCTTTGTAGGTGATTCAACTATTATCAGTGTTGACAACTGTTATTTCCTCCTGTCGTTGCCGATATTTATGCCAGCCTGAAGCGCCTGCCTGCAAGGCTTACGACCAAGCCTTCCATTTCAAGCGACGTAAGCTCGGTAAGTATCTGCGAAATATCCGTTTGCAGCTTGTCCGCAAGCTCGTCTGCCGCGCACTCAGACTTTTCAAGCTGTTTGACTATCTTCTGCTGAAGCATACTCAGTGAAGACACATCAATATCTGCTTTTTGGACAGTATCTTTTTCGGCTTCATCTTTATTTGATGTATCTGCCGCTTTTTTCTTTGGGGCGGCTTTCTTTGAAACAGGTCTGTCGGCAGCAAAAAATATGCTGGAGCGCGACTTGTCTACATAAACGTCGGTATCTTTTGTAAATCTAAGTTTATGTGCAAACTCGGAATAATATTCATAAAGAATATCGGTATGCGAGAAAACGGGTATTGCGCCGTCGCGTATAAGCATTGCCGTGCCTGCATAGTCGTCTGAAAAAACGTCGGCAGGCGGCACGCAGTAAAGGTCTCTCCCCTGCGAAATTGCGTGAGATGCTGTATTGAGCGAACCGCTGGCTTTTGATGCCTGTGTTACCAGCACCGCGCTTGACATTCCCGAAAGTATTCTGTTGCGCGCTTTAAAGCTGACACCTGTAGGTTTCGTCTGCGGAAAATACTCTGATATAACTGCGCCGCTGCGGCTTATCTGCATTTTAAGGTCATGCGAATCGGGCGGATAATCATACTCAACGCCGTTGCCCAGCACTGCGACGGTCTTTCCGCCGCCTCTTAATGCCGCTGTATGCGCTGCGGTGTCAACGCCCTTTGCAAAGCCGCTTATTATGACCATGCCGTTTTTGACGATATTTTCACATATACATTCGGTGACTTTCTCGGTATACTTAGTCATATTTCGTGCACCAACCACGCCTAGCGTTGCACTGTGATTCACAAAACTTAAATCACCAATACTGAAAAGCACCGAGGGCGGATCATATATATCTTTGAGCATCATAGGGTAATCGGGGCTGTCGCAGCCATAGACATATATTTTACGCTTTTCGCAGTAGTTTAAAATGCCCTCAGCTTGTTTAAGCGTTGCTGCCCTTGCGCTGTGAAGCTCCTCCTCGGTAAAGCCTTTGCTGTAGCCGCTTTGAATGGCATCATAAAACTCTTTTACCTCGTCAAATCTTCTGCCAAGTTCCCATTTGCGCGGGTTGGCAGGGCCGAAAGCTATAGTCAGCCACACCCAGTAAATAAGGTCATAGTCTGTCATCTGAACATCTCCCACAGCATTATAGAAGCTGCCGCTGCGGCATTGAGCGAATTTATTCTGCCGTGCATTTTTATTGTTACCGCGCTGCCACACAAACTTATATGCTCTTTTGGCATACCGCTGCCCTCGTTGCCGATAAACAGCGCGCACGGTCTGCCAAAGTCAAATTCTGTAATACTAACGCCGCCGCTTATTACCGAGGCAACAGTTAAATACCCCAGATTATTGAGCATTTTTACTGCCTTTTCAAAATCATTTTCGATATACACCGGCACGCGCATAATGCTGCCCATAGCCGCTCTTACTACCTTCGGGTTATACAAATCGCAGCAGTTGCCTGTAAGAATGGCGCCGCTTACGCCGACGGCATCACAAGTGCGCAGAATTGTACCAACATTGCCGGGGTCTTGCAGACCGTCAAGCACTAAAAGTTTACCGCCGCTTTCTAGCTTTTCTATACTTTTATGGAGCATTTTTACCACTGCGAAAACGCCTTGGCTTGACCTTCCCTCCGAAATCCTTTGCGAAAGCTCAGGTGATATTTCAAAGCATTTACAGCCGCACTTTTCAGCGAGTGTTTCGGGGGCGCTGTCAAAATACTTTTCGGCTGCTTGTTTTGTATAAAAAAGCGCTGTAACTTCTGCGCCGCCTCTTGCGCCCTCGCATAGCACGTCTATGCAGTTCCTTGCGCCCTCAACGGCAAATTCGCCGCACTCTCTGCGCGCTTTACTGCTGCTAAGTAGAGATGCCAGCTTTTTTATATTTACGTTGTCTTTAGCTGAAATATACATACCAAAACGCCCCTTGCGCGCCGCTTTACGCGTGTTTTACAATGCCCATATATACAACAAAACACGCACAAGCCGTTAAAGATGTGCGTGTTGATATTGCATCAAAGGGCAGCCTTAGCCTTTTCAACTACTGCGGCAAATCCGCCGGGATCGTTTATAGCTATTTCTGAAAGCATCTTTCTGTTAAGGTCTATGCCGGCTTTTTTCAGACCGTTCATAAACGTTGAATAGTTCATGCCGTTAAGTTTGCAGGCGGCGGATATTCTTGCTATCCACAGTTTTCTGAAATCTCTCTTTCTCTGCTTTCTGCCGATATAGGCATACTGACCGGATTTCATCACCTGCTGTTTTGCCATTTTGAAGTGCTTGCTCTTTGCGCCAAAGTAGCCCTTGGCAAGCTTTAATGTTTTATTTCTTCTCTTACGAGTCATCATTGCTCCCTTAACACGAGCCATAGTCAATTACCTCCTGATATTATCTTTACTTTGTTTCCCTGACTAAACCCGCGGTTTATTTGTAAGGGATAAGACGTTTTACGTTCTTGAGATCTGCCTCGCTTGCATAAGCATCGTTACGCAGTGTTCTGATACGCTTGTGACCCTTTGAAATGAGTCTGTGCCTTTTGTTTGTGTGCTGGAACTTTACCTTGCCTGTTCCTGTCACCCTGAAACGCTTTTTTGCGCCTGAGTGGGTCTTGATCTTTACCTTTGACATAAATTTATCCTCCTTAATTGTTTACTTAGAAGATTTGGGTGATACGAACATCACCAGACTGCGCCCTTCCATTTTGATAGGCTTATCAACAACGCCTGCCTGCGCCACGGCTTCCTTATATCTGTTCATCAGATCTTCACCCAGCTGTGGGTGAGCCACCGAGCGCTTACGAAACCTTACGGAAACTTTCAGCTTATCTCCGCCCGAAAGGAACTTGATGCCCTGATTTACCTTCGTCTGAAAGTCATGGGTATCTATGGTCGAGGACATTCGTATTTCCTTGGTGTCTATGACCTTCTGATTTTTTCTTGCTTCCTTTTCGCGCTTGTCCTGCTCAAAGCAGTATTTGCCGTAATCCATGATCTTGCACACGGGCGGCTGTGCATTCGGGGCTATCTTGACAAGATCGAGATCCTTTTCGATAGCTATATCCATAGCCTCCTTTGCGGACATTATGCCCAGCTGTGCGCCGTCGGGGCCTATTACCCTTACTTCCTTATCACGGACTTCTTCGTTGATAAGCAGATCCTTGTTGCTAATAGTGCATTACCTCCAAAATAAAAATGAGCGAAACACGACCTGTTCACGCTCACGAAAAAAGCTATTTCTAGCTTGCATTCATATATCAGCCTTTTCACTGGCAAATGCCGCTTAAGGCGAGGGCGGAACAGCTCTGCTTTTTGTTTTCCAAAATATTATACACCATATTTTCCCCGTTGTCAAGTACCATATGCAAAATTTTTCAAAGTAAATACAAGCAATTTACATACAAGTTGCACAAATCTATAGAAACATCTACAGTGAAACTAACATAAATGCGCCGCCTGCTATCATTATTATCAGCCACAGCATTATCATATTGTCCGAGAAAAATATCAGCAGTTTTTTAGGCAGCGTTAAGTGCGTACGCGAACTGTTTATATTAAAGCTGAAATTCTGCGATGAAGTCAGTCTTGAATATATGACAAGCGAAAGCGCGATTATTATAAAACACACTATACCCTCGGCAAGCACTGCAAGGTCGCCGCGCGTATATATTTCTATAAGGTCAAGGGCGAATATCAGCAGTTGTGCGCTCATTCTCATAACTATTGCGACGATTATAGAACCTGTTCTCAGCGTAAACAGGGTTATCATTATATTCATGCAGAATTTATAGCCTATTGATGACACATCAAATGTACAAAAAGTTCCTGCCGCACAGCACACTATGAATGCGAACATATCGCCGAACTGCCTGAAAGTCTGCAAAATAAGACCGCGAAGAAGTATCTCTGTCAGCGCGGAGACAACGATGCAGCTGCAAAAGCCGAACAGCGCTATAGACGTTATATCATGCGAATATAAAAAATCCATTCGCAAGGCGTTTGTACCCAAAGCTCTGTACACCACCGCCGAAAAATTGCCTGCGTGACGGCAAAATACTGTTGCCATAAGCGACATGACCAGAGCGCAGGCTGCCATATCGGGCATTTTTTTATCGGCGCGCGGAAACATTACGGCACGCGGTATACGGGCATCAAGCACGAAAATGAGTATAGGTATCAAAAATTTCAGCACCCTTATTGCGCATATAACGGCGCACATATAAAGCGGCACGTCGTATTTATCAAGCGGCTGACCGTACATGACCTGCGTTACCGACAGCGTTTCGCCTTTTGTATATCTGCCGACATATATATACTCTGCAATTGTGAACAGCAGCATTGAAAACATAGTCATTGCGACAAGTTTGCAGCAGTGCTTAAGCACCCTTTGCTCGGTCTCTTCGGGGGTCTTGCTTATAAAGCCCTGACCGTCAACATACGAATGCTCGCTTTTGCGCCTTACAAAAGAGTAGGCATAGCGGTTATTGCCGGAGCTTCGCCAGTTGAGGAACTCATTATAATAATGCCTTGACTGATTCTGATACTCGGCATTTTTTGCAACGTCAATATAGTCGTCGCTTTTTTCTTTATTTTTTTTATTTTCGTCAACATCTGCATTCAGATACTTGTCGGTATCGTCCGTCATCACCGCGCCCCCTTTCTTAGTTATAAATAAACTTTATTAAAAATGTCCGCTGTGGCCTCCGTGGCTCGTTCCGCTGTGACCTCCGCCTCCGCCGCCGTGTCCGCCGGAACTGTCGGAGCTTTTTGCGGTTTTTGAAACGTTGGAATAGAGGTATGTATCCTGCGAGAATTTCTCTTTATAATTTTTAAGATACTGTTTTGCGGCAGGCTTTGGCATAATGGTCTTCATCTGCCGTGTAAGAACAAATACCACAATAGCGGTAACTATTACAGCTATTACAAACGATGCAAGCGCGTATCTTGTAAGCCAGCCTGTCGGGCGCTTGGTATGAATGGCGCTGTATGGCTTATCCTCATTCGCTTCTTTTACAAATTCGTATACGTCATTGAAATATCTGTCAAAACATTTGTAATATTTGCCGTCGCTGAGAAGTGAAACAAGGTCGTTTTCAAACCAAGTCACGCCGTAGCTGTCTGAAATAGCCTCCATGCCGTAGCCGCAGGTAGAGAACGCATATGAGCGGTCGTACATGGAAATAACGAAAATTATGCCGTCGTGGTCTTTGCCAACGCCATAGCCTTTATAGTCATAATAATCATGCGCGAAAACAAGAATGTCATTATAATTATAGTTATAACTGCCATAGGTGTAGTAGGCATAGTCACGCATAGTCATTACAACGCAGTCAAAACCATAGTCTTCTATAATTTCACGCGCCTTTTCTTCCAGCCTTTGCTCCTCACTTTCGGAGAGAAGTTCATAATCGTCGATAACCCTCGGCAGGTCTGCGTTATACTCTCCGTCGCCATATGTGGGAACGGTATTGTTTGTAAGGTTTTCGGCTGCAAAGCTCTGAGTAGAAAAGCAGGTTGCCACCGCCGCGGCGGCTATTAAAGACAGCGCTCTTTTGAAAATACCCATTCTCATCACACAGCGCCCCCTAACAACAGACCCAGCCCAAACAAAAATACAAGGAACGTTCCCAAAAACGTGCCTGCGGTTATCAGCGCAAGTTTTACTTTATCTATAGGCAGAGTGCCCACCACCTTGCCCGACTGACCGTTCATGGCAAACATATAGTTCTTGCCGCGGTACTCGGTGTTGGCTATCCACACGGGCATAAGAGCGTAATGAATATCACCCTCTTGTATCTGAACGTTGACGGATTCTGTTACAACAGTGCTGTAGCCCTTTATTGTTGAACGCAGCATTTCCTCGGTGCTGTTGCGAATTCTATCGTTGGCTCTGCCTATGCTGTGGGTAACGTCAACGTCGTATCTGTCTGCAAAATAGCCTGCAAGGTAGGCAGTGTTGAAATCTACCGCCATATCGTAATTGAATGGTTCAAGGGATTCCATAAGTGTGTCGTCCATTTTTACAGAGCCGTCAACGGGCACTTTTTCAAACGACATATCAGCCGTTCTGACCACGCTGTAATGCTCTGTTTTAGTATAATAGTATTCCGAATCAGACCAGTGTTTTACTTTTGTCGCCCTGAAATGACCGTCGCCCGAGCTGTCGGCATCAAACAGCCAGAACGGCACATATATGCCTTTTATCGACTGAATGTGGTGCTCTGTCTTAAAGCTTTTGGGCAGCAATACTTTCTTTGATATAAACTTTTTATATGCGGTGTCAACGGCTTTTCTGCCCTTTTTGAAAGGTATTATAAAGTCGGGGCGCATAACGCCGTCAACGGTCTCGTTTATAACAACGGGGTTATCGCAGTAAGGGCAGGTTGATGCCATTGTGCTGGTATCCCCTATTATCTCGCCGCCGCAGTGTGCGCATTTGAAAGAGTGCAGCTGCGAAAGCTCCCCTTCCTGCCAGTCGCCGTTGCCGCTGTTATTGTCGTAGTCTTTCCACGAGAAATTCTCAGGCTTTTGCTGAGAAAGACCCTTCTCATAGTTTACAAGAGTATCTATTTCATATGTATTGTCGCAGTACATACAGGTAAGATGGTCTGTGCCTGCTTCAAACTGTATATCTGCGCCGCAGCACGGGCATTTATACACTATCATGCTCTCTGTTGCCATTTACATCGCCCCCATAAAGATAATATGCCGCCCCTGTCAGCTTTTTGCAGGTTTTCTGCCGCAGCCGCGCTTTTCGGGGCAGTAGCCCAGCAGTTCGCACTTTGGCATCATCTGCGTGTCTATAAGGTACTCCCACTCAGGAGAGATCTTCTTCAAAGCGGTGCAAATATCGCTGAAAAGCTCGCGGTACTCCCAGTAGGCTCTTGCGCACATTCTCTGCCGCGACATATCTATTAAATTGCGCAGGTTGCGCTTGTCAACTATTTTTGTAGTCATTCCCAACGGCAGAAGCATTGCGCTGTCCTCGCGCGGGATACCCATTTCTTCAAGGCGCTTGCCTGCCTGCGCTATGCATTTCATGGTGCCGTCGTAAATTTTCTTTGCCTCGTCGTTATCTAGTATCTTCTTGGGCGTAACATACTCAAAGTCTGCGTAATTTATATATCTTGTGCTTGCCTGAAGCCTTGTTGGTGCGCCGCCTAAATGTGTATACCATTCGCGTATCACTCTTGCGGAATAGCCCTCCAGCACCATTTCTACATTCACATATTCAAGAGTTCTGCCGTGCCCGGAAACTATGCAGTCTATGCCTCTTTTATAATTTTTCTGCGTATCCGATATATCCGCTCCCCAGCAGATGCCTGCCCTTTCGCCTATCAAAGTTATCGGATATCTGGTAGTCTCCGAAAGTACAGTTATTTTTCCCATAAAAATACCCCTTTCAATTTTAGTTTGCAAAACAGGCTGCAATGCCCTCTAATATTCCGTCTGTAAGCTTATCCTGATATTCGGCGCTGTTTAGCAGCCTGTCGTCCTCGGCATTGCTAAGAAAACCGCATTCTATCATCATGCACGGCACCTGCGCCCAGTTCTGACCTGTATAATTGTCATTCTGCGTAATGCCCCTGTTAGCCGCGCCCGTATATTTAACTATGATAGGCAGCATTATCTGCGCGTAACTTAAACTTTGCTGCGCTATGCTGTTTGACTTGCTTACAAACAGACCTATGCCTCTAACGCTGCTGTCGCCTGCACCGTCACAATGCACCCTTAGCATAAGGTCAACGCCGCAGCCGTTCATCATGGCTGTTCGCTGCTGATTTGATATATTGACATCATGAGTTTCTCTTGTCATATATACCGTTGCGCCCTCTGCCACAAGTTTATCGCGAAGCATAAGCGATATTTCAAGGTTTGTAACATACTCGGGTATGCCGCTGCTCACTCCGGCAGTACCGGTGGTAACTTTTGCTTTGGTAACACCGCTGCCGGGGGCTGTTTCCTCCTGCGATGGATCTCCTTTTCGCTGGTGACCGGGGTCAATGCCTATCTTTATACCTGCAAGCCGCCCCTCACCCTGCACAGGTTTTCTCTCTGCGGTGGTCTGCGCCGCTGTGGTTTGCGGAGTGGTGGTTGTGGCAGTGGTCGTAGTCTGCACTGCCGTGGTGGTAACGGCCGCCTGTGTGGTGGTAATTGTAGTCTGTGCTGTGGTGGTTTGTGCTGTCGTCAGCTCTGTAGTTATTGTGGTAATTTCGGGCGTTGTGGTTGACGTTACAGCAGCCGCCGTTGTGGTTGTTTGCGTAGTTGTCGCAGTGCTTTCTGATGTCACCGACTGCAATGAGCTTTCACCATTTGCGCAAGACGAGAGCAGCATCACTGCCGCCAGTATCGCAGTTATATACATCTTCTTCAAATAGCTCACTCCAAAGTACATACTTATACATAATAATTGTAACACATATTTTTGCTTTTTTCAACAGTAAATTGCTGAAAATTATACAATATTAATAAGAGCCGACATCAAACAACTTTCAAATTGCTTGATGTCAGCCTCAAACTGCTCATCTTGACATATGCCGACAGGATATGCTATAATATGTTTGTGTCGGTAAGGTACGAAACGGAAAGCGGTTATGCTCCCACCAATCCTGATACAGATCATGGTCTGAATACATAGGAGTGGGAGGTGATATTTGTGAGTATTATTGATATTCTTGTATTGATTCTATTCATAATAATCCTCGTTTGTATAAACGAAATTATAAAAAATATCAAGAAAAAATAACCGCTGACCTCTCAAGTAAACGGTTATTTTTAATGATAACTTTTGGGAGATAGCCGCTATCGTACTGAGCCGACACTCCTTTTTCTATTTATATTATACACCACAAAAAAATATTTGTCAAGGGTTTTTGGAAAACCAGCCGCCTTGACATTTAGCGACAGGATATGCTATAATATACTTGTGCCGGAACTGGACTTAACGGAGCGGTTGTTTCCCTCTATCCTATACGGCTTGCTTGCAAGTCAATTCATAGGAGAAAGGGGTGGTGTAAATGCAAATTGCTATATTAGCCCTTACATTATTGATACTAGTCGTTATTGACGAGATCATTAAACACATAAAAAAATAACCGCATAGCTCTCCCAAAGTAATGCGATTATTTTAATCGATTAACAAGGAAGCAGCCGCTTAGTCTGAGCCGGCACTCCTTTTCTATTTATATTATACACCACGAAAAAATATTTGTCAAGGGTTTTTGGAAAACCGGCCGCCTTGACATTTAACGACAGGATATGTTATAATATGTTTGTGCCGGTAAGGTACGACATTTCGGCAGCGGCTATGCTCCCTACTTCTCCCTTGGTTTAAGGAAGAAAGGGGGCGATGTCAATGGATAATATCACATTGATATTGATAATTGTTATATTGATACTTATCGATGATATTATCAATAAAAATAACAAAAAATAGCCGCCGACCCTGAGAAAGTGGCGGTTATTCTAACTGAAACTTTATTAGGGAGCTAGCCGCTATCGTACTAAGCCGGCACTCCTTTTTCTATATATATTATACACCATGAAAAAATATTTGTCAAGGGTTTTTGGCAAGGTATCAAAAAAGCTTTCCCGTGGGGTGCGTGAGGCACCGGGAAAGCTTAATTTTTTTCGTTCTTGTTGTTTGTTCTGCCCAGAATATAATCTGTGGTAACGCCATAAAAATCGGCAAGTATCAGCAGGTGTTCAACGGGGATAGTCAGCACGCCTCTTTCATATCGTGAGTACACAGTCTGACTGGTGAACAACAGCTTTGCAACTTCTGTCTGGTTCATATCTCTGTCCTCTCGCAGATCCCTTAATCGTGGAAAATACACAAAACACACCTCTGAAAATGTACACGCTTGACAAAATATCTGATAGTACCATTCGGTACTATTGACTTTACCATATTTCTATTGTATAATGTATATTATAGTACTTTTAAGTTCTAAAATATACGAAAAGGTGTGATAATATTGATTTTGGGAAACTTATTTAATATGGTTACTGCGATAGCAACGGCGGCTGTTATCATATGGATGATATGCAAAGCGGTCACAAAAATGGGCGAAAATCGTCCGCATAATCGAATCGTAGGCGCTCAATTGTTTTGGACACAATGGGTAAGGGGAATTGCTAAGGTCGGTATGGCAATTTCTATAATTGCCAGTCTTATATGCGGCGGATTACTGATTTCAATCGGCGATGAACTTTTTACGGTCATAGGAATTGCTGTAATGATAATCGGAATACTAATTAGCATTACTTCAATTGCAATGATAATGATGATCAGTGAAATATCAATCAATACTTATAACACATACGCTGTATTAAAAAACGAACACCCAAACGACCAACAACCAAACTCCGTTATTTCGCCGCAAGTACATGAGACAATAACCGAAACGCAGCCGACAACAGGAAATACCGACAATTCATGGGTATGCAGGTGCGGTACACGAAATGCGGCAGCCTCCAGATACTGCAAAAATTGCGGAAAATCTAAAGTCCCCTCGTCATATGCTCCAAAGCCGCCAAAGACTAACCCCAACGACTCATGGGTATGCAAATGCGGCAAGAGAAATCCCAACTCTACCGAATTCTGCGCAAACTGCAAGCGCAGAAAAGAAAGTCAGATATAACCCCAAACAAAAAACTCCCCTTTTGTGGGGAGTTTTTATTATGCCGAAGCTTAGTCTATCTTATTTCTCTGTATCTTGCCGCTGATGGTCTTGGGCAGTTCGTCGCGGAATTCTACAACTCTGGGGTACTTATAAGGAGCAGTATGCTGTTTTACATAGTTCTGTATCTCCTTTTTCAGCTCCTCGGTGCCTACGGTGCCTTTTGTGAGCACTATGGTTGCCTTTACCGCCTGACCTCTTATCGGGTCGGGAACGCCCGTTACGGCACATTCGAGGACATACGGAAGCTCCATTACAACGCTCTCTATCTCGAACGGGCCTATGCGGTAGCCGGAAGACTTGATAAGGTCATCGACTCTGCCGACATACCAGAAGTAGCCGTCTTCATCGCGCCATGCGGTATCGCCTGTGTGATACATACCATCGTGCCATACGGCATCAGTCTTTTCCTGATCTCTGTAATATCCGCAGAACAGACCGCAGGGAACGCCCTTATCGGTGCGGACTACTATCTCGCCGGTCTCGCCGTTCTTTACGGGTTCGCCGTCGGAGTTTACTATATCTATATCATACATAGGGCTCGGGCGACCCATAGAACCAACTTTCGGTGTAGTGCCGTAGAGGTTGCCTATTGTAAGGGTGGTCTCGGTCTGACCGAAGCCCTCCATTATGGTAAGACCCGTTGCCTTCTTGAACTGATAGAATACCTCGGGGTTGAGAGCCTCGCCTGCTGTGTTTGCATACTTTATTGTAGACAGATCGTACTTGGAAAGATCTTCTTTTATAAAGAAGCGGTACATAGTCGGCGGAGCGCAGAATGTGGTGATGTTGTACTTTTTGAACATCGGGAGTATATCTTCCGAGTGGAATCTCTCAAAGTCGTATACGAACACTGCGCCCTCGCACAGCCACTGACCGTAGAGCTTGCCCCAGAGAGCCTTGCCCCAGCCGGTATCGGATATTGTGAAGTGCAGACCTTCTGGGTCAACATAGTGCCAGAAACGCGCTGTGATATAGTGACCGAGCGGATATCTGAAGTCGTGAACTGCTATCTTGGGGTAGCCGGTAGTGCCTGAGGTGAAGAACATCAGGCTGTGATCTTTTCCGCAGGGGGTATCGGGTCTGCGCTCGTAAACGTCGCTGAACTTTTCTATCTCCTCGTCAAAGTTTACCCAGCCGTCTCTCTTGCCGTGGGCTATTACCTTTATCTGAAGCTCGGGGCACTTGTCAGCGGCTAAGTCTGCCTGATGAGCGGTATCGCCGTCTGCGGTACAGATTATAGCCTTAACGCCTGCCGCGTTGAAACGATACTCAAAGTCGTGGTCAACAAGCTGGTTGGTTGCAGGGATAACTATTGCGCCTATCTTGTGAAGCGCTACTATTGAGAACCAGAACTGATAATGCCTTTTCAGAACGAGCATTACCCTATCGCCTTTAGTTATGCCGAGGCTCTCAAAAAAGTTTGCAGTCTTTGCGGAATATTTTGCGATGTCGGAGAACGTGAAACGTCTTTCTTCCTTATCGTTGGAGACGTGCACCATTGCAAGCTTGTCGGGGTACTTTCTTGCTACCTCGTCAACAACATCGAAGCCGAAGTTGAACTTATCTTCGTTCTTGAACTTGATGGTCTGCAATACGCCGTTCTCGTCCTCGGTGGTATCTACAAAATTATCTGCAACAATGCCTGCATAGTCGTGTCTTTCGGGCTTAACCTGCTCTACCTGCATATACTCCATATCTTCAAGAGTATTTTCAAGTATGATAGAATACATAGCGCAGCCTTCTTTAGAAGTGGCTATCATGCCGTGCGGCTGTGAGGAATCATAGTATATGGAGTCGCCTGCTTCGAGGTCTTCATAGTGGTCTTCCACTCTTACTCTCATAGTACCGCTGATAACGATATCCATTTCCTGACCCTTATGGGTGTTGGTATGTATCTCTTTTTCCTGTTCTTCCTCGGAATAGGGCATAAATACTCTGAACGGCTCGCACACGCGGTTTTTGAAGCCCGATGCGATATTGAGATACTCAAAGCCTGCACGTCTTGCTATAGGCAGACCCTCGCCCTTTCTGTTTACCTGATATGAGGTAAGGCTGGGCGAATAACCTTTAAGTATATCAACGATGTCAACGCCGCATATTTTGGCAAGCTTATAAATGAACGTGAAAGTAAAGTCGGTCTTGCCGCTTTCAAGCTGTTCATACTCACCTACCGATATACCTATCCTTTCTGCAAGCTCTTCTTTTGAAAGAGCCGCTACCTCTCTCAGCTCTCTTACACGCTGAGCGATCTCTTTGATCCTTTTTTCCATGGTGTTTTCCATAGCGTTTTCTCCTTTTGTATATAATGTGTTTACAAGACTGCGAAATGTGGCGAAAATAAAAAACGCCCCAAAGCAGACAATGCTGCATTGAGACGAGAAATTCCCGCGGTACCACTCAACTTGCGCATATACGCGCCGCTTTCAGGCTCCAACAAGCCCTTGACCTTAACGCGGTCTTTACGGGGCAGTCTACTTGCCAAAAGGCTTTCGGTACCCGACTCAAAAGAGATAGGCGTATATGCAGACTATATATCCGCTTGCACCAAATGCGGACTCTCTGTAATATATCCTGCAAAGCCGTCTTTATCACAGTCTTTACTACAAGCGTTATTATACCACCCTTTTTTTCACTTGTCAAGGGGTTTTGAAAATTTTTTTTAAATTTTCTACAGAGCGTACCCCTCGCCGCTTTCGATATACATATCTATATGCTCTTTGCTCTTTATTATATGCACATATTCTTCTATGCTGTCAAGCCGCTGTGGAAGATACACGCCGCCCAAATTTTCTCTGCCGCTGAAGTGCGAGTCGCTGCCGCAGGTCATATAAAGAGAAAACCGCTTTGCATACCATATGGCGTTTTCGTTATACTCGCGCATATTTGCAGTGTTCACAGCTTCTATGCCGTCGCAGTATTCGGGGTAGAGGCAGATATTTTCAAGATAAGATGCCCTGCGAAACGGGTGCGCCTGTATCATAACGCCGCCGCTCTCGCAAACAAGCGCATACAGCTGCGGTATGCTCATTTCCATAATATCTTCGTGCTGCAAAAGCCACTGTTTGTCAACGCCGTATATCAGAAACTCAGCGCCGCGGCGGTTGTATTCAAAGCCGAAAAATACCGCAAAACCAAGTCTGTCGCCGTGTGCTTTTGCCCTTTCATAACCTTTGCAGAACTGCTCTACCTTGTCTTGCCAAGGCAGAGAGCGGTCAATGCCGCAGTTGCCGTTGAAAAAGTGGTCGGTTATAATTGCGCCGTCATAGCCTTTCTGAATATAGCAGTCTACAAGCTCTTCGGGCGACCACCTTGCACACGCGCTGACGGGTGATGTGTGGCAATGCGTTTCGTATAAATATCTCTTTTCTCTGCGGTTTTGCATAAGCGTTACCCCCCTGTTTATAGTATAACACATTTCACAGCGGTTTACAAGTTCAAAACGCAGGCTAATATTTTTATATACAAGTTTAATTCGGCAACAGCATGTTTGAGCGGTGCGGCAGGTGTTTTTCGTTATATTGAACATAAATTTAAAAACTATTTGTCAGATGTGCATATATCTATAAAGCAAATTATCAAAAACTATTGACAAACCGCATTAAATATTTTACAATAACTATAACAAAGCTAAATTATATAGGTTGGTAAAATGTAATTCAAATTTTTTTATTTTATGAAAGGAATGATATTTATGACACTGCTTAAAAAGGCTCTGGCGGTCACGGCTGCCATAACACTGCCTATCTCAATGGCTGCCTGCGGAAATTCTTCAAGCTCTTCGTCATCTTCAAGCCATGTTGACCAGGTATCAGTTCAGGATACCAGCAAGGTAGATTCGCTTGATGACGGAACGCTCTCGGAGACTGACAGGACTATCAAATGGATGGGTACTTACGACCTCAACCAGGCGGACGGCAACGAAACGAGAGTTGAAACCAAGCTTTTCAACGACAAGGGCGGCATTATTGAATGGGTAAGAGTTACCGACTCTAATAAATTTGAAAAGCTGGCGGCTGCAATTTCTGCGAACGACTCTCCCGACATCTTCAAATATGAGTGGATGGCATTCCCCTGCCAGACACTTATAAATATGTATCAGCCTATAGATTCTATAGTTGACTTTGATACGGACATATGGAGCGACGTTAAGGACGGTGCAGATAAATTTGTTCTTAAAGGCGAACATTACGTTGCGCCTATAAGCTACTCAACGGGCACGCTTATGATGTACGATCAGGACGTTGTTGACAGCGAAGGTCTGACTGACCCCTACACACTTTGGATGGAGGGCGAATGGAACTGGAACACATTCCGCGATGTAATGGAAGAATACGTTGCCAACGGTGACGGCGAAACACCGCGCTATGGCATTACAGGCTGGTATGCGCCGCAGATAATTCAGCAGACAGGTCAGACAATGGTAACATATGACGGCACACACTTTGAAAGCAACATTATGAATTCGGACATTGAGCGCGCCGAGGAATTCATATACAACCTGAAGAAAGACGGTCTTGTATACAACGAGCAGTGGGTAAACGATGCCAGCACCGCTCTGGCTTCAATGGGCAACGTTATGTTCTTCTCAATGGGGCCTTGGGCGCTGACGGGAAACTACGGCCCGCACGACGATCAGCACTGGTCGATAGTTCCTATTCCTGCTGACCCCAACACAGGCGCTAAGATAACAACTTCCGACATGATGGCTTATATGTGGGTATCGGGTTCTACCAAAGACAAGGCAGTTAAAACATGGCTTGAATGCGCTCACATTGCCGCTACAGATGAGCAATATAAAGAAGACACAAAGGCTAAGTTTATGATAGACAATCCCGGCTGGACTGACGAGATGTATGATGTTCTTATGGTAACATCTTCTTCGGAATACGAGCAGCTGTTTGACTATGGCTATGGTATTTCTTCGTCATTCTCCGACGACAACTCGGTAACTGACGGCTCAGGCTGCACGATGAGACAGCTTTACGAGAACGTTATTAAGACCGACGAGACCGGCAAACAGTACACATGGTCGGAAGTGCGTTCTACATACTCAAAGACCACCGACGACGAGCTTGCTAAGGTAAATGCGGCTATTGATGCTATGGAAGGTTAATTTCATAAAATTACAGACAGAGGGCGTATGAAAATGCGCTCTCTTTTTGTGCGTGAAATTGCTTGACAAAACGGTTTTGCTTTGGTATACTGTTTGATAGGTATTGAAAAATACGAAAGGAGAACTTTTTATGAGTAAGATATTGGTAACAGGCGGTGCAGGCTACATTGGCAGCCACACCTGCGTTGAACTTCTTCAGGCAGGATATGAGATAGTTATTGTTGACAACTTCTCAAACTCAAAGCCCGAAGCTCTTAAAAGAATAAAACAGATAACAGGCAAGGACTTTGATTTCTATCAGGTGGATATACTTGACAGGCAGGCTTTAGGCAAGGTGTTTGACGAGCACAGCGACATATGCGCCGTTATACACTTTGCAGGGCTGAAGGCTGTAGGCGAATCGGTTGCAAAGCCCGTGGAATACTACCACAACAACATTACGGGCACGCTTATGCTTATTGAGGAAATGAGGGCGCACGGTGTAAAGAAGATAGTTTTCTCTTCTTCTGCTACAGTTTACGGCGTTGACAACCCTGTGCCGTATGTTGAAACTATGCCGACAAACACTGCCACAAACCCTTACGGCTACACTAAAGTTATGATAGAGCAGATACTTAAAGACGTGTATGTTTCGGACAACGAGTGGAGCATTTCTCTGCTTAGGTATTTCAACCCGATAGGCGCACATTCGAGCGGTCTTATCGGTGAAGACCCCAACGGCATACCGAACAATCTGTTCCCTTACATTCAGCAGGTGGCGGTAGGCAGGAGAGAGCATCTGAACGTCTTCGGCAACGACTACGACACCCCCGACGGCACGGGCGTGCGCGACTACATTCATGTTGTTGATTTAGCGAAGGGTCATCTGTGCGCGGTGAAGTATGTTCTTGAAAACAAGGGCGTTGAGGCTGTGAACCTCGGCACGGGCAACGGCTCAAGCGTTCTCGATATTCTGCACGCGTTTGAAAAAGCTTGCGGAAAACAGCTCCCCTACAAGATAACCGACAGGCGCGCGGGCGACATTGCTTGGTGCTATGCTGATGCTTCAAAGGCAAAGGAGCTCTTCGGCTGGCAGGCGCAATATAACGTTGACGATATGTGCCGCGACGGCTGGAAGTTCATTCAGCAAAACCCCAACGGTCTGTGATGAAAAAAATTTATCTTTACGGCATGATATGCCTGTCGCACAGTTTTCTTATAGGCGATGAGTTTTTAACGCCCGACACCTACAGAGAAATGCAGCAGAAATACTGCTTTCCCGGCGGCGAAACGGGCACTTGCGCTACGGTGCTGTCATCGCTGGGCGCTGATGTTTGTATGGACGGCAACCACATCTGCGGCGGTGCGGTAAGGGCTGTGAAAGAGTTTTACGAGGGGCTTGGAGTGGATATATCTCCGCTGACGTTTGATGAAAACGGCGATGCGCTGGAAGACTACATCATAATCTCGGGCGACATAAGAACGCCTCTAGGCACATACGGAAAGTTTTACGAAAGCGCCAAAAGCAGCGGCAAAAAGCCGTGGAACACGCCGAAAGAAGAACACATTCACGACAGCAACGCTGCTGCTGTTGACCCATACTTTTTTGAGGCTTCAGAAAAAGCGGCAAGGCTGTGCGTAAAATTCGGTGTGCCTTATGTGACCGTTGACTGTGCGTATGACAGCTACATACACAAAAATTCTGCGGTTTCTGTAATATCGGGCGAGAGCTTTGAAAGCACCTGCAAAGGCAGCACGCGCAAAGAGCTTACTGAAAACTATATGCAAAACGGCGGCGGTCTTACTATTATAACTAACGGCGGCGGCGAATTTATATACGGCAGAAAGGGCGGCGAAATAAAACGCTTTACGCCGTATAAAGTAAATGTTCATAGCACTTTAGGCGCAGGTGACAGTTTTAAGGCAGGGTGCGTTTACGCGCTGGCGCAGGGCATGGAAGACGAAAGCCTTGTAAGCTTTGCAAGCGCGGTGGCTGCGGCTGCAATATCGCACTTCCCTATACCGCTCTATCCGCCGAAGAAAGACGAAGTTTACGGCATTATAAAAAGCAGAGAATAACGCTTGCCGCGTTTGTCAAAACTATCAAGGGGCGATAAAAATGCTCGGCATAATACGCGATAACATAGGCACGATAATTGTTGCCGCGCTGCTGCTGATATGGCTGGTTTTTGCTATAATAAAAATGGTGAAAGACAGAAAAAAAGGGTGCTCCGGCTGCCCTTACAGCGGCACTTGCGGCAAGAAAAAATGCACCATGAAAGACGATAAAAATTATCATAAAGGAGAAGTTTGAAATGGTTAAGGTAACAGACGACATACTCTATGTAGGAGTGAACGACCACAAGGTAGACCTTTTTGAGGGGCAGTATGATGTGCCCAACGGCATGGCATACAATTCATACGTTATTATGGACGACAAAATTGCCGTTATGGACACAGTGGACATAAAGTTCACACACGAATGGCTGGATAATCTGCGCGATGCGCTGGGCGGCAGAAAGCCCGATTATCTGGTAGTTCAGCACATGGAGCCCGACCACTCGGCAAACATAGTAAGTTTTCTTAATGCATACCCCACGGCGCAGGTTGTGGCAAACGCAAAAACTTTTGGCATGATGAGCAATTTCTTTGACGGACTTGACATTGAGAGCAAGAAGATCACCGTTGAAAACGGCGGTACTCTGCCGCTTGGCAAGCACACGCTGAACTTTGTGTTTGCTCCGATGGTTCACTGGCCTGAAGTTATGGTGACATACGACAGCTGCGACAAGGTGCTTTTCTCGGCTGACGGTTTCGGCAAGTTTGGCGCGCTTGATGTTGAGGAAGACTGGGCGTGCGAGGCGAGAAGATACTACTTCGGCATTGTTGGCAAGTATGGCGCGCAGGTTCAGGCGCTTTTGAAAAAGGCTGCGGCTCTTGACATTCAGACAATATGCCCTCTGCACGGCCCTATTCTTAAAGAAAACCTCGGCTATTATCTTGGTCTTTACAACACTTGGTCTTCATATCAGCCTGAGAGCGAGGGCATTATGATAGCGTACACCTCAGTATACGGCAATACCAAAAAGGCTGTAAATATGCTGGCTGACAAGCTGAAAGAAAAAGGCTGCCCGAAGGTAGTAGTATGCGACTTAGCGCGTGAAGACATGGCGGAAGCTGTTGAAGATGCATTCAGATACGGAAAACTCGTGCTTGCTACCACGACTTACAACGCCGATATTTTCCCGTTTATGAGGACGTTTATTGACGCTCTTACAGAAAGAAATTATCAGAACAGAACTATCGGTCTTATAGAGAACGGCTCGTGGGCGCCGCTTGCCGCTAAAACTATGAAGAAGATGTTTGAAAACTGCAAGAACATCGAATGGCTTGACACCACGGTAAGCATTATGTCGTCTGTAAAGAGCGTAAACAAAGAGCAGATAGAGGCTATGGCGAACGAGCTTTGCCAAGACTACATTGCACGCTCTGACTTGGCGCCGAAGAACGACCCTGCCGCTATGTTCAAGATAGGCTACGGCTTATATGTAGTTACCTGCAACGACGGCAGCAAGGACAACGGTCTTATAGTGAACACAGTCGCGCAGGTGGCAAACAGCCCCGACAAAATTGCGGTTACCATAAACAAAGAAAACTACTCTCACCACGTTATAAAGCAGACGGGCAAAATGAACGTGAACTGCCTTAGCACTGATGCGCCTTTCAAGGTGTTTGAAGACTTCGGCTTTGTAAGCGGCAGGAACACAGACAAATTTGCCGGCTATCAGTGCGACCATTCTGCGAACGGGCTTGCTGTTATGCCGAGATATATAAATGCGTTTATTTCGCTTGAAGTTGAGCAGTATGTTGACCTTGGCACGCACGGAATGTTCATTTGCAGCATTACCGAGGCGCGCACGATAAACGACAAGGAGACTATGACATATTCGTACTATCACGCAAACGTTAAGCCAAAGCCGCAGACCGAAGGCATAAAGGGCTTTGTATGCAAGATATGCGGATACATCTACGAGGGCGACACGCTGCCCGACGATTTCATTTGTCCGCTGTGCAAACACGGCGCGGCTGACTTTGAGCCGATAAAGTAAAATCAAAAACGTTGGGCGCTTTATAGTACCCAACGCTTTTTTATATTTTCACGACCTCTATTACCTGCGCTGTGCCGTCTGCGACTTTGAAACGTATATCAAACCTAGCAAAACGCATACCGTAGACACGCTGTTCGTCGTCTTGGTATGAGGGGCGCGGGTCATCGGCGATGCAGGCAATTGCAGCCTCTCTTTTATCCTCGGGGAGCATTTGCAGAAGGTTTTGCGGAAAGTCAACTTTAAGGTGGTAATCGGTATATTCTTCTGCAAAACCGCCGGCAGCCTGCGGTATGCAGTCGGCGGCAGGCAGGTATGGTTTTATGTCATAAATGGGCGTACCGCTTAAAATGTCAACGCCCGAAACTACAAGTTCACAGCCCTCTACCCTTTCAAGCTTCACGCAGGAAAGCCCCAGATTGTTCGGTCTGAAAGGCGACCTTGTTGCAAACACTCCCATTCGCTTGTTGCCTCCAAGGCGCGGCGGTCGCACGGTGAGCGGCGGCTGCTTACGGTGGGAAAGCGAGAAGTCAAATATCAGCCACAGGTGCGAAAAGCCCTCAATGCCGCGAAGTGCCTGCTCACTGCGATAATCTTTCTCGAAAACTATTCTGCCGAAAAGCTGCGGCACTCTGCCGCTTTGGCGCGGTATGCCGAATTTGTCGTTAAAGTCGGTAAATATATGCGCAACGGGCTTTATTTCCATATCCCTCTCCCCTTTTATTTTCTGTTTTAAGTATAGCACACAAGTCGGCGCGGTGCAAATGCTGCGGAAGAATTTGTGCAAAAGTTCCCTCGGCGGTATGAATACATAAAAAGAATTTGTGAAAAATCACAAAAATAAAAAAATCGGGCAAACCCCTTGACAAAGAGGTCAAAAAAGTATATAATTATAACGTTGCCTGTGCAATCGGGAGCATAGCTCAGCTGGGAGAGCATCTGCCCTACAAGCAGAGGGTCATAGGTTCGAGCCCTATTGTTCCCACCAAGTGAGAGTGGTTTCACTCTCGCACGGCCCGGTAGTTCAGTTGGTTAGAACGCCGCCCTGTCACGGCGGAGGTCGTGAGTTCGAGTCTCATCCGGGTCGCCATCGACCAAATTCTTTGAATTTGGTCGCCTGAATATTGCGTAACTTTATCAGTTTGTTAGAAGTCGCACAAAGCTTTCCATGCTATCAAAGTTTGTGAGAACATCATCTTGCTTCTTGCCTCTTGATTTCTTGCTTCTAACAGCACTATTCATTACTTCTGCTTCTGTAGCTCAGTAGGTAGAGCAGGGGACTGAAAATCCCCGTGTCGATGGTTCGATTCCGTCCGGAAGCACCATATGCGGATTTAGCTCATCTGGTAGAGCGCCACCTTGCCAAGGTGGAGGTAGCGAGTTCGAGCCTCGTAATCCGCTCCAAATTCCCTTGCATAAGCCGGGGGAATTTTTCTATAAAAAAACAGTTACTTGAATTTTAAGCTCCGAAACCTATCTTTCGGGGCTTTTTTGCTAGGAGGTCTTGTCATGCGCACGTTGTTTGTTATTGACAAAAAAGACTACAACGAAAACGGTACTGCGTTCGTGCGCCCGTCGGTACGCGGAATTATCAAAAAGGGGCGCAAATACGCGCTTATTCACAGTCTGAAATACGATTACTACAAGTTCCCCGGCGGCGGCGCTGAAAAAGGCGAAGACCACACCGCTACCCTTTGCCGCGAGGTACTTGAGGAAAGCGGTCTTGTTGTCATTCCCTCCTCTGTGCGCGAGTATGGCCTTGTTCACCGCGTACAAAAGGGCATTGACAGCGATATGTTCATTCAGGATAACTACTACTACTTTTGTGATGCAGAGAAAGAAATTTTGCCGCAGAGGCTTGAGCAGAACGAAGCCGAGGAGCAGTTTGTGCTTGAATTTGTCACTCTGAAAGATGCGATAGAGGCAAACGAGAACCACTACCACGGTGAAAAGACAGGCAACGAGCGTTTTGAGTGCATAATACAGCGCGAGACGGGCGTTATGCATATGCTTGAAAAAGAGGGCGGCAAAAAGCGCTTCTCCCCTCTCCTGCTGACGTTCATACCGTATGCCGCCGTACTGCTGTTTGGCTTGTTCTGCGCTATATTCGGCGTAAACTTTTTATGGAGCACATCATACGGCTTTGACGGATTTTTTGTAGGCGTTATGGGGGCGTGCGTTTATCTTTCTCCGCTGTTGGCAGTGTGCCTGATAATTCAGCTTGCCTGCCTTGCAAAAAAATTGTTTTTCAAAGATGTATTTGAAGGAAAAAACAAGAAGAAATTCGCCATAGCGGTAGGGGTAATATGCGCTGTTGTAGTAGCAGTTATGGCGCTTAGCTTTTTCTCATCGGAGATAGAAATGCTAAGTGAAAAACGCCACGCCAAAAAAATGCTTAAAAAATGCGATGAGGTCATATCATACAACGAAAGCTATCAAGATACAGACGGCATTTTAGGTATAGAGGAAATAACCAACAACAGCATACTTATTGACTACGACAATAAAAGATAGGCTTTATTATGCACCACGATTATGATGAGTACATAGAATACGAGTTTGAAAAATGCGATAATAATACGGTCACAAGAATAGCACAGCAATATGATGTGCAGGCTATTGTGCCGCTTGATTCGCCGGGCATTACGCTTACCGCATACACGCGTGAAGCAGGCTATAAGCATATGACGGCGGCGCTGGTGCTTGAAACACAGGGCGGCGTATATTATAAAGAAAAGCTTGAAAAAAACGGCAGTGGGACATACGAATATCTGTGTCTCAGGAACTCGGAATTTTGCGTTTCTGACGATGAAGAATACCAAGCGCAAAGAATGATAAAATACTGCGATGCGAAAATTCCGTACAACAAGGGTGAACAGGTCGGCGGTATTTTCGGTATAGAGGGCATTACGAGCGACACGATACTTATCGACTACAGCACCGACTACGGCTACAGCATCAGAAAAGTAGGCTTTTTGATGAACAACGGCGAAGATGAGTATATAGAATACGATCTTGCGCAGTGCAGCGAAACGGATTTGAACGATATAAAACAGCAGTTTAAGGTGCAAACAGTTGTGCCGCTTGACTCCCCCGGCGTGAACCTGACGACATACACAAGCGGTGAAAACAGCGATCTTACTGCGGCGGTCGTGCTTTCGACCGAGGACGACATTTTCTGCGCTGCTAAAATATATGTGGACGACGAAGACAAAAATCTCGATCTGAAAGACTGCGAGTATTATGTTAACGGAAACTGATTTTCTGTACAAATAAAGTTACATCAAATAATAAATATTACGGAGGTAGTTTTATGAAAAAACTGATTTGTTTACTTACGGCAGCGGTGCTTATGCTCTCGCTTGCGGCGTGCAGTGACAAGGACGATTCAAAGGGCAATTCTTCTAAGGGCGATATATCAAGCAGTATTTCTTCTGCTGATGATACAAGTTCGCAGGAGGATAGTTCTTCGCAAAATGACAGTTCATCTGAAGATGATAGTTCTTCTAAAAATGATAGTTCTTCTAAAGATGATAGTTCTTCAAAAGATGATAGTTCTTCTAAAGATGACAGTTCGTCTAAAGACGATAGTTCTTCAAAGCCCTCGGGCGGCGTGGTAGTTGACCCTTCGGGCGTTACAGATGCAAATGAGGACATCACCGAAGCAGTGATAGAAATGCTGAACGCCGCAGCCGCAAAAGATGAAAGCAAATTTACAAAACTTGCTGACGTGGAATATCTGAAAAAAGCGTACCCCTATGACTACATAGATGATCTCGATGAGCAAGTTGCGGACGATTTTGAAGATTGCAGCGAATACCTCGGCGACTTTACGGGCGAGATAAAAATAGTCTTCTGCGAAAAGGTGAACGACATGATAAAAGCGGAGGCTGACAAGGAGCTTATATGCGATATTTACGGCATGCTGTTTATTGCAAAATGCGCCAAAACCGACGTTTGCATGGAGGCTATGGCATTTGACAAAGGCGGCAGTTGGGCGGTCACGCTGACCCCTGAGGGCGAGATAGAGCACGCGTATTACGATTTTGAAGACATGATAAACAAGCAGCTGCAAGCCGCCGCGGACGGCAACAAAGACAAGTATACGGAGCTTGCCGACACCGATCTGTACATTGAATGTGCTAAAGCTGCATGGAGAGATGAATACGGCGAAGAATTTGCCGCTGATGAAATTCAGGAACTAAAAGATATGTTTAACGAGCTTACACAGGATTACTATGATGATCTGCATGAGCTTCTCGCCGACAGATACAAAAATTCTTATGTTTTTGTTGAGGAATTTCCGATTGAAACGCAGTACGGCGATGTGACGAGCTATGGCAGGATAGTTCTTGCGGTGTTTGATATGCAGGGCGGTTACGACGAAGTTGAGGGCTATGCATACACCGACGGCAGCAGGCGCGGTATAATGCTTATGCCGGATTGAGGGCAATTAAAGTGACAGTAAAATGGTTGTTCTTTGACCTGGGTTCTACGCTTATAGACGAGCGCGAATGTTACAAAATGCGTTTTCGCGAAGCTGTGGAAGGTACACAGATAAGCGCAGATGAATTTGAGAAAAAGGTCATAGAATTTGCAAAGCAAGGTCTTAAAGGCGACCACGAAGCAGTGCAATATTTTGGACTGAAACTTCCGCCTTGGCACAAAGAAGCCGAGAAGCCATACTCCTGCACAAAGGCGGTGCTGGAGCATCTGACAGCAAAGGGATACAGGCTAGGCGTTATTGCAAATCAAAGCGCAGGAACGAAAGAGAGGCTATCAGCTTGGGGTTTGCTGCGGTATTTTGACGTGGTTTTATCATCTGCCGAAGAAGGCGTAAAAAAGCCCGATGAAGAGATCTTTCGCCGAGCGCTGGCTTTGGCTGAATGTGCGCCCGAAGATGCCGCGATGGTGGGCGACAGGCTGGACAACGACATTGCGCCCGCCGCGAAACTCGGCATGAAAACGGTGTGGGTACGGCAAGGGTCCTGCGGTCTTGCAAGTGTTACAAAGTTTGGACAGCAGCCGGATATTATCATAGACAGCATTGAAGAAATTTTGAAACTATTCTGAAAATTTACGGCAGGCATTTCGCTTTTTGAAACGCCTGCTTTTTTCGCAAAGCTGTTGACCTTCATAGCGAAATGTTGTATAATACAGTACAGAAAAATATACGTATTTTCGCAAAATAAATCGACGTTTTAAGGAGATAGTCATGGAGTATAAGATCAGAAGTATATCAGAGGGAGAATATAGCCTGCTAAAAGACTTTTTATATGAAGCTATTTTTGTGCCGCCAGGAATTTCTCCGCCGCCCAGATCAATTATTGATCAGCCTGAACTGCAAGTGTATATAAACGGATTTGGAACGAAAAAAGATGATATTGGTTTGATAGCGGAAATTGACAATAAGCCTGTCGGCGCTGTTTGGGTGCGTATTATGAACGATTACGGACACATAGATGATGATACTCCCTCATTTGCAATATCATTGTATAAGGAACATCGGGGAATGGGAATAGGTACTGCATTGATGAAAGAAATGCTCCGTATTCTCAAAGACAGAGGATATAAACAAGCATCGCTTGCTGTGCAAAAAACAAACTATGCCGTAAGAATGTATAAAAAAGTGGGATTTGAAATCGTAGATGAAAACGAAGAAGAATATATCATGCTTTGTCGTTTGTGAAACTATATTTATCACTATTATGCCTGCTTTTTTATGCTGTTGAACTTTTCAATAAATACTGTATAATATTTTACGGAAAGACACTAGCATTTTTGCAATTTCAGAAAGGAAATGCGTTATGGGATTTAAAGATAAACTGCGCAATTCGTTTGATATTCACTATTCAACGCCGGAGGGCTTAAAGTATCAGATCATCGGCGAAGAAATAAAAATAACGGGCTTTCACAAAAAGGCAAATATCACCGAAATACCGGCGTATATTAACGGTCTGCCTGTCGGCATCATATCCGGTTTGCAGAGTATTCCGTTCACGGGTGAGATGATCATTCCGAACACGGTACACACAATTTGCGACTGTGCTCTTGACATCACAAAAGGGGTAACTAAAATAATATTGCCTGGCAGCGTTCGCACTATTGGCAGTCACGCGTTTGATTTCAACGAGGCTTTGGAGGAAATTATTTTCCCTGAAGGAATGGATTTTCGCGAAACGAACGAGGGCGTTGCTGACGGCTGCCCGAAGCTGAAAAAGGTCAGTCTGCCGTCTTCGATGCTGCGTGTGCCGACGGGATTTCTGAGCGACTGCGAACAGCTGGAAGAGATAATTATCCCCGATGCGGTGACGGAGATCGGCGACATTGCTTTTATGTATGACATCGCTCTGAAAAGAGTTCATCTCCCGGCTTCTTTGAAGATCATCAAAGAAATGGCGTTTTGCGATTGCAAGGCTTTGGAAGAGATAGAGCTGCCCGGCGGTATTGAGGTAATTGAAAAGGGCGCTTTTTCGGGCTGCGAAAATCTGAAAAAGATAAATTTTCCGAGCACGCTGCGTCGGATAGATAAAAATGCTTTTGATGACTGCCCTTTGCTTGTCAGACCTGATATTCCTGCCGCCTGCGAAGTGCACGAAAAGGCTTTTGGGTAGGTGTAAAATGTGCGCGAAAGATATCCCTTTACAGCAGGCGCTGAGGAACAAAATGCCGTACAATGTGAAAAATTCACATCAAATGAAACGCGCGAAAGTATCAGCGTACTCAAAATGGAAAGATAACGAAATACAGTGCGGCGGTGAGTGAAAAAAGCCCGTCACACCGCAAGGTGTGCGCCGCCGACCGTTTTTGGCGGCGAGGGATTTTTTCTGCACTTGACCGACACTTGTGGCGGTCAACGTGTGCGCTCCTGCGCTGCGCGTAAGCGCAAATTTGAAGCGATTCTGCGGCTTTTTAATATTTTCAAAAATACCCCTTGACGTGCGCGGCAATTTGTGTTATAATATTTAAGTCGGTTGAAATGCTGCCCCGTGCAGCCGCGGCGTTCGTAATTCCGCGGTCGTGGGCTGCATATAAAGCGACACAGCCGCACACGGTCTTACAAAATTTAATATGCTGGTATGGCTCAGTTGTGGTAGAGTACCGATGCTTCACATCGGGGCACATTCGCAATGCGAGGTCGTGGGTATAAAGCGCACAGCCGCACGCGGTCTTACAAAATTTAATATGCTGGTATGGCTCAGTTGGTAGAGCAGCGCATTCGTAATGCGCAGGTCATCGGTTCGAGTCCGATTACCAGCTCCAGAAACGCCCTTAACGCTTGTTAAGGGCATTTCCTTTACAATGGAGCTTTGGATCGTTAACGCTTACATTATGACTTTTACTCATCAATATAAGGAGGAATTGAAATGACTCTGTCAGCAAGGATGCTTGGAAAGAAATATGGTTTAACCGCTGAAGAAATGAATGTTCTGTTGAAAGAAGAAGGCTTTCAGAAAGGCGATCCATGCAATTATAGTGTAACTGAAAAAGGCAAGAAATTTGCTCATTATAAAGCCGATGATAACGGTTATGGCGGCTACGGCTATAAAGGATGGGAATGGGTTGTATGGGATGAAAGCATCATAAACGAACTTAATATTACCACAAAAAGGATATATGAAATTAAGAAAAAGACATCAGAGCAAAGGCGTATACGTAAGGCGGAAAGGAATGCTGCTTCCCATAATTATCGTAGGAATTTTCAACAACCACCCACTAGTAGCTGTATGAGGAAACCAAAGAATACTCCATCGAGTAATATAACTAGAATCACACTTGAGTCAACAGTAAAGAAAATTTGTAATTTTATAAAAAACATCAAGAACAATAAAGATCAACAATATTAAATGACCATGTAAGAAATGTGCCCTTGCATGGTCATCTGTGTTTGTGTTTTGTTTTAATACCGTTGTGGATATAGACTATATGTTTCTCCCAAGATAGCATCAAAATATCCGCACCAATCTACCAGCTCCAGAAGCGTCCTTGGCTTTTGTCAAGGGCGTTTTTGCGTGTATAAGTACAAAATAGCCTACGATGATGTGTTTGAGGTTTTGTAAGATTTCCGATTTATGAAAATAGTCGCATTCTTATTGTATGGACTTTGCAAATCAATTTAATTATTTTATTATCGCATTGCTTTTTGTCTAATACAGCACTTGAATTTATTATCAAAAAATGTTATAATAATACATGAAATCACCACCATAATCAATACTCTTGACTGCAAGAGATACTACCAATTATACTAATGCGAATTGTAACTAAAGGAGGTAAACTTAGTGAATATAATTGACCTGGTAAAAGATTTATTCAGTATTGCTAAAAAGTCGGGCAATATTGAACTTAATATGAAATTGATTGATTTGAATGAGAAAATCGTAGAACTCCAGTCTGAAATGTCAAGACTCCAGAAAGAAAATGATGATCTGAACAAACAAATATCTACCGAATCAGATATTGAATATCACGAAGATCCATATTTAACAAGAAAGATAGATGAAAAGCCAATAAAATACTGTGCTGCATGTTGGGCATCAGAGAAAATACTAGTACCAATACAAGCACTCGATAATTATGCTTATAGGTGTCCTCATTGTAATGTACGGATTTTAATTACTGCTAAGAGGAAACAACTAATCCGCGGCAATTTATTTATTTGAGGAAATTAAATATGAGAGAATACAAAGAATGTTATATTGCGGTGATAGACTTGCTAGGGTTTAAAGCAGCTCTAAACAAATACGATTGTGAAACTATTGCCGGATTTTTTGATGAAATCAATGACGAATACATAATTACATATGAAAAAACTAAAGAACCTATCGCACCAACAGCAAAGATTCATTATAAAGTCATGTCCGATACCATATGCATATACATTGAAACTGAAATTGAAAATTCATTCACCGCTTTGATTGCTGTTTGTGATTATCTTCAAGTCAGGTTGCTAAGAATGCCTACACCAATGCTTTCAAAAGGGGCTCTTGTTAAAGGAAAAATATATCATAGCGATGATATCCTGTTTGGAGAAGGATTTGTAAGAGCATATAATATGCAAGAAAATAATCATTTACCAAGAGTGATAATTGATGATGATGTGGTTAAAACATATAGGCCGTCTGATGAATCCGGACAGCAATATCTAGATGATTTCATAATAAAAGACGTTGACAATAATTATACATCGGATTATTTATATTTATTCTATGCATTAAATCACGGCGGCAGCGAATGGAGCAAATTTGCTGAGTTAGTCACATACAAAAAGCAGACTGAGACTGATTCAAGTATAAAAAATAAATACATATATTTACAAGATCAATTTGATAGAATAAAAGACAAATATATTATTCATGCCAAGAAATACACGAGCAACAACTAAAACTTCTTATTTTCAAAACCTCCAACGTTTGTTGGAGGCTTTATTGTTTTTGATGGCTTGACTAATATAAGTTTATGATATCGCTATGGTTAACATTAAAGAAGAAACACCTCTTGTTTTTTGTATTCTTATAAAAGATATTTTAATGCACTCAAAATGATTGATTTATTACAGATAATATGATATAATATATTATAATTATTCGATTTGCTGTTTTGAGATACACAACAGCTGATAGTGTTCATCATGCCTATTTGAAAGGAAAGTAAAAAATGGACAATCAAGTACATAATCAGATAGTAAGTTTTATATGGGGAATAGCGGACGATTGCCTGCGAGATGTATATGTGCGCGGAAAATACCGTGACGTTATACTGCCGATGACTGTAATTCGCCGTTTAGATGCCCTTTTAGAGGGCAGCAAGAAAGCGGTACTTGATATGAAAGAAAAGCTGGATGCCGCAGGGATAGACAATCAGTGGGGTGCGCTTTGCAATATTGCCGGGCAGGCATTCTGCAACGCATCACCGTTTTGCCTGCGCGACCTTACAAGCCGTGCAAAGAAGCAGACTTTGAGAACCGATTTTGAGGCATACCTTGACGGCTTTTCACCAAATGTTCAAGAGATACTTGAAAAATTCAAGTTCCGCAATCAGATAAGCACCATGATAGAGGCGGATATTCTCGGCGCGGTTATAGAGAAATTTGTCTCACCCGACATAAATCTCTCGCCAGATCCTGTTTACAAGGACGATGCGAAAACGATCGTCAGGCACCCAGGACTTGATAACCACGGCATGGGAACTATATTTGAAGAACTCATACGCCGTTTCAATGAAGAAAACAACGAGGAAGCCGGAGAACACTGGACTCCCCGTGACGTTGTGGAACTTATGGCTGATCTTGTGTTTATTCCCGTTGCAGATCAGATAAAAGATGCCACTTATTCATGCTATGACGGCGCTTGCGGTACGGGCGGTATGCTTACAGTAGCTAACGACAGGCTTCTGACGCTGGCGAAAAAGCACGGCAAGAATGTTTCAATTCATCTCTTTGGGCAGGAGATCAACCCCGAAACTTACGCCATAGCAAAAGCCGATCTGCTGCTTAAAGGTGACGGAGAGCAGGCGGAGCATATAAGCTATGGCTCTACCCTTTCTTTGGACGGAAACGCCACAATGCAGTTTGACTTTATGCTTTCAAATCCGCCATACGGCAAGAGCTGGAAAACCGATGCCGAAAAGATGGGCGGCAAGAAAGAAATCCTCGATACGCGCTTTAATACATACCTTGACGGCGGCGAGTATCTGTCTATGATACCAAGAACAAGCGACGGTCAGCTTCTGTTTCTGCTAAACAATATATCTAAGATGAAAAAGAACACACCCCTGGGCAGCCGTATCGCAGAGGTACACAACGGTTCGTCTATTTTCACGGGCGATGCAGGTTCGGGCGAAAGCAACGCACGCAGATATATGATAGAAAATGACCTTGTTGAAGCAATTATCGCGCTGCCGGAAAATATGTTCTACAATACCGGCATAGGCACTTATATCTGGATACTATCAAACCGCAAGGAAGAACGCCGCAAAGGAAAGATACAGCTTATTGATGCCACTGCTATGAAATCCCCTCTGCGCAAGAACATGGGTAAGAAAAACTGCGAGCTTACGCCCGAAATAAGAAATGAGATAGTACGCATTTTTACCGAAATGGAAGAAAGCGAAGTAAGCAAGATATTTAAAAGCGATGAATTCGGCTACTGGAGCGTTTCCGTTGAGCGGCCGCTGCGTTTGCGCGTATACCCTGAGAGGCATATACCTGCCGATATTTTCAAAAATGATGAAGTATACAATGTTGTTTGTGATGCAATAAAAGCAGCCGCTAAGACCGCTCCGACAGATGATTGGACAGCTTTTGCAAAAGCCACAAATCTGAGAGCAGCTAATCTGAAAAAGGTGCGCCCGTTTATTACCGAAAGAGATGCCGATGCAAAGCCTGTTGACGGCGAACCCGATGCCGACCTGCGCGACACCGAGAACATTCCGTTTACTTACGAGGGCGGTATAGATGCATTTATGCGCAATGAAGTGCTTACCTATGCGCCCGATGCGTGGATAGACGAAAAGAAAACGCAGATAGGATATGAGATAAGTTTTACAAAGTATTTCTACAAGCCGGTAAAGCTGCGTGAGATGTCTGAAATAATTGCAGATTTGCAGGAGCTTGAAAAGCAGGCTGACGGCATGATGGCGGGCATTATGGAGGGAATTTCATGAAAACATACGAAAGTATGAAGTCTAGTAATGTGTTATGGCTTGGCGATATTCCTAAGCATTGGGAATTACGCTTTTTAGAGCAAACTTGTCATGAAAAAAGTGTAAAAAACATAGGCAATATTGAATCAAATGTATTGTCATTAAGCTATGGTTATATTATTAAAAAGAAAAACGTTTACAGCGGACTTGTGGCAAATGATTTTTCAACTTATCAAATTGTTCAAAACGGTGATATAATTCTACGCTTTACAGATTTGCAAAACGACCATAAAAGTTTGCGTACAGGTTTAGTAACACAAACAGGTATTATTACTTCTGCATATACCTGCATTACACCAACAATAAATAGTGCTTATTTGCGTTATTTGTTACATTCTTATGATTTAAGAAAAGTGTTTTATGGTATGGGCGGAGGAGTACGGCAATCTATTGGTTTCAAAGATGTTCGACATATGTTTGTCCCCGTTCCGCCCCGTGACGAGCAAGACCAAATAGTGCGCTTTCTAGATTGGAAGGTTTCGGAAATAAACAGGCTGATAAATATTAAACAAAAAGAAATATATGTGCTTGAAGAAGGAGTAGCATTAAAATTAAAAAATGAACTTTCAAAGATTCCAAATTCAAGAGACATTCCATTAAAACGTGTGTTTTTAGTTCCGATGTCAGATGGACCACATGAAACACCAGAGTTTGTTGATGAGGGTATCCCTTTTATTTCTGCGGAAGCCTCACATGATGGAAAAATATATCTAAATGAGTGCCGCGGGTATATAACAAAAGAATCACATGAATTGTACTGCATGAAAGTTAAACCTCAAAGAGATGATATTTTCATTGTAAAATCAGGTTCGACAACTGGAAAGACTGTAATTGTTGATTTTGATGATGAATTTAGCATTTGGTCTCCTTTAGCTCTCATACGCTGTAATAAACTTGCCATTCCAAGATATATTTTTTATTATTGTTCCAGTACAATGTTTCAACAGCAGGTGCGTGACAACTGGTCATTTGGCACACAACCGAATATTGGAATGAGTATCTTAAAAAATTTGCATATTCTTCTTCCAACTATTGAAGAACAAGAACATATTGTTAATGTGCTTGATGAATATTGGAATACGACTCTTGAATTAAAGAAAAACATAAGTAAGCAGATAGAAACATTGCAGGAACTTAAAACTCGCCTTATCTCTGATGTTGTAACAGGCAAAATTGATGTACGCAGTGTTGAGATACCCGACTATGAATATGTTGAAGAAGAAAGTGACGAAATGATGAAAGGAGAAATTGATGACAAAGAGGAAGAATTTGATGAAGAATAAAAAGACAATGTGGTGGATTGCTGTTGTTGCGATTTTGCCATTTATAGTTATGTTTGGATTACACATTGGTATTGCAATTGAACATTATTTTCACTTCAATATTAATATACCAAATATTGATGCGGCAGACTGGTTTATGTTTTTTGCAAGCTATTTGGGCGGCTCTATGACATTGGTAGGTGTTATGATAACATTAAAACATGAAAGAAGCATACATCAATATGAAAACGAATTAGATAAAATAGAAAAAGAAAAAGAGGAGATAGGAAATGCAATTTGTGAATTTAATCTTTTATTTCCAAGCGCATTATACCTTCAAGCCAATGAGAAGCTTATTTCCACTAAATCAGATAGTGCTTCTGACTTAGCTTCAATTAGACTACGAGTCAACGAAGAAATGAATAAATTGCTTATGGCAAAAGTCAAATTAACATTTACCACAGACATCTATGTTATGTGTGATAACTGTACAAACTGTAAAAAACCATGCGAGCTACAATCAACTATACCAGAATTTATTAAAACATATGATGAAATTGGTGTTAAGATATATAATACTTTTAAAGAAATAAACGACTATATTCTTGTTTCCGAAAGCAATATCGCACACAAGTGCAATGGATGCGAAAATCAAATTCAAGATACTACACTACATCAAAATGAAATTAATATTGCTCTTGAAAAAATCTCTAAATTTATTGATAATGAAATTCCACATCTAATGGTTTTAGGAAGAAATTATATTGGGCAAAAGAGACAGAACGCCTATAAAAAGTGTTTTCCTGTTAAGAAAGAGGGTAAACTATGATGTTCACAAACACAAAAGAAAACGGCCTTGAAACCCTTATTGTAAAATGGCTTGTGGAGCATAACGGTTACGAAGAAGGCAGCAACGCCGATTACAACAAAGAATACGCCATTGATGAAACCAGGCTGCTTCGCTTTTTGCAAGACACACAGCCTTCGGAAATGGACAAGCTGGGTGTGTTCAAAACAGAGCAGAAAAAACGCCAGTTTCTTAACCGCTTACAGGGTGAGATTGCTAAACACGGTATTGTTGACGTACTGCGCAACGGTATCAAGGTATACCCTGCCGACCTTATATTGTTCTACCTTACGCCGAGCGAAAATAACACAAAGGCAAAAGAAATGTGGCAGAAAAATATATTCAGTGTTACACGCCAGCTGAGGTATTCGCAAGACGCAGCAAAACTCGCTCTGGATATGTGCGTATTTATAAACGGTCTGCCGGTCATCACCTTTGAACTTAAAAATCAACTGACAAAACAAAATACCGATGATGCCGTTGAACAATACAAAACAGACCGCGATCCGAGGGATATTCTTTTCTCTTTCAAACGCTGCATGGTGCATTTTGCCGTTGACGATGCGTGTATAAAATTCTGCACAAAACTTGCCGGCAAAGATAGCTGGTTTTTGCCCTTCGATAAAGGCTTCAAAGACGGTGCAGGCAATCCGCCGAACCCAAACGGCATTATGACGGACTATCTTTGGAAAGACATTCTGACAAAGGAAAAACTGGCGCTCATAGTTGAGAACTATGCGCAAGTAGTCGTTGAAGTTGATGAAGATACAAAGAAGAAAAAGGAAAAGCAGATATTTCCGCGTTTTCACCAGCTTGACGTTGTTACAAAACTGCTCGCCGATGTAAAGAAAAACGGCGTTGGGCAGAAATATCTGATACAACACAGTGCAGGCAGCGGCAAGTCTAACTCTATTGCATGGCTTGCGCATCAGCTGATAGGTCTTGAAAAAGACGGGCATCCCATGCTTGATTCTGTTATTGTTGTTACCGACCGCCGCATACTGGATAAGCAAATAAGAGATACTATAAAACAGTTTATGCAGGTCAGCAATACAGTTGCTTGGGCAGAACACTCAGGTGATCTTACCAAAGCCATAACAGACGGCAAGCGCATTATTGTTACTACTATAGAAAAATTCCCGTATATTGTGCCGCAGCTTGGGGCAGACCATGTAAACAATAAATTTGCTATTATCATAGATGAGGCGCACTCCGGTCAAAGCGGCAGAAACTCTGCGCAAATGAATCTTGCTCTGTCAGGTCTTGCTTCCGACGATGATATGGACAACGAGGACAAGATAAATGCAATGATGGAGGGCAGAAAACTGCTGAATAATGCCAGCTATTTTGCGTTTACTGCCACACCGAAAAATAAGACGCTGGAAACCTTCGGCACACTTGTTGTTGATGAAAACGGCAATCCCATATTAAACGAAAAAGGCGAGTTGCAACACAAGCCGTTCCATGTGTACACGATGAAACAGGCTATTCAAGAGGGATTTATTCTTGACGTTCTTCAGAATTATACACCTATTGACAGCTTTTACAGACTGATGAAAACGGTCGAGGACGACCCGATGTTTGACAAAAAGCGTGCTCAGAAAAAACTTCGCAGCTTTGTTGAAAGCAACAGCCACACGATCGCAAAGAAAGCCGCTATGATGGTTGAACATTTCCATGAGAAGGTCATAGCAAAGGGCAAGATCGGCGGCAAGGCGCGTGCTATGGTAGTAACTTCAAGTATCCCTCGCTGCATCGAATATTACTACGCGATCAACAAGTGCCTTTCCGAAAGACACAGTCCATATAAAACTATTATTGCGTTCTCAGGCGAATGTAAGTATAACGGTCAGGAGCCGCCGCTGACATCGGCAGGTCTGAACGGATTCTCCGATGCATCGATACCAAAAACATTCAAGTCGGATCCATACCGCATTCTCATTGTTGCAGATATGTTTCAGACAGGATTCGATGAGCCGCTTCTCCATACGATGTATGTGGATAAGATGCTTGATGACATTAAAGCAGTACAGACGCTTTCAAGGTTAAATCGCTGTCACCCCGAAAAGCATGACACCTTTGTTCTGGACTTTGCAAATAAGCCGGAAGTAATTGAGAAATCTTTCTCACGCTATTATCGCACAACAATACTCTCAGGCGAAACAGATCCTAACAAGCTGTATGATCTTGTTGCAACAATGGAAGGATACCAGGTTTATTCAAAAGAAGATGTAGAACGTCTGGTCAACTTGTATCTGGACGGAGCAGATCGTGACAAACTCGACCCTACGCTTGATGCCTGCACAGTAATTTATAAACAGCTTGAAACTGATGATCAGATCAAGTTTAAGAGTTCGGCAAAAGCATTCTGTCGTACATACGGTTTCCTTGGAGCAATACTTCCTTATGGCAATGCAGACTGGGAGCGACTTTCCATTTTCCTTAATCTGCTGATACCAAAGCTGCCGTCTCCTCGTGAAGATGATCTGTCACAGGGCATTCTTGAAGTGATCGACCTGGAAAGTTATCGTAATGAAGCTCACGATTCTATGTCAATAATATTAGAAGATTCCGATGCTGAGATAGCGCCTGTTCCTACCGGTAGTGCAGGTCATATTGTTGATCCCGATATGGATCTGCTATCAGTTATCTTGTCTGACTTCAATGATATGTTCGGAAATATCAACTGGAATGATGCAGATAATGTACGCAGGCAGATCCTTGAAATACCTGCGATGGTATCAAGGGATGAAAAATATCAGAATGCAATGCGAAATTCAGATGAACAGAGTGCAAGACTTGAAAGTGAACGCGCTTTGCAACAGGTCATCTTTTCCATCATGTCTGACAACATGGAACTGTTCAAACAATACCAGGATAATCCTTCTTTTAAGAAATGGCTGTCGGATCTTGTTTTCAATCTGACTTATAACAAAGAGGGTAAGCCATATGAACCCTTGCAGCAAGAAAATAATAGTAACACATAATATCTCACTAATAATTATTTGTAATTACCAATAATTGAACATTTAATTATTGCTAAAGCTCATACAGATGACGTTCTGTATGGGCTTTTGTTTTTGAAAACAACTTTACGCTCCTCTGCCCTGCTGGCATCAACAATGCCTACTCACAATAGATACGATTACTATTTTGAACGGATATCGCAAAAGTGGTGATGTGCGATCATTGGGCAAAAGAGCGTATTCCTTTGCGCTTCAAGGGGGGGTAAAAACTGTTCAAAGTAAGCGGTATATCTACACGGTATGTGTATACTCCGTTTCAAGGCAAAATTCCCGAACTACTGATAACAAAACCGACTCCACTTGGACGTGAAGTCGGTTAGCTGCTTGATCTCATTTGTAACGTAGTTTAGAATGCAAATTTACGCTGTAGGCATTGACTCACAGTACAACCAAAACGACCATATAAGGCAAATGCTTTATATGGTCGTTTTTTATTCTGGGCAGTCCCCTACTTCATTTCTTTTGCGAGTGCGGTCAGCAATTCAAGCTGTTTGGGAGAAAGTGATTTGAATGCTGTCACAGCCTCATTGAATTTACCGGGGCTTTCTACCGTTTCTTCAAAGAAATTCTTCGGCTCAACGTCGAGGAACTCGCAGATATACAGAAACATCTGCATTGAGGGCAACGCCTTTTTGTTCTCGATGTTATTTATATAGCTCTGGCTTTGTCCAAGGCTGAGGCTCATATCTCTTGCAGAAAAACCTTTCTCCATTCTAAGCTGCGCTATTCTGTCCGATATGAAATCTGCATCGATCATTCTTATCACCACCCACATATAATTATAATATATGCGGTTTGAAATATGCATATTTATTGTTGCAATTTCTATTGACTTAACAACAATAAATAGTTATAATTTATATGGATACTTTTTTGAATAGATACGGCAAAAGCAGAAAGGTTGAGGTCGTTTGCTTGACATTTACACGGTAAGTTTTTTCGGACACAGGCGCATTGAAAGCGGTGCGGACATAGAAACAAAGCTGGACGAACTTCTGCACGACATCATAACGCAGAAAGAATACGTTGAATTTCTGATAGGTCGTGACGGAGAATTTGACCTGCTTGCGGCTGCTGCCATAAAGAGAGCCATAAACCGCTACGGCTGCGGAAACACGCATTTTTCGCTTATTTTGCCCTACATGAGGTCAGAATACCAACATAACAAGCGAGAGTTTCTGGACTACTACGACGAAGTTGAGATATGCGGAAAGTCGGCACACTCTCACCCGAAAGCTGCGATACAGATAAGGAACAGGAGCATGGTTGACCGTTCAGATCTTGTGGTATGTTATGTGCAGCGCAGAAGCGGAGGAGCGTATCAGACGATAAAATACGCCAAAAAGTGCAAAAAAGAAATGATCTGTCTGGCAGATAGATACGGTTACTATTGTGAGTAGATACCGCAAAAGTGGTGATATGCGATCATTGGGCAAAAAGAGCGTATTTCTTTGCGCTTCAAAGCACAAAAAACTGTTCAAAGTAAGCGATGTATCTACACGGTATGTGTATATCCGTATCAAGGCAAAATTTCCGAACGACTGATAACAAAACCGACTTTGATTAAATTACGAAGCCGGTTTTTTCGTATAGATCAAAGAACTTTGTTACCGCTAACTTTTTACATGCAAATTTTGAATTTTGCGTGTAGAAAGTATAGCCTGTTATATCAAATTTGCGATAATTTCAGAAACTGCTATCAAAGCCGCTCCCCGTATGTGTATACTTCGTTTCAAGGCAAACACTCCGTACTACCGATAACAAAACCGACTTCGTTTAAATTACGAAGCCGGTTTTTTATTTTCAACAGATTATATTCCTTTTATCAACACGACGTTATGCTTTCAGCCCCGAAACCTTTTCAAACTCATCGACTGTCATATCGGCATACTCTGCTGCTTGTGCGTTCTTCATCATATCGTCCATCATTTTGCTCATTTCACTCACTCCTGCATAGGTTTTTATGTATTTGAACGCACTTTACGATATCAAGTCTGAATGCAAATTCTCAAAGGACTGCTACAGACGTATTCATAATCGGCAAAGAAAGAAAACAGATATTTCATCGGATATGTATATCGATCCCCGATTTTACAAGAACTTTTTTCAAAAAAGCATTAACTGAAAAATCGGGATCACGATAGTAAAAAGTATCATTGACATAGAATTTATCTTCTTCCGTTTTGCTGTTGCGGATACGCTCGGCGTTGAGAATGGCGGTCTTAACATCTTCAAGCGTTATCTGATTAAGGATCTTAGCCATTGTTTCCCTGCTTTTTATGTCTGCTTCGTCTGACAAAGAGTATAGATCCCGAACATCATTAACATATTCTCTCGGACTGTTTGCAGACCGACTAATAAATTTCTTATGCAGTACCAGCCATAGATCGAAACAAATGCTGCTGTAAGCGTGATCTACTACGGCGCTGTTCTTCTTCCTGCCCTTATTGAGTTGCAAACAAGTCTTCAAATTGTTTTCAAATTCATTTCTGTTAAAATCGTGATCAAACAAGCAAACCTTGTCGTATTCAACAAGCAACTTCTTTATCTCACCTGCATTGCCGATTCTGATATTAAAGCTGACTGTGCGCTGTGGGAAATCTCGCAAAAGAGAGGATATGTGTTCAAGATACATCTTCTCCTGCTGCCCCTCAACAACACAAAAATAGTTTAATCTTATCATTCGCCCGAAGCCTCCTTTTTAAGGAGAACGGAAAAATCAATATACGGCATTGAACTGTACTTGCCTTTGAAATAGTTGATAAGATAGTTCTCGTCGTTGCGAACCTCTTCAGAACCGAAATCAGCGAGGGTATAAAGCGCACTGCGATAACTTTCGGTATCTTTCTCAATAAATACGATCTGATCTCTGCGGAAGATCTTGTTATTAAGAAAGATAGGATTGTGTGTAGTGAATATCAATTGTGCGCCATTTTTGTTGATATCCTGATCGCAGAACAATGATATTATTCCTTTGACTATCTCCGGATGCAGCGAGTTATCGAACTCGTCCATTACCAGTATTCCGCCATCTTCAAAAATTTGTTGGAAGAGCATTACAAAATCGATCATTTTGAGTGTGCCGCGCGACTCCATAAGCGATGCAGGGATCAAGACGTTGCCGTTGGGATCTCTCTTATAGCATGAATATAGGTGAAGTTCATTATCATCGCGATTATCCTGCTTGAAAAACATCTTCTGAGGTCCGAAATCGGCAGCTTTAACAAATACGTCAAGCAAGCTGTTCCACATTAATATAACATCGCCATGATTATTGTTTTTAGCCTCTACTGCCGCCTCGCCTGTTGAAAAATCTTTTATGATCAGCAGCTTCTCCGCAAAGAAGTTTGTGACAACATCGACTATTTCACCACTTATAATACTTTTGAAACCTCCGGTAAGGAACAATGTATTGCCATCGATGTTAGCATTTAGTTTGTCAGATATATTTTCTATAAATGATTTATTTATGTGCATAGCGCTAAGAGCCTGGGTCGTCGATGAAATATTTACATCATTTTCGCTGCGTGTAAACAGATTTATCTCTGAGCCGTTTTTCATGACAAGCGACAGACTTTCGTATACGATCTTTCTCATTCCGCGAATGAATTTCTCGACCATAATATCAAGCTCATACTTAAAATGTCTGCCCATGTTAATAAAATCAATACCAAAGTGTATAGGAGAATGATCATTATCGTGAGCAAACGGATAGAGCTCCAAATCAGGAAGATTATCCGGACGGATGTTGCCAAAGAGTACTATATCACGGAAACAATCCAATGCAAGTATCACGTTTGACTTACCGCTTGCGTTAGCTCCATAAATAACCGCAGAGGGCAGAATGCGCTTTTTATCTGCATATATAAGGTGCTCGTTAAGAGTAGTCTGAGATCCGGCTTTCATCGTAAGCCTTGCCTTGTCTTTAAAAGAACGAAAATTGCAAAATTCAAAATTCAGCAGCATTTAATGTCACTCCTTTTTGAGTATATTATGCTCGGTGATTTTTATTATATACCATTTAACGGAGGTTGTCAATAGAAATTCGAGATTTTTTCTCAAATAGGCTTTTCGTCGGCGTTAGGGTGACAGAAAAATGTTTGAAGCGAAGCAAGTTGTAAAAATGTCTAAAACAGAGCCTGCGAAATTGTGCAACCATACGAATTTAATTTGAAATTTCATTTTTAGGGGTATCAAAAGCCTTGCAAATATCCCTATACGAGTAAAGGGGAAAAATCTGAATGCTGTCAAAATACTTAAAATGAGATATGTGAATTTGTGCAGCTCTACAAAATTAGTTACAAATTTCATTTTGAGGGTTGTTAAATGCCTGACATCTTACCCTATACAAGTAGAAAGAGAATTTCTGAGCAGGCGTTGTGAAAATGTTCAAAATGAAGTGTTCGGAATTATGCAACCATACAAAAATTTTTGAAATCTGAAAAATTAGGGGTAACAAAACGCTTACATCTTACCCTATACAAGTGAGGGGGGAAGATTTGAACAACAGATGTAAAAGTGCCTAAATCAAAATACGCGAATTTGTACAGGCATACGAAAATTTCTGAAATTTGAAAAAATAGGGGTAACAAAACGCTCACATCTTACCCTATACAAGTAGGAAGAGAATTTCTGAGAAGTCATCGTGAAAATGTTCAAAGAAAAGTGTTCGGATTTGTGCAGGCATACGAAAATTTATGAAATTTCAAAAATTAGGGGTAACAAAACGCTTACTTCTTCCCTTATACAAGTAGAAGAAAAGATTTTGGACGGCAGTTGTGAAAATAGCTAAAACAGCATTTGCAAAATTGTGCAGGCATACGAAAATAAAATTTTTTTTGCAAAAAAGTTGTTCAAAACACGTTTTTTCTTCCTATACAAGTGTAAGGATGCTAAAAGGGGGTGATGAAATTGAAAAAAGAATTGAAAGCAAAGTCGTGCGAGGAGATCATGACGACGGTGTACAAGCCCATTGAGTTCGTGGTGGACGGGCTGCTGGCGCAGGGGTTGTACATACTCGCAGGTGCGCCGAAAGTCGGAAAAAGCTGGCTGGTGCTGGATATGTGCTTGTCTAGCAAAGGGAGAATCGGTTCTGGGGCGAGGAACTTCGCAAGGCTCGGCGCTGTATCTGTGTTTAGAGGACAGCTACTCACGGATACAAAACAGGCTATACGAGCTGACCGATGAACCGTCCGAAAGTTTGTACTTCTCGGTACTGGCGGAGAGCATTGGAAACGGGTTGGAAGAACAGATCGAAAACTTCAAAAACGCTCATTCAGATTTGAAGATAGTTGCGATCGACACTCTACAGAAGATCAAGACAGATGCGGAATACAGATATGGTTCAGATTATTCTGAACTAGCTGTTCTGAAAAGGTTGGCGGAGAAACTGAACATCTGCATACTGCTGGTACACCACACGAGAAAAAATCGTGATGCAGATCCGTTCAATATGATCTCAGGCACGACGGGTATCAGCGGTTGTATGGACGGAAGTCTGGTGCTGATGAAATCTAAGCGGACAAGCAATACTGCAAAGCTCTTCGCGACGGGGCGTGACATTCGCGAGTGTGAGATTCATCTGGAGCGTGTGGAATGCAAATGGGTCGTAACAGACGAACAAATTGAAAAACCAGTTGATCGTTTCCCTTTAGCGATACATGATCTGATGATGAACATTCAGACATTCAAAGGCTCGGCGACGGAGTTGTGCGAAAGGCTAAAAGGCATTCTGGGGGTTGAAATTCAGAGCAACGTGGTGAGCAAAAAACTGATGCAAAATGCAGTCACTCTCAACAAGCTGGGCGTGCAATTTGAGCTTAAGAGAAGTCACGGAAAGAGGTGGATCGAGGTGCGCTGCGACTGCTCGGGTGACGACGGAATTGAACTTCAAAGGATCTGCGACGGAGTTGTGTGAAAAGCTGAAGAGCAGTCTGGGGTTTGAAATTCAGAGCAACGTGGTGAGCAAGAAACTGATGCAAAATGCAGTCACTCTCAACAAGCTGGGCGTGCAATTTGAGCTTAAGAGAAGTCACGGAAAGAGGTGGATCGAGATGCGCTGCGACTGCTCGGGTGACGGCGGTGACGGCAAAATACCGCGCATGACAAATTGCTGTCCGGCTGGCACCCGACCTATGAAAAACATTGAAAATATGTGTGTTTCGCCGGGTGACGGCAGGGTGACGGGTGACGGCTCGCAGCCAAAAAGTGACGGTAAAACTTCTGAAAAATCTCACAGAGAGAAAGGTGGAAACAAGCCGCGAAAGTCAAGAGGCTCAAAGTCAAAAAGCAAGAAAGGTGCGCGGAGAAAAGCTAGGCGCAGGGCTAGAAACAAGAGGTAAGAAAGGGGTTGAAAAATGGCGGTAGGGCTATCCGACCGTGAAACGCGCAGAAATGCGCCAGATGCGGTTTTGCAGAGCAGGTCGGGTAGTTTAACCACCTCCGACTGTCAAAGCCCGTGTGGGCGATTTGTCGGCTTCTGTGGGCGAGGCGGTGAAAAATATTTAAAACGAGGGTGATGAAAATGGAATAGGAAATGTTAGAAAGCTCGGCGGCGGTTCTCGTGCAGTTGAAATAGGACATAAAAATTTGCGATTGCAGCATAAGTTCGGCGCGCCGTTGCAGGGACTTTGTCACTGTGCAAATCGACCTATAGGCGCAAATGGGTTCAGATAGGTCTGCGCTGCGGTTTGGAGTTTTGCGGTTCTGCTTGCAGAATTGAGGTCTGCGACCTCAAAGCAAAACTCAGTGGCAGATTGCGCATACTTGTAATAGGACATAAGAATTTACGGTTGCAGCAAAAGTCCGACGCGCCGTTGCAGGGATTTTGTCACTGTGCAAATCGACCAATAGGCGCAATTGGATTCAGCGTCACGCTGATTGCAAGTTAAAGCGGCGGTGTCGCCGCGCTCACTTCGGACGGCAAAGCCGACCGTTTATCGCGAATAATCGCGGGT
>CANRIA010000010.1 GCA_947630555.1 uncultured Clostridia bacterium
TTTACAAAAGCAGGTCAATTCAGATATGACCCTTCTGTCTATGCATACAGAGATGAATATGTACTTGTAGATATGCAGACCGGCGAAATATTTTATTTCGACCCCGATACCTACTGTTTCATAAGCAGTTTTGATTGATTTTCAAAGCTTAATAAAAAGAGCCTTAAATGGCTCTTTTTTTATTGCGTACTGTGGGCGGTGGTGCGCTCCTGCGCCGCGCGTAAGCGCAAATATTAAAATAGCGCACAAACGCTGCCTTTATCACATCTTGCTTCTTGCCTCTGAATCTCTTGCCTCTAGCATATCACATCAAATTCCTCGTGCCGAACCGCTGGGTGTGCTTTGACACCTTTTCGCGCAGGTCGCTGAGCTCCTCCTCGCACCGCTCAAACACCACTGCCGACAGCGGCGGTATTGACACGTGGCTGCTCATCATCGGGAACTCGTGCGACTTGCCGCTCTCCGAAAGCCTTACAAAATACATTCCCCCAGGCAGGTCTACCCACTTTGCCTCGCGGTAGGGGTTGAACGCCACGGCGAAACAGTCGCTCTCGTCCTCAAGTTTCATAAGTATCACGCCGATGTCTTCGGTATCAAGAAAATGCAGTTTTTCGCGTATCTCGTCGGCGGTGCGCAGCCTGAACAGCGGCGATGTTCTGCGCAGGCGCACAAGCTCTCTGTAATACCTGAAAACTTCGGTATTTTCGATTTTTCTATGCCATTTTATGCTGTTTGTAAAGTCGGGCGAATTATAGCTGTTATCCTCAAAAAATTCGTGCGTTTCAAGGTCGCTGCCGTGCACCTTTTTAGGCTTGCTGCGAAGAAAATCCTCGCCGAGGTGCAAAAACGGCACCCCCTGCGCGAGTATCACCAGCGCCGCTGACAGCCTGTCCGCAGAGATCTTCTCTTCATCTGTAAAATCGCCGCAGGAGATAATTATTTTATCCCACATAGTCCAGTTGTCGTGCGCCTCGCAATAGTTTATGCTCTGATACGGCTGCTGTGCCCATGCCGCCTCGTCGTTGCCCGAAATATCGGGGTGAGGCACCGACCCTGCTAAGCCTCGCTTAACAATATTCGTAAAATCAATATTTCCGCCGACATACCCTCTGCGGTACACATCAAAAGTCGCGCCTTTTATGGCATCGCGGTAGTCATCGTTAAAAAGCCCCACCTGCGGAAAAGCGGCGTTGTTCCACTTATAGCAAAGCCTGCTGCTCTCCAGCGCGCACTCGCCGCCCGACCAGCCTTCGCCGTACATCATCACATAGGGCGACAGCTTGTCCAGCTCGGAGCGTATCTCGTTTATCGTATCGCAGTCAAGCACCGCCATAAGGTCAAAGCGAAAGCCGTCTATTTTATACTCGTTAGCCCAGAATTTTACCGAATCTACTATATATCTGCGAACCATTGCCCTCTCGGAGGCTATCTCGCTGCCGACTCCCGAGCCGTTTGAATAGCCTTCCTCTCTCATACGGTAAAAGTAGCCGGGGAAAGTTAAATCAAACCACGAAGTTTCGGTAAGGTAGGTATGGTTATACACCACGTCCATAATTACGCCTATGCCGTTTTTGTGAAGCTCCATAATAAGCGTTTTCAGTTCGAATATTCGCGCTGAAGGCGATTCGGCATCAGTAGAATACGAACCTTCGGGGCAGTTATAGTTTTTGGGATCATACCCCCAGTTGAACTGCTGTTCCCACGGTTTAGCCTCGTCTACCGTTGCATAGTCGTATATCGGCAAAAGCTGAACGTGCGTAACGCCAAGCTCTTTTAAATGCGCAAGACCTACCGTTGTGCCTTTGCCTATATACAGCCCGTCCTCTGCCATTCCCAGAAATTTGCCGCGGTAGCGAACCTTTACGCCGCTGCTTTCATCTATAGAAAAATCGCGTATATGGCACTCGTAGATGACGGCATCGCAGGGGTTTTCTAAAACGGGTCTGGGCACTGTATCCCAGCCGAACGGGTCGGTCTTTTTAAGATCGACCACCGCGCTTCTTTCGCCGTTCACGCCGCAGGCTACTGCATAAATATCTGCGGTGCTTTTTAAATATCTGTACTCAAACTCGAACACATATACATAGAAAAAGCCCTCTAAGTTTCGCAGAATCTCCACCTGCCAACAGCCTGTCCAGTGGCGTTCCATAGGCAGAGTTTCAATAGTGTTGCTGCCCGTGCCGTCGGCATATATGCGTATATAAGCGCCCGTTGCAAGCGGCGACCACGCGCGGAAGATAGTCTTATTGCCGTCTATCTCAACGCCGAGAGGCCCGCCATAATAATTTTCTCTGTCAACTCTTTCAAAGTCCGTTTCAGAAAACATAGGTAAAATAGTTCCTTTCAAATCAGAATATCAGCACCGCCAGAAGTGCGGCATTTATAATTATCTGCAATATAGCAAGCCTGAACACCACCTGCGGTGCAGACCACTTTTTGTTCTTTTTAAGGTGGTCGTGTATCGGCGTGGTGATATTTTTCATAAAGCCTTTCATGTGCAGAAATTTTATGCATGATATTTTCAAAAGCGGCGCACCGCCGTCTATAACCAGCATTGCGCAGACGGGTAAAAACAGTATAGGCGAGCCGGTTTTCATCATTGCTATTGCCAGCAGAACGCCCAGCGCGCGCGAGCCTGCATCGCCCATCAGCAGCCTGCTGGGGTTGGCGTTGTACCACAGATAAGCCAAAAGGCACAGTATCATAACGGCAAGCATCATGGTAAAATCGCGGTCGGGCGAGAGGGTGTGAACCAGCAGCAGCGCCGTGCCTATCGATATTATGCTGAGGCTGCCGCACAGACCGTCAACGCCGTCAGAGCAGTTGGTGACGTTTATGCTGCCCCACACCAGCGCCGCGCCGAGAATGACATACAGCCACTGTGGGAGCGTTATGGTGGTATTGAGCAGAGCAATGTGCAGGTCGCTGCCGTTGAAGTGGCAGTAGGTATATGCCGCGCCGACTGCTATAACGAGGTCTAAAAGTCCTTTTTTCACCCTGCCCCACGGCACTTTTGCGCCGTCGTCAAAAAAGCCCGACAGCATGGAGACGTACACGGCGCACAGGTAGATAATGCGTTCGATGTTCATCGGCACGAAAAGCGCGCACACCAGCGTAAACACGCTGATGAAGATTATGCCGCCGCCTGTGGGTTTGCCTGCCGACTGCATACCGTCCGCGACATCAGCTTTGCCGTGGTCTTTGGGCAAAATCACCCTGCCGAGTTTCAAAGCCAGAAACGCCGCCGCAAAGGGCAGCACCGCAAACAGCAGCAGAAATATTTTTTGGCTTACGTCGTTGTTGTTTAATAGCTCAAAGAGCATAAGATTCCTCCTGAATGTTTTGTTGTATAGAGCATTGATAACTTACCGGCTCTGGTTTGCTATTGGGGGAGACCCTTTTGGAAAAGGGTCTTCCCCCAACCCCCTCGCAAAAAACAATATAAAAGTCTTTGGAAAGGGGTATGGGGAACAACCTTTCTTCAGAAAGGTTTTCCCCAAAAGAAAAACAGGTACGGTAGGTCATCTATGTTCTAATACTGAAAATTTCCTCCGCCCACAAACTCGCGCAAAAGCGAGGATACAGGTATCATGTCATCTTGCACCTCGGCGCACTCTGTAAGCAGCCGCGCAACATCTGCAAATTCCTCATAGCGCGGATAGACCTTGTCAAGCGCACAAAAATCGCGAAGAATGTGCTTTTTATACACCGCAGGCTCATAGCCTATGAACGAATCCACGCTGAAGCGCGCGTTGTTCTTGTGCGGCATTATATATAGATTTTCGCCGCGCTCAACGCTGTTATACATTTCTAAACTTGATATAAAATCTCTGCCGCGGTATAATTTGTCGCGTATCAGCCGCCGCATAAGCCGTATGCGAGAGGGGTGTATGACCTCGCCTTTTTCGGTCTCTATCCTCGTGCGAACGCTGACGTAAATGCCGTTTGAATACTCCAGCGCCCTGCCCGTTACCAGCGGATTTAAGGCGTGTATGCCCTCTAAGATCACAAGCTCGCCCTTTTTGCGGTGCAGCACTCTCTCGCTCGCCACGCGCTGCTGGGTGATGAAATCAAACTTAGGAATGTTCACAGGCTCGCAGTTGGCTATCTTTTCAAGGTGCTCGCCAAGCAGTTTTATGTCCACCCTGTAGGGCGACTCATAGTCAACATTGCCGTTCTCGTCAAGTATCTGATTTTCTTCGCAATGGTAGAAATACTCGTCCATCGCTATAGTGTGCGTTTCATAGCCCCAGCCGTCCAAAAGCTGCTCTAAACGCAGCGCGGAGGTCGTCTTTCCGCTGCCCGAAGGCCCCGACAGCAGTATTATAGGTCTCTCGGCTGATGTATCGCGCAGCCCCTCTGCCACACGCTTTATCCGCTCGGAATATTTCTTTTCGCACTCGGCTATGTAACCCTTTGCATCGCTTTCAATGCGCTCGTTTATCTCTCTTACACTGACTACTTTCATTTACTTCTCCTTTATTCAAACTTATTGCACATATCGTTTATGTTGTCGGCAAGTTTGGCAAGTTCTTTGTTGGGGCGGCCCTCGCTTCCTTTAATAAGCTTAGTGAGCCTTTCAAGAGCCGCAAGCAGCCGTTGATACACCGTGTTTGCCTTGCCTTCGGCGCTCCTGCGCTTTTCAATAACAACAGGCGATGCTTTTTCTATAAACTCACCTGCGGCGATGTCAAAGCTTGTGCCGCTGAACGGCGCATATGTTTCTACGCCGAGCCGCTCTTTAAGAGTATTTGCAAAACTTTCTGCGCAGTCGCTCTCGCCGTGGTTTATAAAATACATCGCAGGCTTTTTCTCAAATGCATCAGCCCACTTTATAAGACCTTCCATGTCCGCGTGACCGCTTACGCCTTCAAGGCGCTCTATCTTCGCTTTTACCTGAATTTCCTCGCCGAAGATCTTCACCTTTTTCGCGCCCTCCAAAAGGCTTCGTCCTAAAGTATTGTATGACTGATACCCTGCGAACATTACAGTACATTCGCTCCTCCACAGGTTGTGTTTCAGGTGGTGCTTTATTCTGCCTGCCTCGCACATACCGCTGGCTGAGATTATTATTTTCGGCTCGTTATCAAAGTTTATCGCCTTTGATTCGTCTGACGTGACCGCGACCGAAAGCCCGTCAAACGTCATCGGGTCTATTCCGCTTTTTACGTACTGCAAAGCCTCTTCGTCAAAGCAGTTTTCCTTGTTCATCTGAAAGACTTTTGTAGCCTCAATGGCAAGGGGGCTGTCTATCCACACCTTGAAATTCTTCTTCTCAACAAGTCCTTCGTCTTTAATTTTCTTTATGAAGTACAAAAGCTCCTGCGTTCTGCCGACTGCGAACGACGGCACTACAAGGTTTCCGCCGCGCTTGAAAGTATCGTTGATTATATCTGCAAGGCGCTGCTCGTAATCTTTCGGAGGATTGTGCAGCCTGTCGCCGTATGTGGACTCCATTACAACATAGTCCGCCTCTTTAAGATACTGCGGGTCGCGTATCAGCGGCTGGTTTACGTTGCCAATATCGCCCGAAAATACGAGCTTTTTGGTAGTGCCGCCCTCAGTCAGCCATACTTCTATAGAAGCCGAGCCGAGCAAGTGTCCTGCATCTGTAAAGCGAATCTGCACGCCTTCGCAGATGTTTATTTTTTCATCGTAGCCAAAGGGTCTGAACAGCTTTATGGTTTCCTCCGCATCATTTATTGTGTAGAGGGGCGGTTCTTCCTCTTTGCCGCTGCGCCTGTTTTTGCGGTTTTTCCACTGGGCTTCAAACTCCTGAATGTGGGCGCTGTCACGCAGCATTATAGAGCACAGGTTGGCAGTCGCTTTGGTGGAATATATAGCGCCCGAAAAGCCGCCTGCTACCAGAAGCGGCAGCAGCCCCGAGTGGTCGATATGCGCGTGGGTGAGCAAAACAAAATCTATCTGCGAGGGTGCGCAGGGCACTTTGGCGTTTTCGTAGACGTCTATTCCCTGCTCCATGCCGAAGTCAACCACGAACCGCTTGCCGCAGGCTTCGATATACGTGCAGCTGCCTGTTACCTCTCTGCAAGCGCCAATAAACATCATTTTCATAAGTTTGCACCTCTTTATTATACTTCTCAAAAGTTTTAAGTCTTGTCAAGAAACCAAAAGTTTTCGATCGACCCTTTTTCAAAAGGGTCGTGGGGGTATGGGGGCAAAGCCCCCGAGACACGGAGTGCGCTCCGAAAAAGGTGAATTGAAAAACAATCCGGTGGATTGTTTTTCAAGAGGAAAATCCCTGCAAGAGAGGGATTTTCCTTTGAGAAGATATCGCTCTCTTTCCGCGTTCCATTATGGAACGCCTTTCAATGTGAAAAATTCATATAAAATAAATCTATAGAATATCCCAACCCCTGTCCTCCCAAAAGAGGGCGCTGGCAGAATATTCTTCCAGCGGCGTGTGGGGTGGGGTGTGGCTTTCGGGGTGGTGGGTTAAGTATGTGTTTTTTAGAATGTCTAAGTGTAAGCGGTGAATAGCTGCACATAGGCGCAAACTTTTAACAATGCTGTTGCGCACGCAAGCGCGCGCAGGAAAGAAAGCTAGGTCTTTTCATAGGAGAGGCTCTCTCTTGCAGAGCCTCTCCTCTTTCAAAATAGTCCACCGGACTATTTTGAAATTCACCTCTTGCAGAGCGCCTGCCGTATGGGGATTTCGCCGTCTGCGGACGGCGACGGGGGCGTTGCCCCTCGACCCTATGACCCTTTTGAAAAAGGGTCAATCGAAAACTTTCCCGTTCTTGACAAGGCTTGAAACTTTTTCGCGTTGTGGCGGTCAACGTGTGCGCTCCTGCGCTGCGCGTAAGCGCGAACTACCTAACATACTGCCTCATTATATATTGTACTTCATTTTGCCGCAGATGTCAAGTTATTGTGCATAACGCACACAAAAAACCGCCCTCCTCCATGGTGGAGAAGGACGGCCGTTTGTTAAAATTAAGTATGCAATTACTCAGCCTTGGGAGCATCCACAGGGCAGGCAGCTGCGCAAGCGCCGCAATCGAGGCATGCATCTGCGTTTATCTCATACTTTCCGTCACCCTCTGCGATAGCGCCAACAGGGCACTCAGCAGCACAAGCGCCGCAGGAAATGCAATCATCAGAAATTTTGTAAGCCATTGTAAGTTCCTCCTTTATTGTTGTATGTGAAAACCTCACACTTATATAATAACATATTTTCAGAAAATTTCAAGCCCTTTTTGAAAATTATTTATTTCCAAAAAGGTCGCCTGAATTAAGCAGCGTAAATTCCATAGCTTATAGACACCAGCCTTGTATAGCCGGAAGAATATTCTGCCAGCGATTTTTCTTTTGTATGGTTTGTTTGGGGTGGGCGATTAGAAGCAAGAGGACTAGAAGAAAGAGGCAAGATGTGTGAACTTTTTCACTTTGCACGGCGTTCCATAATGGAACGCGGAGAGATAGCGATAACTTCTCAAAGGGAAATCCCTCTCTTGCAGGGATTTTCCTCTTGAAAAACAGTCCACAGGACTATTTTGAAATTCACCCTTTGCGGAGCGCCTGCCGTATGGGGATTTCGCCGTACTGCGGTAGCGTTCGCAAGCGACCGCAGGCGACAATGGGCTTCCGCCCGGCGTATGCTTGCATACGCTATGACCCATGATGACCCTTTTGAAAAAGGGTCAATCGAAAACTTTTAGTTTTTTGACAGGGTTTAATACCTTTGTGTTCTGTGGCGGTCAATGTGTGAGCGCCGCGCGTAAGCGCAAACGTAATTATTTATTTCCAAAAAGGTCGCCTGAATTAAGCAGCGTAAATCCCTTTTCTTCCAAAGCCGCCGCGGCAGCATCGTTGTCGTCAACTCTCAGCATTATATATGCCTTGCCTGCCTCTTTAGAGATAAACGAATACATATACTCAACGCTGATGTTGTTTTCATAAAGCACCTGCATTACCGATGCCAGCGCGCCCGGCTTGTCTTCAAACCCAACTGCCACTACTGCTGTAGCCCTTGCCGAATAGCCTGCCTCAGAGAGCAGTTTTACACACTTTTCCTCGTCGTCAACTATTATGCGCAGTATGCCAAAGTCGGTGGTGTCCGCCAGAGCCATTGCGCGAATGTCTATTCCGCCCTCGCCCAGAAGTTTAGTAACTGCCGATATTCTTCCCGGGCGGTTCTCCATAAATATAGAGATCTGTTTTACTGACATATTTACTCTCCTTTCGCTATCACTAAACCAGCTTGCGCTTGTCTATTACTCTTACTGCCTTGCCCTCGCTGCGCGGTATTGAGTTAGGCTCAACCAGCCTAATTTTTGCCTTGATACCCAGCATTGAAAGCATATCTGCACTTATCTTATCTTCAACCGCTTCAACGCTCTTTATCGTATCAGAGAACATTTCGTCGGTCATTTCGACCCTTATTTCAAACGTATCTGTATTGTTTACTCTGTCAACAACTATCTGATAGTTTGGTGAAGCGTTGCTCATTTTAAGCAGCACGCTCTCTATCTGCGAAGGGAACACATTTACGCCTCTGATTATAAGCATATCGTCGGTTCTGCCCATAGGCTTTGACATCTTTACAAGCGTTCTTCCGCAGGAGCATTTCTCTCTGGTAAGCACGCAAATATCCCTTGTTCTGTATCTCAGCAGAGGGAACGCTTCTTTTGTAATGCTGGTGAACACAAGCTCGCCCTTTGAGCCCTCGGGAAGCACTTCGCCAGTGTCGGGGTCGATTATCTCGGCAATAAAGTGGTCTTCGTTTATATGCATACCCGTCTGTTCCTCGCATTCAAACGAAACGCCCGGCCCGCTTGTTTCTGTAAGACCATAAATATCGTATGCCTTTATGCCCAGCAGTCTTTCGATCTCGCGGCGCATTTCTTCCGTCCACGGCTCAGCGCCGAATATGCCTGCTTTGAGCTTTATGTCGTCGGGGCCATAGCCCATTTTATGCAGCGTTTCACCTATGTATGCAGCGTATGAAGGCGTACAGCAAAGTATGGTAGAGCCGAGATCTCTCATAAACTGTATCTGCCTTTCGGTATTGCCCGATGACATAGGCAGAGTAAGGCAGCCTACCTTATGCGAGCCGCCGTTAAGTCCCGGCCCTCCGGTAAACAGTCCGTAGCCATAGCACACCTGACAAACGTCCTCGTTAGTTCCTCCTGCGGCAACTATCGCTCTTGCGCAGCAGTCCTCCCAAAGGTCGATATCGTGCTGGGTGTAAAAAGCCACAACTCTCTTGCCCGTTGTTCCGCTGGTGGACTGTATCCTCACGCAGTCGGCAAGGGGCTTTGCAAGCAGTCCATAGGGGTATGCATCACGCAAATCAGCTTTTGAAAGAAAAGGCAGTTTGTGCAGGTCATCAATGCTTTTGATGTCTTCGGGCGTTACGCCTTTTTCCTCCATTTTCTTTCTGTAGTACGGCACGTTATCCCACACATGCTTTACCTGGGCGACAAGTCTTTCATTTTGCAGACTTATCATTTCCTGCCGTGACATACATTCGATCTTTTCGTTCCAGTACCTAGGCATTTTTATCTCCTCCTATATTATTATCGCTTTTTCTGCGATTACCTACCGAGAAAATGCTGCACAGATATTCCTGACCGCACTTTGTTTTAAAGTTCTTCATCAGGTTTTCAACAATGGTCTCTTTATCGAGCCTGTTTTCAAAAGCGTTTACCAGAAATCTCGCTTCAAACAGCATCTGCCGCTCTATTGAATCTATATTTTCTGTATCGTCAATATTTATGATAAGACCGTGCACCTTTTGTATAACGCTTCTATCGCACCCAAGGTTCAAAAGCAGCATATCAGCAAAGGATGCGCTTTCCGCGCTGCTGCCGCCCATTTCGCAAAGTATGGCGGCTTTTTCGGCGGTATCTCTCGCCTCGTCGCTGATGTCTTCTTCTGCCGCTATGGCGTGCACAAAAGAATATATCTTCATAGCGTGATAGACCTTTTCGGGCTCTCCGCCGTGGTGCTGTATCATAAGTGATATAATAGCCGACTGCTCTGACATTTTTATCGCTCCTTACATTCAAACAATATGCACAATAAACACAATGAGTTACGCCTGCTGCAAAACGCACTCTCTGCCCATTTCAAAGGCTTTTTTGTTAAGTTCCAAAAACTTCGGCGGCACGCACTGCTCAATTGCCTGCTGCCAGTATTTTTCATCAAAATCCATTTTGGCAGATACCAGCCCCATGAGAACAACGTTTGAAGCCTTTGCGCTGCCTGCTTTTACAGCCAGATCAAGCGCATTTGCGGATATAACGCTTATGCCCTGCGCTTTCAGCTTGCCTATCACGTCCTCGGGGTACTGCGCCGCGCCCTGAATAACGGGCATGGGGTCTATCTGCTGGGTAGAAGTAACTATATGACCGCCTTTTTTGAGATATTCCACCCACCTTGCGGCTTCAAGCGCCTCAAAGCTTATGATTATATCCGCCTCGCCTTTTTCAACAACGGGGGAATAAACCTTGTCGCCGTATTTTACATATGTTACGACCGAACCGCCGCGCTGGCTCATGCCGTGAACCTCGCTTACCTTTACGTCAAACCCCTGCGAGAGCAGAACGTTTCCTATAAGTCTTGACGCCAGCAGACTTCCCTGTCCGCCGACCCCGACTATCATTATAGACTTAGTTTCCATAATATTTCTCCTAAATTAAAGTATTCACAAGCGTGATCATTTTTTCTTTACAAAAGATGCTATTATAACAGCAGATGCTATCACAGTTACTAAATATCCGAACACCAGATCATGTGTGAAGTCATCGCTGTATCTTTCGTCAGCACCCACCATTTCAAGCAGGTCGTCATATGTATCAACATAATCGCCAAAATCAGTAAATATCTCAAATGTGGAAGCATCGCTGTCTAGCCCTGCCAGTTCAAACGCGGCTGCAACACTTGCTTCGTCCTCAAAATCTTTATGCAGCTGTATAGCATAGTTCATTCTTGTTCCCACAAAAACGGCTATAAGCACAAGCACCGCGCATATTACCATGCCCAACTTGTCCATGCCTTTGCCAAGCAGCTTATATCCGAAAAATGCTCCTGCGGCAAGCGCAAGTCCGCCTATCCACGATATATAGCCTGCCATGCCTATCAGGCACCATACTACAATTCCCAGAACAGTGCCGACCACACCGCCGATTATTCCCATTATTTTATTGCTTTGCTCCATAATATAACTCTCCTTAAATATTTTTTGTAAACTGCAATGCTATTTTTCTATTGCCGAAAGTCTGCACATATCGGTGCATATGCCGCAGCCTACGCACTGTGTTGCGTCTATGACCGCCTTGCCGCTGTGTACAGATATTGCAGGGCAGCCTATTTTCAGGCAGTTTTTGCAGCCAACGCATTTGTCTGTATTTACTTTCAGCGGTGCTTCGTGCTTTACGTATTTCAAAAGTGCGCATGGTCTGCGAGAGATAATAACGCTTGCTTCGTCGGCGGCGAGTTCTTCTTTTATAACTTCCTCGCACTGCTTCATGTTATAGGGGTCAACCACTCTCACCCTGTTTATGCCTACCGCGCGGCAAAGGGCTTCGAGGTCTACCGCATATGCAGGTTCGCCTTTTAGATTCTTGCCCGTCGTTGGGTTCTGCTGGTGCCCCGTCATGCCCGTGATAGAGTTATCCAGTATTATAACGGTAGAATTTGAAGCGTTGTAAGCAATGTTGACAAGCCCCGTAATACCGCTGTGCATGAACGTTGAATCGCCTATTACAGCAACGGTGTTTCTTTCGGCTTCTTCTCCCCTTGCCTTGTTAAAGCCGTGCAAAGCCGACACCGATGCGCCCATGCAAATGGTTGTATCCATAGCAGAGAGGGGTGCAGTCGCGCCGAGGGTATAGCAGCCTATATCGCCTGTTACGTTAAGTTTCAGCTTGTTAAGGCAGTAGAAAAGTCCTCTGTGGGGGCAGCCTGCGCACATTACGGGCGGTCTTACGGGAACGGGCTCGCTAAAAATATCAAACTCTTTCTTCTCGCCGAGAATTTTTTCTGCCACTATCGCCTGCGAAAGCTCGCCTATGCGGCTGAATATCTCCTTGCCGATAACGTTTACGCCTATCTTCTTGCAGTGGGATTCTATAAAGTCGTCAAGCTCCTCTATAACATATACTTTGTCAAACTGCGCCGCGAAGTTCTTTATAATATCGGTGGGCAGAGGGTTCACCAGCCCGAGTTTGAGATACGATGCCTTATCCCCAAGCGCTTCCCTCGCATACTGATATGAAATACCGCTGGTGATTACGCCAAACTGCGCGCCGTCGTTCAGCTCTACTCTGTTAAACTCACAGTCGCTTCCAAATTTTTCTGCCGCTTTCAGCCGCTCCTCTACGGTGACGTGCAGTTTTCTTGCGTTTGCAGGCAGAGTAACAAACTTTGCCGCATTCTTTACATACGGCTTTAGCTGGTAGTCTACCCTGTCGCAAAGCTCAACAGCCGACTGCGAATGTGCCACCCTTGTTGACATTCTTACAATAACAGGGGTATCGAATTTTTCCGAAAGCTCAAAGCCTTTCTTTACAAAGTCTTTTACTTCCTGAGAATCCGAGGGCTCGAGCATAAGCACCTTTGAAGCCTTTGCATGGTGGCGTGAATCCTGCTCGTTCTGCGAAGAATGCATACCGGGGTCGTCTGCCACGCAAACCACCATACCGCCGGTAACGCCCGTATAACCTGCCGTATACAAAGGGTCGGCGGCAACGTTGAGACCAACGTGCTTCATACCGCAAAAGCTTCTTGCGCCGCCTATAGATGCGCCGAGAGCCACTTCAAACGCGACCTTCTCGTTAGGCGCCCATTCGGCATATATATCGTCATATTTTGCTGCTGCCTCGGTAACTTCGGTCGAAGGCGTGCCGGGGTATGATGAAACCACGGTGCAGCCGCCCTCATAAAGTCCTCTGGCAAAAGCCTCGTTGCCAAGCATGAGTTTTTTCATATAATCTTTCCTTTCATATCTTCTAAGACCACATACATTCAGTATAACATAATAAGCAGTGAAAATCAATCTGACAAAGTTCACATGATTTCACTGCATATTCTGTAAATATTAACTACAATTCTGCGCCTTTTGCAAACAGGTCTTCCACCGCGGCTTTAAGCATTTTGTGCTCGGGAAGTGAAAGGTCGCTGTCCTGCGCTAACGTTTCTTCAGCGGCACGCCGGGCACGGCGCATAACTTCAATATCTTCTGTCATATCTGCAATTTTAAGCTTTGGCAGACCGTGCTGGCGCGAGCCGAAAAACTCGCCCGGCCCACGCATTTTCAGATCCTCTTCCGAAATTTTAAAGCCGTCGGTGTTGTGCGCGAGGGTCTCTAAGCGTTTGCGGCAATCGGGTGTCATGTTGTCGGTTATAAGTATGCAGTAAGACTGCTTGCTGCCTCTGCCTACCCTGCCCCTGAGCTGGTGCAGCTGTGAAAGCCCGAATCTGTCGGAATTTTCAACAACCATGACTGTGGCGTTGGGCACGTCAACACCTACTTCGATAACCGTGGTAGATACCAGTATATCAAGCCTGTGCTGTATAAAAGCCTGCATTACTTCGTCCTTTTCTGCGCTCGGCATTTTGCCGTGCAGCAGCCCTATCCTGCAGCCTTTAAAGCTGCCCTTTGCTATATCATCGGCGTATTTTTTTACGGATTTTAGCTGCATTTCGCTTTCGTCAATCATCGGGCAGACTATATAACACTGCCTGCCGCTGTCTATCTCTTTCCTTACAAAGCCGAACGCGCGCTGCCGCACCTTGCCCGACATTGCGTATGTTTTTATAGGCAGCCTACCTTTGGGCATTTCGTCCAGCACCGATATATCCATATCGCCGAATATCATCAGCGCGAGGGTGCGCGGTATCGGCGTTGCAGACATTACCAGCCTGTGTGGGTCGGAGCCTTTTTTGGCTAGGTCTGCACGCTGCTGCACGCCAAAACGGTGCTGCTCATCTGTAATAACAAGACCGAGAGAGTGAAACTCCACGCTTTTTTGAAACAGCGCGTGAGTACCCACCGCCACGGCACATTCGCCGCTTTGCAAAGCACGGCGCACCTCGGTCTTTTGCTTTTCGCTCATAGAGCCGGTAAGCAGCAAAACGCTCACGCCAAGGGGCTGCAAAAGCTCGGTAAGGGTCTTATAGTGCTGCGCCGCGAGTATCTCGGTTGGCGCCATAAGGGCTGTCTGATAGCCGTTTTTTGCTGTAATATAGGCGCAGGCAGCCGCAACGGCAGTTTTGCCCGAGCCCACATCGCCCTGCAAAAGCCTGTTCATAGGCGCGCCGCTTTGCATATCTTTGGCACATTCTGTAATGCTGCGCTTTTGTGCGCCTGTCATCTCAAACGGAAGCATTTTTTCAAACTCTGCAAAGCTTATATCCTGAAGCACACAGGCGGTGTTTTCGCGAATGCGTGAGCGCAGGCACCTCATACCTAGCGCCAGCACATAAAGTTCTTCAAAAATAAGCCTTTCACGCGCTATTTCAGCCGACTGCGTTTCTTTAGGAAAGTGTATATTTTCAAGTGCGAAACGGCTTGCACACACCAGGTTTTCCTGCCGCACCTGCTGGGGAATTATCTCTGTAAAATCGTTAACGCGCGAGAGAGCCTCTTTAACAGCACCGCGCAGAATGTTCTGACTAAGCCCCTCTGTCAGTGGGTACACGGGCAGTATCATATCCTGTGAGAGGGCGTTTATTATCATCGGCGAGGACATTTCTTTCCGCCTGCCGCTGCCCGTTATCTTGCCGTAAAAAAGATAGCTCTCGCCAACATATATGCTTTCAAACTGATACTTAGAATTATAAATAGTGACCGTCATTTCGCCGCTTTCGTCAGCCGCTATGAATTTGAATATAGTCATACCGCTGCGTATGCGTGCAGGGGCTAGTTTTCGCACTACCTCGCACTTTACAACGCACTGGGTATCTTCAGGGGCATCGGCTATCTCAACGGGGGAAGTGTAATCAATATATGCGCGCGGATAATGCGTGAGCAGGTCGCCTATGGTGTGTATGCCCAGTTTGGCAAACTGCTCTGCCCTGCGTGAGCCTATTCTGCCAAGCTTTGTAATGCTGTCTTTAAACGACAGAACACTTTGCATATCCTCGCCCCCTTTTCTACAATACTACATTATATTATATATTATTTCGCCGCGGTTTGCAATAGGTGAATTTTTATGATATAATTTTTTTGTATATTTTTTGAGACCAAACGGCTTTTTGAAACGTATTATTTATGAAAGGTCTTTCAAAGGAACGGTGACGGCATGAAACTAAGCTGTGAACAGATAGAACAGTTAGTACAAAAATACAGCGATATGATCTACAGAGTGGCATATTCTCAGCTTGGCAGTGATGCAGCCGCTGCGGACGTTGTGAGCGATGTGTTTCTTAAAATTCTCACGCTGGAAAAAAGCCTTAAAAGCGAGCAGCACACAAAGGCTTGGCTTATCCGCGTGACTATAAACAGGTGCAGAGATATTTTCCGCGCGCAGAAAAACATATCTGCCGACGAAAGCCCACAGCAGGCTGCGGACTTTGCACCCGTTGACGAAAAGCTGGATATTGAGGCGGCGCTGGAGCAGATGCCCCCTAAACTGCGCACCGTTTTGTATCTGTATTATTATGAAGAATACGGCACGCGTGAGATAGCAAAAATGCTTGGCATACCCAAAAGCACGGTGACTACATCGCTTGCACGGGCGAGAAAGATGCTGAAAAACAAACTTGACGGCTGATACAGTCAGGAGCTGAATTTATATGTTAAAGAACAAACTTCAAAAATATTATGATGATCAAAAGCTGGGCGATGAGCGAAAAAGGCTTTTAGTACAAAAAATGAGACAGCAAAGCGGTGCGCCGATTATTGAAAAAGCGCAGAAAACCGAGCCCCAAAGCGAGGCATGGGTAAGGCGCGGCGGCATAGTCATGCTGGGCAGCATTGCGGCGGCTCTGGCACTTGTTATAGGCATAGGCTTCCTCCTTAAAAACGCGCGCGGCGGCAGTGACGAAATGAAAGTCACTCCGCCTGCCGACAGCGTGCCGAGCGTTTCACAGACCTTGCCGCAGGTCTCGCAGCCTGAGAGCACATCTTCGGAAGACCCGATGGCATCAACAGAAAAGCCGCGCAAAAACGGGCAGTTTGATCTTCTGCTTGAAGGCTATGTGGTAGACAACTTTGACCCGACTTATGGCAACGGCAACACATTTTTTGTAGATGAAGCGGAGGACATAACCGTTACGGCTGAGTTTGATGCGCAGGGCGAAGATGTAAAACAGGTGCAGTATATGCTTTTTGCAAACTCTTTAGGCAGGCAGATAATTATCGACAGCCGACAGATGACTGAGGCAGATAACAGCGGTATTTACCCGGTTTACACATCATCTTGCAAGCTTTCGCCGGGTATGTATCAGATAAGCCCCGACTTTGCCTGCCCGCCTATGAGCGTTACAGCCTTTGCGCTGGTAAAATACGCAGACGGCGAGACAATGCTTTACTGCGATACGCTTTACAACACCGCTTACAATGAGGGCTTGTTTGAAGAGTATTACAAATATGTTGAGGAGTATATAGATAGCTGCACCACTGATATGGCAAACGTAAAAAGCTATATTCCTGCCGACGAATATTTTTCGAGCATAAAGTGGACGGAAGACTTTGGCAGCATTGCAAACTATCTGACGATAGAAAGTCATGCGGACAGCAAGCTTATAAACTTCTACACCGCAACGGGCGCGCCCTACAGCATCATCACAATTACCGACAGCGATCTTTCCGAGCCGTTTTACAGCACAATCGTTGCTTACAGTGCAAATGGCGAAATGCTCAGCTATAGTGTAGATTTAAGCAGCGGCGAGAATGTTTTTGTGGCGGCAGTGCCTATGTATGATTTTGACCTGCCTGTGGTGATAGCCGACAGCCTGTATCCCGAAAATATTACCTATATCGGTGATGATATTGTGACCGAATACGAGAGCGACAGATAAGACGCTGTAAAACTTAATATTTGGCTGCCACGGCGCGAGTGTTATGCTTGCACTCGCGCCCTTTTTGTACCCTTTTTTATCCCGAAAGCTGCCATATTCTATATAATATGACACTTAATACTAAACACAAGACAAAAGAAAGAGGCTTTATATATGTACAAATTTGAAATACTTGACAAAACAAACGCCGCCGCGTGCGACGAATACGAATATTTTGTATCGCACCACAAAAACGGCTGTTTTATGCAGTCGCTGAGGTGGACGAAAGTTAAAAACAACTGGGCTTGGGAGGCTGTTGCAGTGCGCGGCGATGACGGCTGCCTTGCAGGTGCGTGCACTATCATAATAAAGCGTATACCTATAGTAAAATGGGGCTTTTTGTATGCTCCGCACGGGCCTGTATGCGACTATGACGACAAAGATGTACTCACCGCGATAATGCAGGGCGTGCGCTCGCTGGTGAAGAAGTACCGCGCATATCAGTTTATGTGCGACCCGTGCATTACAGAGGAGCAGAGGGCTTTTGTTCAGCCGCTTTTGGGCATGGGCTTTGAGCATGAAATTGAACCTGCGGAGCTGACTACCATTCAAGCGCGCAACAACTATATGCTGCTTGGCATTAAGGGCAAAACGCCCGACGAGCTTATGATGACTTTTCAGCCGGAATGGCGCAACCGCATAAGAAAGGCTGTGCGCAAGGGCGTTTACTGCGAGGTAATGGGCAGTGAGGGAGTCGATACGTTCTATCCTCTTATGGAGCAGACGGGCAAACGCGACGGTTTTTCTATACGAAGCAAGGAATATTTTGTGCGTATGCTGGAGAGCTTGGGAAAAGAGCATTGCAGGCTTTTTATGTGCTTTGCAAATGACAGCGAAACGGGCGAAAAAATACCGCTCTCGGGCGCGGTGGCAACGCAGTATGCAGGCAAGACCTGCTATGTTTACGGGGCATCATCGAATGAGAACCGCAATCTTTACCCCAACTATCTTATGCAGTGGAACATGATAAACTGGGCGCTTGAGGGCGGCTGTGATATATACGATTTTCAGGGCATACCTTTTTATAATGACAAGACACACCCCAACTATGGCGTTTACAAATTCAAAAAGGGCTTTAATGGTGAGGTGGTTTCATACGCAGGGGAATTTTACTTGGTTTTCAGCCGCTTTAAAAAGAAGCTTGCCGACACTGCCTTAGCGGCGGTAATGAAACATCATGACAAACAGACCAAAAAGATACTTAAACGCTCAGGCAAACAAAGCCCTCAGGCGGTGAATGCAATTCATCAGGTGGCAGTATAAAAACATCTTGACAAAAATATAAAAGCCGTGTATAATGGTATTGTTCTTTAGCGTTTAAAAGTGTAAAAGCATAAAAGCATAAAAGTATTAAAACGATAAAGAACATACTACATATACAGAAACGGAATGATGATATGAATCTGGCTATCTGGCTTACGCTTGCTGTTTATCTTGTAATTATGATAGGCATAGGCGTTTATTGCAGAAAACTCTCCTCGGGCGTGTCGGAATTTGTCCTCGGCAACAGGGGCATAGGCGCATGGTTCACCGCCTTTGCATACGGAACGTCGTACTTTTCGGCGGTAATATTCGTGGGCTACGCAGGCAAATTCGGCTGGAGCTACGGTGTGGCTTCGACCTGGATAGGCATGGGCAACGCCATTATCGGCTCGCTTATGCCGTGGCTGATACTTGGCAAGCGCACGCGCATTATGACAAAACACCTTGACTCGAAAACCATGCCCGACTATTTTGAAAAGCGCTATTTCAGCCACACGCTGAAAACTGCCGCCGCGGTGATAATTTTCCTGTTCCTTATCCCCTACACCGCCTCGGTTTACAACGGTCTTTCAAGGCTGTTTGAGAAGGGCTTCGGCATACCTTACAAATACTGCATTATAGGCATGGCTGTATTTACTGCTATATACGTAATTATAGGCGGCTACAAGGCAACTGCCATGAACGACTTTGTGCAGGGCGTGTTCATGCTGGTGGGCATAGTGGCCGTGGTGCTTGCGGTGCTTGACCAGCACGGAGGACTTACATCTTCAATAAACGCAATGGGCGAGATACCCACCGACAGCGGCGAGACGGGGCTGTTCAACAGTATTCTGGGCCCCGACCCGATAAATTTGCTGGGCGTTGTAATACTCACTTCGCTTGGCACTTGGGGTCTGCCGCAGATGGTTCAGAAATTCTACGCTATAAAAGACGACAGAGCCGTAAAGATAGGTACTATTGTATCGACCGTTTTTGCTGTAATAGTTGCAGGCGGCTGCTACTTCCTCGGCGGTTTCGGCAGGCTGTTTGTTGAGAATGTTGACGGCAACCCCTCAGGCGGCTTTGATGCGATAGTTCCTGCTATGATGGAAACACTGCCCGACATACTGTTCGGTATAGTTATAGTTTTAGTGCTTTCGGCATCAATGTCAACGCTGTCTTCGCTGGTACTGACTTCTTCGTCAACTCTCACCCTCGACCTTGTAAAGCCCATTATGAAAGAAAAGATGGACGAGAAAAAGCAGGTGCTTATAATGAGGATATTCATTGCGGTGTTCCTGACGGTTTCGGTAGTGCTTGCGATATTCACGCTTGACAATCCGCAGACGATAATCTCAACGCTGATGTCAATTTCTTGGGGCGCGCTGGCAGGTGCGTTCTTAGCGCCGTTCATGTACGGGCTGTTCTGGAAGGGCGTTACCAAAGCGGCGGTATGGGCAAGCTTCATCTGCGGCGTTGGCATAACTGTTGTGCATATGTGCCTGTACACGCTGAAGATAGGCAACCTTGACCTGCCCATGACGATAGGAAAGCTTAGTCTTGCCTCGCCGATAAACGCAGGCGCGTTTGCTATGCTGCTGGGGCTTGTGGTAGTGCCGCTGGTAAGCCTGATAACGCCAAAACCCGACAAGGAGAAGGTTGAGAAGGTTTTCGAGTGCTATCAGAAGCAAGAGGTCAAAGAATAGAAGTAAGAAACGGTTTCACGGTTTTGCGTGAAGCCGTTCACCTTTTAGAGGCAAGAAATTAAGAGGCAAGAGGCAAGAAGATGAAATTTCACATTTCGCGCTAACTATAAAATCTTGTCAAGAAACTAAAAGTTTTCGGTCAAGCCTTTTTCAAAAGGCTTGTGGGGTTGAGGGGCAACGCCCCCATCGCCTGCGGTCGCTTGCGAACGCTACCGCAGCACGGCGAAAGCCCCTACATCGTGCGCTCCGCTGCTAGAGGTTAGAGGTGAGAAGTTAGAAGTAAGAAACGGTTTTGCTGCATTTGAGCAAAGCCGTTTTTTGTACGGTTCAGAAAGAGGCAAGAAGCAAGAAAATGCTTTTTATAGCTTTGCACGAACTTTTCAAAATGCTCATCTTGCCTCTTGCTTTTGGTTTTCTTGCTTCTAGTGCCCCACCCACAAGCCGCCCAAAGAGAAAATGTGCTGGCAGAATATTCTTCTAGTGACGTGGGGTGAGGCATGGTTTTTAGGGTATAGGCTTGTTCAATATCATGGCGTTCTCTGAGAGAACGCGGCAAAGAAGCTAAGGTCTTTCCATAGGGAACGCCCTCTCTTACAGGGCGTTCCCTCTTGAAAAACAATCCACCGGATTGTTTTTCAATTCACCCTTTGCGGAGCGCCTGACGCGTTTTTGGGGGCTCTGCCCCCATACCCCCGTGACCCTTTTGAAAAAGGGTCAATCGAAAACTTTTAATTTCTTGACAAGGGCTACAGTCTTTGTGATTAAACGCGCTATGCAAAAGAATTATGGTTTTGTTTTCTGAAAGGCTTCAGACTTTCAGAAAGCAAAATCGGCGACCCAATAAAAGTCGCCGAAATAATTCTTTCATTGTGGCTTGGAGGCTAAAGCCGACAAGACACTGCGCTCCAGCAGGCTTGCGCGTAAGCGCAATTATACAAACACATCGCCGCGCGGAAAAAAATCTGCGCGTTTTATTTTACCCCTTGACAAACTGCGAAAAGTGTGTTATCATAATTTACTACCCGAAGAACACACGAAAGGATCTGAGGATATGGCTGACAGCAAAGGCATTAAAATTATCGCCGAAAACAGGCAGGCGCGGCACGAATATTTCATTCTTGAGACCCTTGAATGCGGCATCGAGCTGGTCGGCACCGAGGTCAAGTCTATCCGCAGCGGCGGCGTGAATCTGAAGGACAGCTGGTGCAGCATTGAGGACTACGAGATGTTTGTGCGGCAGATGCACATATCGCCTTACGAGAAGGGCAACATCTTCAACCGTGACCCCCTCAGGGTGCGCAGGCTGCTTTTGCACAAGCGCGAGATAATCAGGCTTTTTAACGAGGTTCGCCAGCAGGGGCTTACGCTCGTGCCGCTGTCGCTGTACTTCAAGGGCGGCAGGGTGAAAATGCAGCTTGCTTTGTGCAAGGGCAAACAGCTTCACGATAAGCGCGATGACATGGCTAAAAAGGCTGCACAGAGAGAAATTGAACGCGCTGTAAAAGAGCGCAATAAATAAGGGGATGTAATGGTTTCGACGGGGATCTGAAAGCACGATAAGCGAGCAGAGTAGTGAACGCTCTTAAAAGTCACAACTTTCTAAATTCAAACGACAACAACTCATTTGAATTGGCTGCTGCCTGATCGCAGCGCCCGTCTGCCCTGAGAGTACCACGGCTCTTGGCAGGCGTCGACTAGTGGTGAACGCTCTGCGGCGATGACTGTGACCGCAGGGTGCAATACAGTCTACCTCTTTCGGCTGCGTGTCTGCTTGCGGCTGTAAGAGGGAATCGGCTTTTGCCAAAATAACAGACTACGCTCGTAGAAGTTCGTTCGGACGGGTTTTCGGACAGGGGTTCGACTCCCCTCATCTCCACCAGAAACGCCCTTGACTAAACGTCAAGGGCTCAGTGAATAGTGAATAATGAATAGTGAATAGTTTATAGTTGTTCGTGTGGAGGCGTTTCTGTACTATTAACTATTCGTTATTCACTACACTTTGAAATCCTGACGGCTTTCAAAGTGCCGAAGAACCCTCTGCGAGTGTTCTTCCCATTCACTATTCACTAAATTTGTCAATCTGCATTTCCCCGACCCACCACGGGTCTTTTTTATTTTCGTATATATTATTTGCGCTATCGCGCGGCGCAGGAGCGCGTTCATCGCTTGACAAAATGCTTGTTCCATGCTACACTAAAATCAGTAAACCATACGCAGGGGGGGCAGACTATGAATTTATCACTTGAAGCGCAGGAATTTTTATGGTACTCATTATTTTATAAAAAATATGATAAACTTGCCGACGACCGCGAATACGCGCTGAAAATATGCGCACAACGTGCATACCTTGACATGAACAGAACGCTGAAATTTGATCCCGACAATACAGAACACACGGATTTTCGTGATGAGATATGCACTATTATCATCAACGGTATAAATAAATTGCTGAAATGCTTTGATAAGTCGGAATTTGACTGCAAGCATTCAGAGATATGTACCGAAATTATAGCCGCTGCAAAGAACTCAAATATTCTTGAAAAACGGGATAATTGTGAAGAAGTTTTCTATTATGGGCAAGCGCAGAAATGGCTCAACATGACAATGAAATATATGCGCATAATGGGCTTTTGGGCTGATGAACTGAAACCGTTGGGATCATATTTGCACGTACCTGTAGATAACATTATCATGCAAAAAGCTTCTGATATAGGAATAAAACTGCCAAGAACAGACGGCGGCAGCGGCAAATATACCGATAATACATTGCCGTGGAGCAAGTGGGAGCAGGAAAATTATACAACATTTCAAAACGAACTGCAAGGCAGATTAAAAGAGGTCTCACCGCAAGAGATGCCCATGGAGTGGGAAAACCGTGTATGGCTGGAAGGTGAAAAATAGTGCGCATTTTGGTATAAAAAAGCTGCCGGTAAACATAATACCGACAGCTTTTACTATACGGAATATCAAGCCGCTTTTACTTTTACTCTTCTCAGCGCGGCGGAGAAAACGGTTGTTATGAGCAGCACGCCGCCAAATATCATAAGCGCAATGCTCAACACATACATCATCTCGAACATAGTAAATACCGTATCGCTCATGCCGGACTGATCCATTGTTAAGACGGCGGCGCCCAAAAAACCGTTAAGCCCGAGCGACAGCTGCGCCAAAGATATTACAAACGGTTTAGCAAGTTTGTCGCAGTCATTTATACACCAAGCAGCTGTAACGAACATTATCGCAAGCGCCAGCGGTACAGACACTACCAAAAACACCTGCTCTATGAGGGGCACATTCACCTTGCCCACTGAGCCTAATATATAGCACAGCATCAGCGTATAAACCACTGCATCAACAAATGCCGCAAGAATATATTTTGTTGTTTTCTTCATAAAAGCACCTTCTTTCACTATAATTATATCACATACACAGCAAAATTTAAATATGCTATTTGCACAATTTTCGTCTCAATATTGCAATTTTTTTATAAGTCTTGCATAGTTTTTGCGCTTACGCGCGGCGCAGGAGCGCACACATTGCCAGACTGTGAACAGTCTGGCAAGTGCCGAAGAACCCTCTTCGAGGCTTCTTCCCTGTTCTTCGGCTTTAGCCTCCAAGCCACCCCGAAAAAAGCCCGTCACACCTTGCGGTGTGACGGGCTTTTTTCCTGTTCTGCTCCAACTTTAGCGCGTAATTTAACGTAATTTTTCAGCGAGCGCGTTTAACACCGCTTACACTTAGTTTCTCTAAAAAATACAAACATTCCCCCACCCTCCTCAGCCCTATAACAAGGAAGTCGCTGGCAGAATATTCTTCCGGCGATGTTAGTGGAAAACGTGTTATTATGTGGGTGAGTGGGCTGCTAGAAGCAAGAAAATTAGAAGCAAGAGGCAAGAAGTGGGATTTCCTCACATTGTTTGGCGTTCCATAATGGAACGCGGAAAAATAGCTAGGTCTTATCAAAGGGAACGCCCTCTCTTGCAGGGCGTTCCCTCTTTCAAAATAGTCCACCGGACTATTTTGAAATTCACCCTTTGCGGAGCGCACGTTGTGTTTCGGGGGCGCCGCCCCCGTACCCCTGCAAGCCTTTTGAAAAAGGGTCAATCGAAAACTTTTCCTTTCTTGACAGGAATTATAGCTTTTGATATTAAACCTCAGTCCGTGGAAAGAATTATGGTTTTGTTTTCTGAAAGGCTTCAGACTTTCAGAAAGCAAAATCGGCGACCGCGTTATGTCGCCGAAATAATTCTTTCGAGTGGCTTGGAGGCTAAAGCCGACAAGACACTGCGCTCCATGCGCCGCGCGTAAGCGCAAATAAAATATACATCGTTAATAACACAATTGCATTTTTCTGCAAAACAAAAACAAAAAAGACGGAGAAAACTCTCCGCCTTTGTTTTTGTGATAAGCTATTACTTGAGCTCAACAGTAGCGCCGGCAGCTTCGAGCTTCTCTTTGATCTCGTCAGCCTCAGCCTTCGATGCGCCCTCTTTGATAGCCTTAGGTGCAGCCTCAACAAGCTCTTTAGCCTCTTTAAGTCCAAGGCCGAGGATCTCCTTAACTGCCTTGATAACGCCCATCTTAGCATCGCCGAACGAAGCGAGTATTACGTCAAACTCGGTCTTCTCCTCAGCGGCAGCTCCACCGGCAGCAGCGCCGGCAGCAGGAGCAGCAGCTATTGCGGCTGTTACGCCGAACTCCTCCTGGATAGCGTCGATAAGCTCTTTCAGCTCAAGAACGCTGAGAGCCTTTATATCTTCAATAAACTTCATTGTCTTCTCGGATGCCATGATAATTCTTCTCCTTTTTAAAATTAGATTTTGTTATGCGGCACGCGCCGCGCCTGATCGTCTACGCCGACTGCTTATGCAGCATCGCCGTTTTTGTCTGCAACTGCCTGGAGTGTTGCAGCAAGTTTCTGAAGCGGTCCTTGCAGAGAGCCGACCAGCTGTGCCAGAAGCACGTCTTTTGAAGGTATTTTCGAGAGAGCCTCAACGCCTGCTTTATCGTAGATCTCCTTGCCGATAAAACCTGCTTTAAGGTCAAACTTAGCGTCGCCTGCCTTTTCGGCAAACTCACCCAGTATTCTTGCGGCGGCTGTTTCATCATTTTCTGAAACGGCTATTGCCGTAGTACCCTCAAGAACGTCCGTAAGTCCGTCAAGACCTGCATTTTTAACGGCGAAACGAAGCATAGTGTTCTTTTCAACAAAATACTTCACGCCTGCTTCTCTCAGCGTGCGGCGAAGTGCAGTATCTTCTTCCACCGTGATGCCCTTATAGTCCACAATAACACCTGCTGCTGAGGACTCCAGAAGCTGTGACAGTTCCTTGACTCTTTCCTGCTTTTTGAGCAGTATCTTCTCACTTGGCATTTTCTTCACCTCTTTGCGATAATTTCGCACGGTATCGTAAAGAAAAGTCCTTTTCCCACAAATAGCGAGAAAAGGACACAAAGTCATTATTTAACCTTGCTATTCTTTCCTCGGTCGGATTTACGAGTTTCCTCACCGACTGTCTTTAGATACGAATGCAAAGCATATTATAACACACCTAAAACGGTTTGTCAATAGTTTTTCAGAAAAAATTATAATAAAAATAAAGTAAAATTCGGGAATTCATTTCTCTCAGTTTACACCGCTATCGGCGCAGCTATAAAAAAGAGCTTATAAAGCTCGTTTTTATAGCGTGAGGGTACCGGAGCCGATGCAGGAAGGGGCACACGGGGAAACCAGTTCGGGGTGTCCCCGTGAAGCGGCGGCATAGCCGCTGCCCTTTACTTTTTCTACTTAGCCATAGCCCAGCCTATAGATTTAGGCGGCTCCTGCGGCGGTTCGGGCTCTGTAGGTGCTGTAGGTTCTTCGGGTACTACTGGCACTTCAGGTACTACAGGTTCTTCGGGAACCACAGGTTCTTCAGGTACTACATGTACTTCGGGAACAGCCGGTTCTTCCGGCTCTGTAGGAACTGTAGGTGCAGCCGGCGGTTCTTCCGCAGCCTTGGGTTCATCTAAAAATGCCAGCTCATCAAAATCATCTTCCTGCGATACGCTGTTTACACTCGGCACATCACGCGTGGGCGCAACATCTTTGTGTATGGGATTTCTGAACAGCGGCGACGAATTATGGCTGGGCGACAGCAGATCTTTCATCATGTTCTCGAGATTTGCAGTCTCCTCGTCTACTACATTGTCATCTATGTCATCAACAAGATGAATAGGTTCATTCTTGGGCTTGGGAGCAGGAATGGGAGCATTGCGCTTTTTCTTCTCATCACTTCTGCCCGAAAGCGACAGACCGCTGAACCTTTGCGCTCTTTCTTCCTGCGGCTTGGGCTCTGTAGGTGCAGGCGGTGCGGTGCGAACAGGCTGAGACATACGCTGTCTTTGCGGTTTAGGCTCGTCTTTTTTGCCTGCTAAAGATAATCCGCCGTGAGGCTTTTCTTCCTCGGCAGGCGCAACAGGCTGAGCCTTAACGGGTTCGGGTGCAGGTATATGCATAGGAGCAGGTCTTGGCTCGGGAGCTTTTGGTGCTTCTTTCGGCTCTTCCTGCGTTTTCTTTCCGCCTAAAGACATTGAAAGACTGCTCTTTTTGGGCTTTTCGGCTGCCTGTTTTTCGGCTTCTTCTTTTGCAGCGGCTTCTGCTCTTTCTTTTTCAAGGACGCTTTCTCTCATCTGTTCTTCCAAAGCTCTTTGCATTTCAAGCTCTTTTTGACGTTCACGCCTTTGCTGTTCAAGCTTTTCAGCCCTTTGCCTTGCTTCTTCTTCGCGCTTTTTCCTGTCTGCAATAGCCTTTTCTTTCAGGCGCACCTGCTCGTCCTCGAACATTTTTACTGCCTCAGCGGCAGTTGCACACTTATCTTCACGCACATAAGAAGCTATCTTTTCAGCCTCTATAAGATATTTTGTAGGTATAACGACAAGACCTTTTTCTTCAAGTCCGCCCAGATACCCTTGTTTTTGGTCATCAAGTCTGCGGCAGCGCTCGTCTAAATCTTCCATCTGCCGCTGCAAATCCTCGTTGGCTTTTTGCTGTTCAGCCCATTTTTGTTCTACCTGTTTTTTCAGATATGTTTTAAGACCGAAAAACACGCCGCCGCCCAGCACTGCTGCCACCACTGCGGCGATAATTATGCTCACCACGCTGAAAGAAAATCCCGTGACCAAAAGCACTATCAGCGCGCCCACAACAGCCGCCGCGGCAGCTATAATAAGCGACTTCTTGGTCTTGCCCTCAACGTCCATTTTGCTTTCAACAGTGTGTTTTGTCTGGATATACTTTTCCAGCTGCAAACGGTTTTCCTTTAATGTTTTGATAGAAGAATCAAATTCATAATATCTGCTGAAATAATCAAGCGTTTGCTGTATTCTTTGCATCTCTGCCGCATCAGCCATAGAGATCCCCTCCAAAGTCCATAGACCGAATATATATAATTAATTATACAATACAATTATTCTTTTGTCAATGACTTTGTGAAAAAATCGTTCAATCGCCTCTCATCATCAGGTCTATAACTTCTTCGCGAAGCTGCTGCGTGCCCAAAAGAGCGCAGATTCGCGCCTTTGCACGTCCAAGCGTTACGCACACTGCCGAGCGGCTGACACCGTACCTATCGGCAATTTGCTGACCGCTGAGCCCCTCGCAGTAGCGCAGAATAAAATATTCCCTCTGCCTGCTTGTAAGACCGTTTTCCAGCGCCTGCCGCACAATTGCAGAGCGCACACGGCTGCTCATTCTCTCCTCGTCTGAAACGGCGCGCCTGCGCTGTGGAATGCTGTCTTTTATCTCGTCATAGCTGACTCTTTTAAGCTGCGCCGTCTCTCTCACCAACTTCCTTTTCTTTAAGTTCTCTTTCCCTTTCCAGATACGGCAATAGCTGACATATTACCTGCATAATATCGCCGTGTTCCTCATAAAGCACCTCTATGCGCCTGCGGTACTGCGGCATTTTTGTGCGGTCAGGGTCGGCTCTCATCTCGTTTTTTACATATGCTATTCTTTCAAGCAGCTTGTCAGCATCTCTTTCATACTGGGCTATCAGCCGGGACATACTCATCATCTTACCATTTATCCGTCCTTCCTTAAATGTTAGTCGAGTGTTAAAAGAACATTTGTTCTTTTTCTGATTATATGCTAACACAAATTTTTCTGCTTGTCAACACCTTTTTTGCGGCAGGGAAATTTTTTGGACATTTCGCAAAATTTGATATTGATTTTATAATACTTTTATGTTATAATGTATTTTTAGAAGATGTTTTCAGAGGTGTTTTTATGGAGCAGAAAAAGATAGACAGAATATCCGATCTTACGCGTATCTCCCGGCAGAGGGAACTTACCGATGAAGAAAAGAAAGAGCGCGAGGCTCTGCGGCAGGAATACCGCGCAGCATTTACAGGCAGTCTGCGCGCACAGCTTGAAAACATGAGCATTATTCAGCCCGACGGGACTATTAAAAAAGTTAAAGAAAATAAAAATAAGGAGGACTAAAAAATGGCAGGTACAGGAAGACAGAAAAACAAGATACTGCTTTTGAAAGAATTTTTTGAAACGCAGACGAACGAGGACAACGCCGTAACGGTGGCTGAGATAGTTGACTATATGGCAGGCTATGGCATCTCGTGCGAGAGAAAGACGGTCTATGACGACATAAACACGCTTATTGAAAGCGGTATGGACATTGTTACACGCAGGAGAGGTCACGCTAACGACTATTATCTTGCATCACATCTGTTCCAGACGGAGGAGCTTTATATTCTGGCTGATGCGGTGTCGTCATGCAAATTTCTTACTAAAAGAAAATCTAAAGAACTTATAGGCAAATTACAGAAACTTACCGATAAATACGAAGCGCCTTCGCTGGGACGTGAGATACACGTTTCAAGCAGGGTGAAAGCTTTTAACGAGAAGATATACTACACCGTAAACGCCATTCACGAGGCGATAAGAAGCAACAAGAAGATAACCTTCAAACTGGCGTATTACGATATTGAAAAGCGCAGAAAATATCGTCACGACGGCTATGTATACACGGTATCGCCGCTCTATCTTACTTGGGAAGAGGACAATTACTATCTTGTATGCTACTGCGAAAAGCACGAGGGCATCTCTCGCTACAGGGTAGACAGGCTGGAAAACGTTGAGATAACCAACGAAAACAGGGTGCAGCTTTCTATTGACGAAGAAGCTCTGGCAAAGGCGCAGCTCTCTCTTTACAGCATGTATGGCGGCACGGAAAAGACCGTTACTATTGAATTTGACAAAGACCTTATGAATGCTGTTATAGACCGCTTTGGTCAGAAGGTGGTATGCAAAAAGGTATCTGAGGACAGGTTTGTTATAAAGACCGATGTGCAGATCTCTCCGCCGTTCTGGGGCTGGCTTTTCAAGTTTGGCGACAAGGCAAAGGTGGTAGAGCCTGCCGAGGTGGTAGATGAGGCGAAGAAAGAGCTTAAAGCTATTATGAAACAGTACAAATAAAGAGGTATACAAATGGTCACTGTTAAACAGAAGATCGCTTATGCGGCTCTGTCACTGGGCGCGGCGGCTTTGATAGGCGGCGGCGTTTACAGATATGTATTTTACAAACAGCGCCTATCGCCGGGCTGGCACACCAACAGCGGCGGAGATTACTATGTTATCTCAAAAGACGGCGACAAGGCAACAGGCTTTTACACAATAGACGACGTTACCTATATGTTCTCTGATGATGGGTATCTGCTCAGCGGCTGGCAGGAAAGAGACGGCGAAACTTATTATGTCAGCGGCGAGGGCATACTTCAGCGCGGCGTGGTGGAAATTGACGGGGTCGAATACTGCTTTAACGAAGATACAGGCGAATTTCACACGGGAGCTCAGGAGATTGACGGGCTGCAATTCATTTTTGATGAGCACGGCTTTACAAATGCAGGATTTCTTGAAAAAGACGGCAGCACTTTCTACTTTAACTCTGACGGCACTGCCGCCGAGGGGTGGTCTGTAATAGATGGCAAAGAGTATTATTTTGTTCCCGAAAAAGGCATGGCGCACGGCTTTACGGAAATAGGCGGCGACACCTATTATTTTGACGAGGATGGTCAGTACCTTACGGGTGAGCAGGTCCTTGACGGCGCGGAATACTTCTTTTCGGAAAGCGGCGCTATGGTAACAGGCTGGCACGAGACCGATGACGGCAAATACCGCTGGTATGGCAACGACGGCAAGATGATACGCGGCGGTCTTACCATAGGCGAGGACAACTACTTTTTTGATGAAAGCGGCATTATGTATACAGGCTGGCTGAGCATTGAGGAAAAGCTTTTTTACTATCAGGATAACGGCGTAAAGGCAAAAGGCTGGTGCAGTATAGGCGGAAACAAATACTACATCACCGATGCTGACGGCGCTGTAAAAGGCTGGCAGACCATTGACAATGCAAAATATTACTTCAACGGCAACTATGAACTGCTGACCGGCTGGCAGGTTATAGACGGCAAAACCTATTATCTCGGTCTTGGCGGAAAAATGGTGACGGGGCTTGCAAGTGTTGAAAACGGCGTGTGCTATTTTGACGAAAACGGCGTTGCGCAAACGGGCACCCACACCATAGACGGCGTTACCTATGAATTTGATGAACAAAACTTCCGTGCTAAGATAGAGTGGCACGAGGAAAAGGGTATTATTGACGGCAAAGAGCAGACGGTGCTTTGCTATTATGACAAGAGAAATTTTGCAAAGGCAAAGGGGCTTGTCAAGATAGACGATTACTATTACTATTTTGATGACAACGGTTACTGCCGCACGGGATTTCAGACGATAAACGGCAGCAAATATTACTTTGACCCGAAAACGCGCATAATGATGGTGGGGCTTTTGACGGTTGACAAAAAGATATACTATTTTGACACGAGCGGCAAAATGGCTGTGAATAGGTGGGTCAAGATAGGCGATGCGGTCTATTACTTTACAAAAGACGGCGCGGCTGCCACGGGCGATGTGGACATAGGCGGAATAGTTTACAGGTTCACAAGCGACGGCAAGCTGTTTTCGGGCTGGTCGGGAGATAAGGACAGGTATTATTATGTTGAGGGCGTGCACGCGACAGGCTGGCGAACTATAGACGGCGCGAGGTATTATTTTGGTGCAGACGGCAAAATGGCTCGCAGCACCACCGTTGACGGCAAGAAGATCGGCGCAGACGGAAAAGCCGGCTAGAGGCAAGAGATTCAGAAGCAAGAAGCAAGATGTGATAAAGGCAGCGTTTGTTCGCTGCCTTTTATTTTGCGTAATTATGTTGCTGCTTACGCAGCAGCCTGCGGAGCAGAATTAGTGAATAGTGAAAGAGTGAATATTGAATAGTTAATAGTTAAGGTGCGGCTTCGCCGCGAATTTTAAAATCCTGTCAAGAAACTAAAAGTTTTCGATCGACCCTTTTTCAAAAGGCTTGCAGGGGTACGGGGGCGGCGCCCCCGAAAACGCGTCAGGCGCTCCGAAAAAGGTGAATTGTGAAATAGTCCGGTGGACTATTTCACAATGAGGACAGCGGTCGCTAGCGACCGCGAGAAGAATTATTTCGCCCCAAAATTTAAAAGCGAAATAATTCTTCAAGCGTTCCCTTTGGGAACGCTAATCCCATGCAAGAGAGGGATTTTCCTAGTTGTAGCACATAGCTCTTTTTCCGCGTTCCATTATGGAACGCCAAGCCAGTGTGAGAAAATCCCCACATCTTGCCTCTTGCCTCTCTCTGAACCGCAGAAATAAAAAATCGGCGCAAACGCCGATAAACATTTCTAACTTCTAACCTCTCACTTCTAACTTCTAATAAGAAAACCGCCTTATTCAGACGGTTTCTAACTCATTCAATTATAAACTTGTTAAGTTCGCGTATTGTCATATCAACGGGTTCAATTCCTTTTTCCTTGCAATATCGGCTTATGCCGCGATAATCATAATGAATATCATCGGGCGAAACGTGAGAGGTAAATCCCCCTGCTTTTTCAGCGGCTTCATCAAGTTCTTTCATATTTTTAATATCTTCACTTGTCATGCCATGCCTCTTTTCTTAATATATCCAGCCTTCTTCATAAACGAGTTTTTGATATTCCTCATAAAAAAGGTTTCTGCCTGCCTTCAGGCTTCTTTCTATGCGGTCAAGAAACTCTTCGTCAGTCTCTTTTCGTGTGCCGATATACGAAACATGGTGTTCATCATCAGTGACAATTACTTCTCCATATCCCGGTTCGTTGTATGCACAACTTCTAGTGTTGAAAACTTTTCTGTATTTTTTTATACTATCTATACTTACCATATGACCGCCTCCTTATATTACTTTCTGTACTAATTTTACCACTCACAGCGGCAAATGTCAATACTGTGTAGAAGCAGATGCCACTGAACAATAGCACGGCGTTCCATAATGGAACGCGGAAAAAGAGCTAAGGTTTTATCAAAGGGAACGCCCTCTCTTGCAGGGCGTTCCCTCTTGAAAAACAATCCACAGGATTGTTTTTCAATTCACCCTTTGCGGAGCGCACGTTGTGTTTGTGGGGCTCCGCCCCACGCCCCACGACCCTTTTGAAAAAGGGTCGATCGAAAACTTTTCGTTTCTTGACAGGATTTTAAAATTCGCGGCGAAGCCGCACCTTAACTATTAACTATTCAATATTCACTCTTTCACTATTCACTAATTCTGCTCCGCAGGTTAGCTGCGAAAGCAGCAAATTAAATATAAAAAATACAACGCACAAACACCGCCTACCGCACCTCTTGCCTCTTGCCTCTCGTTATCTTGCTTCTAATAGAAAAAAAGGGCAGGAAATAAATTCCTGCCAAAAATAAAATGAAATATGTGTAGAACAAAAGAAAGGAGACAACAAAACGAATGTCTGCCGATAACATATCGGTTATCAGACACCATAGTTATTATATTATGCCGAAAGCAAAATGTCAAGAAAAAAGCGGTCTGTTTTTCAAAACAAGCTGTTTTTTCGGCATAGTGCACATAATTTGGTGTGCTTTATTGGTGAAATTTACCCGATATTTGCCTGCCACAAATATGCTATGCTGTTTTTATGGCAGACGCTCAATTGTAAGTTATCAGTAGTTTTTTGAAGAACTTGTCTCTTCTACCATTTCGTTGTCCTTGAAGAACAGCGACACGCACCATATGGCGGATATTGCTACCAGTGTGTAGATTATCCTGCTGACTATCGCTGCCGAGCCGCCGAAAATAAACGCCACAAGGTCAAACTGGAATATTCCCACCAGCCCCCAGTTTATGCCGCCTATTATCAGCAGAAGAAGCGCTATTTTATCAAGCATATTTTCACTCTCTTTCTTTAAAATTTGCGGCGATCTCTTTTGCCGCCTGTTGCTATTCTTGCCTGTTTGCTCCCTTTTATACGCTGTGATGTATCTTATTTATAATAACTGCGTGCGCGATTAGTCTAATTTTCACAAAAATATGACTGAATTTAAAAAAATCACTGGACAATTTGATGTGTGTATGTTATACTTTTAATATATGAATTTATTGGAGGAAAATAAAATGTCACAAGCTTCTTGCAACGAAACTACTTTTAAAGGTCTTAAGGCGTATGAGCTGAGAGCCGATAAATATTCATGCGTTGTTGTGCCCTCTCTTGGCGGCGACGTTATGCGCATGAGAGACGAAAAGCTGGATATGGAGATATTCCGCTACAGAGATGACTGCACGCTTGATAAGATTAACGAAGCGCGCGTGCTGTGGGGTCTGCCGACACTCTATCTGCCAAACCGCTTTGACGGCGGCGTGCTTAAAACTTCCGACGGCTGCTACAAGTTCCCGATAAATGAGCCGAAGCTGGGCAACTGTATTCACGGCTGGGTACATGAGAGGGAGCATGAGGTTGTATCTGTGGGCGCGGATGGCGGCAAGGCTGTTATAGTGCTTGGCTACACGTTTGACGAAAGCGACGAGATGTTCAAGAGTATGCCGCTGAAATTCAAACTTACCTACACTTACACACTCTCGGCAGAGGGACTGCGGCAGGATATTGAGCTTGAAAATCTTTCGGACAAGATGCTGCCTGTATCGCTTTGCACGCACACCTGCATAAACGCTCCTATAGTAAAGGGCGGCAAGCAGGAAGATATGCGCCTGCGCGTTGCTGCGGAGAAAAAGTGCGAGCTGAACGAGCGTTCGCTGCCGACAGAGAGGCTTTTGGATCTCGATGAGAGAGATATGCAGTATAAAAACGGCGATATGCACCCCGTTTTGCAGGATATTGACAACGATATGTACACCGCCTGCATGAATGAGCTTGACGGCAAGCCTTTTAACGGCGCGGTCACGACTGATGTCGGCACAGGAAGAATGATCATAAACGAGGTTTCGCCGGAGTATAGATTCTGGAATATGTGGAACGATAAGGGTGTTAACGGCTACTTCTGCCCAGAACCCATGACGGCTATGATAAACTGTGCAAATCTTAGTCTTCCGCGTGAGGTTACGGGATATACAGAGATAGCAAAGGGTGAAAAATATTCCTGCTGGCAAAGCTTTGCTACAAGATAACAATAGATATACAAAAAGCGAAAGGAGAACAATATGAAAAAGATAACGGCTATTCTTACCGCGTGCGCTTGCCTGTGTTTAACGCTGGCGGCGTGCAGCGGCGGCGATTCATCTTCTTCAAAAGCTGAAACTGAGGCGCCTGCTACGGCGGTAGAAAGTTCGCAGATTGACGAAAGTTCGGAGGCTGAAACCACTACCGCTCCCGAAGAAAGCAGTGAGCCCGAAGAAACTACAACAGAGGAAACTACGACAGCGCAGGAAGAAAGTTCTGCGACCGAGGACAGCAGTGAGGAAGAGATAATTCTGCCAGATGATGAACAGCTGTACACCATGGCAATAGATATTATTTCTGATGCGCACAACAACCGCGCGACTATTCCTGACGGCGTTTACAAAAACGACGACGGCAGCATTATTTCAAACGCTATAGATGCAAACCTTGACGACCGCGGATATTCTGACTTTAATTACGAAATTGAAGTTGTGGGCGAAAAGGTAACCAGAGTATCTATAAACGGCGAAGAAACGCTGTACTAAACAATATGTGACTTTTAAAATCTTATAAACACAAAATACTGAAAGGTGGAATTTTAATGAAGAAATTCGGCTACTTCGATGACGTGAACAAGGAGTACGTCATCACCGACCCGAAAACTCCCTACCCGTGGATAAACTATCTGGGCACACAGGAGTTTTTCTCGCTCATCTCAAACACGGCAGGCGGCTATCACTTCTACAAAGATGCAAGACTGAGAAGAATAACGCGCTACCGCTACAACAATGTTCCCGTTGATATGGGCGGAAGATACTTCTACATAAACGACGGCGAGTGTGTATGGTCGCCCGGCTGGTCTCCTGTAAAGACCGAGCTTGATGCGTATTCCTGCCGCCACGGCATGGGCTACACCATTATAAAGGGCGAAAAGAACGGGATCGAAGCAGAGATAACTTTCTTTGTACCGCAGAACTTCAACGGCGAGGTACAGAAAGTTATAATCAAGAACAAGTCGGACTCTCAAAAGTCGTTCAAGCTGTTTTCGTTTATTGAATGGTGTTTGTGGAACGCACAGGACGACTCCACGAACTTCCAGAGGAACTTTAACACCGGCGAAGTTGAGATAGAGGGCTCTACTATCTTCCACAAGACGGAATACAAAGAGCGCCGCGACCACTTTGCTTTCTACACCGTAAATGCTGACATTTGCGGCTATGATACCGACAGAGAGACGTTTATGGGTCTTTACAACGGTTTTGAAGATCCGCAGGCTGTTATGGCAGGCAAGCCTAACAATTCTGTTGCTGACGGCTGGTCGCCGATAGCTTCACACTGCCTTGATATTACTCTTGCGGCAGGCGAAACGAAAGAGCTTGTTTTCCTGCTCGGTTATGTTGAGAACGGCAAAGACAAGTGGAACGCTGACGGAAGCATGAACAAGTCCAAGGCTTATGAAATGATAAAGGCTATGGACACCACCGAGAAGGCTGACAAAGCCTTAGCAGAGCTTAAAGATATGTGGAACGCTTTGCTTTCTAAATACACGGTAAATACCTGCGACGACAAGATGAACAGAATGGTAAACATATGGAACCAGTATCAATGCATGGTTACATTTAATATGTCGCGTTCGGCTTCGTATTTTGAGAGCGGCATAGGCAGAGGCATGGGTTTCAGAGATTCCAACCAAGACTTGCTCGGTTTCGTACACCAGATACCCGAAAGAGCAAGAGAGAGAATACTCGACCTTGCTGCCACACAGCTTGAGGACGGCGGCTGCTATCACCAGTATCAGCCGCTTACCAAAAAGGGCAACGACGAGATAGGCGGCGACTTCTCTGACGATCCGCTGTGGATGATACTTTCTACCGCGCAGTACATAAAAGAAACGGGCGACTACACTATTCTTGACGAAATGGTGCCTTATGACAACGACGAGAGCCGCGCTCAGACTCTTATGCACCACTTAAAGCAGAGCTTCTATCACGTATGCGAGAACGTTGGCCCTCACGGTCTGCCGCTTGCTATGCGTGCCGACTGGAACGACTGCATCAACCTTTCATGCTTCTCTGATACCCCGGGCGAGAGTTTCCAGACATCAACTTCGCCTAAATACGGTGAGGACAAGTATTCAAAGACTGCGGAATCTATATTCGTAGCGGCGCTGTTTACATATGCAGGCCCTAACTATGCAGAGCTTTGCGCTCGCAGAGGCGACAATGCCGAGGCAGAGAGAGCAACAGCCGAGATAGAGAAGATGAAGAAGAACATTATGGACTTCGGCTTTGACGGCGAGTGGTTCATAAGAGCATATGACGACTTTGGCAGAAAAATGGGCTCGAAAGAGTGCGAAGAAGGCAAGATATTCATTGAGCCGCAGGGCTTTGCGGTTATGGGCGGCGTTGGCAAAGAAAGCGGCGCTGACATAAAGGCTCTTGCAAGCGTTGACAAGTATCTCAACAGCCAGCACGGTCTTGTGCTTAACAACCCTGCATTCACAAAGTATTATATAGAATACGGCGAAATTTCGACATATCCGGCAGGTTACAAAGAGAACGCAGGCATATTCTGCCACAACAATGCGTGGATAATCTGCGCTGAGGCGTTTGTAGGTCACGGCGACAAGGCTTACGAATATTATTCCAAGATAGCGCCTGCCTACAGAGAGGAAAAGTATTCCGACCTGCACAGAACTGAGCCGTATGTATACGCGCAGATGATAGCAGGCAAGGACGCCAAGCGCTTCGGCGAGGCTAAGAACTCGTGGCTGACGGGCACGGCGGCGTGGAACTTTGTTGCGGTATCGCAGTATATTCTCGGCGTTATACCCGACTTTGACGGCTTGAAGATAGACCCGTCTATTCCTGCCGCATGGGACGGCTTCACGGCTTCGAGGAAATTCCGCGGCTGCACATACAACATCAGCGTAAGCAACCCCGACCACATCAGCAAGGGCATCAAGAGCGTTGTCTGCGACGGCGTTAAGGTCAACGGCAATATTCTCCCCGTATTCGCCGAGGGCACGGAGCACGAAGTTGAAGTCGTAATGGGATAAACAAAGGCTAATAAAGACCGCTGTCCGTAAAGGGCGGCGGTTTTTGCTAGATTATCAGAAGTGAGATGTCAGAGGTTAGAAATTATTTTCTGACGTTTGCGCGTTGTTTTAATAATTGCGCTTACGCGCACCCTGCGGAGCAGAATTAGTGAATAGTGAAAGAGTGAATATTGAATAGTTAATAGTTAAGGCGCGGCTTCGCCGCGAATTTTAAAATCCTGTCAAGAAACGAAAAGTTTTCGATCGACCCTTTTTCAAAAGGGTCGTGGGGGATATGGGGGCAAAGCCCCCGAAACACAACGTGCGCTCTGCAAGAGGTGAATTAGAAAACAGTCCTGTGGACTGTTTTCTAAGAGGAGAGGCTCTGCAAGAGAGAGCCTCTCCTATGAAAAGACCTTGACTTTCTTTCCTGCGCGCGCTTGCGTGCGCAACAGCTTTGTAAAAATTTCCAACTTCTTGCCTCTCGTCCTCTTGCTTCTAATAGCAGAATATTCTTCCGCCGCGGCATTGCTTCAGAACTCCTTGTAAAACATCAACAAAATATTACTCTATATTACAACAATATAACCAAATATTCCAAAATACGCCCAAAAATTCTCGCGTTTCTATTGACACTCACAAATGCTTGTATTATCATTAAATTAAGATAAAAAACACGAAAGGGGCAATTTAAATCATGAGCAAAGCCAAAAGAAAAAGAATACTTTGCCTTTCTATCGTGTTTTTAGTAATAGTTGCTGTTATTGTTACGGCATTTTCTATATATGTTCATATAATACATAAAAATGCCTTAGACCCCACAAAGCCTGTGAAAACAGGTCTTAAGCCCCTTAAAGAAGTGATTTCCGAAGCAAAACTTCCCGTAGGTGAATATGAAAATCTTGACTTCTCCGAGGCTAAACTCGTTCTTCCCGAAAAAGCTGAGACCCTGCACAGCTATTACAGACTGCTTCGCAAAGGAAAATATTCTCCCGAAGAATGCAGCGAGATCGCATGGAATTATATATTTGACGGCTTTGGTGTTGACCCTGACGATCTGTCTACATTACAAGACCAAGATGGCAACCCTCCTACTGCTATAACTTATTCCGCTGATCTTAAAAGTGAAATTTCGCTGTATGATTATGCATATTTAGACAGTCAGAAAGATGGTCAGGTCTTTATTCTTGACGACAGCGAAAAAGCAAAAGAGGTAGACAAAGAAAGGGGCTTTTTGTATCGCGACTGGTACTATTATTGCGCTTTTGATCCCACAGGCAGCACTTATCTGCAAAGTTTTTATGACAGAAATCAGACTATACAGGGAAAGGTAGTTAAAGAGATAGATATTACTGACGACGAGCAGCTTGATGAAGCATATCTTGTGGCAGGTGTTGAATATACTCCGCGGCAGGCTATTGCATACGCCGAAAGCAGGCTCGACCTTGTAAAAAATAATCTCGGCACTGACGATTATACTCCCAAAAAAGTTATAGTCATCAAAAATGCCCAAAACGAATATTATTCTTTTGCCGTGCTCTTTGAATATCTCGCCGACAGCGTGCTCATGCTTGACTCTTTGCCTGTGACCGTAGATTATGAGGAAAGCAACTATTTTTTTTCAAAAATGACTCTGACTGTATCAGTTTCACAGCCGGATACTCTGGGCGGCATAATCAATGCACCTTATACCATAGTCGGCAGCGACGGCGAGCTTAAAGACAAGTATCTGCCGCTGGATAAAGCTATAGAAAGAATGAATACATATTTTGCCGATATGTATGAGCAAAAGTTTTCAGAAGTATCTATAAGGTACGCAATAAAATATGATCTGCATGAAATTTCTTCCATGCCGGACGATGCAAAAGTGTATGCCAGACCTTACTGGTGCTTTACAAAAGCAGGTCAATTCAGATATGACCCTTCTGTCTATGCATACAGAGATGAATATGTACTTGTAGATATGCAAACCGGCGAGATATTTTATTATGAACCTGATACGCAATGTTTCATAAGCAGTTTTGATTGATTTTCAAAGCATAATAAAAAGAGCCTTTTAAGGCTCTTTTTTAGTGGCAAGAAATTGCTTTTTACAGTTTAGTGCAAAGCTTTCAAAACGCGTATCTTGCCTCTTGCCTCCAAATCAAAACCGCAGAAATGGCAAGCACGCGCAAACTTTGCAAAACTATTTCTAACCTCTAACTTCTCACTTCTAACCTCTAGTAGGGAAAAAAGCCCGTCATACCGTAAGGTATGCGCCGCCGACCGTTTATGGCGGCGAGGGATTTTTTCGGGGTGGCTTGGAGGCTAAAGCCGACAAGACACTGAGCTCCGCAGGGTGCGCGTAAGCGCAAAAAATATCAATCCTCACACATACTTTCAAGCAGAGATGAGTAGTATCTTCTGAACTGCTCAAACACGCCGTTTTCTATGGCTTCGCGTATGCGCTGTGTGAGAGTATTATAAAAATACAAATTGTGCATCACCGTCAGCCTGCCTGCAAGCTGCTCCCCTGCCTTGAAAAGATGCCTGATATACGCTCGCGAAAAATTGCGGCAGGTCGGGCAGTCGCAGTGGGGGTCGAGCGGTCGTGAATCAGTCTCAAAACGCTTATTCGGCGCGTGAAGTATCCCCTCCCATGTGAAAACAGTGCCGTGGCGCGCATTCCGCGAGGGCATAACACAGTCAAAAAAATCAACGCCGCGGTAAACAGCCTCTATAATATTCGACGGCGTACCCACGCCCATAAGGTAGCGCGGCTTATCTACGGGCATGAACGGCTCAACGGTCTCGATAATATTATACATGACCTCGGTAGGCTCACCCACCGCCAGACCGCCTATCGCGTAGCCGTCAAGGTCAAGTTCGGTTATCTGCTTCATGTGCTCAATGCGCAGGTCGGTATAGGTGCAGCCCTGATTTATGGCGAAGAGCATCTGCTCGCGGTTTATTGTTTCGTCCAGAGTGTTGAGCCGCGCCATTTCGCTTTTGCAGCGAACGAGCCACCGTGTTGTGCGTTCGCAGGAGGCTTTTGAGTAGTCATGCTCCGCAGGGTTTTCAACACATTCATCAAACGCCATTGCGATAGTAGAAGCCAGCTTTGACTGTATCTGCATACTTTCCTCGGGTCCCATGAATATCTTTCGCCCGTCAACGTGCGAGTTAAAGTACACGCCTTCCTCTTTTATGCGGCGCAGCTTGGCAAGGCTGAACACCTGAAAACCGCCGCTGTCGGTGAGTATCGGCTTTTGCCAGTTCATAAACTTGTGCAGACCGCCCATTTTATAGATGATGTCCTCGCCCGGGCGGACGTGCAGGTGGTAGGTATTGCACAGCTCGACCTGCGTTTTCAGCTCGTTTGAAAGGTCAATAGACGACACGCCGCCTTTTATCGCAGCCGCCGTGCCGACGTTCATGAACACGGGCGTTTGTATCACGCCGTGCGGAGTGTAAAACTCCCCTCGCCGCGCGCTGCCCTCGGTCGTTATAAGTTTGAATTTTCCAGACAATTAAATTTCTCCGTTCTTGTAGAGGTTTTTATCCTCGAATTTTTCATAATAGCCGATAAGCTCGCCGTTATCGTCGCGTATAGCGGCACAGTAGACGTCGTCGTTGCAGCCGTCGCGAGATTTGTGGAACTCGAAGATCTTGTTCACAGTCTTATCGGCTTTCATCTTCGCTACATTTGCGGCGATTATCTCGCGAGAGCGCTGGTTGTGGCAGTCGAAGATGCTCTGCCCCACCAGTGCCGCGCCGCCGCGTTTGGCGTACTGCCTGACCGCAGCAGGGTTTAAGTATACTATGGTATCTGTTACATCACAGATGACAACGGCTTTTTCGTCGGCATCAACAATGCCTTTGAAGAATGGGGAAAGGTTCATGGGGTGTCCTCCTATAAGAATATTTTTTGCGCTTACGCGCAACGCAGGAGCGCGTTCAACGCTCCAACAACGCACAAAATTTTTAAGTCTTGTCAAGAAAGGAAATTAAGATACGCGGCGCAAGCCGCACCTTAACTATTCACTATTCAATATTCACTCTTTCACTATTCACTAATTCCGCTCCTGCGCCGCGCGACAGCGCAAATAATATTATTTTTGTGCCTCCATAGCCGCTTCAACGCTGTCAAACGGGCCGTAGACGTCGCCTTTTTCAGCCGCGCTCATTGCTGCAAGCGTGACAGCGTTTGGCGTTTCTGTTGTAAGCTCAAACGGTATACGCTGCTCCCTTACCACGGTTTTAGCAAAAATGTTGAACGCGGCACTCGCCGACAAGCCTATCTCTTTGCAAAATTTGTCAAACGCGACCTTGGTTTCTTCGTCCATTCTTATGTTTACATTCGTCTGTGCCATTTTAAGCGCCTCCTTAATATTCTTTAATAATATTATACGCAATTTTCTATCGTTTGTCAATATATTTCTATAAAAATAATATACAAATCATAGAATTATCATACTATCTCCAAATGAAAAAAACCTGTACCGCTCTTTTACGGCTATCTCATATGCCCTCATGGTGTTTTCATACCCTGCAAAGGCTGAAACCAGCATTATCAGCGTGCTTTCGGGCAGGTGAAAGTTGGTTATCAGCCCGTCGAGCACCTTGAATTCATACCCCGGGTAGATAAAAATATCTGTGCTGCCGTGGCAGGGCACAATTTTGCCATGCTGCTGTGCAACGCTTTCAAGCGTGCGGCATGATGTCGTACCCACCGCTATAACTCTGCCGCCGCTTTCTTTGGTTTTGTTTATCATGTCGGCGGTTGTCTGCGGAAGCTCGTAATGTTCGCTGTGCATTTTGTGGTCGAGCACCTTATCTTCCTTAACGGGGCGGAAAGTGCCCAGCCCTATATGCAGGGTAACATACGCAATGCCCACGCCCATTTGCTTTATATCCTCAAGCTGCTGTTTGGTAAAGTGCAGACCTGCTGTTGGCGCGGCTGCCGAGCCCAGTTCGCGGCTGTATACGGTCTGGTAACGCTCTTTGTCGCGAAGCTTTTCTGTAATATACGGCGGCAGGGGCATCTGCCCTATCTCATCAAGCGCGGAATATATATTTCCGCTCTCGCACTCAAACCTCGCTATGCGGTTGCCGTCGTCTTTTACCTCGATTACCTCGGCTTTCAGAAGACCCTCGCCGAACGAAAACCGTGTGCCGACTTTAGCTTTTTTGCCCGGTCGGCAGATTAGCTCCCACACCATGTTTTCTTTTTGCTCGAGCAGCAAAAACTCTATAAAACTGTGGGTATCCTCGCGCTCGCCGTAAATGCGCGCAGGTATAACGCGGCTGTCGTTTAGCACGAGCAGGTCACCTTTTTTAAGATAATTGCATAAATTATAAAAACGGTCGTGGCTTACCGCGCCCGTTTTGCGGTCAAGGTGCAAAAGGCGCGATGCGTTTCGCGGCTCAACGGGCGTTTGTGCTATAAGCTCCTGCGGAAGTTCATAGAAAAAGTCGGAGCGTTTAAGATCGTTAAGATCAAGACTATCAGGCATAAAAAAACCTCATTTGCTTTGGAATAATGTACAGTTATCCGGGGATATTAAGGCTTTGTAAGGTCAAAATCTCCGAAAATGATAAAAATGTGTTGACACGAAGAAAAAATTCTGCTATTATAGTATCAACAGATAGAGGCGCGGCAACGAAAAGTAACTTGCCTTTGCGTGGTAACACGCGGCACACCCCGGTGCATAATGCAAGTGAAAGGCAATGCCGCCGAAGCTTTGGAGAGTGGGGGTTCTCCTTTGCTGATCACGGTCTTAACAGGGTCGTGATTGTCATCATACAGTATGATGGAGTGCTATTGTTTACCACAGATATGATAAACACACTACTTAATATTATATTGTATGATCGGCTGTTTTTCAACCGATTTTTTTAAATTTCGGGCAAATTTTATGTTTCGTGCATTATGGCACTATTGCAGAGCTTTATTTTGTGTATTTTGCAAAATGCCGAAACAAATGAACATAATAAGGAGTAGAAAATTATGCATTACAATGTTGGTATCATCGGCGCGACGGGCATGGTCGGACAGAGATTTGCATCTCTTTTGGAAAACCACCCTTGGTTTGAAGTAAAGGTGCTTGCGGCATCTTCAAGAACGGCAGGAAAGACTTACAAAGAGGCGGTCGGCGAGCGCTGGGCTATGGACACACCGATGCCCAAAGCTATGGAAGACATGGTTATTATGGATGCGCAGGCGGACGTTGAGAAGATCGCCTCAATGGTGGACTTTGTATTCTGCGCGGTGAATATGAAAAAAGACGAGATAAAGGCTTTGGAGGAGATGTACGCAAAGGCTGAGTGCCCCGTTATATCGAACAACTCTGCTCACAGGCACACCGATGACGTACCTATGGTAATACCCGAGCTTAACCCCGAACACATTGAGATAATAAACGCGCAGAGAAAGCGCCTTGGCACAAAGAGGGGCTTTATTGCAGTAAAGTCCAACTGCTCGATACAAAGCTATGTGCCTGCGCTTCACCCTCTTAGAAAATACGGCATTACAAAGGTGCTTGCCTGCACATATCAGGCTATTTCGGGCGCAGGAAAGACTTTCAAGACATGGCCCGAGATGATAGACAACGTTATCCCCTACATCGGCGGAGAGGAAGAAAAATCAAACCTTGAGCCGCTGAAAGTTTGGGGCAAAATTGAGGGCGACAAGATAGTTGATGCGACTGTGCCTTCTATTACAACGCAGTGCCTTAGAGTGCCTGTTTCTAACGGTCACATTGCGGCGGCTTTCGTATCTTTTGAAAACAAGCCCTCAAAAGATGAAATACTTAAAGCCTGGAAAGAATTTTCGGGCGTACCGCAGGAGCTTGAGCTGCCCTCTGCACCAAAGCAGTTTTTGAATTATTTTGAAGAGGACGACCGCCCTCAGACTAAACTTGACAGAGACATGGAAGGCGGCATGGCAATATCTATAGGCAGGCTGCGCGAAGACACGCAGTACGACTACAAATTCGTATGCCTCAGCCACAATACGCTGAGGGGTGCGGCAGGCGGCGCGGTCTTGCTTGCAGAGCTTTTGGCGGCTAAGGGATACTTGGACTAATCTATACAGAAAGGAACAAACTTTATGAAGCCTATTATTTTTACGGGTGCGGCGGTGGCTATCGCTACACCTATGTATGAAGACGGAACGATAAATTTTGACGGTCTTGGAAGGCTTATTGACTTCAACATAGACAACGGCACTGATGCCATTGTTATTTGCGGAACGACGGGCGAAAGCGCGACCATGACGGACGAGGAGCACGTTGAGTGCATACGCTTCGCGGTTGAAAAGACGGCTAAAAGAGTGCCTGTTATTGCAGGTACGGGCTCTAACCACACAGAGTATGCCGTAAATCTTTCTAAGAAAGCTCAGGAGCTTGGCGCTGATGCTCTGCTGTGCGTTACGCCATACTACAACAAGACATCTCAGGCAGGGCTTGTGGCGCATTTTACTGCAATTGCAAACGCGGTTGACCTGCCGATAATTCTTTACAACGTGCCTTCAAGAACGGGCGTGAACATAACCCCCGAGACCTGCCAGAAGCTTTCAAAGGTTGAGAACATTGTGGCTGTAAAAGAGGCAAGCGGAAATATAAGTCAGGTGGCTAAAATTGCTGCGCTGTGCGGTGATGACCTGACGATATACAGCGGAAATGACGACCAAATAGTGCCCATTATGGCTCTTGGCGGAAAGGGCGTTATATCGGTGCTTTCTAACTGTATGCCGTTTGAGACACACGAGATCTGCCAGCTTTGTCTTGACGGTAACTACGCCGAGGCGAACAAGAAGTTTTTAAATGTGCTTGAATTTGCAAACGCGCTTTTCTGCGATGTAAACCCCATTCCTGTAAAAGAGGCTTTGAACCTTATGGGCTTCAAGGCAGGGCCGTGCAGAATGCCGCTTGTTGAAATGAACGAAAACGGCAAGGCAACACTTAAAGCGGCTATGGAGAAGATAGGTCTGCTGAAATAACATAAACGGGGATACGGTTCGCTGTATCCCCATACAAATATTATACATAAGAGGATAAAAAATATGGTGAACATTGTATTGTGCGGCGCTTTGGGCAAAATGGGCAGAGTGCTTGCAAACATTATTGCGGCGCGTGATGACTGCCGCGTTTGCGCAGGTATTGATATAGGCGAAGGAGCGGCTGATTTTCCTATTGTTAAAAAGCCGCAGGAGCTTGCAGAGAAACCCGATGTTATCATCGATTTTTCGCACCCTTCGGTACTTTCGGATCTTTTGGAATACTGCCTTACAAACAACGTGGCGCTGGTTGCTGCCACCACAGGCTATACCGATGAAGACATAGCTAAGATAAAATCGGCGGCGGAGCAGATACCCGTTTTCTTTACCTGGAATATGTCGCTTGGCATAAATCTTTTGTCAACGCTGGCGAAGACTGCCGCTAAAATTCTTGGCGGACAGTTTGACATTGAGATAGTTGAAAAGCACCACAATCAAAAGCTTGATGCCCCCAGCGGCACGGCTCTGATGCTTGCAAACGCTATAAATGAAGTTCTTGACGAGCCGAAAAGCTATATATACGACCGCCACTCACAGCGCAAGAAGAGATCTGAAAACGAGATCGGCATACACTCAATACGCGGCGGCACAATTGTCGGCGAACATGAGATAATATTTGCAGGTCGTGACGAAGTGATTACGCTTTCGCATCAGGCGGCTTCTAAAGAAGTGTTTGCGGTGGGTGCTGTAAACGCGGCTGTGTATCTTTCAAAAATGGGCGCAGGCATTTATGATATGTCAGACCTTATGAAAGATGTAAAGTAAAGGCGGCAGAGTATGAAAGCAAGGATTCAGACTAAAATAGCCCCGACTGCGCTGCTTTACAATCTTGAAAACAGGCGCTCTTATGATGTTGCGCAGATATGCAGCGAGGCAGGCGTTCACCCTGTGCAGCTTGATACGATGAGCGCGGTGTATTCGGTGGGGTATTTGTGCGGATATAAGGGCTTTTCGGGAGAAATTATGAACTGCGAGATTCCGCAGAGCGAGGCGATTGTTTTCTCGGGCGTTGAAAGGCAGACTATGAATGAAATACTTCAGCGGCTGCGCGAGAGCAAAAACACCGTTGACTTAAAATGCGTTGTGACCGACACCAACAAGGCTTGGGCGCTGGGCGCGCTGGTGGCAGAACTTGAAAAAGAGCACAAAATAATGCACGGTGTGCAGTCATGAACAGGGTGCTTTGCTCAACAGGTGCGCTGCTTGGCAGACCAAACGGCAGGCGCTTTGAACTGCTGCATAAGCTTGTGCCGCTGATAAACTGCGACGGCATTGAGTTTATGATGTACGACAGCTGGTATGACAGGGCGGACGAGCTTTTGCGCGTGCTGAAAAGCCTTCGTGTGCCCCTACCTGTTATGCACTTTGAAAAGCACATAGGCGAGTTTGTAACTAAGGGCGAATTTTCACAGGCAAGCCGCAGGTTTGAACTCAACTGCCGCATTGCAAACGAGATAGGCGCAGGCATGGCAGTTTTGCATTTGTGGAACGGCGTTCTTTCGGACAGCAATTTTGAAAACAGTCTTAAAGGGTATGAATACTTGCGAAAGATCGCTGAAAAGTATAAAATAGATCTGCTGGTGGAAAATGTAGTCTGCCACGAAAAAGACCCTATTACGCGCCTACAGCAGCTTATAGATACATACCCCGATGCAGGGCTTATTTATGATACAAAAATGGCTGCTTTTCACGGTCAAGACGAGATATTCTGCGGTGATGGATACCAAAAGCTGTGGCAGAATGTAAGGCATCTGCACGTTAATGATTACGGCGGAAAATACATGGAATGGCAGGCGCTTAAAACTCTGCCTGTGGGCATGGGGCATATTGATTTTGAAAAATTCTTTAAAAAGCTGAAAAGCGTTGGTTACACGGGCTGCCTTACCGCAGAGGCGACAGCTTTTGACCAAAATGGCACGGTGGACACAGCGCTTTTAAATGATTGTCTAGATAAAATAAGGGCATATCTTGATCGGAGTTGATAGCATGAAATTGCGAAAAATGGCTGCTTTTGCCGTCTCGCTGATGATGACATTCCAGATGACGGCGTGCAACGAGATAGCCAAAAAAGAGATAAAGCCGCAAGGTGACGGCAGCAGTTTAAGCGGCACGGACAGTTTCGGGGGGGTAAGTGAAACTGATGTTTCAAATTCTTCGCCGCAGGTAACGCCTGCGCAGCTTCAGCAGCTTTTTCAGGGGTTTGATTCGGGGCTGGAGGCGAGCAGCGACTTTTTTGAATGGTGCGTTGAGTTCACCGAAGACCCACTTCTTCTTGACAAGATAAACGAGGCGTTCAAAAGCGGCGAATTTTCGGCGCAAAAGTGGTTTGAGCTGACGGGAATGACCGTAAAGGTGACTAATGATTACTACACGGGCGCGGTATACAACACCGACAACATTGTTGTTATGCCCTCAAACGGTGAGGACGGCATTCAGCTGACTTTTGGCGGAGATATAAGCCTTGCCGACAACTGGACGGTTATGGACTACTACAAGACCACGAGCGGCATATCGGAGTGCATTTCGCCGTTTCTTATTGACAAAATGAAGGCGGCTGACATTGCCATGCTGAACAACGAATTTTGCTTTTCAACGCGCGGCGAGCGCATACCCGAAAAGGCGTTTTGCTTTATTGCAGACCCCTCGCACGTTTCTATTTACGGCGAAATGGGCATTGATATTGTTGACTTGGCGAACAACCACTGCTATGATTACGGGCCTGACTCGTTTACTGATACGCTTGCAACTCTTGACGGAGCGAACATAAAGCACGTTGGCGCAGGTGAGAATATTGAAGATGCGAAGAAGCCTATCTATTACATTATAGAGGGCAGAAAGATAGCATACGTTGCGGCGACGAGGGCAGAAAAATGGACTGCTCTTACGCCCGAAGCGACGGAGACGACCTCCGGCACGCTGAGATGCTACGAACCCGATGCGTTTATTGAGGTGATAAAAGAGGCGAAGAAAAACGCCGACCTTGTTATTGCGAACGTTCACTGGGGCACTGAGGACAGCCACGAACTTGAGGACGTTCAGCCGGAGACGGGTTATATGTACGTTGATGCAGGCGCGGATCTGATAATCGGCTCGCACGCGCACTGTTTGCAGGGTATTGAGTATTACAAGGGCGTGCCGATTTTCTACAACTTGGGCAACTTTTGGTTCAGCCACTATGACATTGACACGGGCCTTGTGGGCGTTACGATAAACGACGATAACTCGCTTGAATGCACCTTCTACCCTGCCACACAGCGCGACTGCAAAACGACCTATGTTGGCGGCGAGGCTGAGGGGCAGCGAATAATTGATGCGCTGAACAGCTATAACATCAACGCGACTGTTGCAGCAGACGGTGTTGTGACGGAGGATAAGTAATTTTTCGCCGTGTATCAAAGGCAGTACCGACAAGAAACTGTTTGAATATAAATTCGCACTCATTGTACTATCCACGGACGCCAGAAGAATATTCTGCCAGCGCTCTCTCTGTTTGGGCGCGTATTAGAAGTAAAAGACACGAAGCGCTATCCTTGCAACGGCAAGCGCCGCGCTTTCTCAATTTCTTTGCTTGCTGTACCAACACGCCGTGCCCCTAAAAATTTTCTACACCAAGAAAGCCGGAAGAATATTCTGCCGGCTTTTCTTTTGGGAGATTTGTTGGTCAGGATATATTATTGTCCCAAAAATCCGTATAAATCGCAGCACGGACAGAAGCAGCTTTATTGCCTCTCACCCTTAAATCTCTTGCTTCTGATAGCTCCCTCAGCACCCCCAAAAAATAAAAAAGCACTGCGCATCGCCCTTTGCGAAGCTGGAAGAATATTCTGCCGCTGAATTTCTTTGTGCGGTATGTTCTTGTGTAGGTTTATGATTTCACGTTATACTCTTCCACTCTACGGTGAGCGCTGACGGGGTCGTGACGGAGGATAAATAGGGACGAAACTTCCCTACCGCATTAGTTCATAGCCCCTAAATTTCAGTTTGCCCTATAGCCGTGTGGAAGAATATTCTGCCATCAAACTTCTTTTTTGGGGTTGAAATATATAGGTTGGAATTAGAAGCAGGATAGCAAAATGCACGAAGCGCTATCCTTGCAACGGCAAGCGCCGCGCTTTCTCAATTTCTTTGCTTGCTGTACCAACACGCCGTGTCCCTAAAAATTTCTACACCAAGAAAACTGTGGAAGAATATTCTGCCGCTGAATTTCTTTGTGTGGTATGTTCTTGTGTAGGTTTATGATTTCACGTTATACTCTTCCACTCTACGGTGAGCGCTGACGGGGTCGCGACGGAGGATAAGTAAATAAAAAAGTCGGGCTTAATGTCCGACTTTTGTTTTGTTCAGTTTTACAGCTTTACAGCTTATTTCCGCACTCCGAGCAAAAGCGCGTGCCGCCCGGTTCAACGTTGCCGCACTTTGAGCACACCACGCTGTCGGCAGGTGAAACAGCCTCTACCTTTGGTGCGCCAAACTGCGTTCCGCACTCCGAGCAAAAACGCGTTCCCTCGGGCTCTTTATTGCCGCAGTTAGGGCACACAAGAGGTTTTTCTTCAGCAGTTTTCTCTTTAGTCTCAGGCTGGGCGGTTTCCTGCTCCGCAGGTGCTGCGACAGCAGCAATTTCTTCTGCCTTAGCTTCTTCGTTAGGCTCGGCAGGTGCTTCTTTCACTGTTTCGGCAGGCTTTTCTGCTGCAGGCTCAGCAGGTTCTTCAAGCTTTGCGCCGCAGTTTGCGCAGAATTTCATATCGCCGGGCTGGGTTATGCCGCATTTGGGGCACACCTTTGTTTCCTCGACCGCCTGCACCTCTTCGGGCATTTTAGTGCCGCACTGCGAGCAGAATTTTGTATCTGCATCTTCAATACTGCCACATTTAATGCACTTTTTCTTGCCCTCGGGCACTGTTTCGGCGGCGGTTGGCATAACGACCTTTGCGCCGCAGTTTGCGCAGAACGACGAATTTACCGACACGTCGGCGCCGCAGTTTGAGCAGGGCACTATGCCCTTTGCCAGCTTGACTTTCAGCTCAAGGTCGTGTATTTCGTCATTGAGCTTGTCAATTTCGCCGCACATTCTGTCAAGTTCGGCAGTCGATACATTGCCGCGGTTGTCGTAGTAATACTTGCCCATATCCTCATAGGTCTTTTTTATGTTGTTTTTCGCGGTGTTTATCTGGCTGTTGAGCTTCGCTGTGCCTGCAAAAGTTTTGGTGGAGTCCGAAACGCTGGTAACGCCTGCGGAGATAGTCTGCCCTATTTTATCAAAAAATGCCATAAATATTCTTCCTTTCAGCAATATACTCTATTATAATTATATTTTGATAACGCAAAAAAGTCAAGGGGCAATTTTAACGCCTTGACTTTTTCTTTATTTTGTATAAAATTTCAATGCCGCTATTGTACACTATTCCGAAACCGCTGTGACTTCTTGTGTTGGCACGGCAGTTTGCGCCGGGGTAGTTACTTCTGCGGTACTGCTTTCGCTGCCAGTTGGTGAAGTGCCTTCTTCCGGGGTAGTTACGTCGGCAGGCAGTTCATCGCTTACAGATGTTTCTGTAGCCGTTATAGTTTCTTCCTCGCTGTTTTTACCGTCTGTTTGCTCCGTCACGCTGCTTTCGGGTGCTTTAACGGTACTGTCAGAAGGTGATGCTTCCTGCAAGCCCGAAATATCCACAAGTTTTCCATAGCGTTCCTCGGCGGCTTTATTTACTGAAGAAACGCCCACTGCAGTGCCGCTGTAATAGTAGCGCAGTATCTGGTCATATTTCAGACCATCTTTTGTAGACAGCATTTGCGCTCCCCACTGGGACATTCCTACGCCATGCCCATAGCCGTATGTAGTAAAGCAAAAAGTTCCGTTACTATATGAAATATCGAACGCTGTAGAAAGCATGGTATTCGTACCTATAATATCTCTGAGCGCGGCACCGGTCAGATATTCTGTAGTGCCGTTTGATGAATACTTATCCTTGCCGGCAATTTTCACACCTGTTACATACTTGCCATAAGAACGACCGGTTATCTCAAACCAGTTCTGAACGTCAGCAGGGTCGAGCGTTATGTCCGTGCCTGCCTCAATAAGGCTTTTTACCCGTGCGGCTGATATATATGTTTTTACGCCATAGTTGGGGTCAATGTTGTCATACTTGCCTACCACCGGTTTCATATAGGGCAGAGACTTTGACCAAACATACTCGCTGCCGATAGAATTGCCGCCTGTAGATGCGCAAAACAGCGCGTTTATAGGTGCTCCGCCATAGCTGCACACCTGTCCTTCTACAGACTTAACTATTCTTTCAACTCTGTCGCTATAGCTGCCTGCGACCGCCACCACGGGCAGCATACCGTTGGCGTCGCAGTAGCGTATATACGAATATATCGCCACGGTCTGCGCTTTCATAGCCTCATCAGAAAAGCTGCCATAAAGTTCCCCTGCCAGCACCCTGCAAACTAAATCATACGCGTTATCTGAGATTATCTCGCCGGTATCGACCGAACGCACGGTATAATACTCTTTTGAAATATCCCTTGTGCCATACTCGGCGTGGGGATATATAATTCCTTCGGCGGCTTTAGCGCCCTGGGCGGCTGTTACTTCAAAGCTTATATCGGGATATTTTACTTCTTCCTGCGGTTTTTCAACGTTTTCTTTTGTAACTTCAATATCCTTATGTGTATATTCCACAAGTTCATAGTCTTCTATGCCTGCTTTCCACCACGATTCAACTGCATACTTAGTCTGCGGTTTGGTTTGCACGGCTATCTGCGCCGGTTTTGAGGTATTATCGTCGCTTTTTGCCGCATTTACCAAAGCCATAGGCATAACGCCCGTAACTGTCAGCCCAAGCACTGCCGCGCCCAGCCCGACGTGCGAGCACAAGCGGCTGAACGTTTTTTTGTTTTCTTTTATATTTCTGATACATTTAAAACGCTCTGCAAGCCCCATGTTGTCAATTGTCCTTTCTTTTTACTGTCCTTTTATATACTCTTTAAAACGCGCAAAAAAGCCAAGACCTTGATCCTGACTTTTGCGCTATTACAGTCTGTTATGCTCTGAAATATCTGTGTCCGTCAATTTCGGTGCAGAAGGTGAGTGATTCAAACCATGCCGCTGTGCTTCCGCCCGTATACTGAGGTGAGTAGAAGTAGAATGCACCGTTAGAACCATCTTCGCCGCGAAGAGCTCTGTCTACGCAGTTTCTTGTACTCTCTGAAGGAGTTACCGATCTGTTGTAATACTTTGTTATTGCGCCGAACTGACCGGGAGCTGTAAGCACGCCCTTTATTGTGTTGTCAAACTTATATGTGCAGGTAGCTCTGTTTACGATAACGCCTGCAACAGCCATTTTTGCCGCATCTGAGCAGCCGCCTGCCTCGCCTTCAAGCACATAGCAGAACATTTCATACTCTTCGTCGCTGCAATTTACCACCCAGCCCTTATTGTTTACGGGCTTTTTGGCTTCGGTATTTACTGCGGTAGTCTCTTGTTTTGCTGTAGTAGTTACAGGCTGAGGGGTCGTAGCCGCTGTAGTAGTGGTAGTGGTCGTTGTTGTAGTTGTAGTAGTTGTTGTGGTGGTAGTGGTAGCAATGCTGTCGTCGGCTTCTATAAAATCATAGTCCTCAACGGGAGCTTTCCACCAGCTTACTGTAGCTATTTTTTCGGGTACAGCCTGTTCTGTCACCGCTGTAACGGGCGCCTGAGTTACCTCGGCAGTTTTTACTACTGTAGATGCAGGTGCGGCGGTGGGTATTTCCTCATCACCATTTTCAAGTCCCATAATACCTACAGCGCATATAGTCGCCACTGCAAGGGCACCAAAGCCCAGCATAGAAGTCAGCTTTTTAGCCGATATCTTCTTAGCCTCGGCTATTTTGTTTTCCGTTTCCTCAACAGGTTTGATACTCTGCGTTTCCGCATTATCTCGTTTCATCAAAAATTCGTCCTTTCCGGCGTTTACACGCCATGCCGTCACTTAGCTTCCCTCTCCAAAGAAGCTTTATTTGTCACTTTTATGCCGCGGCATATATTTTTTTCGCCGTCAGCACGTCAGTTTCTTTTTACTTTTTTGTGTCCCCATGCATATATCCATCTTTGCGGAAAGTATATCTCTTCATCCGGTCTTTCCCTGTAGGTCTGCACCAGCGCATCGACGTCCTCGTTCGGTCTGAGCTTTCTTGCAACTATTACCCAGCGCATATCGCCTATATCGCCCGAGCAGGTAGAAAGCGTTATGAACTGGTCGTTCTCACTGACGTCTATATCGCTCGCATACCACGAACGCTTCGACATCTCCTCTTTCCATGTTTCAAACGGGTGATCCTCGTCGAAATCCCTGTATCCTACATATTTGAACACATTGCCGTTATCCTGATTTTCATAGATATTGAACAGTCCGCAGTAGAGAACTATGTACTTCTCCTCGGTCGTGGAATAAACGGTGTTGAAAGTTATCAGAGGATTTGCTTTCAGAAAATCCACGCCGCCTTTATAAGCCTCAAGTCTTGCAAAGAATGTTCCTGCCAGCATATTGTGACCGAATATCGTTATATTGTCAGTCCTTACTCCCGGCACTATCGAACTTGCGTAGTCCATAAATATTGTGCCGCCCGATCCGCTGTAGTTTTTCTTTATATCCCTCCAAAGATAAAAATCATTGTCGGGCCCCTGCACGACCGGATAGTTTATTATCATCTCACCGTTTGAGTCTTTGAAAGTATCTATCGAGAGCCAGCCGCGCACGTCCTTGTTTACTTCCAGCAGAGGCTTCCAGCTTTCGCCGACCTCGGCATTTGCATTTTCAAACTCGACCGAACTGCCGCTCGGAGGAACTTCGCCGCTCTGGCTGTCATCTCCGCTCGGGTGATCGACCGACTGAGCGTTATCTCCCGTGCTGCTGCCCGATATTACAGGTTTCAGCGTTTGCATTTCCTCAATAAGCTCGTTAGTTTTTTCGTTGCCGTTAAGATAATCGGAAAGGTCGCTTATCGATATGCAGAACACCACTATTGATGCCGCGAACACTATCTTTCTTACAACTTCCGAAAATCCGTCGCCCTTCCACGGGATAAAATACTTTACAAATCTTATAAAGAAATTTTCTTTTCTCTTGCCGTTTTCGTTTTTAAGTCCTGCAAGCTCATTCATCATAGACATTACCGATCACCTCTTTCATATCGTGACCTAAAAGCTCCATCACCATGCACAGCGCACGGGTGACTGACTCTTTACGGATATTTTCTCTCGTCGGTGTTATACTGCCGTCATACAGCGCCAGATTTTTCACGATCTCTTTAACGCCGTCTGTAACTGCCACATATACCGTTCCTGCAGGTCTGCCTTCTTCGTCCGGCAGAGGCCCTGCTATACCCGTTATGCCCACTCCGATAAAAGAGCCGCTCTTTTTCTTTACTGCCTGCGCCATTGCGCTTGCCGTCTGCTCGGAATAAACGCCGTACTTTTTAATAGTATCGCCGTCCACGCCGAGGTATTCGACTTTGGCTCTTTCAGAATAACTGCACACACCCAGCCAGAATATCTTAGATGCCCCCGGCACTGATGTGATAGCTGAGCTGAGAAGTCCGCCTGTACAGCTTTCGGCTGTAGATATGGTTATCCCCTGCTCACATAAATATTTTACTACAAAACGTGCCACTCTGTCAAGTCTTTCTGTAACCACTTTGTCACTTTTATCAATTTTCACAATTTCACGACCCTATTTTTACATACTTTCTCTATACTTTTTGCGATATTTATGAACGTTTTGTGAACACATATTACGAGTTTAACAATAATTTTGTAATTGAAATGTTACCAAATCGTAATCTTTAGCGGCTAAAAACAGGTATTTTAAGTTTCAAAAAATCACATTGCTTTAATTTTTATATATAGTATAGCGCTTATGCTCTGCCACTGCCTGCTGTATCATATCTTCAAAGTCAAAGCCGCTCTGCGCATTAAGAATATCTTTCAGCACGGGTTTTGTCTTTGGGTGCTTTGGCGTAAACACGGTACAGCAGTCTTCATAAGGCTCTATAGACGTTTCAAAAGTACCTATCTTTCGCGATATTGCGACTATTTCAGACTTATCCATACCTATCAGCGGTCTGAACACGGGCATACGGCAAGCGTTATCGGTGCACACCATTGCCGCCATTGTCTGACTTGCCACCTGCCCGAGGCTCTCGCCCGTTATCAGGCAGCTTATACCGTCGCTCTCGCAGATGCGCTGGGCTATCTCCATCATCAGTCGGCGCATTATTATTGTGAAAAATTCTTCGGGCATATGGTCGCGTATAGCCTCCTGAATTGCAGAGAAATTCACGCAGTGAAAGTTTATTGCGCCGCAGTAGCCTGTCATTATCTCGGCGAGTTTTTCAACTTTCATTCTTGCTCTTTCAGAGGTATACGGCGGCGATTCAAAATGCACCGCTGAAACAATAACGCCGCGTTTTGCCATCATATAGCCTGCCACTGGTGAATCTATACCGCCCGAAAGCAGCAGCATTGCCCTGCCCGAAGTACCCACGGGTATGCCGCCTGCGCCGTCCTCAGCGCCTGCGTGGATATATGCAGCCTCTCGTATTTCAATATTGACAATTATGTCGGGTTCATGCAAATCGACTGTAAGATGCGGAAATTTTTCGCATATATAGCCGCCCAGCTGCGCGCAGATCTCCGGCGAGCCCATAGGGTACGACTTATCGGAGCGCTTAGAAGCGACCTTAAAAGTCTTTACCGCCATAAGCTTGTCTTCAAGATACTCTACAGCCGTTTGCTCAATAGCGCTAAAATCGGCTTTATCTACCTCAACAGCCCTTGCCAGCTTTACAATACCGAAAATTTTGCGCACTCTGTCAAGAACTTCGTCAACGTCTATATCGTCATCAACGGGTCTTATATAAAGCGTTGACTGCGCCTTGCTGTACTCAAACTTCCCCAGAGTTTTCAGCCGCCTGCGCACGTTGCGTTCAAGCGTGTCTTCAAAGGTGCTGCGGTTTAGCCCTTTCAGCACTATCTCGCCGAATTTGCCAAGAATTATCTCTTTCATTTACATCTTGTCCTTTATGTTATTTGCGCTTATTTCCTGTTGATGCCAGCGCACGCGCCTGCTCTAAAGCCGCTGCAAACTGCTCGACTTCCTGCGGTGTGGTATCGCACGAAAAACTCACTCTAAGCGTTGAATCTGCAACATTATCGGGTATGCCGAATGCTTTCAGAACCGAGCTTTTCTTGCCCTTGCTGCACGCCGAACCGCTGGATACGCATATGCCCCTTTCGCTCATAAAGTTAAGCAGCGTTTCAGACTTATACCCCACCATAGCTATCGAGCATATATACGGCAGCGCGCCTGCCTTTGAATTTATAACTATGTCGTCTGCTATACTATTTATACTATTATATAATGTATCTCTCAGCGTGCAGGCGTTTTCATAGCGCTGATTTATATTGCCGCCCAGCTTTTTAACAGCCGCCGCAAAGCCTGCAATGGCAGGTATGTTTTCAGTGCCCGAGCGTTTGCCGCCCTCCTGACCGCCGCCCTGCATAAACGTGGTGATATTCACGCCTTTTTTGATATACAGCGCGCCCACGCCCTTTGGCGCATACACCTTGTGACCGCTCACCGAAATAAGGTCTGCGCACAGGGCGTTCACCTTTATAGGCAGTTTCATAAAGCCCTGCACAGCATCGCAGTGGGTTATGCAGTCGGGGTATTTGCGCTTTATTGCCGCAAAGCCTTCAGCCACCGGCAGAACATAGCCCGTCTCGTTGTTCACCAGCATACAGCTTACCAGGCAGGTTTTGTCGTCAACGGCGCTTATTATGCTTTCGGCTGTTATCTCGCCGTTTTCGTCGGGCGATACCCACACTATCTGTGCGCCTAATCTTTCAAGAGCCTTGACCGCCTCTTTGACAGAGGGGTGTTCAACGGTGGTGGTGACGACTTTGGGCTTGCGCTTTATGCGGTTCTCAGCCGCGCCGCGAATTGCCCAGTTGTTGCTTTCAGTCGCGCCTGAGGTGAAGAATATGCATTTTTCATCAGCTGCAAGAGCCTTTGCAATTGTAGTGCGAGCATCGGCGAGTATCCTCTCCGCCTGCGTGCCGACAAAGTGCCTGCTTGAGGGGTTGCCGAAATCATCTGCAAGCGCCGCCACGGCAGCTTTAACGGCTTCGTCGCAGGGTTTGGTTGTCGCCGCGTTATCTAAGTATATCATAAAAGTTCTTCTTTCGTTGTTTATTGCATACGTATTTATTATAGCATAATATATCCGCTGCTGTCAAGAAAATAAACCCTTGACAAACACGCGGATTTGGTGTATAATATATATAGAAAAAGGAGTACCGGCTTAGACTAAGCGGTTGTCTCCCAAATTTATAGGTTAAATAACCGCATTACTTTGGAAGAGGCATGCGGTTATTTTTTCAAATTCTTTATTATCTCGCTTATGATCGCGAAGATCAAAGCAAAGACCAACGAAAGAATGATAGCAAGAACTACATAAAGTATTTCCATGTCTATCGCCCTCCTTTCCTATGTAGTCGATTTGCATACGCAAACCGCAACGCTAGGGTATGAGGGAAACAACCGCCCGAATAGTCCAGTTTCGGTACAAGTATATTATAACATATTTTGTCCGCTGCTGTCAAGAAAATAAACCATTGACAAACACGCGGATTTGGTGTATAATATATATAGAAAAAGGAGTACCGGCTAGTACGATAGCGGTTAGCTCCCTAGTTTTGGTTAAAAGATAACCGCGACGTTTTTGGGAGGCGTGCGGTTATTTTTTATGTATGTTCTTAATAATCTCGTTTATTAACGCGAGAATTATTATAAGCAATATCGCCGTAGCAATATCCATATACATCGCCCCCTTCCTTCCTCTGACCGAGGGAGTTGCAGGGAGTCTAACCGCCTTTCCGTTTCGTACCTAGCCGGTACAAGTATATTATATCATATTTTGTCTGCTGCTGTCAAGAAAATAAACTCTTGACAAACACGCGGATTTGGTGTATAATATATATAGAAAAAGGAGTACCGGCTTAGACTAAGCGGTTGCTTCCTTATGTTACAGTAAATAACCGCAACGAATTTGGAGAGCTGCGGTTATTTTTTAATGTTTTTTATGATTTCGTCTATAACGACTAATATCAACAGTGTAAGAGCCAATATAGCAACTTGCATGTACATCACCCCTTTCTCCTATGTATTGACTTGAAACAAGCCGTATAGGGGTTGGGGAAACAACCGCCCGAATAGTCCAGTTTCGGTACAAGTATATTATAGCATATTTTGTCCGCTGCTGTCAAGAAAATAAACCCTTGACAAACACGCGGATAGGGTGTATAATATATATAGAAAAAGGAGTACCGGCTAGTACGATAGCGGTTAGCTCCCAGAAGTTTTAGCTAAAATAGCCGCAACGGATTGGTAGCTGTGCGGTTATTTTTTATTGATAATATCATCGATAAGTATCAATATAATAATGAACAATATCAATGTAATAATATCCATCAATATCGCCCCCCTTCCTTCCTCTGACCGAGGGAGTTGCAGGGAGTCTAACCGCCTTTCCGTTTCGTACCCAGCCGGTACAAGTATATTATAACATATTTTGTCCGCTGCTGTCAAGAAAATAAACTCTTGACAAACACGCGGATTTGGTGTATAATATATATAGAAAAAGGAGTACCGGCTTAGACTAAGCGGTTGCTTCCTTATGTTACAGTAAATAGCCGCTTTACTTTGAAGGTTCAGCGGTTATTTTTTTGCTTATTCGCGAATTTAGTCAAAGGAAATTATAGAATATCAGACGGTCTGAGAGGCAGATGATCATAAAGCGCCTATCTTATGTACCAAAAAAGTCACACTCAATGTGGTATACTTATGAGAGACAGAGCAATAAATACAAACTTTCGCAATCGGCAAAATCGGACATTAGAAAAAACACACAAGGCACGCATTGACAGTATAATAAGTTTGTGATATGATAAAGACAGAAACCGGTCGTAAGTCTGCCGCGGAGAGGAGAAGCGCTATGGATAATTTTGAACCAAAGAAACTGGCCTTGCTGCGTATCTGGCAGATACTTTGGGAACACAGTGACGACACACACCCGTTAACGCAGGAAGAAATAGCGCATCATCTGCAAAAGGACTACGGAATTATTATTGAACGCAAGGCTATAGGTCGAAATCTCTCGCTTTTGAAAGAGGCAGGCGCAGAAATATGTTCTTCAAGAGAGGGAAGCTTCCTAAGCTGCCGCGATTTTGAAGACTCGGAGCTTCAGCTGCTTATTGACGGCGTGCTTAGCAGCAAACATATAACAGCAAAACAATCTGCCGACCTTATTGACAGGCTGTGCAAGCTTTCAAACAAGTATTTTCGCTCTCATGTTAAGAATATCTGTTCGGTAGGAGACTGGAGCAAGACCGACAACCCTGCGCTGTTTTATAACATTGAACTTATAGACACTGCTATAGAGAAAAAACGCCGCATAGGCTATGATTACAACAAGTTCGGCACGGACAAAAAGCTGCACAAGTCTTCTCATCAGGAGGTAACGCCATATCAAATGCTGCTGCATAATCAGCGTTATTATCTTATGGCGTACTGCGAATACTGGGGTCACATAGTTTTTCATCGGCTTGACCGCATGACAAATATGTGCCTTATCGAAGAAAAAGCCACGCCGCTTTCAAAAGTGCCCGGGTATGAGACAGGGCTGAATTACAAAAAGCTAGCATCATCAATGCCGTATATGTATTCGGACAAGCAGGTGCGCATTACATTTCTTGCGGACAGCACGATAGTCGATCAGATAGTTGACTGGTTCGGCAAAGATGTCCGCTTTGCAAAATGCGCAGACCAAGGAAAAGTAGAGGCGAGCGTTACCGCCAGTGTGCAGGCAATGCAGCACTGGGCAATGCAGTATATAGATCATGTAGAGATAATATCGCCGCCAAATTTGCGTGAAGCCATTTTGCAATCGCTGAAAAGCGCTTTGAAAAAGTACAAATAAACAGACAGAAAAGCCCGAAGTTTTTATGCTTCGGGTTTTGTTTTATTTATGTACATAGCTTGTTTGTCAAGCTTACTATATATTTTTGCAATGCACCCTTTTTGGTACTCTCTTTGTTGTATACTTAAAATAAGACTACCGGATCACCAGACTACCGGACTGCCGGACTGCCAAAGGAGGGCGCACCGATGAATGAGAAGAGACCGCAGAAATGGTTTGAACAGCTGTCTTTATTTTTTGACCCTAAAAAACAGCGTGACGAGCCGCCAAGCTGTGATAGGCTCACCGATATTATCAGCAAACTGCACGCGATGAAAAGCAAGCAGTACAAAATAGAGGCGCAGAAACGCCGCGAGCAGGAAGAAAAAGAACGCCGTGAAGCGCACATTCGCGAAGTGACCTGCATGGATCTGCCGCTTGACTGGGAAAACGCATTTTTCTCTGACCCTCGCGCAAGCGGTGTGCACGCCGAAAGTGCTTCTGATGCGCTGGTTATGTGCCTTGCATCTCTCGGCAGGGTGGATATTGAATACATAGCATCTGTAACGGGTCTTTCGTATAAAGAAGTCATAGGCAGTCTGCGCGGCTCTATCTATCAAAATCCCGACACTTGGAACGAGTGCTTTTACAAAGGCTGGGAGACATCTGACGAATATCTTTCGGGCAATCTTATGCGAAAATGGAGAGCGGCAAAGGCGGCAAACAACAAATACGACGGCTATTTTTCAGAGAATATTGCCGCTATAGAAGCAGTGCTGCCGCCGACTGTTGCGACTAAGGATATTTATGTAACGCTGGGTTCGCCGTGGGTGCCTGCGGATATTATTGACGACTTTATTATATATCTTCTTGGCGACTGGCGCAGAAATTCTTATCAAAAAGAATACGAATGGACATATAATACCAAGCACGACGAACTGACAGGCAGCTGGGAGATACCATATAAAAGCAGGTATCTTTACAATGTAAAGGTCACTAAAACATACGGCACTGACAGAATAGATGCTCTGCACATTATGGAAAGAACGCTGAATATGAAGTCGGTCGCAGTTACAGATGAGGTCGCTTGCAGTACAACTAAATCGGGCAAGAAAAGGGTCATAAACAAGGAAGAGACCCTTCTCGCTATTGAAAAGCAAAACAAAATTATAGAGGAATTTCAAAAATGGATATGGACAGATGAAAGAAGAAAAGAACGCCTTGAAACCATCTTTGAGAACAATTTCATCTGCGTGAAGCGGCGCATTTTCAACGGCTCGTTTTTAAGCTTCCCCACCATGTCGCCCGAAGTGCAGCTTTACCCCTATCAGAAAAACGCGGTGGCAAGAATTCTGTTCACGCCTAATACGCTGCTTGCGCACGATGTCGGCAGCGGCAAGACATACATAATGGCAGCCGCAGGCATGGAACTGCGCCGCATGGGAATATCAAATAAAAACCTTTACGTTGTGCCAAACAACATAGTGTGGCAGTGGCGCGATATTTTTCTTTCTATGTACCCTGCCGCAAAGCTGCTTGTTGTTGAGCCAAAGTCATTCGCGCCTGCAAAACGGCAAAAGGTGCTTGAAAGCATACGCGACGGCGACTTTGACGGGATCATAATGGCTTACAGCTGTTTTGAGCTTATACCGCTTTCGCAGAAGTATTACATACAACAGCTGGAAGAAGAACTGGAGAAGATACAGAAAGCGGCGAAAGACATAAACAAAAGAACGGGCAATCTTGAAAAGAAAGAAGAAAAGATAAAAAAGAAACTGGCTGAACTGACCGTTACCACGAGCAGCCTATGCAGCATTTATTTTGACGAACTTGGCATTACAAGGCTTTTTGTAGATGAGGCGCACAACTATAAAAACGTACCCGTTGAGACAAAAACGAACAGAGTGCTGGGAATAAGAAGCGGCGGCTCAAAAAAATGCGAAGATATGCTTAACAAGGTGCGCATGGTGCAAAGAAACGGCGGTGGGGTCATCATGGCGACGGGCACGCCCTACGCATCACCTTATCAACACTAAAAAATACCGAAATTCCGCACTTTTTCAAATGCTGAATTTCACCTCAA
>CANRIA010000011.1 GCA_947630555.1 uncultured Clostridia bacterium
GGTCTGCTCCCGACGTATCGGACAATTATAACATAACGCTTTCGCTTTTATGTTATAATATATGTGTATGCTTGAAAGGAGATGCGCCGCAGGGGCGGTGTTTTGTATTATGGATAGACGTACTAAACGCGAAATGGGTATAAAGAAAATAGAGAACGCGCCTAGCGACGACCTTCTTGACTGGTGCGATTCGTTCGTCTTTTCGCTATTTATTATAATTTTGGTCTTTATGTTCGTGCTTCGCATAGTCGAGGTCGACGGCAGTTCTATGTATTCCACGCTGGAAGATAAGGACACAATACTTATAACTCATATGTTTTCAGACCCAAAGCAGGGCGATATTGTTGTGCTCAACAGTGAGGCTCTTGATAAAACCATAATAAAGCGCGTTATAGGCACCGAGGGGCAGACGGTAGAAATAGACTATAATACCAGCTCTGTTTATGTTGACGGTCAGAAACTTGACGAAAGCTACCTCAGCGGCTCGGCTCTTAGTATGCGTAACTCGTCCGAATTTGATCAAGATTATTACGATGAGAGTACAGATACTTATAAATATACCGTGCCGGAAGGGTATGTGTTCGTGCTGGGCGATAACAGAAACAACTCTACCGACAGCCGAAAGATAGGCTTCGTGCCTGTTGACCATATTCTTGGCAAAGCGTTTATTAGAGTGTTCCCTATAAAGAAATTCGGAACAATATAAATAAAGGAGCAGACAGATGAACGAAGATACACAGCTTGACGACGAGCTTTTTGAAGACGAGCCGCCCAAAAGCACCGAGGAAAAAGTGCTCGACAGCGTTCTGGAGTGGCTTGAAACAATAGTGCTTGCTGTCTTTGTCATGATACTTATAATGAGTTTTGTGATAAAGATAATCAACGTAAAAGGGCCTTCTATGGAGGAAACGCTGTTTGACGGCGATAAACTTTTGCTGTATTCACTGTTTTATGAGCCCGAGCCTGGCGATATAGTCGTTGTAAATTCAGATTTCCTTGATGAAACTATCATAAAGCGCGCTATTGCAGTCGGCGGTCAGACAGTTGAAATTTCGTATAAAGACGGCACTGTAAAAGTAGACGGCAACACTGTGGACGAATATTACCTCAGCGAAGAAATGATAGATACAGGCGCTTTTGCACCGTCAGCTTATAACGCAGCGACCGATACATATACTTACACCGTGCCCGAAGGTATGGTCTTCGTTATGGGCGATAACAGAAATCATTCTACCGACAGCCGAGTTATAGGCTGCGTGAGCGAGACAGAAGTGCTTGGCAAGGTGATATGGCGCTTTGCATCCTCGCAGGGGAAAATAGGATTTGTAAAATAGTTTAAGGAGAATATATGAGCGAAATAACAAACGTGCAGTGGTTTCCCGGGCATATGGCGAAAACGCGCCGCATAATGCAGTCGAATATGAAGCTTGTAGATGCCGTTATAGAAATGACAGATGCACGAATACCGTATTCAAGCAGAAACCCCGAAATGGATAAGCTGGTTGGCGCAAAACCGCGGCTTATAATTCTGAACAAATGCGATAGCGCCGACGAGTCCGTCACTTCAGAATGGCTCGATTATTATAGAAAAATAGGCGTGCCTGCGCTTGCAACCGACTGCCGCAGCGGCAAGAATGTTAATAAATTCCTGCCAAAGCTGAAAGAGCTTCTTAAAGAGCAGCTGCAGCGCTGGAACGATAAAGGCATGACAGGCAGACCTATAAGAATAATGATAGTAGGCATACCGAATGTTGGAAAGTCGTCGTTCATAAACCGACTGGCAGGCGCAAAGCTTACAAAGGTTGAGGACAGACCCGGCGTTACAAGGGGCAAGCAGTGGATAAGCCTGCAAAACGGCGAGATTGAACTTTTGGATATGCCGGGCGTGTTGTGGCATAAGTTTGAAGATAAGCAGGTAGGTGAGCATCTCGCGTTTACAGGCGCTGTTAAAGATAACGTGGTAGATATCGAGTATCTGTCTTCGCGGCTGCTGCAATTGCTTTTGGATAAATATCCACAGCAGATCACCGACCGCTATGGCATCTCTCTTGAAGATCTTCCCGATGATGAAGAGCAGATGTCAGACTGCATGGCAGGTTATGAACTTTTGACCCGTATAGGCAAAAAACGCGGCTTTCTTATATTGGGGGGAGAGATAAATACCGAGCGTGCGGCGGCAGCGGTGCTCGATGAATTTCGCGGCGGCAAGATAGGCAGATTTACTCTTGAAAAGCCGTCGGAGCAGGGGGAGAGTATGGAACTTCACGATTTTGATATAGAGTTTTTTGAAAAGTATGGCGTTGTATGCGGCGTTGATGAGGCAGGCAGAGGCCCTTTGGCAGGCGATGTTTATGCCGCGGCGGTGATACTTGATAAAGATACCGTAATAGAAGGCGTGAACGACAGCAAAAAGCTTTCAGAAAAGAAAAGGGAACAGCTGTTTGACGAGATATGCCAAAAGGCAGTAAGCTGGTGTGTTGCCACTGCTTCGGTAGAGGAGATAGACCGCCTGAATATCTTGCAAGCCGCTATGCTTGCAATGAAAAGAGCCGTCAGCGGTCTTAAAGTTACGCCAAATATCGTGCTTGTAGACGGCAATAAACTGCCCGACCTTGATGTAAGCGCGCAGTGTGTTATACAAGGCGATGCTAAGTCGCAGTCGATAGCCGCGGCATCTATACTTGCAAAAGTTTCTCGTGACAGATATATGAAACAGCTTGCAGTCAAGTACCCTGATTATGAATTTGAAAAACATAAGGGCTATGGCACAAAACTGCATTATGAAATGCTTGATAAGCACGGCGTGAGCGATGTGCACAGAAAAAGTTTTCTGAAAAAGTATCTGAAAGCCAAAAAAGAGGAAGAGCAGAAATGACCGCTGATAAACAGGTGACAGGCGCTTTTGGTGAAGAATACGTCGCAGATTTTTTGAAGCGAAACGGCTATGAGATAGTAAAAAGAAACTACCGCGTTAAGGGCGGAGAGATAGATATAATCGCGAAAAAAGGCGATATGATAGCATTTGTTGAGGTGAAAACACGCCGCTTCGGCGCGCTCACATCGGGCGAGCAGGCGATAACCGCTTCTAAGAAAAAATTCTTGATACGCACTGCAAAAAGGTTTTTGTCACAGCAGGGCGAGGAACTCAGCGGCAGGTTCGATGTCGCCGCCATAGTTATGGATAAGGATAATAAACGCGTTGCAGACCTGAAATATTATGTTTCAGCGTTTGATGCGAGCGAATAATGAAAGGATAGATCATATGTTTTACAGAAGTACCAGAAACAGCGATATAAAGGTGTCTTCCGCACAGGCAATAGTGCAGGGCATCTCAAAGGAGGGCGGACTTTTTGTGCCTTCAGAGATACCAAAGCTTACGCCTGATGAACTTTCGGCTTTGGGCAAAATGCCTTACCCCGAAAGAGCGGCTGCGGTTTTCAAAAAGTTTCTGACCGATTTTACCGACAGCGAGATACAGCATTGTGTTGACAGCGCGTATACCGATAAAAACTTTGATACCGCAAATATCACCGAGCTTAAAAAGCTTACAGACAGCGCGTATGTTTTAGAGCTCTGGCATGGACCTACCTGCGCTTTCAAAGATATGGCTCTGCAAATTCTGCCATATCTGCTTACTACATCTGCCAAAAAGACAAAGCTGGATAAAAAGATAGTCATTCTTGTTGCAACTTCGGGCGATACAGGCAAAGCAGCGCTGGAAGGCTTCAAAGACGTTGACGGAACTTCAATAATCGTGTTTTACCCCGTTGACGGCGTTTCGGCTATGCAGAAAAAGCAGATGACCACGCAGGAGGGTAAAAACGTCGGCGTGTGCGCCATAAAAGGCAATTTTGACGATGCCCAGAACGGTGTTAAAAAGATATTTACAGATAAAAACGTTGCAGAAAAGCTAAATGCAAACGGCATGATGTTCTCGTCTGCAAACTCAATAAACTGGGGCAGGCTTGCGCCGCAGATAATTTACTATGTTTCTTCGTATGCACAGCTTGTTGCAAACGGTGAGATAAACATGGGCGATAAGATAAATATCGTCGTTCCTACGGGCAATTTTGGCAATATTCTGGCGGCTTTCTATGCAAAGCATATGGGCGTGCCTGTAAATAAGCTGATATGCGCCTCCAACGCAAACAATGTGCTTACCGATTTTCTGAATACAGGCGTATACGACAGAAACAGGCATTTTTACACAACAATCTCGCCTTCAATGGATATACTTATTTCTTCTAACCTTGAAAGGCTGCTCTACCACCTCAGCGGAGAGGACGACAGCGCAATAAAAGACTGGTTCGGAAAGCTTTCGCAGTGCGGCAAATATGAGGTCAGCGACTTTGTGAAGAATGCTCTTAAAGATGAATTTTATGCAGGCTTCTGCGACGATACGCAGACCAAAGAATGTATTAAAGAACTGTTCGATAAGTATTCATATACCTGCGATACCCATACAGCGGTCGCAGTAAAGGTTTATATGGACTATGTAAAAGAAACGGGCGACAACACCAAGACCGTTATTGCCTCTACCGCAAGCCCTTATAAGTTCTCAGGCTCGGTACTTGATGCCATAGGCGCATATGACGACAGCAAAGATGAGTTTGCGCTTGTTGATATTCTTGAAGAAAAGTCGGGTCTGCCCGTGCCGCAGTCAATCAAGGCTCTTAAAGATAAAGATATACGTTTCAGCGATGTTATCAGCAGGGAAGAGCTTGAAAATTACGTTACCTCACTTCTTGGCGTGTAATGCAAAAGCCGCCCTGTAACGGACGGCTTTGAACTTAGCTTCTTGCCTTGAAGGTCATGCAGCAGGTGGAATCGCAGTTCTCGGTGCATTTGCAGTCACTGCTTACGCAGATGTTGCCTGCTGTGCATTCCTTGCCGTGCTTGTTGTAAACGCAGTTTTCGACCTTGCAGTCGATACCGTAAATCTTGTTGCTATCCATAATAATACCATTCCTTTTTAGATTTTTTCAGGAATTTGCCGATCACCATGAATTGATGTCTGCAAAAATATTATGTGCTGACCTTATGTTTCATATTCACAGAAAGGCGTGTAAAGCATTTTCCTTTACAGTATAAATTTGAGGTGTTTTAATGTCATTATTTGTTATCGCAGACCTGCATCTGCCGCTCGGCAACAACAAGCCGATGGATATTTTCAGCGGTTGGGACAACTACGTTGAAAGGCTGGAAAATAACTGGAGAAACGCCGTTGCAGAAAGCGATACTGTTGTGATACCGGGCGATATTTCGTGGGCTATGAAGCTTGAAGAAAGCGATAAAGACTTTGCTTTTCTGCACTCTCTGCCGGGCATTAAAGTCATCATGAAAGGCAACCACGACTACTGGTGGACAACAATGAACAAGATGGAAAGCTTTTTGCTTTACAGGGGCTATGACAGCATAAAAATAGTACATAATAACTGCTTTAAGTATTATGACCACGCCATATGCGGCAGCCGCGGCTGGATAAACGAAAAAGGCGAGCAGGCTGACAAAAAAGTCCTGCTGAGAGAGGCACAAAGGCTTTCGGTGTCAATAGAATGTGCCTTAAAACAGGGCTTGAAGCCGATAGTTTTCCTGCACTATCCGCCCGTTTATAAAGGCGACAAGAATGAAGAAATGCTTGCGGTATTAAAAAAGTATGATATAAAACAGTGCTTTTATGGGCATATACACGGAAGCGGCGCTAAGTTTGCAGTCAACGGCGAATATGACGGCATAAATTACAGGCTTATTGCAAGTGATTATCTACAATTTGCCCCGCTGTGTATCGATGAATTTGTGCATATTGACAATTTGGAAAAACAGGTATGGAATTTATAAACAATATGTGATATAATTATTTGGATAGTTTATTTTGAATTTTTATTTATATGATTTTTATGGAGGAAAACAAAAATGAGTCTGACAAACACAAACAAAACCGCCGCTAATACTTATGAGCTTGAGGTAGAAATATCTGCCGAAAAGTTTGAAGAGGGCGTGCAGAAAGCTTTTCTGAGAGCCAAGAACAAAATAAGCGTTCCCGGTTTCAGAAAGGGCAAAGCTCCCAGAAAAATTATTGAAAGAGAGTATGGCGAGGGCGTTTTCTATGAAGATGCCGTAAATCTGCTTTATCCGCAGGCTGTTGATGAAGCTGTTGCAGAAGCAGGGCTTGACCTAGTTGACAGACCTTCGGTAGATGTTACCGAGGTAAGCAAGGAGCAGGGCGTTAAAATGAAAGTTACCTGCACCACAAGACCCGAAGTTACAGTTAAAGATTATCTCGGTATAGAAGCCGAAAAAGTTGTCAATGCTGTAACAGATGAAGATGTTGACAAGGAGATAGAAAGACTTCGCGAAAAGAACGTGAGAATTATAGACGTTGACGACAGACCTGCCCAGGACGGCGATATTGTTGTTATTGACTTTGAAGGATTTAAAGACGGCGTTGCTTTTGAGGGCGGCAAGGCTGAAAAGTTTGAGCTTACCCTCGGTTCGGGTCAGTTTATACCCGGCTTTGAAGAAAAGGTTGTAGGTCACAGCATAGGCGAGGAATTTGATATTGACGTTACATTCCCCGAAGATTACAATTCCGAAGAGCTTAAAGGTGCTGCCTGCGTATTCAAGATAAAGCTGCACGAGATAAAGGGAAAAGAGCTTCCCGAATTTGACGACGAGTTTGTTAAAGATACTTCCGAATTCGATACCGTTGATGAGTTCAAGACGGATATTAAGACCAAGCTTGAAAAAGAAGCAGAAGAAAAAGCTGATTCAGACTTTGAGCAGAAGATCTTTGATACCGTAGTTGAGAATATGGAAGCCGAAATTCCTGACTGTATGTATGAAAACAGAGCAAGAGAAATGGCTCAGGAGCTTCAGAGCAGACTTTCTTCGCAGGGTATTTCGTTTGATATGTACTGTCAGATAACAGGTCAGAAGCCCGATGATATAATAAAGACTTTCAAAACTCAGGCTGAACCGCAGGTAAAACTTCGCCTTGCTCTTGAAAAGATAGTAGAGCTGGAGAACATAACTGCTACCGATGAAGAAGCAGAAGAAGAGATCAAAAAGATAGCCGATAATTATAAAATGGAAGTCGATGAGGTCAAGAAGTATATAGCCGCCGAAGATGTCAAGAAAGATGTCTGCGTAGGCAAGGCAGTAGACCTTATCAAAAACTCTGCAAAAGCTAAGTAAACAGTAATTTCGCTCGCAGCAGCTTTGCGGCGGGCGAATGTTGTATTTTATTCATTAAATATTTTTTAGGAGGCAGACAATTATGGCACTTGTACCTTACGTTGTAGAACAGACCAGCAGGGGAGAAAGAAGTTACGATATTTTTTCCAGACTGCTCAATGACAGGATCGTTATGCTTTCAGACGAGGTGAACGATGCCACCGCAAGTCTTGTTGTGGCACAGCTTTTGTACCTTGAAGGTCAGGATCCCGAAAAGGATATAGACCTTTATATAAACTCACCCGGAGGAAGCGTTTCCTCGGGCATGGCAATTTACGATACCATAAAGTATATAAAGTGCGATGTTTCAACTATCTGTATAGGTATGGCTGCATCTATGGGCGCACTGCTGCTTTCAAGCGGCACAAAGGGTAAGAGATTCGCCCTGCCGCACAGCGAGATAATGATACACCAGCCCCTTATCGCCGGCGGCGGTATTTCGGGTCAGTGTACCGATATAAAGATACGTGCCGACCATATGCTGAGAACGCGCAATGAACTCAATGAGATACTTGCCGAAAATACAGGCAAAAGCGTTGAGCAGATAGCCATAGATACCGAAAGAGACAACTTCATGAGCGCACAGGAAGCTATGGAGTACGGACTTATAGATAAGGTTATAGTCAGCAGATAAAGCATATAAAAAAGAACAGGAGAAATAACAAATGCCCGGAAATGAAAACATGAAAAGGTGCAATTTCTGCGGAAAAACCGAACTTAAAGTGAAGAATATGTTTTCCGCAGGCAATGTGCATATATGTGACGAGTGCGTTTTGTATTGTTATGATATTATAGAAAGAACAGGCACACTTCCGCTTTCGCGCCAAAAAAACCGCAATAGCAATTCAGCATCGCAGGTCAAGCTTTCCAAACCTATGGAGATAAAAGAAACGCTCGATCAGTATGTTATAGGTCAGGATAAAGCTAAAATAGCACTGGCAGTAGCGGTTTATAACCATTATAAGCGTATAAACCAAATGGGCAGCGAGCAGGTCGATGTTGAACTGCAAAAAAGCAACGTGCTGCTTTTAGGCCCTACAGGTACGGGCAAAACGCTGCTCGCGCAAAGCCTTGCAAGAAAGCTGAATGTTCCGTTTGCAATTGCAGATGCAACCACCCTTACCGAAGCAGGCTATGTAGGCGATGACGTTGAAAACGTGCTTACAAGGCTGGTGCAGGCTGCCGACTATGATGTTGAAGCCGCACAGAGGGGTATCATATACATTGACGAGATAGATAAGATCGCCCGTAAATCGGAGAATATGTCTATTACAAGAGATGTTAGCGGCGAGGGCGTTCAGCAGGCGCTTTTGAAAATAGTTGAGGGTACTGTTTCAAACGTTCCTCCGCAGGGCGGCAGAAAGCACCCAAACCAGGAATTTATACATCTCGATACAAAAAATATACTTTTCATATGCGGCGGCGCGTTTGACGGTCTTGAAAATGTCATTAAAAAGCGTACCGAAAATTCAAGCCTAGGCTTCGGTGGAAAGATAAAGAACAATCAAAGTGATGAGAATATCTTCCATAAAGTTGAGCCTTACGACCTTGTAAAATTCGGCATGGTGCCCGAGCTTGTCGGCAGACTGCCCGTTATTACGGTGCTTGATGAGCTTGACGAAGATGCTCTTATAAGAATACTCAGCGAGCCGAAAAATTCGCTGATAAAGCAGTATAAGGTGCTTTTCAAGATAGACGGCATTGACCTTATTGTGACCGACGAGGCAAAGAAAGCCATAGCCCAAAAGGCTCTGAAACAAAAAACAGGCGCAAGAGGTCTTCGCAGCATTGTAGAGGGCGTGCTTACCGACCTTATGTACCGCAGCCCTTCGGACAATTCCATAGCTTCAATAACCATTACAGATAAATGCATCACCGAGGGCGCAGAGCCCGAAATTGAGCATAAACCTGCTGCCGAAAGCGCACAGTAAAAAATATCCCTGACAGTTTTTGTCAGGGATTTTTGTGTGCTTAGTTTTCAAGCGGCGTAAGCCACTCAAGGTCATACGGCGTGCGCTGATAAACGCAGTAATTCAGCCAGTTTGCATACATAAGGTTTGCTGAAATGCACCAGTTGAATACGGGTTCGTTGCTTGGGTCGTCGTTCGGGAAGTAATTGTACGGCACTTTAATGTCAAGTCCCTTGGCAACATCTCGCTGATATTCCTTTGCAAGCGTGTCTCTGTCGTATTCCCAGTGACCGCACAGGAAAAACTGCCGCTCTGTCTTGTCTGAAATCACATGTACGCCTGCCTCGTAAGACTCCGCAACCACGGTAAGCTGAGGCACCTTGTCAATGTCCTCGCGCCTGACTTCAGTGTAGCGTGAGTGCGGACAGTGAAAAACATCGCCAAAACCGCGCAGCAAAAGGCTCTGAGGGTATTCTATATGGTGCTTGAAATTGCCGAACATCTTTTCTTTCAGCAAATATTTTGGTATACCATAGTGATAATACAGCCCTGCCTGCGCGCCCCAGCAGATATGTATCGTCGAATAAACGTTGGTTTTTGACCACTCCATTACCTGCTTCAGCTCTTCCCAGTAGTCAACGTCCTCAAAATCAAGCGTTTCGACAGGCGCACCCGAGATTATCAAACCATCATAACGGTTGTGCTTTATCTCGTCAAACGAGCGGTAAAATGTCAGCATATGCTCAGCCGAAGTATTTTTTGAAGTGTGCGAAGCCATTTGAACAAGCTCTATGTCAACGTGCAGCGGCGTGTTGCTGAGCAGCCGCAAAAGCTGCGTTTCGGTGGTTATCTTGTCGGGCATAAGGTTGAGAATAGCAATTTTCAGCGCGCGAATGTCCTGATGTTCAGCCCTGTCGTTGCCGATGACGAATATTTTTTCTTTTTCCAGCGTTGAATACGCAGGCAGATTGTTTGGTATCTTTATAGGCATAATAATTTTCCTTTGCTTTTTTGTATCTATTATAGTATAACATTTTTTTTGATAAATTTCAATAGTATTTTTGTTATAAAGTGATTGACTATCAAACCAAAAAATGTTATAATAAATTTGTATAGCGTTTGATTTTACAGGAGGCGTGCTGCAGACATGGCAAACGGCGGAAAACTGATAGTCCTTGAAGGGCTGGACGGCAGCGGTAAATCAACTCAGTTTGAACTGCTTAAAAAGTATTTTGAGGACAATAATATTACATATCGCGCAATAAGTTTCCCAGAGTATGACAAACCCTCGTCAGCGCTGGTGAAAATGTACCTCGGCGGTGAGTTTTCAAAAAACGCCGCAGATGTCAACGCCTATGCAGCATCAAGCTTTTATGCCGTTGACAGATATGCAAGCTATAAGCTTTACTGGGAGAAAGACTACAGCGAAGGCGCAGTCATACTGGCAGCAAGGTATGTTACTTCAAACGCAATATATCAGATGACAAAGCTTGACGAGCAGCAGTGGGACGAGTATTTGAACTGGCTTTGCGACTATGAGTATGAAAAACTGGGTCTGCCAAAGCCCGATAAGGTGATCTTTCTTGATATGCCTGTTGAGATCTCTCAAAAGCTGCTGACCGAGCGTTACAACGGTGATGAGCAGAAGAAAGATATACACGAAGCAAACGTTGATTTTCTTGTTCATTGCAGAAAAACCGCGCTGTATGCCGCAAAAAAGCTCGGCTGGCAGATAATAGAGTGCGGCAGGGGAGACACGCCGCTTAGCATTGAAGATATAAATAAACAGCTTATTGACAGCATCACGGGGGAAATATGAGCCTTGAATTTACAGAAATAGATATAAAAGACAAAGAGCGAATAACTTCACTTTTAAAACAAAGCGATTTTCAAAGCTGCGAGTATAGCTTTGCCAACAATCTTGCATGGCGCAGGCTGGCATCTTCGCAAATATGCTTTTATAAAGATTTTTATTTTCTGCGCTCGTTCGATGGCGGCTTGCCCCGGTATACATACCCTGCCGGCAGCGGCGATACTATGGAGCTTATGCAGCTTTTGAAAGAAGATGCGAAAAGGTTTTCTGCGCCGCTAATGCTTATAACCGTTTTAAAACCGTGTGTAGATACGCTTGTGAATATTTATGGTGATAAGGTTACAGCAGAAGCGGACAGAGATTCTTTTGACTATATTTATGATGCGCAGAAGCTTATAACGCTTTCGGGCAAGAAATATCACGGCAAGCGCAACCATATAGCCAATTTCAAAAAATCTCAGTGGGAGTACAGACCGCTTGAAAAAGAGCTTTTTGACGACTGCATAGCCTTTTCGGCAGAGGAATTTAACGCTGTGAATGCCTATACTTCACATTCGGCAGTTGCTGAACAGTTTGCTATAGATATGTTTTTTAAGTACTTTGATGAGCTGGAGCTTAAAGGCGGCGTGCTTTTCCAAAATGGCAGACTTGTAGGCTTTACAATAGGCGAGAGGCTTAATAGTGATACTTTTGTAGTACATATAGAAAAGGCTCTGCATGAAGTTCAGGGCGCGTACCCAACGCTTTTCAATGAGTTTTTGAAAGCGCAGGCAGGCGATGTGCGCTATGTCAATCGCGAAGATGACGTTGGACTGGAGGGGCTTAGGAAGTCAAAGCTTTCCTATCACCCTGAATATATGCTTGAAAAATACACCGTAACTTTAAATATATGAGGAGAGATAAAAATGATATATGTTTTTCTTGCCGAGGGCTTTGAGGAAACAGAAGCTTTAACGCCCGTTGACCTTTTAAGACGCGCCGAGCAGCAGGTAACCACCGTAGGCATAGGCACCTGCGTTGTCAGGGGTTCGCACGGTATACCCGTAGTTACAGATACCGATGACAAGCAGATAGTTATAGATGAAAACGTTGATATGATAGTACTTCCGGGCGGTATGCCGGGCACTCTGAACCTTGAAAAATGCGATACAGTGCAAAACGCCATAGACTATTGCATAAAAAACGGCAAGTATGTTGCTGCAATATGCGCTGCCCCCTCTATACTGGGCAAAAAGGGTCTGCTGAAAGACAAAGAGGCTATTTGTTTTCCCGGCTTTGAGCAATTTCTCGAGGGCGCAAAATTGTCAGACAGCCCCGTTGTGCGCGACGGAAATATAATTACCGCCAAAGGCGCAGGCGTAGCAGTTAAGTTTGGTCTTAAACTTGTTGAAACGCTGTGCGGCAAAGAAAGAGCCAATAAACTGCACGATTCGCTCCAGTGCGACTTTTAAGTATTTATGGTAAACAAAAAAGAGCTTCGGCGTGAGTTTCGCGATATGCGCCGCAGTATGGACAGGCATAACAAAATTGATGCCGACAAGCGCATAACGCAAAGGTTTCTAACGCTGAATGAGTATAAAAACTGCGATACTTTGCTGTGTTTTGTATCAATGGATATAGAGACCGACACCTATGCCATTTTGTTAAAAGCTTTTGAGGACGGCAAGAAAGTGTTCGCACCAAAGTGTATTGCAGGCAATGAGATGCGCTTTTATAAAATAACTTCGCTTGATGACCTTTACGGCGGCGCATACGGTATTTCAGAGCCGCACGGAGATACTCAGCAGTTTGAGGGAAACGATAAAAACGCTTTGTGCGTTGTGCCTGCGCTTTGCTATGATAAAAGCGGCTACAGGCTGGGTTTTGGCATGGGCTTTTATGACAGATTTCTTTCAGAATATGATGATATATATACCGTGGGGCTTTGCTATGAGGAGCATATAATGCCATCTCTGCCGCACGAAAGCTATGATATATCGGTAAAGAAAATAATCACAGATGTGAGAACAATAGATACAGAGGTGTAAAATATGTCTGATAAGGATTTTGACCTTAATAAGATACTTAATGAGAGTTTCAGCAGACTGGATAAAGTAGCCGGCAGCCTGCATGGTAAAAACTCTGCCGAGGGTGACAGCAAAGAGATAAGTGATCTTTCAGAAATAAGGCTGGGCAGCAGTGCATATAAAACCATGCCTGATAAACTTGCTGAAGAGCCCGTGCAGGAGAAATTGCCGTCTGACGAAGATATTAGCGAACCTGCGGAAGATGCCGAAGAAGCTGAGGTAAACTCTGCCGATTATGATGACAGCGGCGTTTATGAAAATGAGCCTGCCACATACTTTGAAGAAGCTTCAGAAAATACAGAAGATGAGGCAGAGCAAGAAGCAGATGATACGGGCTATATTGACAACGGCGAATATCACCAAGATGACCTTTCTGACGAGGACGACGATTATATAGAGGATTATAAGGACGTTCCGAATAAGCGCAAGCTGGAATTTAATATGCCAAAGGACGAGCCTCACCGCAAAAGCAAGAAAAAGAAGCGCAAAGTAAAACCCAACAACAGCATATTTACAGGCTCGCTTGTGGCAATAATAGTAATTTCAGTGTCGTTTATACTCTCATTTATGAGCATACAGTTTGGCGTTGAGTATATAGGTCTTACAAGAAGTGATGAAAGCATTACTTTTGATATACCGGAGGGTACTAATTCAGGCACTATCGCAGACCTTCTCTATCAGAAAGGAATTATTGAAAATCCTACGCTTTTTAAAATTGTTATGAAAGTTTCGGGAAGAACAAATGTTGTGCCGGGAAGTATAACTCTTTCGCCTAATATGACATATCCCAGCATTATTGCCGAGATAGGCAGAAGCCGCAAGGTATATGAAACAGTCACGATAACCTTTACCGAAGGTACTTCTCTTTATAATGCCGCTAGGCTTCTTGAAGATGAGGGCGTTTGCTCTGCTTCCGATTTTCTTGAGGCATTCAACAGCGATTCAGGCTTTGACTTTGAAAAAGAGCTCACTCTTTCAAACCAGACTCTTTATAAAATGGAAGGCTTCATGTTTCCGGATACATACGAGTTTTATCTGGAAGATGATGCCGAAAATGTCGCAGCAAAAATAAAGCAGAATTTCCAGGACAAAATGACACCTGAGATCATGCAGCTTGTGGAAAAGAGCGGCATGAGCCTGTATGACGTAATAACGCTTGCATCTATAGTGCAGGCTGAGGCAGACACCGAAGAAAATATGAAGCTTGTTGCTTCCGTTTTCCTCAACCGTCTTTCCAACCGCGAGCAGTTCCCGAACCTGCAATCGGACGTTACCTATTTTTATGTAACCAATACTATTGCAGCCGCACTGGGTAACAATTCAGTGGCAAATTATGAATATCTCTACAGCACATATTCTTGCTATGGTCTGCCGGTAGGCCCTATAGGCAACCCCGGTATGACTGCAATTCTTGCCGTGCTTGAGCCGGAAGAAACAAGTTTCTGCTACTTTGTTACCGACTCTGTAACGGGCGAGTTCTACTATGCTTCCACCTATGAAGAACATCAGGAAAACGTCAAGAAAGCAGGTTATTGATTTGAAAAATATAGATCTTGACAGACTTGAGCTTCTTTCTCCTGCCGGTGATGACGAGTGCTTGGATTCTGCGCTTTATTACGGCGCCGATGCAGTCTACCTAGGCGGACAAATGTTCGGTATGCGCGCAGGGCCCAAGAATTTCACGTTTGATACCCTTAAAAGTGCCTGCGAAAAAGCACATAAGATCGGCGTAAAAGTATATCTTACCTGCAATACAGTTCCGCATAATAATGAGATAGACATCTTTGAAGAGTTTATAAAGCAAGCCGATGCGGCAGGCGTTGACGCCGTAATTGCCACCGATATAGGCGTGCTGGCGCTTATAAAAAAATATGCCCCCGATATGGAGATACATATCTCCACTCAGGCAGGCGTGGTGAACTATGCCGCAGCCAGAGAGTTTTATAATATGGGCGCAAAAAGAGTGGTAGTTGCGCGTGAGCTTTCTCTTGAAGAAATTGCCGAAATACGCGCTAAAACCGATAATTCGCTTGACATAGAATGTTTCGTTCACGGCGCTATGTGTGTTAGTATTTCGGGCAGATGTTTGCTTTCACAGTATCTTGTAAACCGTGATGCCAACAGGGGAGAGTGCGCTCAGCCTTGCCGCTGGGGCTACCATCTTATGGAAGAAAAGCGTCCGAATGAGTTTTACCCCATTTTTGAAGACGAAAAGGGAAGTTACATACTAAACGCAAAAGACCTTTGCATGATAGACCACCTTGACAAACTCGCTCAGGCAGGCGTAACAAGCTTTAAGATAGAGGGCAGAGCAAAGTCGTCGTATTATGTTTCTGTAGTTACAAATGCATACAGAATGGCGCTTGATATTTATAAAAACGCCCCCGAAAACTATACCTTGCCCGACTGGATACGAGACGAAGTTTTCAAGGTAAGCCATAGGGCATACTGCACAGGCTTTTTCTTCGGTCACCCGAAAGATTGTCAGTATTATAAAGACAACGGCTATATCAGAGATTATGATGTTGCCGCCATAGTTGATCATTGCCGCGGCGGTATGGTGTATGCCACGCAACGCAATAAATTCAACGTCGGCGACGAGGTGGAAATACTGGCAAAGGGCGAAAAGCCGTATATTCTTACTGTCAGCAAAATATTTGACGGCGACGGCAACGAAACAGATACCGCCAACCACGCCATGATGAAACTATCCTTCCCCTGTGATAGAGAATTTCCCAAAGGCTCAATGATACGCATGAAAAACTAAGCGGTGCAGTTTAATTGCACCGTTTTTTTATTCGCCCGTGAACAGAGACAGCGTGTTGTTTTTGTCGCAAAGCCCTAAAAATATCTCTTTGGCGTTTTTATATCCCTGCTCCTTTAGCTGTCGTTTCAGCCATGTCACGTCAAGCCCCATTTTCTTTAAGTTTTCGTGAAGTATATGCCCCTCCATAATTACTTCTGTTTTTATAGATGCAGGCTCGGGGTGAAGCTGTAGATCGGCAGGTGTGGCTGGGCGGTTCGCACTGTATGGCAGCACTGTCAGCTTGCCGTTGTGTTCAAATACCGCCGTCTGTATCTCGTTAAGGTCAAAATACCCCTGTTCTCTGCACATCATCATAAACTCGCTCAAATCAAGTTTTGCCTTTTTAAGATTTTCACGATACAGCTTGCCGCCGTCCATTAAAATAGTAGGCGTGCCGTTTATATACTTTCGCGACCGCGGAAACTTGTTTGTCGTCATGCTCAGCGCTGCCGAAGCTATTCCGTATATTATCATAGCGATAAGCGGCTTCCACGGCTGTTCAAGCTCGGTTGCAAGCTCTGCGGCTATAGAACCTATCGTTATGCCGGTGATGTAGTCAAAAAAATCAAGCTGTGATATCTGTTTGTGTCCCAGCACCTTTGCTATCAGAAATAAAGAGATGACCGACAAGAGCGATGTAAGCACAAGTTTTACAATATCCATAAAAAATACACCTCCAAGGTCTAGTATTTCCGCATGAACGGAATAAATACCTCGGAGGTGCTTTTTATTATTGCAAAATTATATCTTCTCTACGCCAAGCTCTACTTTTTCGCCGTTAATATCCCAGGACTTTGAAAATCCCTTTACTTCGCCGAATTTAAAGCTGTCGCAAAGAACATCATGACCTATAGCCGCTTCATTGCGCTTAATTATGCCCTCTATCTTCTCATTTCCGCCGCAATATACGGTTATGTGATCCATAACGTTAAAGTCAGCCTCTTTGCGCATTTGCTGAACTTTGCTTATTACCTCGCGCACAAAGCCTTCTTCAATAAGTTCGGGAGTAAGACAGGTATCGAGCGCAACGGTCGTGTCCTGTTCCGAAACGGTGAAGAAACCTTCCTTCTGTATTATTTCAATAAGCAGGTCGTCCTTTTCAAGCTTTATGTCGCCCGTCGAAAGAGAAAGCGTTACAAAGCCCGTGTCGTCAAGCTCTTTCTTAGCCGCCGAACCGTCTATAGGTGCAAGCGCGTTTCTTATCTCGCCTATCTGCTTGCCGTACTTAGGACCGAGCGTTTTAAGCTGCGGTTTGAACGAGAACGTCATAAAGTCCGAAACATCATCACAGAATATAACTTCTTTAAGGTTCAGCTCATCGCGCACTATCTCGGTGAAGAACTCATCAAGCTTTTCAGGGGCTTTAACATACATCTTAGCTATAGGCTGGCGGTTTTTGATGTTAGAGCCGTTTCTTGCCGCTCTGCCAAGCACTACTATCTTCAAAAGCTCTTCCATGGTGTCTTCAAGCTGCGTGTCTATCTGCGCTTCGTTTACCTCTGGGAAAGAGCAAAGATGCACGCTTATAGGCGCATTTTTGTCAACCGAGCATACAAGATTGCGGTAGATGTCTTCAGCCATGAAAGGTATCATAGGCGCGGCAGCCTTTGCGACCGTAACCAGCGCGGTGTAAAGTGTCATGTATGCGTTTATCTTGTCCTGAGAGAGCTCCTGCGCCCAGAATCTCTCACGGCAGCGGCGAACATACCAGTTTGACATCTCATCTACAAAGTTGTCAAGCGCCTTTGCCGCCTCCGGTATGCGGTAGTTAGCAAGGTTGTCATCGACCGCCTTTACCATAGAATTCATTTTAGAAAGCAGCCACTTGTCTATAACCGCCAAAGAGCCAAAGTCAAGCGTGTGCTTTGTCGGGTCAAACTGGTCTATTTCCGCATACAGAACATAGAATGCATATGTGTTCCACAGCGTACCCATGAACTTGCGCTGACCCTCAATAACCACCTTGTCGTGGAAGCGATTAGGCAGCCACGGGGCTGAGTTTGTGTAGAAATACCAGCGTATCGCATCAGCGCCGAATTTTTGCAGAGCATCAAACGGGTCAACAGCATTGCCCTTTGATTTTGACATCTTCTGACCGTTCTCGTCCTGCACAAGACCCAGAACTATAACGTTTTTGTATGGAGCTTTGTCAAACAGCAAAGTTGATATAGCCAGCAGCGAATAGAACCAGCCTCTTGTCTGGTCTACAGCCTCCGAAATAAAATCGGCAGGAAACTGCTGCTCGAACTTTTCTTTGTTTTCAAACGGATAGTGGTGCTGCGCGAACGGCATAGAGCCTGAGTCGAACCAGCAGTCAATAACTTCGGGAACGCGCTTCATCTGCTTGCCGCACTTTTCGCACTTTATTGTTACCGCATCAATGTATGGTCTGTGAAGCTCTATATCGTCAGGGCAGTTGTCGCTCAGCGATTTCAGTTCCTCAATAGAGCCTACAGAGTGCTTGTGACCGCATTCACATTCCCATATGTTCAGCGGCGTGCCCCAGTATCTGTTTCTTGAAAGTCCCCAGTCCTGCACGTTTTTCAGCCAGTCGCCAAATCTTCCCGTGCCTATGCTTTCGGGGTACCAGTTTATCGTGTTGTTATTCGCAATAAGTCTGTCGCGCACCTCTGTCATTTTAATGAACCAGGTGTCACGCGCATAGTATATCAAAGGCGAACCGCATCTCCAGCAGTGGGGATATTCGTGCTCAAATTTCGGAGCATCAAAAAGCTTGCCCTCTTTGTCAAGGTCTTTAAGTATCTCTAAGTCCGCATCTTTTACGAACATTCCTGCATACGCGGTCTCTTTCGTCATTTCGCCCTTGTCGTCAACGAACTGTACAAACGGCAGATCGTACTTCCTGCCTACCTTCGCATCGTCCTCACCGAAAGCAGGTGCAATGTGAACTATACCGGTACCGTCGCTCATAGTAACGTAGCCGTCGCAGGTAACGTAATGACCCTTTTTATGCTGCTTTGCGGCACATTCACCGGCGCAGATGAAAAGCGGCTCATACTCTTTGTATTCAAGATCGCTGCCCTTGTATTTTTCTATTATCTCATACGCAGCCTTGCCTTCTTCCGCAAGCTTTCCAAGCACGCTGTCTAAAAGCGCGGTCGCCATAATGTATGTGTAACCGTCAGCCGCTTTTACCTTGCAGTATTCCTCGTCAGGGTTTACGCAAAGCGCAACGTTTGAAGGCAGTGTCCACGGCGTTGTCGTCCATGCAAGAAAATATGCATCTTCTCCGACTATCTTGAATCTTACAACTGCCGAACGTTCTTTTACAGTCTTATAGCCCTGCGCCACCTCGTGAGAAGAAAGCGGTGTTCCGCATCTGGGGCAGTAGGGAACTATCTTGAAGCCCTTGTACAAAAGCCCTTTGTCCCATATCTGTTTGAGTGCCCACCATTCCGACTCAATAAAGTCATTGTGATAGGTAACATACGGGTCGTCCATATCCGCCCAGAAGCCTACAGTACCAGAGAAATCCTCCCACATACCTTTATACTTCCAAACGCTTTCCTTGCACTTTTTGATAAACGGCTCAAGTCCGTACTCCTCTATCTGCTCCTTGCCGTCAAGACCGAGCATTTTTTCAACTTCCAGCTCAACAGGCAGACCGTGGGTGTCCCAGCCTGCCTTTCTCGGCACCATATAGCCTTTCATGGTGCGGTAGCGCGGTATCATGTCCTTTATAACTCTTGTCAGAACATGACCGATGTGCGGCTTGCCGTTAGCAGTCGGCGGCCCGTCATAAAAAACATAGGGCTTAGCATCTTTGCGCATTTCTATGCTCTTTTTAAAGATGTCGTTTTCCTGCCAGAATTTCAGAGTGGCTTTTTCTCTGTCTACAAAATTCAGATCTGTAGAAACTTTAGCATACATATAATATCCCTCCGAAGTATAATTTACAATAAAAAAGAGCATTATCCGAATTAAGGACGAATGCTCGTATAAACCACCTTATTCGCATACGCGGCTTTTGACCGTATATGTTATCCCGTAACGGGGGATGCCGTCGCCGTCTACTTGGGGCAAGCCTTTTCAGGGCGCAGCTACAAAGTGATGTTCGGTCTGCTCCTACCGTTAGCGCCTTTCACCTCACGCGCCTCTCTGAAAACTTTGAAACAGCTTACTGTCTTTGTCACAGCCTTTGTACATATCATATATATTTTATCACCATTTTTCCTTCTTGTCAATAGCTGAAAGTTTATTTGCGGCAAATTTTTTTCGCGCTCTTGAAAAATAATTCCAAATGTGCTATGCTATAAATGGCAGAAATCATAAGGAGCGTAAAACAGTGATAAAAAACATAGTATTTATATAGGCATGGTGCTTGTTGATTTCCGCAAGCGCGAATACTGCAAAGAACTCGGCTTTGATGACTATACCACCGAGCGCATAGTAAAAGGCATTGTTGAAAGACCCATGTGGAACGAGCTTGATATGGGCATAATATCAGAGCAGGATATTTTAGACGACTATATAAACCGCGAGCCCGATATGCGCGCTCAGGCACAGCTTTTTATGAAAGACCTGACCGAGATAGTCCACAGCTTTCCTGATAGCCGTCAGTGGCTTTCAGACCTTAAAGCAAAAGACTATAATATATATCTTCTTACAAATTACCCCAAAGATATGTTTGAGCTTCATAAGAATACACAGTTTGATTTTATGGACTTTGTCAGCGGATATGTCGTTTCATCGCATATAAATATTACCAAGCCGGACAGGCGTATATATGAATATCTTCTGCAAAAGTATGCGCTTAACGCTAAAGAATGTGTTTTTCTTGACGACCTTGAAGCAAACACCGCAACCGCCGAATATTTAGGATTTAAGACTATCACAGTTACCGACAGGCAGGCTGCAAAACAAAAGCTATATGAAATTCTTGAACAAAACCGATAAAGCGAGGATACCTTATGAGAAAAATATATAAAGACCGCCTGAGACCCATTATTGCCTATGCATGGAAAAGCCCCACCCATGCCGATATAGTTTCAAAATCGCTTGAAATTCTTGCTAATGACGGCTATCGCGAGCAGCATGACTTTTTTGCCGCATATGCCGATATTCTTACCGAATATGCTACAGTGCCCGACAGAAAAGGTGATACCGATAAAGGCAAGGGCTATCACTATTATTGCGCAAAAAATGTGCACGGCAAGCGCGCAGTACCGACCGACAGCGGCTATTATAAGTCGGGCAAAAACGCCACAACACCCAGCAGATATTCACGCTCGGCACGCAGCATTTTTGAAGATGACTATCAGCTTGCACTTACGTTTTTTGCAAGCGGCGGTGCTGAAAATATCGCCCTTTCTATGCAGTTTGTCGGCAGATGTATGCATATGATCTCAGATGTTTGCTGCACGCCGCATACCACTGATTTAACGCTTACTTCTTCAAAAAGCGGCAGGCATAAGCTCTTTGAGCAGTACGCGCGCGATATTTACCCTCGCTTTCATGCCCAAAGCGGCTTTGACAGCATATACAGCAAGCACCTCGAAGAAAACACAGTCGGCGAGCACATGAACGACCTTGCCGCAATGTCAGCCGAGTATTATGATATTCTTATAAAAGCCAAAAAGCCCACCGAGCTTGACAGCGCCATTGAAAATATGCTATGCCTTGCCCAGCGCAGATGTGCCGCCTTTTTGCTTAGATTTTATAAAGATGCGGCGAACAAAGAGCTTGCACTTCAAAATGGCAAAACGTATTACGTTCGCAGCGCTGCAAACGGCAGATATCTTTCATGCGGCGGCTGTTTTAAAAGCGGTGTAAGCCTTTCAAAAACGGCAGAAAAACTCATACTTACCGCCAACGAACAGGGATTTTATGAGCTTGAATTTGTAGATAGCGGCTGCAAACTTTCTCTTGCCAAAAAGCAAAACTCACAGTGCAAACTAAAAATAGGCAAGAGCGCAAACGGCTATCGCATACTTACAGGCACTTCGCACTATATAAATGCCATAACAGGCGCAAAAAACGGCTGCGTTTACAGCAAGCAGTACGACCCCGATAACCTTTTTCAGTGCTGGTATTTTGAAGCTGCAAAGTAAAAACTTACCCTGCCGACCATAGAGCCGACAGGGCATTTTGTTACTTGTTTTTGAAATTATGTATGCTGTGCAGGAATAGAACCGTGATCATTATTATAAGCATGAAGAAAAATCCGAACATTACCCGTGAATAATTTTTTGCCTGCTTTATCTTTTCTTCGTCTGCTTTTGAGCTTGCATCGGGGTCAATTACCCAAGTTGTGAAAGTGTGGCTGGTTATTTCTTTGTCCAGCAGTTCAAAAATCAGCGCGTGTCCGTCAGCGTTCGGGTGAATATCAAGGTCGCCTATATTTGTAAGCTCTTTGTTTTTGCCCTCAAACGCCGCCGCAACGTCTACTACCTTGTATCGGTCGCTGCCGTCACTGCCTGCCGCTTTGTTTTTAATAATCTCGTTTATCTTGCCTATAGCATCTGCTGCTATCTCGTCTATCATCGGTATCTGTTCAAATCCCTCAAACGGGTCGTATATCGTGTCTATAACTACTAAAGCTTCGGGATTTATTTCCCGTATTTTTACGATAAGCGCTTCAAAGTCAGTTTCAAAGCCTGCAATTGCTTCTTCGGTTTTTTCGGGCAGCGCAGATAAAATTTCCGCAATTTTAAGTGGGTCAATATTTAAAGAACCTTCTTGCTGAGAACTGTCATCTCCGCTTTCGCTGTCTGTAGGGGCAACATCTTCAAGCATACCCAGCAAAACGTGCAAAAGGTCGTTTCCGCCTATAGAAATAAGAATCGTATCCGAGTTCTTTACATGACTTGACACATTTGTGTCCGACAGCAAATTCAAAAGGTCAGCCGTCGTCGCTCCCGAAACCGCATCATTAAAGTAATTGCTGTCAGCTTTAAGACCGTATTTTTCAGCAAGTTTGTTGGCATATGATGCTGTATTATAGCAAGGCTCGTTTTCACGCTCATAGCCTTCAAGACCGTAACCTGCCGCGATCGAATCGCCAAGTACAGTCATTTTAAAAGGTGTGTTTTGTGATATTTCTTTCAAATTTCCTATAGCGGCAGCCGAAGCAGCACAGCAAAACATCATAGCTGCAGCAGCCAGCACCGAAATTACCCTTTTTATAAATTTCATAAATATATCTCCATATCTGTATATAAATTTCAGTTTATTATTTGTACTATCACAATGTATTATAACACAGTATTCTGTAAAATGCAAGTAATGCACTCGCGGCTGATAATAAAATATTTACAAAATGATTATTGTAAATATATGAATTGTATTGTATAATATATTTAAGTGTATAATTTATATAATTTTTTTAGGGACGGTAAAATTTTTGATATGATAGTAAGTGTTGAAAATATTTATAAATATTATAACGGCGAACCGCTGCTGAAAGATGTGTCTTTCACCGTGGAAGATAAGGAAAGAATAGGCATTATAGGCGTAAACGGCTGCGGAAAGTCAACGCTTCTGCGTATACTTACAGGTGAAGAAGCATTCGATAAAACTCCCGACGGAAAGGGAAGCGTTACGGTATCTTCAAACAAGACTATAGGTATTTTAAAGCAAAACAGCGGTCTTGACAGCGACGAGAGCATAATAGGCGAGATGAAAAAGCCTTTTGCCGCTCTTTTCGGTATATTGCAGCGCATGAAAGAGCTTGAGGGGCAAATGACTGAGCTGCACGGCGCAGAACTTGAGCAGGTAAGTGCCGAGTATTCCAAGCTTTCAGCGTATTTTGAAGCTATGGACGGCTACCGCATTGATGTTCGTATAAACACTGTGCTTTGGGGCATGGGCTTTGGCGAAGTTTCTCGCGAAAGGAAAATTTCTACTTTAAGCGGCGGAGAAAAAACGCGCCTTGCCCTTGCAAAACTGCTGATAGAACAGCCAGACCTGCTTATACTTGATGAGCCCACAAATCACCTTGATATGGCAACACTGCGCTGGCTGGAAGAACATCTTAAAAGCTATAAAGGCGCAATACTCGTGGTCTCGCATGACAGATATTTTCTTGATAAGCTTGTTGGCAGGATATTTGAGATACATAAAGGCAGCCTGCGCGCTTATAAGGGCAACTACAGCGCTTATGCAACGCAGAAAAAGATGAACACCGAGCGGCAGAACAAGGAATATGAGCTTCAGCAAAAGGAAATAGCCAAGCTGGAAGACTTTATTGTAAGGCATAAGGTAAGGGCGACCAGCGCTAAAGCGGCAAAATCAAAGCAGCACGCACTTGACAGGATAGAGCGTGTTGAAAAGCCCGATGAAAGCGTAAAAATACCAAAAATATCGCTCGAATATGACATTACACCGCCTAAAGAGCTGCTTTCGGTAGAAGGGTGTGAGTTATGTGTCGGCACGGGTGATAAGCGCAAACTTATTGCCGACAATATCAGCTTTAATGTTCGCAGAGGTGAAAAGGCAGCATTTGTTGGCGTGAACGGCGCAGGAAAAACCTCGCTGCTGAAACTTGTGCAGGGCATTATCCCTCACGAAAAAGGGCGTATAAAGTGGGCACCCAACGTAAAGCTCTCGTATTTCGAGCAGGAGCATAACTATCTGCATATGGGGCTTACAGCCTTTGAGGAAATACAAAACAGATACCCTTCAATGAGCGAACTGCTTATACGCAAAAGCCTCGCAGCAGTGCTTCTTACCGGAGAAGATGTCTTCAAGCCTATAAGCGTTCTAAGCGGCGGTGAAAGGGCAAAACTGTGCTTTTGCATAATGTCTCTCAACCGCGGCAATGTGCTTATTCTTGACGAGCCCACCAACCACCTTGATATAGACTCAATGGAAGTGCTTGAAGATGCTTTGAAACAGTTTGACGGTACTATTATTTTAGTATCGCACGACAGGTATCTTCTTTCAAAAGTGGCTACAAAAATCTTTGAGATAGACGGCGGTGAGCTGCATGAATACAGCGGCGGATATGAGTTTTATGAAAATGCCAAGGCTTTGCAGGAAGAATCGCAGAATGAGAATAAACAAAAGCAGGAAGATGTAAAGCCGATAAAAGAAAACAGCGGCTACAGAACACGCCGGCAGAGAGCGGAAGATGCTAAAAAGCGGCAGAGAATATCGGCAGTTGAAAAAGAGATAGAGCAGATAGAAAACACCATATCAGATCTGGAGCAGCAGATAGCCGACGAGAAAAACGCATCTGATTTTGAACTTATAACTTCGCTTTGTTCTCAGCTTGAAGAGCAGAAAAATGCCCTTGACGAAAAAATGGAAGAATGGGCGCAGCTGGACTGTTGACAAACCGAAATTTAAGTGATATAATTATATGAAACAGTAATTTTTTCGCATTGAAGAAAATATTAAAGAAAGGTAAACGGTCGCTTAGCATAAAGTTAAGTGGCAATGTGGTGAATGTGATGAATGATTTTTCGTATTCAATACTAAGCGCTGAAACTCAGCTTCCGTTCTATGTCGTCGGCATAGGTTCTATTGACAGGGAATATCATGTTAAGCGCGACGACGGTTATCCGTATCATCAGATAATATATACAGTAAGAGGCGAGGGCGTGCTTCGCGTTGACGGGGAGGAGTATGAGATAAAGCCCGGTTATGGCTATTATCTTCCCAAAAACGTTCCGCATGAGTATTTTACAGAGCTTGATGTGTGGGAGAACCACTGGGTCGTGTTTGACGGCTATGGCGTTGAAGATGTGCTTAAACTTATGCATTTTGAGCAGGCAAAGGTGTTCAAAATATCCGACCTTTCAGTGCCCGAAGTGCTTTTCAAAAAGATGCTGTATCTTTTGAAATCGGATTATTTTTACAGCGGCTATCAGTGCTCGGCGCTTTTGTATCAGTATCTTTTAGAGCTTAACAGGTATGTAAACTTGCAGACTGCTGCTCAGGATACAAACAAGCTTTTGCAGCTTAAACCCGTTATTGACTTTATAGATGAGAATTACGGCAGGGATATAACCTTGCAGGAACTTGCCAAAATAATAAATCTATCGCCGCAGTATCTTTGCAGACTTTTCAAAGAATGTTATGATATGCGTCCGTTTGAGTATATTGCAAGAAAAAGAATACAGCAGGCAAAAAATCTTCTTATATCCGAAAATATCTCGGTAAATGAAATATCTTCAAGAGTAGGCTATAACGATTGCAGCTATTTTTGCGCGGTGTTTAAAAAGCACGAAATGCTTTCGCCTGTGGAATTCAGATCCTTCCATAAAAAAGCATAGTAACAGATCACGGAGAACTGTATGGACAGAAAAGAGTACATAAAAAGGGTAATGCCCATAATAAAAGAGCTCGGCGAAGAAAAAGCCGATATTGTGCTTGATAAGATAGCGGCATATCTTGTTGATGCAGGCGAGGAAAACGAGGCAGCCGCTCTTAATGCTTTGGGAATACCCGAACTGTTTGCAAGAAAATTTATACACAGCGGCGGTGAGTATGAGATTCCGCCGTTTTCGGGAGACCCCAGAAAGCAGTCTGCCGCAAAGCCTAAGCAGCAGGAAAAGCAGGAAAGCACCAAGATAATAGAAAATACCGAAGAAATGCCTCCCACTGAAACTGTTACTGCCGCCGCCGCAACAACTCAGCCGAAATATACACCCACGCAGCCTAAATACTCACCACAGCAGCCCAAAACAGAGGCAGCTAGCAGGCAAGCCTCTAAGGCAGATAACAAAAAAGCTATAATAGTGCTTGCAATATTAGTGCTGACATCACCGTTGTGGCTGGGGTTTATGGCAATATTCTGCGCTATAGCTCTTGTGTTTGTAATAGCGGTAGTAATTATGCTTCTTGTAATGACTGTCGGCGGAGCGGCCCTGACTGTTTTCGGCATTATAAGAATTGTTTCGCTTTTGCCTGTCGGTCTTATAATGATAGGCGCAGGTCTGTTGCTTCTCGGTCTTTCAGGTATAGCATTTATACCGCTTTTGAATGTCTGCCTCAATACGCTAAGCGATACAGTTCGTGATATTCGTGTGTTTGTAAAGCGCGTTATCTCTATAGCTTTTGAAAGCAAAGCGGAGGTGAGCCGATGAACACAAGCATGTCTTTAAGAACTAAAATATCTCTAACTGTAATGATAATAGGCGGTCTTATTTTATTAATAGGTATCGCATCGCTTGTTGCCGGCAAGCCCGATTCGCGCTATACACTTGAAAACTATGAAAATTCAGCACAGTCTGCTGATGTTAAAAGCGCCGAGATAAATATAGGTTACGGCAAGGTCAATATTTCTACAGGTACTAAGTTTGAAATAAAGTGTAAAAATATTGATACCGAAAAATTTGAATGTAAAATTACAAATAACATTCTGAAAATAAATTATGATGCAGACCTTATAGAAAGTATGTATATGGGCAAAGGCGACGGCATTGATACCACGTTTGAAATAACCCTGCCAAAAAAGCTGCTTGAAGAGGTAAGCTTTACTCAAAACTGCGGAAGCGTGAATATTAAGGGCGTTAACTGCAATACGTTTTCGCTGTCGTCTTCAAGAGGGGATATACTGCTAAATGGTGTTTCAGTAAACCATAGCACACAATTTTACCTTGGCAGCGGCAAGTGTGAGGTAAACTCATGCACCCTGCAAAGCCCCGAAATAAAAGGCGGCGTGGGCAATTGTTCAATAGTAAGATCGCGCATTGATGATATGGCTTATAACGGCTCTTTCGGTGATATGGATATAACGGGCTGTGTGCTTTCGGGAAGTACAAAGCTTGACTGTGGTATGTCAGATACTAATGTATCGCTGACCGGCAGCGAGAGCGGCTATGGTTTTTCGTTTGATAAGGGCTTTGGCGATATAACAGTATTCGGTCAGAAATACTCAAAATACGAGGGCACAGCAGGCAGCAGCTTTATCATTGTCAGCAACAGCTTTGGTGATGTAATTATCAGCAGCAATTAAATGTGTAATTAAAAATTCAAGTCGGAACATATAGCTCCGACTTGTTTTTTTATCTGAATTTTCCTATATAGTGCGCCGACTTGCCAAGCTGGCTTTCTATTCTAAGCAGCCTGTTGTATTTTGCGGTGCGTTCTGTGCGGCAGGGCGCGCCCGATTTTATCTGCCCCGAATTTAGCGCAACCGCAAGGTCTGCAATAGTCGTGTCCTCCGTTTCTCCGCTGCGGTGAGATACAATTGCAGTGTAGCCTGCGCGTTTTGCGGTCTTTATCGCCTCAATCGTCTCCGAAAGCGTGCCTATCTGATTTGGCTTTATCAGTATAGAGTTTCCGCAGCTCATTTCAATGCCTTTTGCAAGCCGCTTTGTATTCGTAACGAACAGATCATCTCCCACAAGCTGCACCTTGCTGCCAAGCTGCGCCGTAAGCTCCTGCCAACCGTCCCAGTCTTCTTCGTCAAGACCGTCTTCCAGAGAGATTATAGGGTAACTTGCACACAGCGTTTTCCAGTGAGATATAAGCTCAGAAGAAGTAAATACCTTGCCCGATTTTGGCATTTTGTATTCGCCCACACAGTCAGTCTTCCATTCGCTTGCAGCAGCATCAAGCGCAAGCATAAAATCTTTGTCCGATTTGTAACCTGCATCATTTATCGCCTGCAAAATAAGCTCTATAGCTTCTTCCTCGCATGAAACATCGGGAGCAAAACCGCCCTCATCGCCAACACCCGTTGCAAGCCCTTTTGATGATAGCAGCCTTGCCAGTGCGTGATATACTTCGGTGCATTGTCGAAGTGCCTGTGCAAAGCATTTTGCGCCTATAGGCATTATCATAAATTCCTGAACGTCAAGACCGTTGTTTGCGTGTGCGCCGCCGTTTATAATGTTCATCATCGGCACGGGAAGAACCGTTGCGCTTGTGCCGCCCAGCAGCCGATACAGCGGTATACCTAAAGAAAGCGAAGCCGCCCTTGCCGCCGCAATTGATACTGCGAGTATAGCGTTTGCACCCAGATTTGATTTGTCCTCGCTGCCATCAGCCGCAATGAGCGCGCGGTCAACGCTGTAGGTGTCGTATGCGTTCAGCCCGTAAAGTTTGTCGCTTATCACGTCCGATATGTTTTCAACTGCCTTTTTAACACCCTTGCCGCCGTATATGCTGTCGTCGCCGTCTCTCAGCTCGTGCGCCTCGTGTGCGCCTGTAGAAGCGCCGCTGGGCGACATACCCATTCCCACAGTGCCGTCAGCAAGCTCAACAACCGCCTCTACCGTCGGGTTGCCTCGCGAGTCAATTATCTGCCGCCCGTAAACTTTCTGTATCTTTGTTTTGCCTGACATATGCATACCTCCGTAGTGCTTTTTAATAATTGTACCCGAAAGTACGCATTTAATGCATCAATCATAGTAAAAGATAAGAGTGTGCAGCGCATCTGTAGGCTTTTTCTTGTAGTAATCGCTAAGCAGCCGCGCGTGGAAGCCAAGCTTTGTTACTTCATGCAGAAGCTCTCCGTCGCTAAGCTGCGTTTCAAATTCAATAAGGCAGTGCAGTCCCGAATCCTGCCCCGTCACCCTGCACCCTTCAAACAGAGGATATTGCGATATTTTTTCAAGCATACTGTCACGCCGCTTTTTGTAAAGATGCTTCACGCGGTTTATGTGCTTTTCAAAATAGCCTTCGTCAATAAACCGCGCCAGAGTGTATTGCTCAAAAGTAGATACCGTGCAGGAGCAGCAGCTAAGCTTTTGCCTGAAACGCTCTGTAAGATTAGCAGGCAGAACCATGTAGCTTATGCGTATAGTAGGCGAAAGGCTTTTGCTGAATGTGTTCATGTATATCACCCTGTCGGCGGCATCAATGCTTAGCAGCGAGGGTATAGGTCTGCCTGCAAGACGAAATTCACTGTCGTAGTCATCTTCTATTATATACCGCCCCTCTTTTTCAGAAGCCCAGCCGAGCAGCGCATATCTCTTTCCCACAGAAGTAACAACGCCTGTAGGGAAGTGGTGAGAGGGTGATATATGCATTATGTCCGCGCCCGAGGCTTTCAAAGCTGCAATGTCAACGCCGTCGCTCTCCATAGGTATGTAAGCGCACTTTGCCCCAAGGCATGAGTATATGTCACAAATTTTTGAGTACCCCGGGTCTTCAACGCCAAAAGTGCGCCCCTCGCCGATAAGTATGTTTATCAGCATATAAAGATACTCCGTCCCTGCGCCTATAACTATCCTGTCAGGCGAAACGTCAATGTTGCGAAACTGTCGTATGTGTTTTGCTATTGCGCATCGCAGCCTTTCAGTGCCGTTTATAGGCGGTCGGGTCATAAGCATCTCACGCTCATCAGATAGCTCCTCGCGCATAAGCTTTGCCCATATAGCAAACGGAAAATCCTTCGCCGCCGAAGTATTATTTGTTTTTTCTGAAGAAACCGTATTTTCATTGCGTACATAACTTTGAAATGACGATATATTTTCGGCAAAATACCCTCTTTTTGGCAGTGCCTTAACATATCCTTCTGACGTCAACTGGCTATATGCGTTTTCTACCGTTATAATGCTAACACCTAAGTTTTCGGCAAGCACACGCTTTGAAGGCAGCTTCTCATTTGCCTTAATAACGCCGTTTTCAATGTCTTTCTTTATGTGTTTGTATATCTGAACGTAGAGCGGTTCAGCGCCTGCTTTTTCAAGAACATAAGTCAACATACATCATCATCTGACCTTATCAAAAATAATTAATTTGGCTATTGTAATAATACCACAAGAAGATTATACTATATTCAAGACCAAAAGTCAATACATTTTTGAAAGGACAGATATTATGAATAATGATCGTTATCAGCTTAACAAAGAACTCGCACAGATGCTAAAAGGCGGCGTTATAATGGACGTTACCACACCTGAGCAGGCAGTTATTGCACAGCAGGCAGGCGCGTGCGCAGTTATGGCTCTTGAAAGGATACCAGCCGACATAAGGGCAGCAGGCGGCGTTTCGCGAATGAGCGACCCTGCCATGATAAAGGGCATACAAAAAGCCGTAAGCATACCTGTTATGGCTAAATGCCGCATAGGTCATTTTGCAGAAGCTCAGATTTTGCAGGCTATCGAGATAGACTACATAGACGAAAGCGAAGTGCTTACACCTGCCGATGATATTTACCATATTGATAAGACCAGATTTAACGTTCCGTTCGTGTGCGGCGCAAGAGATTTGGGCGAAGCTTTGCGCAGAATTGCAGAGGGAGCGTCTATGATACGCACAAAAGGCGAACCCGGCACAGGCGATATAGTTCAGGCGGTAAGGCATATGAGAAAGATACAAAGTGAGATCGCCGCCCTTGCCGCAAAGCGCGAAGACGAGCTTTTTGAAGCCGCTAAACAACTGCAAGTGCCGCTTGACCTTGTAAGATATGTTCACGAAAACAAAAAGCTGCCTGTAGTAAACTTTGCAGCAGGCGGCGTGGCAACCCCTGCCGATGCGGCTTTGATGATGCAGCTTGGCGCAGAGGGCGTGTTCGTCGGCTCAGGCATATTCAAGTCGGGCGACCCTGCCAAGCGTGCCGCAGCCATAGTAAAAGCCGTTACCAACTATAACGACCCCGAAATGCTTGCCAGTCTTTCCGAAAACCTCGGCGAAGCAATGGTAGGCATCAACGAAAAGGAAATTGAGATAATTATGGAGGAGAGGGGCAAATGATAGGCATTTTAGCGCTGCAAGGTGCGTTTGAAGAGCATGAGAAAATGCTGCACGCACTCGGCTGCCAAACCGTTCTTATCCGCAAAAAGAGCGATATACCGCAAGATCTCACAGGGCTTGTTCTGGTTGGCGGCGAAAGCACCACCCAGCGTAAGCTCCTTCGCGAGCTGGATATGCTTGATATACTGAAAGAGCGCATTGAAAGCGGCGTGCCCGTGCTTGCCACCTGTGCAGGGCTTATACTTTTGGCAAAAGAAATTTCGGGCGGCGAGCAGACCTGTTTTGGCTGTCTGCCCGTGCGCGTGTGCCGCAATGCCTATGGCAGGCAGCTCGGCAGTTTTTCGGCGGTGGGTGATATAGGCGGTGTAAAAAACTTTCCCATGCGGTTTATTCGTGCGCCGTATATCGAATGTACACTTGCAAATGATAAAGACATCGAGGTGCTTAATATCACGGACGGCAGGATAACAGCGGTAAGGTATAAAAACATTCTCGCCATGTCTTTTCACCCCGAACTTACCGAAGATACGCGCATACATAATTTGTTTGTTGATATGACTAAAAATATTCACTGATATTATAAAAATATTCAACAGCAAAAGACCGCTTTTATACGCCAAAATTACGGCTTTTTGAATATAATAGTATAAAAATATTAAAAATTCTCTCAAAATGATTGCAAATTGAAACAAAATGTGTTACAATAAATATAACGAATATTCATTTAATTTTATAAATTCGATCATAATGGGGGTAATCAGCATGAGCGACAGTAAATATGACGTTCTCAAAATCAGCAACCAGCTTTGTTTTCCGCTGTATGCCTGTTCAAGAGAGATCATAAAGCAGTATAAACCTTTTCTTGATGAAATTGACCTTACATATACCCAGTATATAGTAATGATGGCTTTGTGGGAGCATAAGACGATGACCGTTAAGGAACTTGGCGACCTTTTGTTTTTGGATTCGGGCACGCTTACACCGCTTTTGAAAAAGATGGAAGCAAGGGAGTATATCGAGCGCAAACGCTCTGCCAAGGACGAGCGCAACCTTATAGTTTCTCTTACAGAAAAGGGCGATGCTCTTAAAGAAAAGGCTGTGGATATACCGAAAAAAATGGCTTCATGCAACACGCTTTCCTATGATGAGAGCGTACAGCTGTACAATCTTTTATATAAGATACTTGACAGCCGCAAATAAGTAAATACATATCGTGCGAGTGCGCCTTTATAGGTGCGCTCGTTTTTTATTTTTTCGCGTACCCGAACCGACATATTTTTTATACTGCTGTAAATATAATTAAATGTCGGGAGGGGACAATTGTGATCAAGCTGTATGTGGACGTTCTTTTTGTAACGAATCTTGCGGTCTGTATAGTGCTTGTGAGCGCCGCGGCAAGTTTTCTGCATATAAGCGTGTCTGTACCGCGAACCTTTGCCGCCGCCGCAATTGGCGCGCTTTCATCGCTTTCTGTGCTTACAGGCAGTATGGCGGCAGCGACAGTGATAAAACTAGCGGCTTCTGTGCTGGTCTGCGCTGTGGCTTTCAATACATTAAACCCTCGTAAACTTTTAAAAAGAACATTTGCATATATTTTTGCATATGTCACATTTCTGGCGGCGGTGTATATTATTTGGTACTTAAGCCGCAGCGGCAGGATATACATAATTTACGGCACTGTGTACTTTGATGTTTCTGTTATAACTCTTGTATTTTCGTGTATAGCATGCTATACTCTTTTTTCAATAGCCGAGAGGATATACACCGAGCATATTTACAACAATACGGCTTATAAACTGTTTTTTAAGATAAACGACAAATGCTATACTTTTGAGGCGCTTGCCGATACAGGCAACATGGCGCGCGATATTCTCAGCGGCACGCCCGTGATAGTATGTGTAAGCGACAAAATGTGCACCGATTGGGCTCTTGCTCAAACTCTTCCGCTAGGCTTTCGGCTTATGCCATACTCAACGGTAAGCGGTAATTCACTTATGTGGCTTGCAAAACCGCAGGAGCTAAAGATATGCGACGGCAAGGGCAACACCAAGCCGCTTAAAGCAACCATAGGCATAGTTGAAGGAAGCAGTGAGCAGGCAATATTCAACCCGTGTTTGTTAAGATAGATAAATATAGAACAAAAGAATTTTCAGAGAGGCAGTGACACAATTGAAATTATTTAAAATGCTTTTGCAAAGGGTAAAAACAGCTTTAGGCAGGTTTTTTGCCAAACGGCGCGTGGATTATATAAACGGATCTCAGGCACTGCCGCCGCCGCTTACCCCCGAAGAAGAGGCTAAGGCTTTTGAACTTCTGGAAGTTGACGAGAAAAAAGCGCATGAGCTGCTGATAATACATAATCTGCGGCTGGTGGTGTATATAGCAAAAAAGTTTGAGACTACCGGCATAGGCATTGAAGACCTTATTTCAATAGGCACAATAGGTCTTATAAAGGCGGTAAAGACTTTCCGCCCGGACAAGAACATAAAGCTTGCCACATATGCCTCGCGCTGCATAGAAAATGAGATACTTATGTTCCTGCGAAAAACATCACAGTCGCGCAAGGAAATTTCTATTGACGAGCCGCTCAATGTTGACTGGGACGGCAACGAACTGCTGCTTGGCGACATTTTAGGCACGGATGACGACATTGTGATACGCGGAATTGAAAGCGAAACAGAAAAGCGCCTTCTCTTAGAGCAAATAGAAAAGCTCGGCGACCGTGAACGCACCATAATGCAAATGCGCTTCGGTCTGGCAGGGTATAAAGAACGCACGCAGAAAGAAGTCGCGGACGAGGTGGGCATATCGCAGTCGTACATATCAAGGCTTGAAAAACGAATACTTCGCCAGATAAAGCGTTCCTTAGAAAAACTCTGCTGAAAAAACAGCGCTTCCGCCAAAATACGGTGGAAACGCTGTTTGTTTTATAATTTTGTGATTGAAACCGCTATGCATATGCCCCACAGAATGCTTGCAAGTATCTGCAGCACATGAAATTTCAGATGCTTTGTTTTGTGCCTGAAAACGTACATACCCAGCCAGCCGCCAACTATGCCGCCTATCATGCACATACCAAGCAAAACTCTTTCGGGAATACGCCATTTATGGGCTTTTGCCTTTGCTTTGTCAATGCCGTACATTATAAATGTAATAAAGCCAAGCACACCCATATATATTAGTATTAGCTTAGTTATATTATTCATAACTCACTTCATTATGAGAAATACTTAACGCCGTTTTCAAACAGGTGCTGATCTTTCTCGCCGGGCACGTTTATGCATACGTTGTCGCCCTTGCGCTCTGAGTGACCCATTTTGCCAAGCACGCGTCCGTCAGGCGAGGTTATGCCCTCTATAGCATCTATAGACGTGTTCGGGTTGCACTGTATGTCATAAGTGGGTCTGTCGGCAAAGTCAACATACTGCGTGCATATCTGACCGTTGTGCGCCATTGCAGCTATTTCTTCGGGCGTAGCTATAAATCTGCCCTCGCCGTGCGATATGGCTACCGTGTGTATGTCGCCTACCTTTGCATCAGCAAGCCACGGTGACTTGTTTGAAGCCACCCTTGTGCGCACCATTTTCGACTGGTGTCTTGCAATGGTATTGAATGTAAGGGTGGGGGAGTCGCTGCGCATATCGCGTATCTCGCCATACGGAACAAGACCCAGCTTTACAAGCGCTTGGAAGCCGTTGCATATACCCATCATAAGTCCGTCTCTGTTTTTAAGCAGATCGTTTATAGCTTCCGCCAGCCTTGGGTTTTTGAAAAATGCTGTAATGAACTTGCCGCTTCCGTCAGGTTCGTCGCCGCCCGAAAAGCCGCCCGGCAGCATTATCATCTGCGAATTTTTAATACGCCTTTCTATCTCTTCAACAGATTCGTTTATCTGTGATTCGTTGAGATTTCTTATAACGAATATATCGGCCTTAGCGCCTGCCTTTTCAAAAGCTTTCGCGGTATCGTATTCGCAGTTTGTTCCGGGAAATACAGGTATAAGCACCCGAGGGCGCGCGATCTTTACTGAAGATGTGCGCCTGTCGTTTACCGAATAACCAAAAACTTCGGGAACGTTTCTAGGCATATTTACCTTTGTCGGGTAAACGGGCTCCAGCTTTTCAGACCACAGTTTTTCAAGCTTTTCAAGCTCTACGGCGTATTTTTCTGTAATTATAACATACTCGCTTATGGTCTCGCCGAGTATCCTCTCGCCTGCATCAACGCCGTCAGCAAGCTCAATAACAAAGCTGCCGTAGCAAGCCCTGTATAACTCTGAAGGTGAAACATATCCCGAGAAGCGGAAGCCTATCTTGTTGCCAAACGCCATCTTTGCTATAGCTTCCGAAATACCGCCGTAAGAAACGCTCCAGCAGGAAAGCACCTTGCCCTCTGCGATAAGCTTTTCCACCTTGTCGAATACTTCCAGAACGCTCTTGAATATAGGCAGACCATTTTGGTCATATTTGGGTTTTATGTATATTACAGTAGAACCAGCCTTTTTGAATTCCTGCGATATTATCCTGTCGGTATTTGCGGTAGATACAGCGAAAGATACAAGGGTAGGGGGTACGTCAATTTTTTCAAAAGTACCGCTCATTGAGTCCTTGCCGCCTATTGATGCAATGCCATATTCAAGCTGTGCCTTGAAAGCACCCAAAAGCGCCGCCATCGGTTTGCCCCAGCGTGTTGGGTCATTCTGAGTTCTCTCAAAATATTCCTGGAAAGTAAGCCAGCACTTTTTGCGGCTGCCGCCCGTTGCAACAACTTTTGCTATAGATTCCGTAACAGCCGAAATTGCCCCGTGATACGGCGACTGCGAAGACAAAAACGGGTTAAATCCCCACGCCATTATTGATGCAGTCTTTGTCTCACCGTTAAGTACGGGCAGTTTAGCAACCATTGCCTGAGTGGGCGTGTTCTGATATTTGCCGCCGTATGGCATAAGTACCGTGCCTGCGCCTATGGTAGAGTCAAATCTCTCAACAAGTCCTTTCTGCGAGCATATGTTGAGGTTTGAGATCATCTCTTCCCACATAGCAGCAGAGTCTTTCACGTTTTCATTTGTAATTACAACAGGCTCTTCAACTGTAATAGTCGTGTGTTTTGAAGCGCCGTTAGAGTTAAGAAATTCTCTTGAAAGGTCAACAATGGTCGCGCCGTTCCATGTCATTTTAAGACGAGGCTCGGCAGTTACAACAGCCACTTTTGTAGCTTCAAGATTTTCTTTGTCAGCCATTTTCATAAACTTAGCAGCATCGCTCTCGCTGACTACAACTGCCATTCTCTCCTGAGATTCCGAAATAGCCAGTTCCGTGCCGTCAAGTCCGTCATATTTTTTCGGTACTTTGTTAAGGTCAATAACAAGTCCGTCTGTAAGCTCTCCTATAGCTACCGAAACACCGCCTGCGCCGAAGTCGTTGCAGCGTTTTATAAGCCTTGTAACTTCGGGGTCACGGAAAAGCCTTTGCAGCTTTCTTTCAATAGGCGCATTACCTTTCTGTACCTCCGCACCGCAGCTTTCAAGAGACTGAAGCGTGTGCGACTTTGAAGAACCTGTAGCGCCGCCGCAGCCGTCACGACCCGTTCTGCCGCCAAGCAGAATTACAACGTCGCCCTCCTGCGGTCTTTCACGCCTTACGTTAGCTTCGGGGGCAGCGCCTATAACAGCACCTATCTCCATTCTTTTCGCAACATAACCGGGGTGATATATTTCATTTACATTACCCGTCGCAAGACCTATCTGGTTGCCGTATGAAGAATAACCGTTCGCCGCGCCGACAACTATCTTTCTCTGCGGCAGTTTGCCTGCAATTGTGTCTTCAATAGGTACAAGCGGATTTGCCGCACCCGTTACTCTCATAGCCTGATAAACATATGAACGTCCTGAAAGCGGGTCTCTTATAGCTCCGCCCAGGCAGGTAGCCGCACCGCCGAAAGGCTCTATCTCGGTCGGGTGGTTGTGTGTTTCGTTTTTGAACATCAGCAGCCAGTCTTCTTCCTCGCCGTTAACGTCCACTTTTATTTTTACAGAGCAAGCGTTTATTTCTTCGCTCTCGTCAAGGTCTTTCAGCAAGCCGTCTTTTTTAAGCTTCTTAGCGCCTATAACGGCAAGATCCATAAGTGTCATCGGCTTGTCTGTTCTGCCTGCATAAAGTTCTGAGCGCACTTCCTTGTATTTTTTGAAAGTATCGTTTATGTAGTCACTCTGAATGTCCACACCGTCTATATGCGTTAAAAACGTCGTGTGGCGGCAGTGGTCAGACCAGTATGTGTCTATCATGCGTATCTCGGTAACGGTCGGGTTGCGCTTTTCACTGTCGCGGAAGTAATCACGGCAGAACTTTATATCGTCAAAGTCCATTGCCAGACCCATTTTATTCATAAGGTCGCGCAAGTCATCATCGTTTGAGTATATAAAGCCGTCTATCGTGTCAACCTTTGTTGGTATGTCATATGCGGTATCCAGCGTTTCAAACCGCAGGAAAGATGCCTCTCTGCTCTCAACAGGGTTTATTATGTAGTGCTTTATTGCGGCTATGTCTCCTTCGCTTATGTCGCCTTTCAGAATATATATTCTTGCTGTGCGCACAGTCGGCTGCTTTTCACCGGTCAGAAGCGATATGCACTGCGCACATGAGTCCGAACGCTGATCGAACTGACCGGGCAGATACTCGACGGCAAACACATGCTCGTCATCGTCTATCTCAGGAAGATGCTCGTATACAACGTCAACGGCAGGTTCAGAGAAAACTATAGGCGCGGCAAGCGCAAAAGCCTCAGGTGTCAGTCCTTGCGCATCATATCTGTTGATAACGCGAATACCGCGCAGCCCATCAATGCCAAGCGCCGAACTGATGTCGGCAAGCAGTGAGCGCGCTTCGACTGCAAACTCCGGTTTCTTTTCAACATAAATTCTGTAAACAGGCATATTTACAACTCCTTAACATTTTAGAGATTTTTTACTAAATCTTACTCAATTATCTCACCTAAGCAGTGATCATCTTCCACACTTAATATAATAACATAAAAAATCATTCTACGCAAACTTTTTTGAGAATTTTTTCTGATAATCTTAATTTGTGTGTAATTTTCACTGTATCCGTGGTGAAAAGTTGTGCAATTTTCTTTTTCAAACAGAACTTTTACTCTTTTTCCGACCATTTGCGACAAAAATTTTTCTCTTGAAATTTTGCCGACCCCTGCCATTTCTGCTGCGCGCCTCTGTTTTATTTCCTCGGAAATGTGCCCCGACATTTTCTCAGCCGCCGTGCCTTTTCTTACAGAATATGGGAAAACATGTATTTTAGCAAAGCCTACCGACTCTACAAACTCAAGCGATTGTCTGTGGTCATCTTCCGTTTCCCCTGCAAACCCTACCATAACATCTGTGGTTATCGCACAGTCAGGGAAAGCGTTTCTAAGCTTGCTGACAAGTTCGGCATACTGCGCCGTAGTGTAATGCCTGTTCATGGCTTTCAACGTGCGGTCACAGCCGCTTTGCAGCGAAAGATGAAAGTGTGGACACAGTTTTTTAAGCCTTGCCATGCGCTCAATATCGCCGTCACTGATAAGCTCAGGTTCTATAGAACTAAGCCGCACCCTTTCAACTCCCTCAACAGAGCATACAGCCTCTATCGCATCTATAAGACGAATATCACCGTCAAGGTCAGCGCCATATCTGCATAGGTTAATGCCCGTCAGCACTATCTCCAAATGCCCACACTGCGCCAAAAGAGCGGCATCATTTTTAACATCTTCCAGCGGCTTTGAGCGCAAATGCCCCCTTGCATAGGGTATAACACAGTATGTGCAATATCTGTCGCACCCGTCCTGTATCTTTAAATAGCCCCTTGTTTTATCTGTAAATTCTGAGTTTGTAAAGTTGTCAAAGTTTTCACCTTTACAGTGCTTCGCAATTTCAAAAGTGCGCTCGCCGCAGTCAATAAAGCGTTTTACTGCATCTGCTGTAAATGCCGTACTGCCGTTGCCTGTCACTATATCACATAGACCGCTGGTGTAAAGTGTTTTTGCTTCACACTCATCTGCCTGCGGAAAACACCCTGTAAGCACCGTAATGCACTTCGGGTTCGTTCGCTTTATTCTGTGAAGAAGCTGTCGGCACTTCTTGTCAGCTTTGCCCGTTACCGTGCAGGAGTTCACAATGCAAATATCAGCTTTTAAAATACTGTCCGTAACGCCAAAACCTGCCGCAGTAAGGCGCTGTTTTATGTTTTCTGTATCGCAGGTGTTTACCTTGCACCCCAGCGAAAAATAGCATACGCTGTAATTTGAATGGTTTGCCAAAATTTATCATTCCCTGTAAATGTTAATAACAAAGTGATTTTGCACAAATGTTTTTCGTGTATCTCATTCTTAATGACTATTATACTATATTTTTTTCGCAAATGCAATTATCTATTGACAATTTGCTGTATATTTTGATATATTTATTATCGGAGCATTTCGGTTCTTGCAAATTTATATATATGAATGGAGCTTTGGTTATGATAAAAACTACTATTCGGCTCAATACCACGCAGGACATCAGAGATTTTCTCAGCGCCGTTTCAAAACAGGATTATAATGTAGAGCTTGTTTCGGGCGACTCGTCAATAGATGCAAAGTCTGTAATGGGGCTGTTCAGTTTTGACAGAAGCGCCCCTATAGAGCTTTGCGCCCATACGCAGGACGCCAGTGAGTTTTTCGGACTTATCGGAAAATTTATAGTCTGCTGAATTAGCTGACAGACTTCTTCACATTTCGCGCACCTTTCGGCATATAGTTAAAACGGAGGTGCGGACAATGCTGTTAAGTTATTTTTTAAAAAATATTGTAAATTTTGTCGCCGCGGCGGTGTTTTCATGGAGTTCATTGATACTGCCGTTTGACGGCTTTAATGGCTTTATCCAAAAGTTTTATGAGCAGTTTTTCTCAGCTCAGCAAGTGCAGACAGAGATAGTACAGTCAAAAGTCGTTTATGAGGCTGAAACGGGCACGGTGCTTTCTTGTGAGAATGAAAACGAGGTAATGCAGGCAGGGCATCTTGCCAAGCTTATGACACTTCTTATAGTCGAAGAATCGCTTGAAAACGGCGATATTTCGCTTGATGCGCAGATAACTGTATCGCAGTATGCCAACTCTATGCAGGGCTCGCAAGTCTGGCTTGATGTCGGCGAGAAAATAACGGTCGAAGAGCTTGTAAAGTCAATAACTGTAGGCAACGCTAATGATGCTTGTGTTGCCCTTGCTGAGGCTGTAGCCAAAACGGAGCAGGACTTTACCTCTCTTATGAATGAAAAAGCGGCTGCACTTGGTATGGAAAATACGTTTTACGCCGATTGTACCGGTATTTCTGCCGATACAAAAACTACCGCTTATGATACCGCGCTTCTTTGTGCAGAGCTTTCAAAGCACGAAGAATATTTCAAGTATACCACAACTTGGATGGACGACGTTCGCGGAGGAAAAGCACAGCTTGTAAATCTTAACAGGCTGGTGCGCACATATAAAGGAATAATAGGCTTTAAGGCCTGCTATTGCGATGGCAGCAAAAACTGCCTTGCAGCCGCAACACAAAAAGGCAATATGACCGTTGTCGCCGTTATAATGGGCTCTCCCGACGAGGACAGCAGGTTTTCATGGGCGAAAGATGCCATGAATAAAGCCTTTGCCGCTTATGAGATATATACTCCCGAAATGTCAGAGGGAATTTTAGACGACGTGAATGTTGCGTTCGGCGAAAAGTCGTTTGCCTCGGTGAGGTGCAGCGATGAAAGCAAGGTGCTTATACCCAAAGGCTGTGCTGATGATGTTGAAGTTTCTTTTGAAAGAGTAGATAACGTTACAGCACCCGTAAAAATGGGTACTGTTATAGGCTCGGTGTGCTTTACTCTCAGCGGAGAGGAGATATATTCTGCCGATATTTGCCTTTCGGAAGACGTTGACAGGCTGTCTTTTGGCGAATCATTCAAAAGAATATTGTTAGAATTACTAAAAATGTAGGCTAAAAATTAGATGATGTATACAAAATATTGTGCGTTTTGCAAAACTGCTTGAAAAAAATACGGATATATTGTACAATAAAATAGATGAGATATTTCTTCATCAGTAATTTTATTATGTATTTATTTTGAAAGGACTGACTGATTTGTCTATCAGATTAAATCCCAAGTATCTGGGTGGATTTGTTGAAAAGCATGAACTGGAGGCTATGCGCCCACAGATCTCGGCAGCACATGATACTTTAATGAACGGCACGGGTCTCGGCAGTGACTTTCTCGGCTGGGTAGATCTTCCCGTAAATTATGATAAGGAAGAGTTTGCACGCATAAAGGCAGCCGCCAAGAGAATACAGCAAAGCTGCGATATTCTTATTGTTATAGGTATAGGCGGCTCGTACCTCGGCGCACGGGCTGCAATAGAGCTTCTGCGTTCACCGTTTTATAACAGCCTTAAAAAGGATACCCCCGATATTTTCTTTGTTGGCAACAATATAAGCCCTACCTATCTTACTGAGGTGCTTTCTATCTGCGAAGGCAAGGATATCTGCGTTAATATCATTTCCAAGTCGGGCACTACCACCGAACCTGCGCTTGCTTTCCGTATCTTTAAGAAGCTTCTGGAAGATAAGTACGGCAAAGATGGTGCTAAGTCAAGAATATTTGCAACTACCGATAAGGCAAGAGGAACGCTCAAAGAGCTTTCAGATACCGAAGGCTATGAAACTTTCGTTATAGCCGACGATATAGGCGGAAGATTCTCGGTTCTTACCGGCGTTGGTCTTTTGCCGATAGCCGTTTCGGGCGCCGATATAGACAAGCTTATGGCAGGTGCGGCTGCGGCAAGAGAAAAGTATGCAGGTGTTGACAATAACGATTGCTATGATTACGCAGCTTACAGAAATATCCTGTACCGCAAGGGCAAGAGCGTTGAAATGCTCGTTACATATGACCCGTCGTTCACCATGATGACCGAATGGTGGAAACAGCTGTTCGGTGAGAGTGAAGGCAAGGACAACAAGGGCATTTTCCCGACCTCTGCAACGTTTTCTACCGACCTTCACTCGCTCGGTCAGTTCATACAAAGCGGTTCAAGAATAATGTTTGAGACCGTTGTTGATATCAAGCAGCCAAAATTTGATATGTTCCTTGAAAACGACGAGCAGAATCTCGATAAGCTCAATTTCCTTACAAATCAGAATATGAGCGTTGTAAACCGCAAGGCTTTTGAGGGTACAGTGCTTGCTCATACCGAGGGCGGCGTGCCTAATATAGTTATTGAAATGGACAAGCCCGATGAAGAGAACCTCGGCGAGCTGATATACTTCTTTGAAAAAGCTTGCGCAATTTCAGGCTATATGCTGGGTGTAAATCCTTTCGACCAGCCGGGCGTTGAAAGCTATAAGAAGAATATGTTCGCACTGCTGGGCAAGCCGGGATATGAAGATGCCAAGGCAGAGCTTGAAGCAAAAATAAAATAACGGAACTTTAAAGCGTGCGCGCTTTTGAAGATTAAACATCGCCCACTGGGCAGAACGGAGTGCTATCTATGATAAATCTGATAACCGGAAAAAAGGGAACAGGCAAGACCAAGATTCTTGTTGAGCGCATACATGAGGCGCTTGAAGTGGCTACCGGCTCGGTAGTATGTATAGAAAGAGGAATGAAGCTTACTTATGATATTCCTCATAAAGTAAGGCTCGTAGATGCCGAAGAATACGGCATCAGCAGCTTTGATGCATTTTATGGCTTTGTTACGGGTATGCTTGCAGGAAACTATGACATTCAGCACGTTTTTGTTGACGGTATACTTAAAATGGGCGGCAGAGATTACGAAGCCTTCGGCGCTATGCTCGATAAGCTTGCAATAGTTGCCAAGGACGTTAAGATAACGTTCACCGTTTCCGAAGATGCAGAGAATCTTCCCGAAAAAGTAAGAGCTTTTATGTAAATTTTTAAAAATCTCTTGACTTTACGGAAAATTCACGCTATAATGTTCTTTGTGATGTTCTGTTTTCACGGATAGAAAACGACCGATACAGGAGGAGTTATGACCTTTCAGCTTAAAAGTATATTCAGTATACCGGGCGAAAGCAAGGAATTTGAATATGAAATAGACAGGGGAAAGCTCTTTGAGAGAACGGGTATCGTTTTTCATTCCGATGTAAAGGTCAAAGGCAGCATAGTTAACAGGGCAGGCGTTGTTAAGCTTGTCTATCACTGTGATGCAGCCGTTGACCATGTGTGTGACAGATGTCTTTGTGAGTTCGTCAGGGAGTATGGTTTTGATTTTGAACATATACTCGTTACCGACACAAAGTGCGACGATTATGTCGTCTGCAACGACTTTGAACTGGATCTTGACGAACTTGCAGTTTGTGATATGCTTCTTGAATTTCCTACAAAAATACTATGTAAGGAAGACTGCAAGGGGCTTTGCGCAAAATGCGGAGCAGACCTGAATAAAGGTGAATGCTCCTGCGTGCGTGACAACTGAGATCAATCCTGAAGAGGAGGTGCCAAAATGGCAGTACCAAAGAGAAAGGTTTCTAAAGCCAGACGTGATAAAAGACGCAGCGCTGTTTGGAAGCTCCCTCAGCCGGCTCTTTGCAGATGTTCAAACTGCGGCGAGCTTACCGCTCCGCATAAGGTATGCAAGGCTTGCGGATATTATAAGGGCGTAGAGGTCATAGCTAAGAATAACGACTGATCGTGCGCTTATCGGTGTCAAGCAGAGAGGGGATATACTTCTCTGCTTTTTTCGTCATACATCTTTTTGTGAAAGGAGGAATAATATGGCTTTACCGGTAGTTGCTATAGTCGGCAGACCGAATGTCGGCAAATCAACGCTTTTTAATAAACTTATAGGTCAGCGGCTCTCGATAGTAGAAGATACCCCAGGCGTTACAAGGGACAGGATATATTCAAAGTGCGAGTGGCGCAGCAGAGAATTTATGGTAGTCGATACAGGCGGTATTGAGCCCGACAGCGACGATGTTATACTCGCACAGATGAGAAGGCAGGCAGAGCTTGCAATAAGCAGCGCGCAGGTAATAGTGCTTGTTACCGACCTTAGGTGCGGCGTTACAGCAAGCGACCATGACGTTGCAAATATGCTGCTCAAGTCGGGAAAACCCGTAGTTCTGTGCGTTAATAAATGCGATACTCTCGGCGAACCGCCCGTTGAATTTTATGAGTTTTATAACTTAGGGCTGGGCGACCCTATTGCAGTTTCGTCAACTCACGGTCATGGCACGGGCGACCTTTTAGATGCCGTTTTTGAGCATCTGCCCGAAGATGAGCAGGAAGACGAGGACGACGATATTATAAAAGTCGCGGTAATAGGTAAACCAAACGTCGGAAAATCTTCGCTTATAAATAAGATATGCGGCGAGGAAAGAGCCATAGTTTCCGATATTGCAGGCACTACACGCGATGCTACAGATACAGTGATAGAGACCGAGCGCGGCAAGTATATGTTTATAGATACCGCAGGAATACGCAGAAAGTCAAAAGTGCTTGAAAACGTCGAAAAATATAGCGTTCTTCGCGCACATATGGCGGTTGACAGAGCAGACGTTGCAGTAATTGTCATTGATGCCACCGAGGGCTTTACAGAACAGGATTCAAAAGTTGCTGGCTATGCCCACGAAAAAGGAAAAGCCTGCGTGGTAGCCGTGAACAAATGGGATGCAGTCGAGAAAGATACCAACACCATGAACGAAATGCTTGCCGACCTGAAAGAAGATTTCGGCTTTATGCAGTATGTGCCGTTCGTGTTTATCTCGGCAAAAACAGGTCAGCGGCTTGATAAGCTTTTTGACCTTATAGACCGCACGTTTGAGCAAAACTCAATGCGTATATCAACCGGCAAGCTGAATGATGTTCTGGCATATGCAACATCGCGCGTGCAGCCGCCCTCAGATAAGGGCAGACGGCTTAAAATATACTACATGACACAGGCATCTACCAGACCGCCAACATTTGTAGTTTTTGTAAACCGCAAGGATCTGTTCCATTTTTCGTACCAAAGATATCTTGAAAACCAGATCCGCGAAACGTTCTCGCTTAACGAAACACCTATCGTTATGAAGGTAAGAGAACGCGATACCAACGATGTAAAATAATTTGGGGAATATTATTATGGAAGCTTTTGTTTGGATATTTACAGTGCTTTTTTCGTATCTTTTCGGCAGCATAAATACCTCGATAGTCATTTGTAAGATAATTCACCGCAAGGATATTCGCGACTATGGAAGCGGCAATGCGGGTCTTACAAACGTTTTGAGAACTTTCGGCAAACCAACAGCCGCGCTTACTCTTATAGTAGACCTTATAAAAGGTATAGCAGCAGTGCTTATCTGTAGGCTGGTGGCAGGGCATTTTGGTGTCGAGATGCTTTCAAATCCTCTGTTTGTAAATTATCTTTCCTGCCTGTTTGTAATACTGGGGCATATATTCCCGTGCTATTACGGTTTTCGCGGCGGAAAAGGCGTGCTGCTCACCGCCACTACCATGATAGCCGTAGACCCCCTTACCTGCGGCGTTGCGGTAGCTATCTTCATAATAGTCGTAAGCATAAACAGATATGTTTCACTTGCATCTATAATAGCAGTTTCTTCTTTCCCTATATGTACTATAATCTCGCAGACGTTAAGGGGCTATGAAAAGCCGTGGCAGAATGCTCTTGTTGCCTTGGCGGTAGCAATAATCGTAGTATTGAAGCATAAGAGCAATATAGCAAGACTTGTAAACGGCACGGAAAACAAACTCAGCTTTAAAAGCAAAAAAAGCTGACAACTTTGCGGAGGTGTTTTTATGGCGAATATAACTATACTCGGCAGCGGAGGTTTTGGTCTCTCGCTTGCTATAATGTGCGAAAAAATGGGTCACAGCGTTACTGTGTGGTCTAAGTTTCAAGATGAGATCGATACCCTTAAAAGAACAGGTGAGCTGCGTTCAAAGCTGCCGGGAGCAATACTTCCCGAAGGTGTTGCGCTCACTACCGATATTTCCTGCGCACAAAATGCTGATATAGTTATAATCGGCATACCAACGCGATTTGTCGCAGAAGTGTGCAATACCGCAAAACCGTATATAAATGAAAAAGCCGTCGTCGTCAGCACTTCAAAAGGTTTTGAAGACGGCACTATGCGGCGTATGTCGGAAGTTATAACAAGCATTCTGCCGAACAAAACGGTGGTGCTTTCAGGCCCTTCCCACGCCGAAGAGATAGCAAACGGCACGCCAACAACGGTTGTTGCCGCCTGCGAAGATCTGGATTATGCTTACTATGTGCAAGACGAGTTAAGCAACTCAACGCTCAGAATATATACAAATTCCGACGTAATAGGCTGCGAGGTCGGCGGCTCTCTTAAAAATTCAATAGCTCTTGCCGCAGGAATTGTTGACGGCATGGGCTTTGGCGACAACACAAAAGCCGCGCTTATGACAAGAGGTCTTACAGAGATAGCGCGCATAGGTGTTGCCATGGGGGCGCACGAGGAAACTTTTTCTGGACTTACGGGTCTTGGTGACCTTATAGTTACCTGCACGAGTATGCACAGCCGCAACAGGCGCGCAGGAATACTGATAGGGCAGGGGGTAAAGGCAGAAGAAGCTATCCGCCGCACCGGTACTGTTGAGGGCTATTACTGCACACGAAACGCATATCCTCTTGCAAAAAAGCTCGGTGTAGATGCCCCCATTATCGAGCAGCTTTATATGATACTTTTTGAAAATATGCCGCCTAAAGATGCTCTCTCGCACCTTATGAACCGTCCTATGAAGCATGAATCCGAAGAAGGTCTGTACTTTTAATAATATTTTTGGAGGAATTACTATGAAAACAGTTTTTACCGAAGATAATATAAACACTTTGCTTGACAAGGCAATTGCAGAGAAGAAAATAGTGGCTTACTATCAGCCGAAATATGATGCTGTAAACGGTCATATAAACGGCGCGGAAGCTCTCGCTCGGTGGATAGACGAGGACGGCAGCGTTATACCACCCTATCAGTTCATACCGCTTCTTGAAAAGAGTATGCTAATCACAAAACTGGACTGGTACATACTTGATGAGGTGTGCGCATTTTTGAGCCGTGAAATAAAGCGCGGCGCAAAAAATGTCACCGTGTCTGTAAACTTTTCAAGATTTCATACCAAAGAAGAAAACTTTGTAAAGCACCTTTGTGAAGTCGTTGACAGCTACAGTGTTCCGCGCAAGCTTATCGAAGTCGAGATAACCGAATCTGCGCTTGTTGACGGCACAAATATAATTCAGTTCATAAGCGATATAAGAAACGACAATTTTTCTGTAGCTATAGATGATTTTGGCAGCGGTCTTTCGTCGCTCACCTTTGTGAAAGATGTTCCTGCCAACGTTTTGAAGATAGATAAATCGCTTCTCAGCGGAAACTGCGAAAACGAAAAAGAACGTATAGTTTTGGAAAGCATTTTTAGTTTTGCTCAAAGGCTGAAACTTGCAACCGTAGCAGAGGGCGTTGAAACCAAAGAACAGCTCGGCTTTCTGCGTACCTGCGGCTGTGAAACTATTCAGGGCTACTATTTTTCAAAGCCCGTTACAGAAAGCGAATATGCCTCTATTCTTGAAAACCACGAGCCCGATGAACAGTCGGAAGACATTCTTGTTACCCAGCCTGCCGCCAGCGCAACTCAACTGCTTTTAGATGCCGTTTTTATGTGTTATCCGCTGGTTATAATGAGCAACCTTTCGCGCAACAGCTTTTATATGATGGTCTATGAGAACTTCACAACGCGCTCATGCCCCTCAACAGGCGTGTATACCGAACTTATCATGCACGGTGCATCTACCATGCTGCCCGAAGACCAGCAGCTTTTTATTGATACTTTTGATATAAACGACCAGATAAACGCCTATAACAACGGTCAGAGGACGAGAAGGGTAGTTACTCGCCAAAAGGGTGATGACGGCATTTACAGACCCGTTGAAACAACGAATTACTATGTAAAGAACCCGTCTTCTGACGACATTCTTGCTATAACGCTTTCACGTCCTGTTCCCGAAGAATAAAGTAAAAACATAATAATTAAAAAAAGCCCGACGGTCATTGATCGTCGGGTATATTTGTGCTATCATCTGTTTCTTGCTCATCATTTTCCGAGGGGCAATATTTCCATTCTAAAATGCATTTAGCATAATCAAAATGATATTTTGCCCGATTTAAAATTTCATAAGTTTCTGCAACGGGCTCTTGCTTAAAAATAATTCTGACAGAAGGAGTTATATCTTCATTGCGCTTTATGTGCTTTTTTTGAAAAGCGTAATCAAGACCTTGAACGATCCTGTCGTACAGAATGTTATTATGCCATCCTACAGAATCTTCGTCCCATGATAAGTCATCTGTAAGACAAACAACGTCCTCATCATCAAGATATGTCATATCAATAGATGTATCAATTGGAAAAATTGATTCGAGTGGAAAATACATAACAGTCGCCTCCAAAAAAATTTTTTACTGATATTATTATACACTTAAAAATATTGCTTGTCAATTATTTGTCGAAAAATATTTGCGTATAAATCTTTAAGCCGATTAATGTATATTTATGTCGGCATTCTCTTTGAGAAATCTTTTGCAAATTCGCTAAGATCCCGACCTTTCAGAACAAGTCCCAACAGTTCAGGAAGTTTTTGGGGAGCGCAGGCAAAGCATGGTATACCCAGTTTTGATAATTTGTTTGCCACGCTTTCATCAAAAAAGGGTGCACCGCCGTCTGCAACAGCTAAAAGCGAAACCACAGTAACCCCCGAAGCTTTCATTTCCTCCATTCGTCTTATCAGTGCGGCGCGGTTTCCGCCCTCATAAAGGTCGGAAACAAGGAAAAACAGTGTCTTCTTCGGGTCTTCAATAAACTGCTGACAATAAGCTACCGACTTGTCAATATCAGTGCCGCCGCCAAGCTGAAAGCCATACAGCAGGTCAACGGGGTCGCTGCACTTATCGGTAAGATCAACAATACCCGTATCAAACGCAACAACGCGCGTTTTCAGCGTACTCATACTTGCAAGAATACAGCTTACCACAGATGAATATATAACGCTTTCACCCATTGAGCCGCTCTGGTCGATGTCAAGTATAACAGTCCACTTTTTTGAGGCGGAAGATGCAGCACGTTCAAAGAAATAAAAGTGCTCAGGTACAATAGTTTTAAGCTCAGGTGAATAGTGTTTCAAATTTCGCCTGATAGTCATTTTGTAGTCAAGCGCCGAAGCTGACGGAATAGGGGAGTGCTCGCGCTTGTTTATTGCGGCTGTCACAGCTCTGCGTATATCCTGCTCCAAAAGCTTGTTTATGTCGTCAACTATCTTTTTTATAAACGCCCTGACGCTTTCCTTTGAACGCTCGGGTATAGAATCTTTAAGCGCCATTATCGCCGATGCCAGCGAAATATCAGGCTCAACATTTTCAAGTATCTCAGGCTCGAAAATAAGCTGTTTCAGCCCACATCTTGTCATAGCATCATTTTGTATTATCTTTACAAGGTCTTTGTCAAAAAGACTTCTCACATCACCCAGCCAACGAGAGATATGCGGATTTGAAGGCCCTTTGCCTGCGCCGTTTCCAAAACCGCCCTGTTCGCTTTTGTTATATATAGATGCAAGCGCGTTGTCCATAAGCATCTGTTCCTGCGAAAGCTGCGGCATATCCATTTTAGCAAGCCTGTCGCCGCTCTCTTGACCCAGAATAAGCCGCCAACGCTGCATTTGTGCTTTAGTATCCATAAATATCACCTATAAATCAAAGTCAAAGTCTGAAAGCCCATCTATTGCCTGCTGAGAAGCTTCATCAAGCACACTATTCAAAACCTCACTGACTGCATCGCCGTTAAGACCCCATATCTCGCCCAGGTTTTCAGCTATTGCATCTTTTTCACCCGAAGAAAAGTCTGCAAACGCCCTGCGCAGAAAAACAAGTGCGCGTTTAAATTCCTCATCGTCAAGTTCTTTAAGATAATCGTCAAGACTTTCCCACAGCGAAAGCCGAGCAATAAGTCCGCTGCGATTCTTCATGGCAAGTCCCTCAAACCAGCCTGCACCAAGGTCGGCAGGAACACCCTTTGAAAGGCGGCAAGATACTTCTGTTTTTAGTTCGTCATTTGACATTACATTGCGCTCAAGCAAAATTGCAGCGCACAGTCCCGAAAGCCGCGTGTTCAGGTCATCACGATATGCAGCATCAGAAAGCGCTTTCAGCCATTTATCTGTTTCAAGAAAATCATGCGCCAGCTGTACCGAGTTTATCATATTTATCGCATCAGCAATTTCTTTAGATACATCATCATTGCATATGCATGAAACGCCCATAATAAGGCAAGCGCGGTAGTAAAGCTGTTTTAATATGGGTATTATCGCTGTACAGTCACTCTTGCGTATGTCGCCGTAGCTTATTACATTTGAAAGGCTGAACATGGTCTGCGCAATTTTTTCAAACGGTATGTTGTCTGTTGCAGCTGCCTGCAAAGCTGCCACCGCATAACTCGCAGCAGTCGACATTCCGCAGCAAAAAGCATCTTCAACAGCTTTGGCAATTACCGCAATATCTTCTTGCCCTTCAACATTTTCTTTTATCTGAAATGCCGCTGCAAGCTCTACTGTGTCACCTTTCAGCGCGCTTTCAACAAGCACTATCTCGCACTCGGCAGTCCACTGCACCTGCCACGCCTCAGCCCATGTCGCGTTATCTTGCCGTGACGGAGCAAGGCGCGCAAAGTCAAGCCCCAGAACGCGCAGCCTGTGCAGAAAATAAGAGCGACTGAGATCTAAAAGTGCAGACTTTTCAGAGCTTGCCCTTAAATTTTCACGCAAATCAAGCTTTAAATCCTGCGCAGTAACAGAGCGGTATTTATCCAGTCTTAACTCTTTCAGCTGACGGTAAAAATCGTCTTGTATGCTCGTTCTTGAAACGCCCTCAGGCATTTCGCCGATCGCCGTGCCTATTTCGGTATCGGCAACTGCTGTGCTTATCGCCGCAAAGCTGCCCTCACCTATGCAGGTCACTGCCGCATCGCGAATATCACGCAGCGTGGGTATTTCGCCGCCGTGCAGCTGTGAAAGCGTTTTTGCAAGCCTCACCGCTTCTATGACTTGTGCCGACGATGCCGCACTGCCATCTTCACGCATTTTTTCAGCTATCTTTGAAAGATATGCATTCGCGGCGTAAAAGCGGTCATTCCGGCAAAGACCTTTCCATATAAGCTCGTAATAAGCAGGAGCTTTGTTGCCTGCGCCGTAACCCGAACGCGTTGACAGCCTGTAATATGAATACGGCATAAGCGTGTGCAGCGACGGCAGCTTTGGAAGCTTTGGCATTTCTTCGTTAGCCGCCCAGGTTTTCAGCCCCTCAACGTGATACGCGCCGGTAACTACAACTATCTTTTCAGGCGATACGCCGTCTTTCACCGCATTTTTTATAATACAGCGCATATGCATCTCGCGCAGCGCAGTTTCCGCTTCGTCATAGCCGTCTTTCACCGAAAGCTCGCGAATATTCGCACCGAAAAGGTTTGCGCCTTCATGATAAGCATCTGCATCGGCGCATTGTTCCAGCGTGCGCTCCCAAAACGTCTCATGCGAAGCGTCTTCACTTTTATTATCTAAAAGTTCATAAACATCGGGTCTTTGCTCGGTCGTATTTTCGGCAGGATTTTCGCTTTCTTCTTCATCGTTTTCTGCACTCTCCGCCTGCTTTATCCTCTCATCAGAAAGCGCAAGAAACGTTTCCGAAGGCAGATCCATAAACCGCAAATTAACGCTGTTTTCATCACACCATTTTATTGCTTGATATTCGGGTGAATACTCAGCAAACGGGTAAAGTATCGTCCTAACAGGCACGCTCTGCGTATATGCCAAAATAGCAAAAGGCGGTCGTGTTTCTCTGCGCACAATGTCTTTTACAGTATCTTCAAAGTCGCACGGCGCTTCTATAATTACAAGCTCAGGCTGCTTTTCGTCCAGAAATTTTCGCAGAAAAAACGCACCGGCAGGCGATAGATGCCTTATGCCGAAAAAGTTTATGCCGCTCATTCGTTAAGCTCCCTGCACGCTCTGTAAAGACCGCTCCAGTTTGAGCCGCGCTTTTTCATTATGTTTTCAAGATATTCTTTCCAAGCCACGGTGTCTTTGTCGTCCTTTACTACCGCACCTTGCAGTCCTGCCGCAATATCGTCGTCGGTTATCTCGCCGCTGCCAAAGCTTCCTGCAAGAGCCATGCTGTTGCACAAAAGCGAGATAGCCTCGGCAGTGGAAAGCACACCGGCAGGAGCTTTTACTTTTTGCTTTTTATCGAGCGTTTCACCTGCGCGCAGTTCGCGAAAGATAGTACATATTTTCTCAATGACTGCATCTTTCGGCAGTGCCGCATTAAGGTCAAGGCTGCCCGACAGCTGCTCAACACGCGTTTTTACAATGTGCATTTCTTCCTCCAAAGTTTCGGGTGAGGGAAGTACCACAATATTGAAACGTCTTTTCAGCGCCGCAGACATATCGTTTACGCCTTTGTCACGCGTGTTGGCGGTAGCTATAATTGAAAATCCCTTTTTCGCAGGCACTTCAAGTGAAAGTTCGGGAACTGATATTCTCTTTTCCGAAAGCAGTGAAATCAGCGTGTCCTGAACTTCGGAAGCACAGCGCGATATTTCTTCTACTCGTGCTATTGCGCCTTCCTCCATAGCCGTAAATACGGGGCTTTTCAGCATTGCCTCCTGCGAAGGCCCGTTGGCAATAAGCATAGCATAGTTCCACGAATAGCGTATCTGCTCCTCGGTAGTGCCTGCCGTGCCTTGTATAACACGAGATGAATTGCCGTTTATAGCCGCCGTCAAATGCTCTGAAAGCCAGCTTTTTGCCGTGCCGGGTTCGCCTATCAGCAACAGCGCGCGGTCGGTAACAAGTGTTGCAATAGCTATCTCAACAAGCCGTTCGTGACCGATATATTTCGGCGTTATGTTTAAATTTCCGACCTTGCCGCCGCATATGTAGGTCTTTACAGAGCGCGGCGACATTCTCCACCCCTCGGGAATAGGGTCGGTCTCAGCTTTTATAAGCGCGTTCAGTTCCTCCTCGAAAAGCTGCTCAGCAGGAAGCCTTAAAATCGAATTGTCCATAAATTTCTCCTTATCTTAAATTTGTATTTACCCAGTATTCAAACTTATCAATATCAAATTTTGCTTTCATCTTGCCGCTGCGTATAAGCGATAGTACCTCCGTTGCTTCTTTAAGGCGGTACTGTTGGTCGCCGGGAGCGTGAAAAATAAAGTTCACAGGGTCAAATTTTTCATTATACTGCTGTTTTTTGAAATATTCCACAATAAGCCCTTCGATATTTATCATACCGCAGCTTTCCATCATCCACATATGCGTTGTTGCGCTATTATCGTTGAGCACGCATTTTATGTAGCGGTCTTTGACTTTTTCATACATTTTCTTGTCGTTTTTGTCAAAGAGATATTCTAAAAACAGGTCAGCCTGATACCAGTCGCAGTCGATAAGCATATCTATCCATTTTTCCCTTATCGGCTGATCTATCGGTATCTCATAAAGCTCGTGTGTAGACGGCTCTTTGTTGCGGCTGTCGTACAGTTTGTAAGACATATAATATTTGCCGTCCACAAGATGTATGTTTTTTATCTGCGTTATAGCCGAGCCCATTGCAACACCGTTGTTTCTTTGACCTTTTACCGAATCTTTAGTCTCTAAAATACGCCTTTTGAGCAGCTTTGTGCAGTCATCGGTGCCGACTATCATAGCATATATCTCCGACTGAGCAAAACTGCGGTCGGGAAATTTTTTAGCAAGCTCCAGCGCAAGATCGCAAATACCCTTGTCGCGCGTCATTGCAATGGTGGCTTTCAGCGCGATGTCAACAAGATCAAAAACAGAGTTTCTTTCTTGATCGTCCATTTTTTTGCAGCAGACTTTTCTCAGAAAATCTTCAACATCCTTGCCCGTTTTACCGCTGAACGCGACATAGTCTATGTGTACTCCGAATCCGTCCGTCTTGTACTTTCCGCCGTCATTATTGTCAAAAAGTCTGTTGCCTATCTTCGCCGCAAGCCTGCTTGACCACTCTGATCGGCTGAACTGTAAATACTCAAGCGTTTCCTGCGGCTTGTCTTTTTCCATATCTTCAAAGAAAGCCTTTGCCTTGTCGCAGTCCAGCCGTGCCAAAGAGTAGAAAGCCTCATCTCTAATTGCGCCTTTTTCGGTCTTTGTAAATTCGATCAGCCTGTCGGCATTGTTCACATCATGCCGCAAAGCACGGACAAGCAGCTTCTTCACATTCTTTTCGCAAAGTGGTATGTTTTCAAGATAAAAATCATTCGCCTTTTCTTTCGCAATATTATCAATAAGCATAATGCGCTTAATAGTCTCTTTTTTGCCGTTCGGGTCAAAACCTTCCATAAGCAGGGGGAGCATATCTTCACCCATGCCCTCAATTATATCTTGTGCAGTATCAGCAAGCTCAGAATACGAAGCCCCCAAGCACTTCACAAGCGCAGGTTTTACGCGGTAATCTTCAAAAAGGTCCGATTTTTCTTCCTTTGCGTTGTATACAATGTTGTAATTTCCACTTCCCGAGCCTGTAAGGGCATTTATAAGCTGAGATAGCCTTGAATACGGCGCATCTATTATCTTTGCGTTGTAATCGGTAACTTTCAGCTTTTCTGCTTCTCCCTCAACATCGACTTTCGCAAGCGTTGTCATTACCGAATCCGTCAGTGAAAGCGCATCAAGGAGCGTTCCTGCCGCATCATCGCAACCACCTGAAACAAGTTTTTCTGAAAGCTCATAAATCTTCCCGAAAACAGGAGAAGCACTTTTTAGCGGCGCAAAGGCTTCAACAGCCCTTTTCAGCCTGAAATTTTCCGAAAGCAGATCAGCCCCTGCAATGGCAGCTAAGCGCAGCTGCGCGCGAAGTTCTGTAATAGCTGTTATATCCATAATTACACCTCCGTCAGTAAAGCAGTCTTACAACAGTATTTGCGCCGTCGGGTATAATGCTCATAGGCTGGGCGCATATCCTGTTGTCGCTTGCATCATAATGAAATCCGCATAGCATAATGCCGTTTTCAAGAAGTTTTCCGCCTGGCAGCGTTTGCAAGCGCTCTGTCATTTTCTGCTCATCGTCAATATCTTTTAGCTCTACTGTATCGCCGCCCTTAGAGCGAAGAACCGTTTTTTCGCCGATCTTGTCGATCTCAGAAAAAGCAATAAGCTTGTATATTACAGGGCTTGACATGGCATTTTGCAGAAAGTTCTTAATACCCTTCATTTCTGCATTTACGGTATTTGCAGCATACGAACGCAGCTTATCAAAATCGCCGTCAGTAAGCTCTGCAAAGTTCGCATTGTCCCAGCGTACTCTTACATTGCCTTCGCCCGGGTATACCGCCATTGATGGCACCTGCACCACTCCGAAGACCGAATCGTCCGCCTTGACATATTTAAGCGATTTAAGGGGGCGGAAATTTTTTGTCATATAGATGTTTCCGCTGTTAAGTTCCAGCCATATGCCGCAGTCAATAAATTCTTTTCTTGCATCGTCAAAACTTACATAAAACGCAAGCTGTGTAAGCCGCGCATCTTTCACGCATTTGCCGATAGCCTCAAGCTCGGTAAGCTTCCAGTTGCCGCCAAGTTCTTCATAAAGCTGAGTATCGTCAGCCGCAGGTTCATCGCTTTCAAGCTTTTGTGTTATGTATTTCCTCGATTTCTTGATAAGCGAATTAAGCTTTTCAAGAGTGTCTATCGCGCAGTCGTAATGCGTTTCAAGATTATCTTTCTGATACGCGGTTATCTCAATGATAAGGCGGTTGAACAGCCGTTGTATGCCTATAAGATAGTAGTCGCCAAACTGCTTTGAAAGCTGCTGGTAATTTGAAAGCGAAGCGCCGCCCATAGTTCCGAGACCTGCCGACAGAAGCTCTTTTATAGCCTTTTCGCAAAGGTCAATGCCTTCAAGCTGTTTTTGCAGCTTTTTCTTTTTTGCAGAGTTTGATGTTTTCTTCGCAGCAGCTTTTTTCTTTTCTGCCTTTTCTGCATCTTCGGAATCAGCACTTTCAGATTTTTCTGCTCTTGCCATGAGCTTAGCACGCTTTGTAAGAATATCTTCGGGTATCTCGCAGATTTCAAAATCCTTCTCAAACATCATCTCGTACATCAGAGCCAGTGAGTGTTTGCACGGAAACTGCCTGCTTGGGCAGGAACAGCGAAAAACAGGGTGGCTTTCGTTTATGTAGTCTGCCGAGGTGATGTAGGGATTTTTTCCGCTGCCCTTGCATTCACCCATAAAAAATGTGCCGTCCTGTGAGCGGTAACGTTTGATAAATCCGCCGCTAGAGGATATCTTTTTTCCGTTAGAAGCGGCAGCAGCATTAGGCGCTAATGACAAAATAAGTTGCTCTGTTATATTTTTCATCGTAAAACTCCTTTCATATCCGTGTCTTTATACTATATTTTATTATATCACAGTGAACAGCAAAAGTCTATATCTAAATATAAAAAAGAGGCGTTGAGCTTTCGTGTAACAAAATATAAAATTTCAGAATATAAGCAATTTCAAAATAGCGCAAAAATAACAATACCTCTCGATCGCCTCGAGGTATTGCCATTTTTGTGGTGCGGGTAACAGGACTTGAACCTGCACGCCATTGGCAATAGAACCTAATGGCAGTGCAATGACATTGAAAGTAAATAAACTTCAATTAACTGTTAGGCTGCGTATGGCTTTCATATGTATCTTTTCCATATAGCTACTTTCTCATCTTGCTGTAGGTGGTATTATTTTAACTTCCCCAGAAGATAAATTAGTTTCACTTATATTAACTGTATATTCTGTGCCGTCCAGCTCTCTATTTGCAAGATTTCTAAAGTCATTCTTGCTCATCGCATTAATAGGAAGTTCAGAGAGACAACATATTTTTCGTGGAACATCTCTACTATTAGTATTCTCGGATTCTAACAGTAGATTTACTATTTCTGATACTAATAAATCCAATTCTTGATTTTTTAATTTATGTTCAGGCACTATATAAGCAATTGGCATTTTACCATTAATATCAGAGTCAAAATATGGTACAACCATACAATGCTTTATTAATTTATGACTCATGAATTTACATTCAATATCATATGGAATGATTTTGTGCCCATCAAATCGAGCAAACGCCCTATCTTCTCTTTCAATATAAGTAATTTCATTATTGGGCATAATTAACATAGTGTCTTTAGAATTTAAAAATCTAAATCCGTTTATATCCTTTGTTTCTGCAAATCGTTGTCCGTCAAACACACCGGCTGTTGCAGAAGGGGAATATATCCATGTGCAACCTTTAACGCCTGACTCTGTCATTGGCACAATTTTGCCGTCGTCGTCCATAATTATGTATTTGTCATAAGGGAATGGTATGCCTACACCAGCATTATTGTCATGACCAAGAAATTGATAACATCCACTTCCCGATAATTCTGACATTCCATGACCATTGGTAACTTTACATTTTGCACCATGTTCCTTAAAAAAACGATTAATATTATCTTTAGTTTTTTCATCCATGCCGTCTCCGCCTGAAATTGCTATTTTAACATTTTTTAAGGCATCTTTTTTAAGTCTTGTGTCACATGTTGCAAGTGAAAACCAAGTTGGTGTACCAATCAACACTTCTGACTTTTGCTTATATGCAATATAGCCAAAATCCTTAAACTGGAATTCTGGAATTTGCTGTAATGTTAGCCCTAAATTAAAGCCTAAGTGAGATGTGTTGATTGCCCCATATGATGCAAAATAAGGCAACACATTCAGCATCTTTGTACCCCAACTCAATTCTTTGACAATCGTCGTTGGTAGGTGTTTTTCAACAAATGAATTTATGTTTTCATTTGTCAAAGGGATAGATTTGGGAATACCATTTAGTGTTCCAGATGAATGCTGTATCACAGCTTCACAATTCGGCGTAAAGTCAATGTTGAGCGCGTTTTCATACTTTGAATTACTAATCATATCATTCCAATATATCACTTCTAAAACTGTAGATGTGATTGGATTTATATGATGTAATTTGCTTTTTAATGCAATTACCTTTTTTAATATTATTGGCATTGAATTTGTAGCCGGAACAACAATAACTTTATCTATACCATATTCTTCCTTTAATTCATGCTCTATCGGGAGAATGGCTGTTTTGTACATCACATCTACTACAATAACGCCCTTTATATGCTCGTTTCTAATATAATTAAGCAACATTTTACCGGTTGTTCTTGGATCAATGTTAGAAGGAACTGCTCCAATTTTTGAAGCTCCATATTGAACATATGCTGCTTCCGGAATATTGGGTAATAATATTGCTATCCTGTCTTTATTAGATAATCCAATTGCCTGCAAGCCATTTGCAGTTTTATTGATTTCATCAGAGAATTCAGAATATTTAATCCTTTGTCCATAGAAAGTCATGGCATCAATGTTTTGGTATTTACTTATATTTTTCATAAGATACTCATATGATGTTTGATCCGGAATGTCAAAATCATCGCTATACATCATCTCGTTATATGGATATCCATAACTGTTTAAATAATCTTGCAAAGATTTAAAATTCACTTTCATAGCTATTAATTCCTTTCATATGTGTTGTGAAAATCAGATTCATTTTTGTCTGCATAAGAATTAACTCCTTTACGTTAATATCTACTTGTGATTATCTGCAACATAATCGGTATTATGTTGTAAAAGCAGACAAAACAAAACGCCGCCGAGGTGTTGGCAGCGTTGGCAGGTCAAAAAATAAGCGCAGAAACTCAAGCCTTTTCGTTTTTTAGCTTGAAAAGGTCTTTTTGTGCTGTTGGATTTTGTAAAATAAAAGGGCAAACTCAGATTTTTTGTATAAATCTATTGAAATATTTCACGGATTATGTTATACTATGTATGTAAATCAATGCTTTAATTTTTTGAATACAACATAATACCGATCATGTTGCAGCCGCTTCAAACAGCGGTCTTTTTTATATTATCAGCCTCATGCGTTCCATGTGCCTGAGGTGTTCCTGCCCCGAAGATATAATATAGATCCTTGTTGTGTTTATGCTGCTGTGCCCAAGAATATCCGCCAGCTTTGCAATATCCTTTTCAATACCGTAAAATACCCGTGCGAACAGATGCCGCAGGTTGTGAGGGAAAACTTTGCCGGGCTCTACATCGGCTTCTAAGCACAGGCTTTTCATCTCTCGCCATATGTTGCTCCTGTTTATGGGATTGCCTCTGGCGGTAACAAATACTGCTCCGCTTTTGATCTTCTGCTCTGCTATATAGCGGAGCAGTTTCTTTTGCAGCGCTTTTACTATAAACACAGCCCTTGTTTTGCCTTTCAGCGAAACCAACGCTTCTCCGTTGTTCACAGCCTCAACGGTAATAAACCGAAGTTCGCTCACCCTTATGCCTGTGCCGCATATAGTCTGCAAGATAAGTTCTAAACGTTTATTATGCTTGCGCCCGGCTGCCTGACATAACCTTTCATATTCTGCTTTTGTAAGCTCTTTTTCTTTAGGACAAAACACCTGCCGCTGCACTTTCAAAGCCTTTACTCTGCAATCATTCCAGCCCAGAAAAGAAAACAAACTGTTCAGACTTGCAAGCGAAGAATTAACACTTCTGACTGCGTAACCGCTGTCTGTCAGATGCTGTTTATATGAGATAACCGCCTCTTTTGTGACCTCTCTTTCGCCGAGCGCAAAAGCAAAAGCCGAAACATCGCGCAGATACTTTACAATGGTGTTTTTGCTTTTTTCCTCCTTGCCAAGCCATGCGGCAAAATCGTTTAATATTTTTTGTGTGATGATCCTTTTCATTGTACTGCCTCCGGATAATTGATATCTTTATTATACCCGAAAGCATTGGCAAAATTGATAGCAGTCATAGCATCATTTTGAAAGCATTATAGGTTTCAAAGGTGTAGAGATTTCAATCAGCATAACTACAGTACCTAGCCACAGTAGATACAGGTACTATTTTGAATAGATACCGCAAAAGTGGTGATATGCGATTATTGGGCAAAAAGAGCGCATTTCTTTGTGCTTCAAGACTGAAAAAACTGTTCAAAGTAAGCGGTGTATCTACACGATATGTGTACACTGACTGACAATAAATACGACAAAGCTCATACAGATAAATTTCTGTATGGGCTTTTTGTTTGAGATAAATATTAACAGTTTCAAAATTTTCTTCGGTGCAAAAAGCACCGCTTGATGATGATGCATTCAATATGTTATTGATTTATTATTTGATTGATAAATTGAAAGCTGTAGCTCATATTTTAATCTGAAAATCACTAAACTTGAATAGTCCATTACCATGTTTGAGTTTGCCGCTTCTCTCAATTTGTGCAAACCCGGATTCAATTTCATCTATCATAGAAGTAGGTATATCTAACTGATGATGACCGGGTAAAATTTTTGAAATCATATATTTCCGCATACGCTTAACAGAATTATAAAAAAGCTGTGGGTCAGTAGTCGGATAAAATGCGTAAAGACAGCCTTTATAAATCAAATCACCTGAAAACATATAATTTCTCCCCGGCTCATAGAAACAGCAATGTCCCGGGGAGTGTCCCGGTGTGTGAACGACCTGAATTTTTCGATTTCCCAGATCCAGCCGGTCACCATCACGCAAAATTCTTTGCGGCACACCTTGAAAAATTATGTAGGAGGCAATATCAAACTCTGCTGGAAAATCACAAGGAAACTTTGTTAAATTATTTTTGACAACTTGCAGAGGTATCGGAAATTTAACGGAGAGCCAATCTTTTTCTAACTCATGAACAGCTATGTTATCAAAATATTGGTGCCCGCCAATGTGATCCCAGTGTACATGGGTCGTAACCACCATAACAGGCAGTTCCGTCAAACTGTCCACGATTTCCCTAATATTTGAGATGCCCAAACCGGTATCAATTAAAAGCGCATTTTCTTGTCCACACAACAGATAACAGTGCGTTTCTTCCCAATGTTTGTACTCACTTATCACAAATGTCTGATCGTCAATTTTCTCAACGGTAAACCAGTCATTCATATACATGTCTCCTCGGTAAATGTTGATTTGTCGTTCAGTTTTAATACCCACCGACCTTATATTTCATTATATCACACTTTTATCTCTAGCGCAAATAAAACATTATTTGAAAACATATAAAACTGGCGGCGTACATCCGATGTTACCCCGAAACGGGGAGTCATAAAATTTGAAAGGGTGATCAAAAATGGGCAACTTCATCTTCAAGATGTAAAACAAATACTTAAAACAGAAGGAGAATACATATGCCAAGAAAAACTGAAGTACCGAGAATCAACACGGCGACAATCGTTTACAACGGTGATAAAAAGCTGTTCAACACGTTCATGGAGTCAATGATTGCGGAGTATCTGAATTCGGATAGTGTGCCCAAATGTGCGGACGATGATTTTAGTGATAAGGTAGAAATTTCTGAAAAAGATGAGTAATTGCTGGACTTTCGGCGCGTGGTGTGGTAGTGTCTGTCGTAGCACAGGCACTGCGCGATGCGCCTGTCGGA
>CANRIA010000012.1 GCA_947630555.1 uncultured Clostridia bacterium
GAAGAACCCTCTTCAAGGCTTCTTCCCATTCTCTAAAGCTTTGTGCGTATCTTAATTGTAATTTTTCAGCGAGTGCGCTAAACCTCAAAGGTTGTAATCCCTGTCAAGAAACTGAAAGTTTTCGATTGACCCTTTTTCAAAAGGGTCACGGGGTGTGGGGCAGAGCCCCACAAAAAGCACGATAAGCGCTCCGCAAAGGGTGAATTGAAAAACAATCCTGTGGATTGTTTTTCAAGAGGGAACGCCCTGCAAGAGAGGGCGTTCCCTAGTTATAGTTCAACGCTCTCTTTCCTGCACACGCTTGCGTGCGCAATAGCTTTATAAAAAGCCCTCACTTCTTGCCTCAGCTATTAGATGTAAGATGTTAGAAGTTAGAGGTTAGAAGATGCCTTGCAGCTTTTTGCACCAACTTTTTACTCCTGCGGTTTAGATAGAGGCAAGAGGCAAGATAAGCGTTTTGAAAAAATTTCGCTAAACCATAAAAAGCAATTTCTTGCCTCTTGCTTCTCGTTTTCTTGCTTCTAACAGTTGCGCCTCTCCATTGAGAAGTTATCGCTCTCTTTCCGCGTTCTCTCAGAGAACGCCATATAATGTATAAAATACCTCTGCCACAAGCAGGGTCTATATTCTTTGCGATGTTGATACAACAGGAAAAAATCTTTATGTTTTGGTAAACAGGAAATTCTTTTTCCCCGTTTTGATAAATTCGATCAGATCCTCCACATCATGAAAATCATCATAATCGCCATAAATTCCATTCCGATGATAAACAACGCCTGCTTTTTCATTCCTCTCAAGACAGTCTAAAAGTTCTTTTTCGCCGTATCTTCTGATAAACAAGGTGAACCCATAAGGTTTGATTTTTGACAGCAATCCTCTCCTGCATTCAGTTTTACATTCATGACAATGTGTATAATTTTTCTCAATAGAACATTTTCTGTTTTCGCACCAGTCCTTGTCAGGGCATTCTCCCGAATTGCACCCGCCGCAATGTTCATTTTCGCTGCATAAGCAACACGCCAGTCCACAGCGTGCTATTCCCAGTTCCCGTTTCATTTAATTCCCTCCTATAAATTCCTATTCATTGCGCGAGTTATGTTCGCCCTTTGATCAGCCATACCAAAAATGTATCAAACTTTGCAAGACAGTATTAAAAAATCAGAATTTGTTTATATCCACCATTGCTCCAACAGACTCGCCGATGGAAGTAAATTCTGCCCTATTAGAGGTTAGAGGTGAGAAAAGTCTTTTTCTGTCCTCGCTCAAACTTGCCACTCCTGCGGTTTAGATAGATGCAAGAGGCAAGAATTATCTGCCAGCCGTCTCTCTTTTGGGCGGTCTGTGGGTGGGTGTAAAAATATCTATTGCACATAATATCTGTGTTGGTACATAAAACTTTTAAAATCCGCGGCGCAAGCCACACCTTAATTATTATCAAAGTAGGATAGCAAAGAAAAATCCCGTCATACCGTAAGGTATGCGCCGCCGACCGTTTTTGGCGGCGAGGGATTTTTTCAGGCGGCTTGGAGGCTAAAGCCGACAAGACGCTGTTACACATTTATCTCCGCCACGTCGTCCGATACCCCGTTCGCATCTAAGATAGGCTTCACGCAGTTTGCAATAAACTCGTCCACCTGCTGGGGGCACCTGCCGATGTAGTTTTCCGGCTTCATTATGTTGTCAAGTTCCTCTTTCGTCACCTTGAAAATCGGGTCGGCGGCTATCAGCTCGGCAAGATTGTTGTCGAGACCCTCCTGCTTCACCCTCGCGCCTGCCTGCATGGAATACTGCCTTATCCTCTCGTGCAGTTCCTGACGGCTTCCGCCCTTTTCAACAGCGTCCATAATAACGTTCTCTGTCGCCATGAACGGCAGCTCTGCCATAACGCGGCGGCGCACTATCTTCTCGTATACAACAAGACCGTTTTCCGGGTCGGTCACGTTCAGCATAATGTTCAGTATCGCATCAACACCAAGGAAAGCCTCTGCCACAGCAATTCTCTTGTTCGCCGAGTCATCGAGAGTCCTCTCAAACCACTGCGTAGCAGCCGTGAATGCAGGGTTGAGCACATCGCACATAACGTATCTCGCCAAAGATGTAATGCGCTCGTCCCTCATCGGGTTGCGCTTGTATGCCATTGCAGATGAACCTATCTGATTTTTCTCAAACGGCTCTTCTATCTCCTTGAACGACTGCAAAATGCGTATGTCGTTTGAAAACTTGCTCGCCGACTGCGCTATGCCTGCCAGTACAGAGCATACCTGGTAATCCATCTTCCGCGAGTATGTCTGACCCGAAACAGGCACTACACCGTCAAAGCCCATCTCCTGCGCTATAAGTTCTTCAAGCTTCTTCACCTTGTCCGTGTCGCCGTGGAAAAGCTCCATAAACGAAGCCTGCGTGCCCGTCGTGCCCTTAGAGCCCAGCAGTTTCAGCTTTGATATGCGGTATTCAAGATCTTCAAGATCCATAATAAGCTCGTTGCACCAAAGCGTAGCCCTCTTGCCAACAGTCGTCAGCTGCGCAGGCTGCAAATGCGTGTATGCAAGGCACGGCATCGCCTTGTACTTGTCCGCAAAGGCAGCCAGCTGCGATATGACCTTTATCAGCTTGCGCTTTATTACCTGCATAGCATCGCGCATAATTATAACGTCAGTGTTGTCGCCAACATAGCAGCTTGTCGCACCAAGATGTATTATAGGCTCTGCTTTCGGGCATACTTTTCCGTAAGCGTAAACGTGCGACATAACATCGTGCCGCACCTCTTTTTCACGCACCGCCGCAACATCGTAATCAATGTTTTCTATGTTCGCTTCAAGCTCGTCTACCTGTTCCTGCGTAACGCCCAAGCCAAGCTTCATCTCAGCCCTCGCAAGCGCTACCCACAGCTTTCTCCATGTCGTAAATTTCTTGTCCGCAGAGAATATGTACTGCATTTCCTTGCTTGCATACCTCGTGCAGAACGGGCTCTCGTAACTGTTTGTATTGCTCATATGTATACCACACTTTCTTTAGTTTACTTATATTATTGTATCATATTTGACCGCGCGTTTCAAGTGGTCTGTAAAACATCTACTACCTCTCCGCCCCTTATTATAACTCTCGGTACGCGTTTTGATATAAGGCATACCACTTCGTACCCTATAGTTCCGTAAAGAGAAGCCAGTTCGTCCGCCGTGATCTGCTCTCCCCCGTCTTTTCCTATAAGAGTTACCGTGTCGCCGGCACTTACATCTATCCCCGTAACATCGCACATAAGCTGATCCATGCATACCCTGCCTACTATCTTAGCCCTCTTGCCGCGAATAAGCACCTCGCCTTTGTTTGAAAGCAAACGCGAGTACCCGTCCGCATAGCCGATAGTAACGGTCGCCAGCTTCATCTCTCTTTCAGAACAGAACGTCCTGCCATAGCTTATGTATTCGCCCTTGCCTATCTCCTTTACCTGCGCCACCGTAGCTTTTAAAGACATCACAGGTCTGAGCTTCATAGGCACCGGCAGAGAGTAATTCGGCATAAGCCCGTAAAGTATTATACCCAGCCGCGCGAAAGCCGAGCCGCCGTCGTTGTGGTATATCCCCCCTGCCGAGTTAAGATAATGCACGCAGGGAATGTTTATCCCCATTTGCGAGAGTCGCTGCGCCACCGCCTTTATCTTGTTTATCTGCCCTTTAGTGTATGAAATATCACTCTCATCATCACTGTCAGCCACCGCAAAATGCGTGAACAACCCCTCCGCGCGTATGCCGCCGATTTCTGCTATCTGTGCCGCCGCAGAAGCCGTTTCTTCAACGCCCCCGTGCAAGCCTATCCTCGTCATGCCCGTGTCTATCGCTATGTGTACCCTTACTTCTCCGCCATGCAGATTTTCAGCCAGCTTTACAGCATATGAAAGCTCCGTCACCGCCTGAATTATGTCAAGTTTTTTCAGTTCTTCTGCCTTTTCGGGCGGCGTGTAGCCAAGTATCAGTATGTCAGAGCGCGCCCCCATGTCGCGCAGGCGTTTTGCCTCCTCAATATTAGATACCGCTAGCTTTGTGACTCCCAGCTCGTTCTCTAGAAACGGCACTACCGCCCTGTCCCCGTGACCGTAGCAGTCTGCCTTAACAACACACATTATCTCGCACCCTGCGGCTTTTTTGTAGTTTCTGTAGTTTTCAGCAAGGCAGTCAAGATCGATCTCTGCCCATGCCCTTTTAAGATATTCCATCGTCTACTCTCCTTTGTTTATTAAAAAATATCAAATATCTATTGAAAAATTTGCCCGAATGTGTTATCATAATATAGATGTAATATAGATGATAAGTAAGGGTTGATAATTATAGTAACACTAGATAACGACAGATCAAAAACCTGCTGTTTTACAGGTCACAGACCCGAAAAAATATACGGCGGCTTATACTTTGAAAGCCCACCCATGAAAAGACTGCTGAGCGTAATGGCTATGCATATATCAAACCTTGTAACAAAGCAAGGCTATGATACTTTTATAACCGGTATGCAGCGCGGTGTAGACCTGTGGGCAGCGCAGCTCGTGCTTGATATGAAAGCTCACGATCCTGATCTTAAAATCATATGCGCCATGCCATACCGCGGTCACGGCAAAGATTTTAAGGGGCTTGATCTGTGGTTTTTCAATACCATTCTCGAAGAAGCCGAAAAAGTGATCTACGTTTCCGAGCGCCGAAACGAACAATGTATGAAAAAGCGCAATATGTTCATGGTCGACCATTCGTCGTTTGTGCTTGGCATTATGGACGATAAACACAGCGGCACAGGCATGACTATAGGCTATGCCAAAAAGTGCGGTGTCAAATATCACATTATAGACCTTGACGAAAGCGCGCCTGCGTTCTTTGCATAAAGTCCGCTATTTCTAGTTTACACCTATTTAAGATAATATTCAAGTACCCAAAGGCAATTTTATATATTTTATTATTTTATACAGATAAAAATTTAAAGGAACGGAGAATAATATGTCTGCAAAAAAACAAAACTCAGGCGTAACAGTCGCAGTGGTTTATGCCGCAGCGCTTGCCGTATTTCTGCTGGTTTTCGGTGTAATAGGCTATCTTGCCGTAAAAAACTTTGTGCCCGGCGCTGAGGCCGAAAGTTCTGAAGCCGAAGAAAACGTCCAGACCACCTATTCTGAAAGCGATTCGTCCACCATACTCTATACGGTATCCAACAGTCAGAATAAACTGCTGTCAATAGTAATGGCAAAGTTCATGCCCTCTACCCAAAAGATAGTCATGATACCGCTCTCACCGTATACCAAATGCGGCGAAAGCACCCTGCAAGATATATATCTGCAATCAGGAATAGGCGAAATGACCGAGCAGATAGGCACTTTGCTGGGTGTTAAAATAGATAAGTATATGACCATGTCCGATACCACTTTTTCAGAGGTCATAAACCTTATGGGCAACTCAATGATAACCCTTCTGGAAGACTTTGAAATGTACGATAAAGCTTCCGATAATTATATTCAGTATAAAAAGGACGATAAAATTTCCGTTGACGGCGATACCGCCGCAGCGCTTATTTCGAACGAAGAATTTATAGGCGGTCATTCCACCAATATGAAACTTTCAGGAGAGATTGCCGCCGCATCAGCGAACGCGTTTTTCAGCCATACCGAGTATGCAAGGAATAATATCGACCTCGTTTTCAAAAAGCAGTATACAGGCGCAGATACGAATATGTCAAATGAAGACTATAATAAAATGAAGAATGCTATTGTGTATGTTATAGAAAACTCTTCATCGCCTGCCTATTCGCTCACCCCCACAGGCGGCTGGAGCGAAGACGGCACATTTGAACTAAGCGAAGAATTTGTTTCCCAGCTTGACGGCTACCTTAGCTGATATAAAAAACGGAGATGACAAAAATGAAACTGATGATATTCATACTGAATAAAAACGACGTGCTTGATAAACTGCTTGAGGGTTTTTCGGCGGCAGGGCTCAAAGGCGCAACTATAATAGAATCCACAGGACTTGCCGTTGCCCTTTCAAGAATGGGCAGCAACATATTCAGCGCATCAATAAAAGCACTGCTGAATACCGAGGAAAACAATCACACTATCATCTCCATTATAAAAGACGACCAGCTTGATATAGCAAGAAAGGTCATATACCGCACCGTCGGCGACCTGTCGCTGCCCAATACAGGCGTGCTTTGTACCCTGCCGCTTGACTTTGTAGAGGGCACCAAAAAGCGTGCACCCGTCACCGAAAGCGAGGATAAGTAAAAAACAATTTTTAATTTCTTGTCAAAAGTGGTGATGTCGTTGTGAATACTATTGACCTGAGAAAACTGGATTGGGATACCAAAAACGTAACCGGTTCAGGCAATGGTTCTTATTATCAAGCTATTGACCAAAGTGTAAGTCCGACACGATATTATAAGCTGTCAAATTTTGATAGCTACAAATGCCGCTCGATCGGATACGAATCTTTCTTTGAGGTAATTGCTTGCAGATTAGGCAATATGCTCGGCATAAATGTTTTAAAGTATCACTTGATCGAAGGAAAGATCAGACTGCACATAAGAAACAGCAGCGCAGTCAGAACCTTTAATACAGTGTTATGTTATTCAGAGGACTTTCGTAAGGGAGGAGAAACAAAAAGCAGTTTGCAGACATGGTATAATTTAAACATCGGAGGAAAAGACATAGAACAAAGATTAAGGTCTGCTTCTCCATATATAAGCAATTATATAGATACAATGTTTGTGTTCGACTGTCTTATATGCAATAGAGACAGACATACAGCCAACATAGAAGTTTTACAGCAGAGAAACGGGAATTATAGGTTTTCTCCATTATTTGATCACGGACAGTCTTTTTGTGCTGCCTATGGGCTCGATGAAAATGCCATAAGAAATTTTGATTATACAAAAGACGTACAATATAATGACGGTATAGGCAAAGGATATCATTTTAAAAATGTAGAGGGAATAAAAAAACCCGTTATTGTAAAACCACTGCCTGCCGATTTCAGAAGATCAATTTTTTACGGAATGTCCACGCTTCTCCCACAATACGTTAAAGATAGCGTTGCCAATACAATAGCATACAGATACAGGCTGTTAAAAAACGAAAAATACATTATTGAAAGAACCGATCAAGAGGTGAGTGATCTTTTATGAAATATATGCTGATAAAGGATTCATATTATAAGCATGACTGGGGCATTGTAGAATACAACGAAAAAAATAAGCAATTCAGATTATACATCAGAAAAGATACGCAGTATAAAGTTTATCCTATATTCATGCAGGCAATGGTTTACAAGCAAAATATGTTTGTAGCAGAACCTGATCTGGCGATACAATGGGTAAAAGAAAGATTGATACCATCTTACAGACAGAATATAGACACTATCCTTATGTCGCTCGGGCTTTCGGAATATGATGAATACGAATTGCTGAAAGCAGGAAGCGGAAAGTGTCCGCAAGATGATATATATTTAAAGCAGTTAAACACAAATGAGGCTGCTGCCTATGCCGACAAGTACAAAATAGCTTTGCGATCATGATCACAATTGTAATATAAAACACAAGACCCTGCATTCATCTGCAAGGTCTCTTTTTATCCCCAGCTTTGCAGTATCGCGTATAACGTCCGCAAAAGCGTTACCACAAAAAACGCCACCGCACCCCATAGCGCAAAGCTCGATTTTTTTATTTTGCAAAAACGAAAAGTAAAGTATATAGCAACCTCAGTCAGCAAAAGCATTATAGCAACGCACACCCATATCAGCAAGCCTATGAATATCTCACCGCCGCTTGCCGCCTTGCCCATAAGCCCTGCAAACAGCTTGAACCCTACCTGAAGCGGTCTGAAAAAGAACCACGCAAAAAGAGCCGTGTATATCGCGTTGCCTATGTATACTTTTTTAGCAGAAGTCATCTTCCCCATGTCACTCTCCACCTGCCGCATCACATATAATTTCACGCAAAGTTTCTATCCCCTCGCCGCTCTCCGCCGAGGTCACAACGCTCGTAATGTCCTCAAAACAGGGTATCTCACTCGCAAATGCCTCTAAACGCGCGCCCCTCTCCCTGTCGCTTAGCTTGTCAGCCTTCGTGAACGCTATAATAAACGGTATCTCGCTGTCTATCATGTAGTTTATCATGTCAACGTCATCACTGCTAGGCGCGTGGCGCATATCAATAAGCTGTACCACCAAGCGCAGGTCTCTCTCCACATCTGCAAGATATCCGCCTATCAGCCCCGACCACCGTTTTTTCTCGCCCTTTGCCACCTTCGCGTAGCCGTACCCCGGCAGATCAACAGCGTAAATGTCAGCCACCTTGTAAAAGTTTATCGTCGCCGTCTTGCCGGGCACAGCGCTCACCCTCGCAAGCGCCTTTCTGCCAAGCAGCTTGTTTATCAGCGAGGATTTTCCAACATTGCTCCTGCCCGAAAAAGCCACCTCTGCCCTGTCAGAGCGCGGTATCTGTTCGTAGCTGCCAAAAGCAGCCGCAAACTCGGCATTATTAAAGTTCATGCCCTCACTTCTTTCGTTCTTTCTTGATTTTTCTTTTGGCCGCAGGAGCGGTCATGTCGTAGCTCATGTCCAGCAAAAGACGTATTTTCTCACCGTCTGCGCTGCCGTCAAGAGCCATAGTTATCCAGTTGTTCTTGTTCATGTGGTATGCAGGAAAGAACCCTTCTTCCCCCAAAAAAGAACCTATCATCAGCGTGTCGCACTTTACATTCAGTATGTCAACATTGCCGCTTTCTTTCAGTCCCAGCTTTGCTTTCGGTATGTTCATAACCAGCGCGAACCACTTTTTGTTCCCGGCGTGCCTGAAAACCTCGTGCTCCTCGCCCTCCCACGGCATATCACCGTCCGTGTGGTATTTTTCAGCTATGTATTCTTTAAGCTCTTGCCTCGTCATCGCCGTCCGCCCTCTTTTCAATGCTTACAGCCTGCCTGCCCATTTGCTCGTATCTCAGGTTTAACGTGTCATAGTTATAGCTCGTGTTTCCCACCAACGGGTCTGATACAAAGATCTGCTTTTTGCCTCTGTCATACCCCGTAAGTACAACACAATGCTCATACCTTTGCCACTGCACCTTTTTGCCGTCAGCTGTCACCCACTGTTCCGCCTTGAAAGGCTCTTTCAGCCCGTTGCTTGTTATCCATATAAGTACAGGCTGCCCTTTGTCTATATATTGCTCAAACAGCTCCTCTAAACTTTTTCCCGAAATATTATACGCATCAATATCCGAGCCGTTGCTTTTCAAAAACCTGTGGGCAGTATTAACAATGCACGGCGCAAAACACCCGTATGAGTATGAATTTCTCGGGTCTCCTGCAAACGTGTTCACCACGTCCGCACCGTATAATACACCGTTTTTCATGTAAAATTCCTGCTTCGGCAAATACTTTTCGGCAATAGTCATCTTGTCAACTTTAAAGCCTAAGTGATTTAAAAGTATCGTCAGCGATACCGCCTCGCACCCCGTTGGCAGCTGAGGATTTTGCAAAATGTTGTCAACATCTATAACCACTTTCTTTTTAGCAAAAGCCTCTGCCTCTTCTTTTTTCTTCTCTTCTTCAAGCTCAACAATGGCCAGCTGCGCGTAGTTAATAATGTTTTCCTCCGCCGCCGGAATAATAGAAACAGCGCCTGCCCCTGCATTTTCGTCCGCAATATCTGTTTCAGGGTAAACGACTTCTTCGGCAGTGGCGTAATAATACGTACCCTTAGCCGTTTCGTCAGCCTTTATACAACCCGAAAAACTCAATATCGCAGTCAATGCAACAGCAAGCGCCGCTTTTCTTTTCATACTAAATTCTCGCCCCGTAGTCTGTCTAAAAATGATGCCCTGTTTTTATGCTTTTTTCAGTACCGCCGGCTTTTCCTCGGCAGAGTTTCTCTTTGTGCCTGCCGCGCGTTTCTTCTCAGGTGTGCGCTTTCCGTCCTCTTTTTTTAAAACCAGAGCCGTGTCAAGCACCTGCTCGATCTCATCAGCGAATATAAACTCCATGCCGTTTTTAACGGTGTCGTCTATCTCGTCAAGGTCGCCGCTGTTTGCTTTCGGTACTATTATCGTTTTGATGCCGTCCTTGTATGCCGCCATAGACTTCTCTCTCAGTCCGCCTATAGCAAGCACCTTTCCCGTCAGGGTTATCTCGCCCGTCATAGCAACATCATGCCTAACCGGCGTTTTTGAAAGCGCCGATACCAGAGCAGTCGCCAGCGTAACACCTGCGCTCGGCCCGTCTTTCGGCACAGCCCCCTCGGGCGCGTGTATGTGTATGTCTTTGTTTTTGTAGAAATCAGGGTCAATGCCGTACTTCTTTGCAACGCTCCTGCAATAAGAAACCGCAATTTTCGCGCTCTCTTTCATAACGTCGCCCAAAGAGCCCGTAGCCTCTACCGTGCCCTTGCCGTCAAGCACCAGCACTTCCAGCGGCATAAGCACTCCGCCTACCGACGTCCACGCCAAGCCGTTTACCTCGCCTATCCTGTCTTTCTTGCCAACATCGTCGGGTAAATACTTGTGCGCACCAAGATACGAAGTTATGTTCTTAGCCGTAAAGCTTACTGTCTTCTTCTCGCCAGATACCAGCACCGCCGCAGCCTTCCTGCAAAGAGATGCAATAGCCCTCTCCAGCTTTCTTACGCCTGCCTCGCGCGTGTAGTAATCTATCAGCGCGTATATTGCCGAATCTGCCAGCCTTACCTGAGATGCCTTTAAACCGTTCGCAGCTATCTGCTTCGGTATCAGGTGCTCCCTCGCTATGTGATATTTCTCCTCACGCGTGTAGCTTGCAAGCTCTATAACTTCCATTCTGTCCAAAAGCGGCGGCTGAATGGTGTCAAGCGTGTTCGCCGTTGTAATAAACATCACATGGCTCAAATCAAACGGCAGTTCAATGTAGTGATCTCTGAACGCCACATTCTGCTCCGAGTCCAAAACTTCCAAAAGTGCCGAGCTCGGGTCGCCGTGCGCATCAGCAGTCAGCTTGTCTATCTCGTCCAAAAGCATAACAGGGTTGTTGGTGCCGCACTTTTTCAAAGCGTCCATTATCCTGCCCGGCATTGAGCCTATGTATGTCTTTCTGTGACCGCGTATGTCAGCCTCATCTCTCACACCGCCCAGCGATACCCTGACATACTTCCTGCCAAGCGCCTCCGCTATCGAGCGTACAATAGAAGTCTTACCCACACCCGGCGGCCCCTGCAAGCAGATTATCTGCCCCTTAACATTGTTGTCAGAAAGCTGCCTTACCGCTATGTTTTCCAGTATCCTTTCCTTTACCTTTTTAAGACCGTAATGATCGCGGTCAAGGATCTCTCTCGCCCTGTTCACATCGCAAACTTCGTCGGAAGATTTGTTCCACGGCAGCGCAAGGCAGGTGTCAAGATATTCCGAAATAAGCGCAGCCTCCTGCGATGAAGGCGGCATTCTCCTCATTCTTTTGAATTCCGCCAGCAGCTTGTCTTCACATTCCTGAGATAAACCTAAGTCCGCTATCTTGTCAATATAGCTGTCCTCGTCTTCAAATTCGTCGTCCATAGTCATCTCGCCAAGTTCCTGCGAGATAGCATTTCTCATTTCTCTTAAATACTGCTCTTTCTGATTCTTCTCAAACCTCTGCGTTACCCTTTCTTCAAGGTCTTTTTCAAGCTTCATCATCTCGGTTTCTTTGTCCAGTATCAAAGAAAGCCTTACCAGCTTGTCATAAAGAGAAGTTTCTTCAAGAATAGCCTGCCTGTCATCAAACGGCAGATTTATATTGAAAACTATCCTCTCAAATACATCAACATCATCTTTAGCCGCCATAACACTGTATATCAGCCTCTTTGAAATGCTTTGTATCATGCTGCTGTAAGATGAAAAACTCATTTTAGCCTTTCTCACCGCAGCCGAAATATCCTCATTAACCTTTTCTTTGCCGTAGTTATCCTCAGCCGCCACAACGCCGGATATCGACCTTGACATTCTGAATAAACTTTTCAGCCGCGCCTTTTGTATGCCCTGTACAAGCACCCTCGCGCTTCCGTCATGACCCCTTATTATCTGTTTTATTTCAGATATAACGCCCACCTCATAAAGCTGAGCAGCATCACTTATGTCATCTTCGATAATATCCTTCTGTGCCGTCAAAAACACCGCGCTGTCATTTTTCATAGCTCTTTCAAGGCATTCAATGTACAGTTTGCCTTCAACATCAAACTGCACCGTCATAAAAGGCATAATAACAACACCTTTCAGCGGTATTACGGTCATGTCTATGTTGTCGCGTTTAGAAAACGGCGTGTCATTTCTTTTCATTTTTATCCCTCTCTTTTATATGTAAACGTGTAGTTGTATTTTTTATTTATAAACTGCGCTTACGCGCGGCGCAGGAGCGCAGTGTCTTGCTGTCTGCTGAAGCAGACGCAAGCCACAATGAAAGAATTATTTCGCCGCCGAAAGTGGGGCGGCGATTTCAGAATATGCTCGAAAGCTCGCATATTCTGAAACCATAATTCTTTTGTATAGTCCGTTTAGATAAATAGCGCATATCTAAAAATCCCTCGCCGCCAAAAACGGTCGGCGGCGCACACCTTGCGGTGTGACGCGCTTTTTTCCTTCACTGCCCAACTTTGGCGCGTAAACTAAACTGTAATTTTTCAGCGAGTGCGTTTAGCGCGCAAAGGTTTAAAATCTTGTCAAGAAACCAAAAGTTTTCGATCGACCCTTTTTCAAAAGGGTCGCAGGGGTACGGGGACAGAGTCCCCGAAAACACAACGTGCGCGCCGCTATTAGAGGTTAGAGGTGAGAAGTTAGAGGTTAGAAATATTCTTCCCACCCTAGCACAAAATTGCTGTGCCTGCGGTTTAGTTAGAGGCAAGAGGCAAGAAATTGCTTTTATAGCTTTGCGCAGACTTTTCAAAATGCACATCTTGCCTCTTGCTTCTCGTTATCTTGCTTCTAACAGCTTAGCCTCCCCTTGCTGTAGCGTATCGCTCTCTTTCCGCGTTCCATTATGGAACGCCGTTCAATGTGAAAAAATCTTATAAAACAAATTTTTTACGTTCGCATATTCATTTTTCTTACCATACCTACAACCACTCACACCCTAAAAGCCACGCCGCTGGAAGAATATTCAGCTATTAGAGGCTAGATGTGAGAAGTTAGAGGTTAGAAATACTTTTTGAGGCTTTGCGGTCGTTTTTTATACCTGCGATTTACAAGAAGCAAGATGCAAGAAACGCACCCAGCAAATACAGCTAATCGCCACGCTTTTCCACGCCCACTCACTCCACACAAACCACGGTTCCCCAAGGTTGTTGGAAGAATATTCTGCCAGCGCCTCTCTTCCTTGGGGCGGCTAGTGAGTCGGGGTATATTATAATATTAGAAAAATCAAATAATTCGCAGTACAGATATGTCCAATCTTCTTGCCTCTTGCCTCTAAATCTAAGCAGCAGAAACGAGAAATTTGCGCAAACGTCAGAAAAGCATTTCTAACCTCTAACCTCTAACCTCTCACTTCTAACTTCTAGTAGCGCAACTAATATGCAAAACTATAACCGTCTACTCCTTTTATCAAGAACACATCTTGTCCCTCATAAAAAGATTATACCAAAATTTCAGCCGTTTTTCAAGTCATAATTTCAGCCAAATGTACACCCAAAAAATTGCTTTGATAAAAACAAAGGCTGTATCACAGGATACAGCCTATCCACAAAATTTAGTCTGCAACATAAGGGAGCAGAGCTACGTGTCTTGCCTTCTTTATGGCAGAAGTCAGCTCTCTCTGATGATAAGCGCATGTGCCTGTTACGCGGCGCGGAAGTATCTTAGCTCTCTCCGTCATGCACTTGCGGAGCCTTGCTGTATCCTTATAGTCGATCTTCTCTGTCCTGTCAACACAGAACTGGCAAACCTTTTTGCGAGCTCTCTTCTGAACTCTTGCATTGACTGTCTTTTCCATAATATTCACTCCATTTCAGCGTTCGCAGTCATTTTTCAAACTTGATTTTCTCAGAAAGGCGCATCATCATCGCCGATAACGTCCTCAAAATCTGAGAGCGTACCTATCGAAGCGGTGGCTGAGGAGTTATTGTTTTCGCTGCTGTAAGACGGAGCAGACTGGGTCTGAGGCGCACTGTAGCTGTTCGAGTAATCTCTCTCATAGCTGCCCTCTCTCTTGGGCTCACCCGTAAACGAAACACTGTCAACATAAACTTCTGTAACATAATGTCTCGAACCGTTTTTGTCATCATAAGTTCTTGTGCGCAAATTGCCCTCCAGAGCGATCATTCTGCCCTTTGCAAAGTATTTGTTTATAAACTCTGCCTGCTGGCGCCAAGCAACACAGGTAATAAAATCAGCCTGTCTTTCTTCGCCCTGCTTTGTGTAATTGCGGTCAACTGCCACATTAAATGTCAGCACCGAAGTGCCCGACGGTGTCTGTTTCAGCGCCAGATCTTGTGAGATCCTGCCCATTAAAATAACTCTGTTCAGCATATAACTCTTCCTTCCTAAAACCTAAAAACATCTGTGCCCTTTTATGCCACCGTCACTAAGAAACGCAGCACTCCGTCAGTAATGTTGAGCACTCTCTCAAGCTCCGCAGGAAAATCGGGAGCAGCCGAGAAGTTCCACACAACATAGAAGCCTTCCGTCTCATAGTTAATAGCATAAGCGAGCTTTCTCTTGCCCCATTCGTCCATGGTAACGTCGCTGCCGGCGGCAGTTATCATTTCATTAAACTTTTCTTCAAGAGCCTTCGCGGCTTCTTCGCCGTTCTTAACGCTGAAAACCAGCATAGCTTCATACTTTTCGCTCAGCTTTGCCATAACTTAAACACCTCCTTCTGGAAATAAGCCCACACCTTGTGTGTGAGCAAGGGATCGGCACTTCAAAATTGCCGTACTGAATATTATATCACATTTATTTTTGCTTGTCAAGCATTTTTTCACAATTTACAAACCAAGCTGCGCCCTGTAGTGAATAAGCACCAAAAGCCCTATAGTCATCGCCATGTAAAGCGCAAACGCCAGTATAGCAAGACCAATGCTCGTGCCGCCCTTGCGAGCTATCTCATCACTGCCCAGCTCCGCGCTCTTTATCCTGCCAATGTCTTTCTTAGCCTTTTTGTAGTACCAGAAATTCGCGAAAATGCCGCAAACCGCCTGAAATATCCACGTTCCGAAATAGCATACATTGTATGCCGCGTTAAACCAGCCTGCGCTTGTGTTTACATCATTCATAAGCACAGCAGGCAGACTCATGCCCGTCTGAGCCAGCATTTTAGCATATTCTCCGCCCGATCTGAACATGAATATCATGCTCGGCAAAGACATCACCAGCATTGCAAAAAACGCCATTATTGCCTCTTTGTACATCTTTCTGTAGAAGAAATAAAACTCAGGGAATAAAAACGCCACAAAGCTGAAACTTGCCTTTTTAGCAAACTTTGTAAACCTTATGAACTGTGTCATAAAATAGCTTCTGCTAGTGCCCACATAGTTTGCATATTCGCCAAGCGTGTTGCCGTCAAGGTCGCTTTCGGGCGTAAATCTCACCGTCGAAAAAGTACCAAAAGGCGCGCCCGGATTTCCCATGTTGCCAAAGCCGCCCTGCTGCTGACCCATGTCATTAAAGCTCTGCTGCGCCCCCTGCTGAGTCATGCCGAGCGGCAAACCGCAGCTGTTGCAGAAAAGCGCAGTGCCGGGGTTGTTCTGACCGCACCTCGGGCAGCGAATGTCGCTTCCTGCGTTTTCGCGGCGCCGGCGGTCTTCAATCTCGTCCTGCTCTGCCTGCCACGAGCCGCCTTTCTCGTGAAGTTCATAATTTATGCATTCACCCTTTTCAAGGTAACATTCCCTGTGATAGGGCGTGCCGCAGTCGGGGCAAACAACAATGTCGTCGCCCTCTGAAAATTCTTTGTCGCATATCAAACACTTTTTGCCTTTGTAATCAGCCATTTGTCAGCCTCCCTCAATAGAGTGTTTAACTTGTATTATATATTGTAACACACTTTTGCAATTAAATCAATAGGGGTAAATATTATTTCACACAATTTTCATATTATAATTTGCGCTTCCGCGCCACCTGCGGAGCTATGCACCGCTCCACAACGCGCAAAGCTTTTAAACCCTGTCAAAAAACTAAAAGTTTTCGGTCAAGCCTTTTTCAAAAGGCTTGTCAGGTCGAGGGGCGAGCCCCTCGTCGCCGTCCGCAGACGGCGAAATTCCCTTACGGCAGGCGCTCCGAAAAAGGTGAATTGAAAAACAATCCGGTGGATTGTTTTTCAAGAGGGAACGCCCTGCAAGAGAGGGCGTTCCCTTGTTGTAGCGCAACGCTCTCTTTCCGCGTTCTCTCAGAGAACGCCGTGCTGTATGTAAAGTTTTAACTGATGCATAAACGCAAACTTTTTACAAAGCTATTGCGCACGCAAGCGCGCGCAGGAAAATAGCTAGGTCTTGTCCTAGGGGAGGCTCTCTCTTGCAAGAGCACAGCGTTCCCTTTGGGAACGCCCGGCTGTTAGAAGCAAAATAACGAGAAGCAAGAGGCAAGATGTGCATTTTGAAAATTCTGCGCAAAGCTATAAAAGCAATTTCTTGCTTCTTGCCTCTTGTAAACCGCAGGAATAGCAATTTTGTGCTAGGTTGGGAAGAATATTTCTAACCTCTAACTTCTAACCTCTAACCTCTAATAGCGGAGCGCACGTTGTGTTTTGTGGGGCTCTGCCGGCGGTCGCTTGCGAACGCTACGACCCATGCAAGCCTTTTGAAAAAGGGTCGATCGAAAACTTTCCCTTTCTTGACAAGATTTTAAAATGCGCGGCGCAGCCGCACCTTAACTATTAACTATTCATTATTCACCACACTTGACCGCCTGCTTTGCAGCCGTCCAAGTGCAGAAGAACCCTCTTCGAGGCTTCTTCCCATTCACTATTTACTAATTCTTCCTATATATCTATAAATATCGGCTGCCTTTTCTTAAAATATACCACCCTGTCAAAACCTGCCGACTTCGCCTCTTTCGCCGCCTCAAAAATGCCCTCTCCAATGTCTTTTGCATAGTGCGCATCAGAGCCCAGCGTTATCATCTCGCCGCCTACATCTCTGAACATCTTCACATATTTCGCCGTCGGAAAAGTCATGCCTGCCCCCTGCCGAATACCCGAGCCGTTTATCTCCAGCGCCTTGCCGTTTTGCGCCAGCCTTTTCAGCGCGCTTTCAATAATGCAGTCAAACTTCGCCAAGTCAACTTCAATGCCGTTTTTTATGTAGTACCTCAAAGGGTAGGTCAGGTGCGCCAGCGAGTCAAACTTCCCCCAAGCGCATAACTTGTCGATCTGTGTAAAATACCGCTCCAACAGCCTTTCAGCCTCGCCAAGGCTCATTTTATCATACTCTAAAAAAGCAAAATCTTCCGTCTGCGGCAGCTGATGCACCGAGCCCAGAATAAAGTCTATCCGCTTGTCGTCAACCACAATTTGCGCAAGTTTAGGCTCTTCCTGCGCCTGACCAAGCTCTATGCCGCATAAAAGCTCTATCACGCCTTTATATCTTTCTTTTATACCGCTTATAAATTCAACCGAGCGCTCATAATCGCCCTTGAAATCAAAGTACGGATATATCTTCGTACCTCCGTAATATTCTTCCGTGTACCACCTGTTCACCTCGCAGTGGTCAGTAATGGCATATGCTTTAAGCCCCAGCGAGATAGCTTTTTCTATCATCTCAAAAACATCTGCATCACTGTCTACCGAAAAATGCGAGTGTGTGTGCAGGTCTTCCATACCTTTTATATATGTAGTCACTGCGCCGCCTCCTGTGTCGTATCACCGCTTTGAGATGTTTCCGTACCCTGCGTATCATCGGGCAAAGGCTCACCCCTGAACAGCAGTTTCAGTATTATCGGCGTAAGTATTGAAGATACCATTATAAGAAGTATAACAGATGTAAAATACTTCGCATCTAAAAGTCCTACCGATAACCCCTTCTGCGATACTATCAGAGCCACTTCGCCCCTCGTCATCATGCCCACGCCGACTTTCATGCTGTCTTTCAGCTTGTAACCCAGTATTTTAGACATCAGTCCGCAGCCGATTATTTTCGTAATAAGAGCCACAAATACAAATCCTATCGAGAACAGCACAAGCTCTCCCGTAAAGCCGTCAAACTGCGTTTTAAGACCAATGCTCGCAAAGAATACGGGCGCAAATATCATGTATGAACTTATGTCAACTTTTCTCGCTATGTACTCCGAGTCCATTATACTGCAAAGAATAAGCCCTGCAACGTATGCGCCTGTTATGTCAGCAATGCCGAAAAACCTCTCCGCCGCGAACGCTAAAAACATACACAGCGCTAAACCAAGTATCGGTATCCTCCTGCGGTGAGGGTACTTTTTGTCTATAAACTTAAAGATGTAGTGCGTAGCCACTCCCACAGCCGCGCTGAAAAGTATGAACAGCCCCGTGCTCAATACCACCTGCGAAGGTTTAGTCGCAGGGTCTTTGAAGCCTATAACGAACGTAAGCACAATTATGCCAATAACATCGTCAATTATCGCCGCGCTCATGATAAGCGTGCCTATCTCGCCTTTCAGCCTTCCAAGCTCTTTCAGGGTCTGCACCGTAATGCCAACCGAAGTCGCCGTCATTATCGTGCCTATGAATATCGCCCTGAAAAACTCCGTGCTGCCTATTTCAGAAAATCCGTAGAATAGGCTGTAAAGCAGCGTTCCGCCTGCCATTGGCACGAACACTCCCGCCGTTGCGATGAGCAGAGCCTTCGGGCCCGTTATCAGCAGCTCTTTCATGTTTGTTTCAAGCCCTGCGCCGAACATCAAAAGCACAACGCCTATCTCAGCCATCATCGAGAGAAAGTCAGACTGCTGTACCCAGCCGAGGCAAAACGGGCCTATGATAAGTCCAGCCACAATTTCGCCCACTACCTGAGGGGCTTTGAGCTTTTGCGCCAGCAGCCCGAAAATTTTTGCGGTAACAATTATCACCGCAAGATCTCTGAAAAAGTCTATCCTGTCCAAAATCAACACCAGCTAAGCTATTAGAATTTTAGAAATTAGAAGTTAGAGGTTAGAAATGCTCTTGAAAATTTCACGGAAAATTTTCACTGCTGCGGTTTAGAGTTAGAAGCAAGAGGCAAGATGTGTGTTTTGAAAAATTTGTCCAAAGCTGTAAAAAGCAATTTCTTGCATCTTGCATCTTTGTAAACCGCAGGCATAAAAAGCCCCTGCAAACGCCGCAAGAACCGTTCTAACCTCTTACCTCTTACTTCTAACTTCTAATAGGGCAAGAAGTAAGAAATAGCTTTTTATAATTTAGCGCAAACTTTTCAAAATGCTCGTCTTGCCTCTTGCCTCTTATTTTCTTGCCTCTATTTGCAGTAATTCTCTATGTAATTTGCGATGCAGTATTCCACAATATCCTTCGCTTTTTCCTCGCCCTGTATCTCATCTATCACCGTGTCCTTGCCCTCCAGCTGCTTGTAAACAGAGAAAAAGTGCGACATTTCATCAAAAATGTGTTTCGGCAGCTGCGCTATGTCAGTGTATACGTTGTAGGTCGGGTCGTTTATCGGCACACAGATTATCTTCTCGTCCGCCGCGCCGTTGTCCATCATTTTTATTACCCCTATCGGTCTGCACTTCACCAGCGAGAGCGACGCCAGCGTCTGCGAGCACAGCACCAGCACGTCCAGCGGGTCGCCGTCGTCAGCGTATGTGCGCGGAATAAAACCGTAGTTTGCAGGGTAGTGGGTCGAGGTGTACAGTATCCTGTCCATTTTCAAAAACCCCGTCTCCTTGTCCAGCTCGTACTTTATCTTCGAGCCCTTCGGTATCTCTATAACCGCATCAAATTCGTCCTTGTGTATCCTCTTGGGTGATATGTCGTGCCATATGTTCATAACAATCTTTCCTTTCCAAAGTTTTCTATTTATGAATAATTTTATAATACGCGAGTATACTTTTATAAAGAACAAGCCTTTACTGTCCGCTAAATTGTACGCGTTTCGACAAATTTTGCTTTGCAGTCCGTACAATCGTACAGTTAATGTGTTATCATATATACAGAAGAAAAAATCACAGCTATTTTTAAGAAAAGAGGAATTTTTATGTATGTATCAGTATGTATCGTAGGTCTCGGCATAATAATAACAACTTCGTGGTATCAGTTTTTGTCTGAAGTCGCGCGCCGCTGTGAAAACAAACGCCGCCTTGAAGCTTTAGCAGAAACAACCGACAGCGACTATGAAAACCACGCCGCATAAAGCCCACTGTTATACCAAACCTATTATAGCCCATTGCCCCGACAAAATCAAGAGCAAGGCAAAAATTTATTGAAAATTATCAAAAAAGTCGTTTACCGCCGCCGCGATAGCGACTTTTTTACTTAGCAGCGCATCGGCGGCTTGTGCCAAGCTCTGCTCTGCTCTTTGCCGTTCTTTGCCAACTCATTCTTTGCTTCTCAGCGTGCATACCACTAAATCAAAATCATCAAACAGCCTCAGCGAAGTTCCGCTGTTGCCCATTCCCCTGCTGACTATCATCTCGCCGCGGTAAAAATAATATTCTCCGCCCGTATATTTCGGAAAAAGCCCCTGACCGGGCGCGTATAAGCCGTCCTTGAACGGGAACCGTATAAGTCCCCCGTGCGCGTGTCCGCAAAACATAAGGTCAGCAAACGGCTCGCATACCATATCCGCGTTTTCGTCAAGATATGCCGCCTCATACCCCAGTATCTTCTCCGCATCTTCGGGGAAGTGATTTAGCCATATAACAAACGGGCTTTCTGTAAGCTTTTGTGAAAACTCCCCCATAGGCACCGTGTACCCGTAAGAGCCTGCCACCGTAATGTGCTCGCCGCCCTTTTCAATGTCCACAGCCCTCTCCATTACTATCTCAATGCCGTTATCTTCGCAGCAATTTGTCAGCTTTTCCATCTGCTTATCCGTCAGCCGCATATCGTGATTTCCCCATACCAGATAGCACGGCGCAACCTTCGATATATCCTCAAAAAACATCATCGTGTCGTTTATGTCCGTCAGATGTGAGTCCACCATATCCCCCGTCAGAACTATAATATCAGGCTGCTGCTGAGATACCATCTCCACCAGCTTTTGCTCAAACCCGTCACCGTGCTTGTGATAGTCCGAGATCTGCACTATCTTGAACCCGTCAAAACTCTGCGGCACCTTCTCGCTCTCGTATTCATAGCTGTCAATACTTATGTGCGTGTTTGAGTATACAGTCTCCGCTATAAGCAGCGCATCGATCACCGCCGCCAGCAAAAGCAGTATTGCTTTGAACAGCCGTCTTTTCTTTTCTTTCATAAGTTTCCCCTCTTTATGTAAGCATGTCAGTATCGTCGTTTTCGTGCTCTGCCATCAGCCTTACAGCCTCTTCCATAAGTTCTATAGTGTGCTCGCCCTTTTCAAGCCGCAGCGAGAAGAAAGGTCTTTCAACGCCCTCTTGCGATACCTTTATCCTGCCAACGTACTTGTCTAAAAGCGCCAGTATCTGCCCCATGGTCGGGCGCGTAACGTAAAAATACAGCACCTCACCGCGCTGAGATATTTCCGTAACCCCCAGCCGCGATGACATATTTCTTATAAGCGCCACCTTTATAAGCCCCTTTGCAGACTTCGGCAGTTCTCCGTATCTGTCCTCCAGTTCATCAATAACATCAAGACTGTCTTCCTCGTCGGTTATGCCTGCAATGCGCCTGTATGCATCTATCCTCTGCGACTGGCTCTCTATGTAGCTTTCGGGTATGTAAGCGTTTATAGCCACGTCAACAAGGCAGTCTTCCGATGTTACTTTCGGCTCTTCTCCCTTTGCCTGCGCAATAGCCTCGTTTAAAAGTTTTATGTACATATCATAGCCTATGGCTTCCATGTGACCATGCTGCTTTCCGCTGAGTACCGAGCCTGCGCCGCGTATCTCAAGATCTCTCACCGCCACTCTGAAACCGCTGCCGAATTGCGTAAACTCCCTTATTGCATCAAGCCTGCGCGATGCCACCTCCGTCAGAGTTTTGCCCCTCCTGAACGTAAAGTATGCAAACGCCCTGCGGTTAGAACGCCCCACTCTGCCCCTTAGCTGGTATAGCTGCGAAAGCCCCAGCCTGTCAGCATCTTCAATAATAAGCGTGTTTACATTCGGCACATCAACGCCCGTTTCAATAATAGTCGTGCATACTAAAATATCGATCTCGTGGTCTATAAGCTGCCGCCACTTTTCTGAAAGTTCCCTCTCGTCCATCTGCCCGTGCGCAACAGCAATTCTCGCTTCTGGCAAAAGTTCCTGCAATTCATTTGCACAGCGGTATATCGTGTCTACCCTGTTGTGTATGTAGTATACCTGTCCGCCCCTGCGAAGTTCCTTTGCACACGCCTGCGCTATAACAGCCCCGTTGTATTCCGCAACATACGTCTGAACAGGGTACCTGTCCTGCGGCGGCTCTTCAATTACCGACATATCTCTTATGCCGCTCATTGCCATGTTAAGCGTGCGCGGTATGGGTGTCGCCGAAAGAGTCAGAATATCAATAGAGCTGAAAAGCTCCTTGAATCTCTCTTTCTGCTTAACACCAAAGCGCTGCTCCTCATCTATTATCGCAAGCCCTAAGTCTTTGAATACCACATCTTTCTGTACCAGCCTGTGCGTACCTATAATTATGTCTATCTCACCGCGCCTAAGCTTCTTTATAATTTCTGCCTGCTGCTTCGGCGTGCGAAATCGGCTCAAAAGCTCTATGTTTATCGGAAAATGTTCAAACCTGCGTATAGCAGTCTGATAATGCTGCCACGCGAGTACGGTGGTCGGCACAAGAATCGCGCACTGTTTTGAATCCATAACGCACTTGAACGCCGCCCTCAGCGCCACTTCCGTCTTGCCAAAACCAACATCACCGCAAAGCAGCCTGTCCATCGGTATCGGCTTTTCCATGTCAGCTTTTATTTCTGTAATGCTCCTCAGCTGGTCGTCCGTCTCCTGATAGTCAAAACGCTCCTCAAAATCGCGCTGCCAGTCGTTGTCCTGTGAGAACGCATACCCCTTTGAAATGTGCCTCTTCGCATAAAGAGCAATAAGCTCGTTCGCCATGTCCTCAACGGCTTTTTTGGCGCGTGCCTTCGTGTTTTTCCATGTCGGCGAACCCAGCTTGTTTATCTTTACATTCGCATCGTCGCCGCCTACATACCGCGATATAAGGTCAAGCTGCGTTACAGGCACATAAAGCGTGTCACTGCCCAGATATTTTATAGTTATGTAGTCTTTCGTCACCCCGTCAGTTTCAACTTTTGAAATACCTGCGTATCTTCCTATGCCGTATACACTGTGTACTACAGGGTCACCCTCTGTTATGTCCGAAAGATTTTTCAGCGCCCCTGCCTTGTTCGAGCGGTGTTTTGTCTTCGGTTTTGAATTTATCGCCCTTATCTGCGTGAGCAGTGCAGCCTTCGCATCGGGGTATTCAAATCCCCCGGAAACACTTCCTGCCTTTACATATACCATGCCCGAAGAAATTTCCGAAACATCTTCCAAAAGCGATGCTCTTATACCCTGCTCCCGTAGATCCGATACCATTATCCCTGCCGTCTTTTCACTTCCGCCAAGCACCACGCAGCAGTAATCGTTCTTTATAAGCGATCTAAGTTCTTCAACTAAATGTTTCAAGTCGCCGCCCCAGCCCGAAGTCTGAAAGCACGATGCATTTATAAGCTTCTTTATCGGTGTCTCGGTGTGTCCGCGCATAAACGTGTCAAGATATATAAGCCTCTGCCTGCTCGCCCTCTCTAAAAGCTGCGATTCGTCAAACCAAAATTCCCCAAGTTCCTTGCACATCAGCCCGTCCGAGTACATCATCTTCAGGTCTTCCGTAAGCTGTCCTAAATATCCCTGCATCTTCTGCCTGCAATTTGCCAGTTCCGAGAACATCACCATTCCGCCGCCGAAATAATCCGTCACACAATATGTCTTTTCGTATGCCAGCAAATAGTATTTGTCGCAGCAGCTAAGCGCCGTGCCGCCCCGAATAAGCTGTATATCATCATATAAATGCTTCTTCGCAAGTTCCCTGTTTTTGCCTTTTGTAGATCTCGCCGCATTTTCTATTCTTTCAATAAATTCTTCATCAGAAGGGAAAATTATCTCTTTCGCAGGCGCAATTAGAGCCCTGTCTATCCCCTCTGTACGCCTCTGCGACTGTACGTCAAAATAACTGATGCTGTCGCACTCATCGCCCCAGAGTTCTATTCTTATCGGCTGCGAGTAATTCACAGGGAATATGTCAATAATTCCGCCGCGAACCGAAAACTGTGCCGCACCTTCCGTCTGATCGCACCGTGTGTAGCCTGCATCAATAAGCTGTCTGCAAAGTTTTTCAACAGGTATAATGTCGCCGCGAGCTATCTCAAAACTGTATTTTTCAAGCTCCTGCGGCGGTATGCACGCCTGCAAAGCAGCCTCAGCAGTCGCCACCAAAACCGAGCATTTTTTGCTCTGTATTTTTGAAAGAGCCGCCAAACGCTGCTGTTCGTATTCGTGAGAAATGCCCTCAAACTGTGCAAAACTTATCTCTTTTGAGGGGAATAAGCACGCCTTTTCGCAGCCTGCCAGTTCGTTAATATCAGATACGAAACGCCGCGCCGCAGGTTCGTCATCGCAAATAAGGCAAACGCAGCCCAAGCGCGAGAGCGATAGAGCCAGCTGCGCCTTGTGAATGTTGTAAACCCCCGTCAGGCAAACAGGCACATGCCCGTTAATGACGGCTTTTTTCAGCTCCGTGTAAAACGGCAGCCTGTCGCAAATGCGATAAAATATGTTGTCCATTTTTATCACCTGTTAGAATTTATGTACAGTTAATTTTCTTATAAATCGCGCTTACGCGCAGCCTGCGGAGCCACACGTTGACCGCCTGCAAGCAGTCGTTCAAGTGCCGAAAAAAATCCTTGCCGCCTCGCACGCAGATGGCAGAATATACTTCCAGCAATTTCCCCTCGCATGACCCTCACCGCAGCGTACATATTGACCTTAACACCAGCCAATTTGTACCCCCACGGCACTGACCTATCAAAATATTCACTTATTTGCACTCTGTGCAGCCTCACAACGCCAGCAGGTCTGCTACAATTTTTGATCCGCCTGCAACCTGTCCAACATCTTGCCGCAGATGTCCATTTTTTCCGCAATTTCGTTTAGTTTCTCTTGATTTTTCTCGGTCTGCTCTTTCAGCCTCGCAAGCTCTTTTTGCAGTTCTTCAGCCTCTTTGCTAAGCTCCTCAAACGTTTTATCAGCCATTTTTCGTCCTTTCTCTTCATTATAATATTATTTGCGCTTACGCGCAGCCTGCGGAGCAGTTCGCCACACCCTATTACGCGCTAGAAGAAAATTCTTCCGGTATTCTCTCTTCGGGTGACTTGTGGGTGAGGGTATATAGAGGATATAAAAGGAAAAAGCCCATCATACCGAAGTTATGCGCCGCCGACCGCTTTTGTCCGCTAAATATCTTCCGATAATTTTCCCATCGCTTCTTTAATATCCCTGCATTTTGTAACCTCTCTGACAAAATCCGAAATATTCAGATACATAACCCCGTCAGTCGTCCTGAAAGGCTCTGCGCTGTACAAAACACAAACAGCTTCCCTGCCGCCGTATTTGTAGTCAATTATTTCGCGAAATTTTTCGTTTGTAATATGTCTGTACTGCTCATCGTTTGCCTCAGCCGCAAGCGTTATCTCAAAAGCATAGTATGAATTTGCTGTTTTGTCGTAAATAAGCATATCATATCCGCCCAGCGTTTTATTACGGTCTGCATCTCTGAACAATATTTTATATACGCTGTATTTTTCTAAAGGCAGCGCACCGGACACCTCAAATACAACTGCCTGCTTTGCCATATCTTCTTTTATTTCCTGCTTTTCTTTGTCCGTCGCCTTTTTCAAATAATAATATCTGATTGCAGGCTGTGTAAGATAGTATTCTCTGCCAACAGGCAGGCTTTTCCAGCCATAGCTTTGGCTGTAGTCAATTTCCTGATGCTTTATTGCAGAAACAAAGCCAAGATCTATCAGCGCATTTTCAAGCCGCGCGAGCATATCTTCAGTAAATTTATGTATTATTTTTGTATCTGCATTTATCTCATCTGCAAGTTCTTTGGCTGTCGGCGATGTATTACAGTATCTCTCAACCATTTTTTCAACAGCCGTTTTCATCTCATCTTCGGAAACATCAAAAAGCTCGGTATGATTAGAATATTTTGCAAGACTGCGCAAACTCCTTGAAATATTGCCCGATACAGCATCACCAAGATGTCTGCAAGCGCTCTGATAGTCGATTATGAAACGATCCATCACTCCGCCATAGCTGATATAATCGTCAATATCCTTTGTGCCGAGCACCCTGCAATGCTCTTCAAACGAAATGTAAGTGGTGCTGATAGTTTCTGTCCTGCCAAACAAGCTGCTCTTCTGGGCAAACACAATGCTTAAAGAATCATCTCCCGAAAGAACTATCCGCAAGCCTTCCTTTGCGTATATATCGGCAAGATAAGCAGAATTTTCAATAAAATCAGGCACCTTGGTTATTTCATCAATGAATACGCCATGTACTTTTTTCTTAACAGCCTCGTCAAGATAAGCATACACATCTTCCATTGTATCTTTCTTTGAAGACTCTAAAAACATAAAGGAGTATCTGTCAGCGTTTTCAGCCATTATTTGCTGCATTATTGTGGTCTTGCCCGTTCTGTGAAGACCATAAATAATACAAACCTCACCGTCATAGCAGCGATCGCTTTCAATAAAATCAAGAACGGCATGATAAGCATTTCGCTTTTCTTTTTTATTTATATCAATATCCGATAATTTTAATTCTTTCATGTAATGCCCTTTCTAATATTTTTACCGTCTCTTGCCTCTTGCTTCTAGAAGTGAGAAGTTAGAAACAGTTTTACAACCCTGCGATAGTTTCTCATTCCTGCGCTTTACAAGAGGCAAGAAGCAAGAAATAGCTTTCTATAGTTTTGCGCAAATTTTTCAAAACGCACATCTTGCCTCTTGCTTCTCGTTATCTTGCCTCTAAGAGTTGACCGCAGGCATAGCCGATTTAATGCCATGTCGATAAAAGTATTTCTAACCTCTAACCTCTAATTTCTAACTTCTAATAGGGCAAGAAACACGCCCGACAAATACAGCTAACCGCCACACTTTCACGCGCCCGCTTACCCTATAAAAGCACGTTCCTTCTTGCACTTGTGGAAGAATATTCTGCCAGTGCTCTTTTTTGAAGGGCGGTTCGAGGGTGGGGATAATTATTTATAAATAACAGTCTGCAAAAATACTACGATTATGCATTAAACCGCCCCTATTTGTTGGTAGTATATTCTGCTAGTCGTCTATCTGTTGGGCGGCTAGTGGGAGGGGTTTTTAGACATGCGCTTTGTTGTTAAGTACACTTGCCCGACTTTCTTGCAGGCGGTCAACGTGTGCGCTCCTGCGCCGCGCGACAGCGCAATAAACTTCACACAGCGCATTAATCTCAATATCGTGAACTCGCGCGCCACACCATGCGCCGCACTTCTCCACACCTCTCGCCCGAAAGCGCACGCAGCTGGCAGTATATTCTTCCAGCGCTTTCTCTTTTGTTAAGGCTCGTGGGTGGGTGGGTAATCTTATTAATATACATCTTTCTATATCGCAGATATAAGGAGATACCCTATTAGAGGCTAGAAGCGAGAAGTTAGAGGTTAGAAATATTTCTATAACATTTGCTCCTGCTTATTATTCCTGCGGTTTAGATAGAAGCAAGAGGCAAGAACCACTCTCTAACGTATCGCGCACCACCCCAAAAATCCTCGCCACCTCACGCGCAGCCGGCAGTATATTCTTCCAGTGTCCTCTCTTCGAGCAGCTTGTGGAGGGGTATTTAGACATGCGCTTTGTTGTTAAGTACACTTGCCCGACATTTATGGCGGTCAACGTGTGCGCTCCTGCGCCGCGCGTAAGCGCAACAAACTTCACACCGCGCATTAATCTCAATATCGTGAACTCGCGCGCCACACCATGCGCCGCACTTCTCCATACCTCTCGCCCGAAAGCGCACGCAGCTGGCAGAATATTCTTCCAGTCGTCTCTCTTTTGGGCGGTTAGTGGGAGGGGAGTATTTTATGGGTATATAATTATAATGTATGTAAGCATAAGCGTTGAACCGCTCCTGCGCCGCGCGTAAGCGCAACAAACTTCACACAGCGCATTAATCTCAATATCGTGAACTCGCGCGCCACACCATGCGCCGCACTTCTCCACACCTCTCGCCCGAAAGCACACATAGCTGGCAGTATATTCTTCCAGCCACTTTCTTTCGGGCGGCTAGTGGGTGGGCACATTTATAATCGGTTCTTTGAGAAAGAAAGAACTATTTCCCTTGCGCGCGCTTGCGTGCGCAACAGCTTTGTGAAAAATCCACACATCTTGCTTCTTGCCTCTTGCTTCTTGCCCCTAGTTGTACTCATTCATCGCCTTGTCGACCTCGCCTTTTACAATAAGTTCTGCCGCAGCGCACGCCTTGTCAGCAGCCTCTTGCATAAGCGCTAGCTCCTGCCGAGAAAACTTTGAAAGCACCCAGTCCGCCAGGTCATATTCAGGCGAGGGCTTCGCTCCCACACCAAGCCTTATGCGCGGTATGTCTGCGCTGCCCACCAGCTGAATTATGCTCTTCATGCCGTTGTGACCCCCGTCACTGCCCTTGCGCCTTATCCTTAGCCGCGAGGGCTCCAGCGTAATGTCATCAAAAATAACAACAATTTTTTCGGGCGAAAGCTTGTAAAAATCAGCCCACTGCACCACAGCCTCGCCGCTGTTGTTCATGTATGTCATCGGCTTTATGATAACGCACCTCTCGCCGCCTATCATAGCCTCGCAGTACATCGACTTGAACTTCGCCCTCACGCAGGCAACACCAAGCTTTTCGCACAGCCTGTCAACAGCTATAAACCCTGCATTGTGCCGCGTTTCCTCGTATGCCACACCGGGATTTCCCAGCCCCACTATCAAGTGACTTACCTTTCCCGTCACCCTCTCCGCAGAGCCGCTTTCCGCCTTTTTTCTGAAAAAACCCATTAAGCCTTCTCCCCGTCAATAAACCTCTTTGCCTTTAAAAGCGCTATCTGAGTCTTCGCATCAGGTATCTCATCGCGCATCACCATTTCGCACGCCTCGTCCAGCGGAATTCTCTCCACTTCAAGAAATTCGTCATCGTCAAGGCTCTGCTCCCCAAAGCTTAAACCGCGCGCCAAAAACATATAAATTATCTCCGTGTCATAAGCCACCGTTGGGTATAGCCTCCCCAGCGGAATAAACTCCTCCGCCTGCGCGCCGCATTCTTCTTTCAGCTCCCTGATGCCGCATTCTATCGGTTCTTCGCCCTTTTCGCGCTTTCCTGCCGGCACTTCCAGCAGCACTTCCTTGAACGGATAGCGAAACTGCCGCACCATAAGCACCTCATTTTTGTCCGTCAGCGCCGCCACGCATACACCGCCAGAATGATGCACTACCTCTCTGTAAGCCTCCTCGCCATTTTCAAGCAACGCCTTTTCGCGTGTCAGCTCCAGTATTTTTCCGTCATATATCTTTTCAACTTCCAAAGTCTTTTCTGCCAAATGCATATTCTCACTCTCCACTGTTTTCAGTATTGTCTGTATCTTCTGTACTTTCTGTACTTTCTGTATTGTCGGTATCTTCTTCAAAATCGTACATCTGCGCCGCCTGTTCGTCGGTTATGTCACTCAGTGATGTGTAATCATATTCATCAAACCGCTGATATACCACCTTTTTCTTCTTGTCCATTGCCCTGCCTATCAGCATATACGCCGCAAATATAATTATGCCTGCAAACGTGAGAATAGTTCCCTCTTTAAGACCTTTAGTCTCATATTCAAAGCGTATCTCATTGTCGCCCTGCGGCACCCTTATCGCCATAAGACCGTCAAAAACATTGTCTATCTCTACCTGTTTGCCGTTCACAAAAGCCTTAAATCCGTCATCATAAGGCACGCTGAAAAATACAAGGCTTTCCTTGTCAAGGTTTATCTTCGCATCAAAGCCTTCATCGCTCTCTTTGAAGTAATAGCAAGCACTCTGTGCCTTCTGCCTGCATATTTCCTCAAGCTGGTCGCGAGATTTTCCGTCGTACTTGCCGTCATCGCCTTCATAAGCCTGCATTATGTCAGAATATTTTTCTATCTGCTCATCAGTCAGAAATACCGCTTCCATAATAAGGTTAGACTTCTGCGCCGCCGTAAGCGTTTTTGCATAGTCAATATCTATATACGTGTCATATACAAATCCCATAGGAATGTAATTTTTGTTTTCGTAGATGTAGAAATCGTTCTGCTCTCCCACATATTCAAATCCCGTCACAGGAACTTCCTCAGGTCTTGCCTTGCCGTTTGCCTCGTAAAGATAATACTGCACCGACATAACATTTCTTATGCCCCAGTATTGCGGCTCTACCCTCGTCGCAACATTTCTCGTCTGACCCATGGTATCTTGATAGAAAGTCATTATCGAAGGCGACACCGTGCTCTGAAAGCACCTCATCGAAGGGTATCCCCAGAACATAGTCCAGTTGTCAACATCTGCGCTCGTATCTATGCGGAAAAAGCTGTTGTCACCCTCAGGCGCTTCAAGGTCTATCCTGCCCTCTATCGCGTGTTCAATATAGTAATCATTGTGCGGGCCCTGCGCCACTCCGTACCATATCATGCAAGATGCGCAAATAAAGCAGAAAACCGCCGTCAACGTGCGCATGGGCTTTAACATCTTTTTCCTGTTGGGCAAAAAGTACAGCACAAACACAAGCGCAATAAACGGTATTATTGTACCCACAAGCTGTATAACACCAAAGTCAGGGTACTGCGCCACCTTGCCATAGCTTACCGTCTCAGTCTTTTTGTCATATGTCGGCAGCAGGAATATCACACTTATCGCCACAATAGCTATAGTTACCCATTTTACGCCGCTCTTTATGTCCGTTTCCGTGTCGTCCACCGCGTATGCCGTCATCATAGCCATTATCAGCACAGGCATAAAGAACCACCGCGCATAATAAGTTCCGTTAAAAAGCTGAAATGCACTGTTAAAGTATGGCACGCAAGCGCATATCAGCGATGCCACCGCCATTTTATTCGCCCAGTGACCTTTTTTCTTCTTTAAAAACGCTATAACACCTGCCATTGAGAACATAGGCAAATATGCCGCAATAGATGCCCACCTTGCTGTGTCAGAGCTGAAAATGTTTGAACGCGCAGGCATATCGGGCAGCATGAAAAGGCTCTGCACTATCCTGTAAAGCCGCCTCGGGTCGCTGTATACCACCATGTCTATGCCGTAAAGAGATTCCGATAGCCTCGGGTTGCCAAGCACAGCCAAAGCCGCAGGCATGAACATCAGCGCCGCCATCATAACGCCCAGCACCGACTCTACCGCCAAAAGCCCAAACTTTTTCAGATCCATTTTAAAGCTCTTCGCCGTGCATCTTATAAAGAAGTAAAGAATAACAAACACCACTTCTCCTGCAAAGAAGTAGTAATTTATAAACGCGCAAAGCGCCACTGCCAAAGCAAAAACACCGCGCCTGTTGTCCTGAACTCTCATCTCAAACGCCAGCAGCAGCAGAGGGAAAAACGCCGTAACATCATGAAAATGATTGAAAAATACGTTGTATATCTGCGCGCCCGAAAATGCGTAAAGCATAGCGCCTATCGCAGCCGCATTCGGTGTCTTTACAAACCGCCTTATATATGCGTATGAAGTCAGCGCCGCTATTGCAGTTTTAAGACACAAAAGCCACGGGAATATATACAGCACCGCCCTTGAAGGGAAAAGAGTAGTAAACCAAAAAAACGGGCTGCCCGTAAGATAAAACGAGTAAGCGCCTATAATGTCCGAGCCTAAGTCCGTTCCCCAGTCCCAGCCAAAACCGTTTTCTCTTATAAAATCGTGGCAGTGCTGATAAAACATCAGCTGCTGCGAGTTAAAATCGCCGTAGTAAAGAAAATATCCTTTGTTGTAAATTATCAGCGGCAGAAGCACCGCAGCAAATGTCACAAACGATGCCACAAACACAAAAAGATATTTCTCCTTCTGCCTGCTTTGCCCGTTCAAGCTGTCCGTTTTAATACCCATTTTTTCACTCCCTGTCAAACCGTTATGTCCGCCGTCTTGTAATTCAGTATCTTTTTCAGCTCTTGCGGAGAAATTTCCACATGATACCCTATCTTTCCTGCGCTGAATACCACACTGCCGCACTCCTCAAAAGCCGTGTGCATCACCGTCACGAACTGCTTTTTCATGCCTATAGGCGAGCAGCCCCCGTGAACGTAGCCCGTAACCTGCAAAAGCTGAGAGGACTTTATCATTTCAATGTTTTTCTCACCAACCGCCGCAGCCGCCTTTTTAAGGTCAAGCTCCTGCGCCACAGGTATCACAAAAACGTAGTTCCTGCCCGTCTTGCCCACCGTTACAAGGGTCTTGAAAACCCTGCTTTCATCAATGCCTATGCGCCGCGCCGCCTCAGTGCCCGTAACAGCGCTGTCGGTCTCAAAGCTGTGGGGTGAGTAAGCTAAGCCTGCCTTGTCAAGTATTCTCATAACGTTTGTTTTGTATTCAGATCTCATAATTACTTTCTCCAACAACACTAGCCTGCCCCCGTTCATCACGAAGGCAAGCATTTTTGTTTATAAGATAAAGCAGAATTTGTCCGCTGTACCTGTTTTTCTTTTGGGGAAAACCTTTCTGAAGAAAGGTTATTCCCCATACCCCTTTCCAAAGACTTTTCCATTGTTTTTGGCGAGGGGTAATTTCTTTTTTAAATCTGCTACAGACCATAAAACCTACGCATATTATACAGTATAATTACCCCTCGCCAAAAATATAGAAGTTTTAGTGAGGGGGCTTGGGGGACGACCCTTTTCCAAAAGGGTCTCCCCCAATAGCAAGGTAGGTATAGCGAACAAAATTCCGCTTTATTTTATCCTTCTTCGTTTTCGTCGTCGGGCTCTGTGTCGGGCTCGGTGACTTCATTCGCCTCTTCCGTCGCAGCCTGAGCTTCCTGTGCCGCAGCTTCCTCGTCAGAAAGCTGTTCTACGCTCTCAACTTCCGCCTCGTCATCGTGTTCAGCCCTTGTGAACGTCACAACTCTGCCGTCGCCTGTAAGCCTCATCAGCCTAACACCTGTCGCGTATCTTCCCATAACGCGAATGTCAGCCGCCCTCAGCCTTATTATTATGCCGTCAGAAGAGATCATTATAATGTCGTCTTCCTCGTCAATCACCTTTATGCCGCAAACATAGCCTTTCTCGTCAGAGACTTTGTAATTCTTCCTGCCAAAGCCGCCCCTGTTTTGCAAAGCATATGCATCAAGAGCCGTCCGCCTTCCCAGTCCCTTGTCCGAGACCGTCAGCACCGTCGCGCCTTCTCTCACTCTCGCCATCGATACAACATTGTCACCGCCGCGCAGCTTTATAGCCCTAACGCCGTGCGCCGTCCTGGACATCGCCCTCAGCTTTTCAACAGCAATTCTGATAGCCATGCCGTTTCTTGTCGCAACAATAAGCTCGCTGTCCTCCTGAGTCATTCTAACGCCTGCAATCTCGTCGCCCTCGTCAAGACCTATCGCAATAAGTCCGTTCTTTCGTACATTTTTATATGCCGAAAGCGCCGTCTTTTTTATCTTGCCGTTCTTTGTCACCATAACAATGAACTTGCCGTCGTCAAAGTCGCTCGTCTTTATCATCGCCGCCAGCTTTTCGTCCTCCGAAAGCTTCAGCAAATTAACAACGTGCGTGCCTTTTGAAGTTTTAGACCCCTCGGGTATCTCAAAGCACTTCATTCTGTACATAATGCCCTTGTTTGTTATAAACAGCAAATAATCGTGCGTAGAGCATACAGCCATTTCTTCAACAAAGTCGTCCTCGCGCTGTTTCATGCCCGTAACGCCCTTGCCGCCTCTGTTCTGCGCCTTGTATGCCGATACAGGCATACGTTTCATGTAGCCGCCGTGTGTGTAGCATACCACCATTTCTTCAACGGGTATAAGGTCTTCAATATCCACTTCGCCGCTAACATCTTGTATTTCTGTACGCCTGTCATCGCCATACTTCTTCTTCATCTCCGCCAGGTCGTCGCGAATTATACCACAAACTCTCTCTCTGTGCGCCAGAATGTCAAGGAAGTCCGCGATCTGCGCTTCTATCTCAGCAAGCTCATCGTGTATCTTCTGCCGCTCTAGGCCCGTCAGCTGTATAATACGCATCTGCGCTATAGCGTTGGCCTGTATCTCTGTCAGAGAGAATCTATCCATAAGCCTCTGCTTTGCTTCCTGCTGCGTGTGAGACGAGCGCACAATGTTTATAACTTCGTCAATGTTGTCAACCGCAATGACCAAGCCTTCCAGAATATGCGCCCTCGCCCTCGCTTTTTCCAAGTCATATCGCGTGCGCCTCTCAATAACATCAATCTGAAAGTCTATGTAATGCTGCAATATCTCTTTCAGAGACAAACACTTCGGCTCGTTGTTGACTACCGCCAGCATTATAACTCCCACAGTGTCCTGCAATTGCGTCAGCGAGAACAGCTTGTTGAGTATTACCTCTTTGTTCGCATCTTTTTTAAGATCTATAACAATTCTTACCTGCTCTGTCTTGTCCGATTCATCATTGACATCATAAATACCCTCTATCCTCTTGTCTTTCACAAGGTCTGCAATGCTCTTTACAAGTTCCGCCTTGTTCACCATATAGGGTATCTCGTTTACAACTATCCTCGTTCTGCCTGCGTGTTCTTCAAAACTCGTCTTTGAGCGCAGTATAAGCTTGCCCTTGCCGGTCGCGTATGCAGCCCTTATGCCGCTCCTGCCCATAATAATGCCGCCTGTAGGAAAATCAGGCCCCTTTATGCACTCCATAAGGTCATATAAAGATGCATCAGGGTTTTCCATAAGCAGATCTATCGCATCAACCACTTCCGAAAGATTGTGCGGCGGAATGTTCGTTGCCATACCAACTGCAATACCAACAGAACCGTTGCACAAAAGCTGCGGAAACCTCGAAGGCAGAACCACAGGCTCTTTCAAACGGTCATCATAGTTAGGCATAAAGTCAACGGTCTCTTTGTCAATGTCCGCCAGCATTTCCAGCGAGAGTTTAGACATTCTCGACTCCGTGTAACGGTATGCAGCCGGCGGATCTCTATCCAGCGAACCAAAGTTACCGTGACCATCAACCAGCGGGTATCTCAAAGAGAAATCCTGCGCCAGTCTTACCATAGCATCATAAACCGATGCGTCACCGTGGGGGTGATATCTACCCAGCACAGAACCTACCGTGTCAGCGCACTTTCTGTAGGGCGTATTAGGCAGCAGCTTGTTTTCATACATAGTGTAAAGTATCCTGCGGTGAACAGGTTTAAGCCCGTCGCGCACATCTGGCAGCGCGCGAGAGATTATTACCGACATTGAGTATTGCAGGAAGGAATTTTTCATTTCCTTTTCAATATCGGTCTCCACTATATTTTCTACAAACGGCTCGTCCGAAATATGATGTTCATTGTTTTTTGCACTCAAATTTATCACTACTCCTGTCGCCGTGATTTTTATTTATATATCACAGCTTTTTTATATCTTTGAATTTCTTTTCAAATACCTCTTTTATCGTATCTTTCTGACTCTCTGTCAGCGCCCTTTTCGGCAAAACGTGAAAGGTCTCTTTCGTCACAAAAACCATATAAAGCTCATCGTTTTCAACAAGCCTTAACCCGTCCTGATGAAAAGTATACCTGCTCGGCGGCGGCTTCAGCCTGCCCATAACTTCTTCATCGCCGCCCTCGTCGCCGTTTACCTCGCGCGCCGTCTGAACGTCTTCCTGCGGTATAATGGTCTCTATCTCAAAACCCTTTTCGTATATGCTAAGAATATACCTGTCGTCTTTCAGCACTTCAAGAGCCGTCAGCAGCATTTTGCGTATGCGGTATTGATTTAGCCATACCACCGCCGCAAAGGCTATGCATACCACCATAAGCCCCCACGCCAGATTGTCGCCCTTGCCGCTTATTATCTGTATCGCAAACGACAAAGCCACCAGCCCAAACAGCGCCGATGTAATAATGTTTCTTTTCAGCGTGTACAGCCTTTGAAATATCCTGAAAGCCCTGTCTTCTTCTTCAAGCGTTATGTTATATTCTATCCGCTCTTTAAGTTCTCCAAGGTCTTCACCCTGTACCGCATTTTCCGTTATTTCAATGTTTTCCATACTATTTTATATATGCTTATATGTCAAGATTTTCAGCAAATCTCGCGTTTTTCTCAATGAACTCTCTCCTCGGCTGAACCTTGTCCCCCATGAGTATCGTGAATATCTCGTCCGCCTTAACCGCGTCTTCCATAGTCACTTTCAGCATTATCCTCGTTTCGGGGTTCATGGTCGTGTCCCAAAGCTGCTGCGAATCCATCTCACCAAGACCCTTGTATCTCTGCACATCTACTTTAACACTGGGGTCTCCGCCGTTTAATTGTGCAATATACTTGTCTCTCTCCGCCTCGTTGAACGCATAGTGCTTTTCCCTGCCGCGCTTGCACTCAAACAGCGGCGGCTGCGCTATAAATACGTGCCCTTCTTCTATAAGCGGTCTCATGTATCTGAAGAAGAATGTCAAAAGAAGCGTTCTTATGTGCGAGCCGTCAACATCGGCATCAGCCATTATAATAACTTTCGCATACCTGAGTTTAGTTATGTCAAAGTCCTCACCTATGCCCGTGCCAAGAGCCAGAACTACAGGCGCAAGCTTGTCATTGTTATATACCTTGTCAATGCGCGATTTTTCAACGTTGAGCATCTTGCCCCATAGAGGCAGTATCGCCTGAAAACGCCTGTCTCTGCCGCCTTTAGCCGAGCCTCCTGCCGAATCTCCCTCAACAATGTATATCTCGGTGCGGTCTGTGCCTTTTTCAGAGCAGTCCGAAAGTTTGCCCGGCAGAGAGTTTGAACTCAGCGGAGTTTTGCGCCTTGCTTCTTCTCTTGCCTTTTTGGCTGCCTCTCTCGCCCTCTGTGCCTGCAATGCCTTGTCGAATATTATTCTCGAAGCCTCAGGATTTTCCTGCAAAAAGTCCATCAGCTTGTCCATTACCAGCTTTTCAACAAAAGGTCTTACTTCCGGGTTGCCAAGCCTGCCTTTCGTCTGACCCTCAAATTCGCAGTTTGTAAGCTTTACAGAAACTATCGCAGTCAATCCCTCGCAAACGTCCTTTTCTTCCAGCTTCGGCGCACCCTCTTTGAGAATATCGAACCGCCTGCCGTAGTCGTTCAGCGTTTTTACAAGCCCTTTTCTGAAACCGTTCTCATGCGTTCCGCCGTCGGGTGTGTGAATGTTGTTTGCAAACGACATTATAATTTCATTGTAAGAATCATTGTATTGCAGCGCTATTTCAGCATACATATCTCCCTTTATCCCGTTGAGATATATAACGTTCTCTGTCAGCGCCTCATAGCCTCTTGTGTTGTGAATGTGCGTTACAAATTCTCTTATGCCGCCCTCATAGTGCAGCGTTTCGCCCTGTATATTTTCTTTGTCTCGCAGATCTGTAAATACTATCTTTATGCCTGCGTTTAAAAATGCCTGTTCTCTCAGCCTTTTGAGCAGTATGTCATATTCATATACGGTAGTTTCCTGGAATATCTCAGGGTCAGCCTTGAACATAACGGTAGTGCCCGTCTTGTCCGTCTCGCCGATTATCTTCATTTCCTCGCTGTACTTGCCGCGCTCAAATCTTTGAAAATGCACATTCTTTCCGTCATATACCGTAAGCTCAAGCCACTCTGAAAGCGCATTAACAACAGATGCACCAACACCGTGCAGTCCTCCTGCCACCTTGTATCCGCCGCCGCCGAACTTTCCGCCTGCGTGCAAAACGGTGTAAACAACAGTCGCAGCCGAAATGCCCTCAGTCGGGTGTATTCCGGTCGGTATGCCTCTGCCGTTGTCCGAAACTCTTATTATATCCCCTTCCAGAATATCAACAGTTATCTCACTGCAATATCCTGCCAAAGCTTCATCTATCGAGTTATCAACTATCTCATATACCAAATGATGCAGACCGCGAGGGCCCGTCGAACCGATGTACATACCGGGTCTTATCCTTACTGCCTCCAGTCCTTCAAGCACCTGTATCTGGCTTTCGTCGTAAACATTGCTCTCGTCAACGGTCGAAATTTTTCCTTCCGTCTCGTTTATCTGCTGCTCATTCAGCTCTTTCAGAATTTCAACAGCATCAACATTTTCTAAGTTTTCTCCGTTTTTCTTGTCTTCTAACATGACCTACGCTCCTTAATTCTTCTTAATACTAAATAACTTATATACTGTATTTATCTATATAAGCAGCACTTTCAGCCGCATTGTTTCTTATTCTCTTCATTCGCTTGTATAATGTCGCACACGCCAGCTGAGAAATATATACCCTCTCCGTCAGCTGCTTGTCAAAACATACAATAAAACTTTTTGGCAAATCAAACGTCGTATATATTACCCTTTTCAGCTTCTCGGCGTTTGCAAGATATTCTTTCGTGCTTTTAGATATCGAAGTATTTTCAATATCGAATATCCCCACTATCTCGCTCGTCCTCACGCTGTACCCGTTTCCTATATGAAGATACATAATATTTTTTACCCTGCCGCTTTCTTTACCTTTCCGTTTTCAATGCAGTATACCTTGCCGTTTGATAAAATAGAAGACCTCTCGCAGCAGGTTATAAATATCTGCATTTTTTTTATTTTAGAAATAACATATTCCTGCCTGCTCCTGTCAAGCTCGCTTAAAATATCGTCCAGCAGTATAACAGGCGGATCGCCCGTCTCTTTCGTCAGTATATATCCCTGCGCCAGTTTCAATATCAAAGCAATGCTTCTGTGCTGCCCCTGCGATGCAAAATCTCTCGCATAAAGTCCACTAAGCAGCGCAATAAGGTCGTCCCTGTGAACTCCCACCTGCGTAAAACCGCTTTTTATATCAATGTCAAGATTTTTGCGTACTGCATCATAATATTCTTTTGCCATTTTATCTGCATAATCAGTCCTGCCCTCTAAGTTTTCAAACACAGTCGACTGATATTGCAGCATAAGCTTTTCTTTGCCTTTTGATATCTCATCATACAAAGGCGCCGCAAACTGCTGTAGTTCCTTTACATAGTTGTACCTGAGCATCGAGATATACGCCCCCAGCTTTGCAAGCTGCTCATCAAAAATATCCAGCATATCAACGCTCGCGCCGCCGAAAGATATATTTTTTAGCAGCGCATTTCTCTGCTGCAATACATTTTCATACTTTTCAACAACAGAAGAATACGAAAGCTTCACCTGCGATATTGACAGATCCATAAAATTGCGCCTTATATCAGGAGAACCCTTTGAAAGCTCCAAGTCTTCAGGAGTAAACACCACGCATTTTAGCCTGCCGAAAAGCTGCGCCATGTTCTTCACTTTTACGCCATTTATCGTTATTTTTTTATCCTTGTAATTTTGCTTCAGCGCCCCTGCGTAAATAACCTGTTCTCTCTCTCCGTCATGATATTTAAGTTCAATAGAAAATTTTTCCTTGTCAAAACCTATAATATACTTGTCTTTTGTGCTGCGAAAACTCCTTACACCGCTGCATATCCATATCGCCTCAATAAGATTAGTCTTTCCCTGCGCATTTTCACCGTAAAAGATGTTTGTCTTTTCGTCGGGTCTTATCTCAACATTTTCAAGATTTTTATATCCGTCAATTTTCAGCGACGTTATCCTCATTTCACCACTACCAGCTCAGTATCTATTTCGGGTATATATACCTTGTTTTCTTCTCTTATCTTCTTGCCCCTCATAAGGCACACTTCACCGTCTACCATTATCCTACCCTGCGCAATTATCTCTTTCGCATCAGCGCCCGAAAGCGCCAGACCCGAAAATTTCAGCAGTTGATCCAGCTTTATGTATTCGGTAGTTATTTTTATCTGAGCAGTTTTCATAATTTTAACCCTGCAATCTCATCGGCAAAACAAGATATGTATATTCTTCACCACCGTCAGCAGGAACCATTTTAAGCGGCAGCTGACTGCCGTTGAAAAGCATCTTTACCTTCTCGTCGCCTGCCGCTTTCAGTGTATCAAGCATATATCTGCAATTAAAGCCTATTTTAAGCATAGGGCCTGTAATATCCGCATCTATCGTATCATTTATATTACCAATAGATGTCGAGCACGAAATATCTATTTTGCCGTTTTCAAACAAGAATTTAACGGGGCTGTTCATTCTCTCATTTATCAGCAGCATCGCCCTGTCAAGAGATTCAATAAGCTTTTTGGTGTCTGCTATAACAGTTATCGCGCTCTCTGTCGGTATAGCCTTTTTGTATGGGTGAAATTCTCCTTCCAAAATCCTTGAATACACCGTGTAGCCCGAGAACTCAAAAATAATATGCTTTCTTGCAATTTTTATCTCGCAGACGTTTCCGTCCTCATCTTTCAAAAGCTTAGCAATTTCCATAAGCGTTTTGGCAGGCACAACAAACTTGTATTCCTTGTCTGTCTTCATCGGCTCAGTCCTTACCGCAAGTTTGTGACCGTCCAGCGCCACCAGATTAAAAATACCGTCCTTTATGTCAAACAGCTCACCTTTAAGAATAGGCTTCATGTCCGTCTGCGCAGCCGCAAAGCAGGTCATGTTTATCATGCTTTTCAGTATTGACTGCTGCACCGAAACGCTATCGCACTCACTTGCCGATGGCAGCTCGGGGTATTCACTTGCCGAGATAGCCGCAATATGGTATTCGGTATTTCCGCCCAGGATCTTTACCTGCAAATTATCATAAATTTCAATATCAACAGTATCGCAGCCCATTCTCTTTATAATATCCGCAAACAGATGAGAATTGAGCACAAAACTTCCCATATCCTCTGACCTTGTTTCTATCTGCGTTTCAATACCCATCTCTAAATCATAACCTGTAAGAGTAAGCACATTTCCCATAAGAGTAAGTTTTATGCCTTCCAGACACGCTATAGTAGATTTTTCAGCCACCGCTTTTGAAACATTAGTTATTGCCTCATAAAGCGTACCTTTTTCACATATAAACCTCATAACATTAACTTCCTTTCGTCATTCATTATTCGTTATTCATTATTCGTTATTCTTTCATTCAAAAATATACATTATCAGCTTTATCAGTTTCATTAGTTTTATTAGTTTTATTAGTTTAAATCATAAAATTTTCAATATCTCCGCCAAATCTTATCAGCAAGAACAATAAGATCATCAAAAAATTTTTCTTTTATCAAATATCAAACAAATTTATAAATTAAAATATAGTAATAGTATTATGCACCCTTCAAATCACTCAAAACTCCCTATTCTTCTCTCCCCAAGGGGCATTCTCGCCTCACATTTTTTAAACACTTACCCAACATGTCCAACACTTTCTCTATACTTACCCTCAAGCAAGGTTGAAATCTCTTTCAACACACTCAAAAAAGTTGTTGAATCCGTTGAAAATTATTTTTTCTTCTTTCTTTTTCAACAACACAGGTTGAAGTGATAAAATTTTTACATCAAATTTCAAAACAACATCTTGTTACTAAATGCGTTTAAGTGTACAAAATAGGGCGGCGCACTTCAAATCATGTTAATCAAAGTGTTGAAAACTTTGTTGAAAGTGTTGAAAATCAGCTAAAAATTTTATATTGACAAATAATTTTTTCTGTGCTTCAAAACAAAAACATATTTGTTCATTAAATATCCTTATTTTGTAAATCAGCTCATTTTCAGGTTTTTAATAATATCCCTCACCGTGTCGTTAAGGTCGTTGTTTTTCTTCATCATCGCAACAACATCTTTAAAACCCGTCGTCATTGTCGAGTGATCTCTGTTCAGTTCTCCGCCTATCTCCAGAAAAGTCATTCCCTTAACTTCCCTCAGAATGTAAATAGTCACTTTTCTTGCAAGAGAAATAGGTGCGCTGCGATTTTTAGACCTTATATCTTCGGGCGATACCCCAAACGCAACAGAAATTTCGCTTATTATCCTGTCAACGGTTATCTCTGCCGGGTGGTTGTCTATCTGAATTTCCTTTACCACCCTCTGCGCCATCGAGATAGACGGGCTCTCGCTCGTAAATACCGTAAGCGCCTTTATCTTCTTTACCGCGCCCTCCAGCTGTCTTATGTTCGTTTTCAGCTTTTCTGCAATAATTCTCGTTACAGGCTCGCTCAGTGTCATTCCCAGCTCTTGTGCCTTTTTGTTAAGTATCGCTATCCTGGTTTCAAAGTCGGGCGGCTGAATATCCACCTGCATACCCGTCACAAATCGCGAGTGCAGCCTGTCCATCAGCTTTGTTATCTTGGAAGGCGGTATGTCAGAAGTCAGCACTATCTGCTTTCCCCTGTTGTATATCTCGTTGAACGTGTAGAAAAACTCTTCCTGCGTAGAGTCTTTTCCTGCAATAAACTGCACATCGTCCATAAGCAGAAAATCAGCATTTCTGAACTTGTCGTGAAAAGCAGCCGTCTCTTTGTTCGTAACTGCTTTAATATATTCGTTTGTGAACTGCTCACCCGTTATATATATAAGATTCACATCGGGATAAAGCTTGTGTACCTTGTTTTCAATAGCCTTTATAAGGTGAGTTTTTCCCAGTCCCGAATTTCCGTAAATAAAAAGAGGATTGAAAACATCTTTATTTTCGTTGTTGTCAAGATCCGATACCGCCGTGCAGAACGCATACGCCAGCTCGTTCGATTTACCCTTTACAAAGTTGTCAAAAGTCAGCTCTTTTCCGCCGCTTTCGTTCATAATTCTTTCTTCGGCAGCCGTTATTTCTTTATTTTTAGCTTCCGCTTCTTCGCCCGGTTTTACTAAAATTTTAACATCAACAGCAAAACCCAGTATTTCTTCAAAGGCAATTTTTAGTATGTCGCCGTACTGCGAATAAGCCGTCTTTGCGCTGAAGTCCGAGTCCGCGTACATAATAGCCGTGCCGTCCTCCAGCTTGTAGGGCTGCAAAGTCTTTATCCACATATCATAGCCCACACTGCTAATGCCCGGGTCGCTTTTGCAATAGTCTTTAACTTTTTCGACCACATTAGAAAACGAGTTCATATATTTTTCCTTTCCTTGTGTGAAGCACATAAACCGTAAAAATATCGGTTAAAATTGATATAAATACAAACAAAAACAAATACTTGCACACAATTATAAATACAAATATCAATACACATATAATTATAACATATTTTTTTATAAATTACAAGCGTTGAAATACAAAAAAATCCCCTTCGGCGAACATTTAACAATTTTTTTAACATTTCTGTTTTAAAAGTTTCACCACAATATGTAGTATGTGATGATATTTTCGGGCGGCAAAAGTTGTCCGTCATAAAAATAACAGATGATTTTTTGCAAAATTTAGTTAAATGTGCAGATAAAAAAGTTTAAAAAATGCTTGACAAAGGGTATTGAAATGAGTTATAATAGTTTATTGTCAGGGTCTGACAGCCGCAAAAAGGCGGCTTATAAGTATAGATATGGATACGTATTTTTTGTAAGATACGGTTTTATATATCCGAAAGGGGGATAATACAAGTGAAAAGAACATACCAGCCTAAGAAGCTCCAGAGGAAAAGAGAGCACGGTTTCAGAAAAAGAATGGCTACCAGGAACGGACGCAAGGTTCTTTCGAGAAGAAGAGCAAAGGGTAGAGCAAGTCTGACCTACTAAAAAAGCTGACCACCCTATACCAAGCTAAGATATTTGGTATGGTGGTCTTTTTGTTAATTGCTGTCTTTTTTTGCAAAGGATAGGTTTTTTAAGTTATGCTTTTTACAGACGTTATAAAAGAAAGCAAGGTATTTTCCTCTTGCTATAAGGCAAAATATGTGTCATGCTCGTTTGCGGTGTGCTATTTTAAAAGGAATAAAACAGCATATAACAGGTTTGGCATAACCGCAGGCAAAAAAATAGGCGGCGCAGTGCAGCGCAACAGAGCTAAAAGAATAATCCGTGCCGCCTACAGAAAGTGCGAAAAATATATTCCTATAGGCTATGATATGGTTTTTGTCGCAAGAAAAGAGATACTTGAAAAAAAGTCAGGCGATGTTGAGTGGTTTATCATGAAAAGAGTGATACCCTTGGTAAACAGCGCCGCAAATGCCGATAATAAGAAATAAAAAATAAAAAAATGCTAAGAAAATTATTTCAGCTGCCAGTTCGGTTTTACAGAAAATTTATAAGCCCCTTAAAATTAAAGCCCTGCTGTAAATATTACCCCACCTGCTCTGCCTATGCTTTGCAGGCTTATGAAAAACACGGCGTAATAAAGGGCACTATTCTTTCGGTGTGGAGACTGCTGAGGTGCAACCCTTGGTCAAAAGGCGGCTATGATCCCGTGCCCGAAGAATATAAACTTTTCGGCAGCTTTTATACAAAATTCAGGAGAAGATAATAATGTTCAGATTGATAGCTATCCCTCTGGGATTACTTATGGAACTTTGCTATAAAGTGCTCAAAGACTACGGTCTTGCACTGCTTGCGTTTACTATTCTTATAAAGATAATACTTTTGCCGCTCCAGATAAAGCAGCAAAAGAGCACCGCAAAAATGCAAAGATACCAGCCCGAAATTGAGAAGATAAAGAAAAAGTACGGCAAGAATAACGAGCAAATGCAGCAAAAGCTCGCCGAGTTTTATGCCAAAGAAGGCGTAAGCCCTGCCGGCAGCTGCCTGCCTATGATAATCTCAATGCTCGTGCTTTTCTCTCTTATAAATGTCGTGTATCAGCCTATATATTATGTTCTTAACGATATAGACAACGGTCATATAGACAGAGCATCAAACGTCGTGTCTTCGCTTTATACGGTATGTTATGATATAAAAGATAACGAGATAGACTTCGAGCAGCTTGTCGCTATGTATGATGCAGATAATAACGGCGAACTTTCAGATGAAGAAAAAAATACCATGATAACCGCCCTTAACGAAAATAAAGTCACCGATAAGGACGGCAAGGAGTATGACTTCAAAACCACTTCTTCTATCAAAGAAGCCGAGGTCAATGATAAAAAATATTCTTCAAAAGAGCAGATAACAAGTGCTGTAGAGGCTCTTATGATGTACAGAGATGAGGGCAGCTCCCTCTATAGCTATATGATAGACGACAGCAAGGTTTCAAAACAGCTTCGCGCCAGACCCGAGCTTGTTGTGATAAATATCATAAAAGACGGCTTTACCCTGCCTTTTGAAAAGATAGACAGCAAACTTGTCAGCGAAGTCGAGGACTTTAACTATACACTGCTGGGCTTCGGTCTCGGCGTATACCCCAGCACTAAGAATATTACGATTTTAATACCTATAATATCATTTGTAACACAGCTTGTTTGTACTTTTGTTTCAAACTATTTTACAAAGAAAAACAACCCTTCCGTGCAAATGGGCGGCGGCATGAAGATGATGATGTACGTAATGCCCCTGTTCTCGCTGTTCATAGCTTTCGGTTTCCCTGCGGGACTTGGTATTTACTGGATATATTCTGGAATATTCTCTCTCGTGCAGATAATAGTCCTCAATCTTGTCTATACGCCTGAAAGAATAGGCAGAATGGTAGATAAGGATATGGAGAAAAATAAAAAGAGACGTAAAACCATGATGCAGAGAATGCTTGAGATGCAAAATGCCGACGGCACTTCTGCTGAAGTTGCAAAACGCCTCAGCTTCTATAACGAAAAAGACGACGACGATGACGACGATGAACCTTCAGAAAAGAAAGAGCTTTCAAAAGCGGAACTCAAAGAGCTGCAAAGAAAGAAACTCAATGAAGCAAGAAAGCGTATGGCAGAAAAGTACGGCGATGAATACTACGAAGACTGATGAAAGCCGTTAAAATATGTTGTTATGAAGAAAAAGGAGTGTAAAGAGTTATGGTAACAAAGGAATTTACCGCAAAAACAGTTGAAGAAGCCAGGCAAATGGCAGCCGAGGAATTTGGCGTATCGCAGGACAGGATCACAGTCGAAGTGATTGAAGAACCAAAAAAAGGTCTGTTTGGCAAAACAAAAGGCGATGCTAAAATAAAGGCAGGCTATGAGGAAACCAAGACAGACATCGCAAAAGGCTATATAATGGCAATAATTCGCGATATGGGCGTTGAAAATGCAGCTATCGAGACCGACGAGAGCGAAGAAGGCGTTAAGTTTGAAATAGTTGCCGAAGGCTTTGAAGAGCTTATCGGCAAAAAAGGCGAGCTTTTAGATGCCTTGCAGTATCTTTCTTCCCTCGCCTGCAATAAAATAAATAAGGAATATTATAGAATTTCTATCGACAGCTGCGGATTCAGAGAGAAAAGAAAGCAGTACCTTATTGACCTTACCAAGAAAATAGCCGAGGGCGTTAAGAAAAACGGCAGAACTTCCGCTTTAGAGCCCATGAACCCCTATGAGAGAAGAATTGTGCACGCTACAGTTTCAGAGATAGAGGGCGTTACATCTAAGAGCATCGGCGAAGAACCCTATAGAAAAGTGCTCATAAGCTCTACCGAGAGAAGAGAGAGAAGGGGCGATGACCGCAGAGGCGGCAGAAGAAACGGCGGCAGACGTCAAAGACCCGTAAAAAGCCTCGATATTTCTACATCTTTTGAAAAAGACTATAAAAAGCCCAAGCCCGAAGATACCATGGAACTCGGCAGCGGTTTGTATTCAAAAATAGAGTTTTAATTAAAGCTAATACCCCGGCCGGAGAGCACTTCTCCGGCTCGTTTTATAATTTTATGCATATTATGTCAATATACTATTATAGTATATAGTAAGATTTTGTACTTTGTTTACCTCCGCTCTTGACTATTTGACTGAAATGTAGTATAATAAAATGTAATATTGTTTTGGAAAGAGGTGTGGCAGTTGGGCAGAGTGATCGCCGTTTCAAACCAGAAAGGCGGCGTGGGCAAGACCACCACCGTCGTAAATCTCGCGGCAGCGCTGGGTCTTAAAGGCAAAAAAGTGCTTATTATCGACCTCGATCCGCAGGGCAACACCACCACCAGCCTCGGCGTTTCCAAAAAAAGTATACGCTATACCTCTTATGATGTTCTTGTAGAGCAGTGCAAAGCGTTTGAAGCAGTAGTTTCAACGCAGTTTCGCGGAATAAGTATAATCCCTGCCACTAAAGATTTAGCAGGCGCAGCAGTTGAGCTTATAGATGAAAAAGACAGAGCAAACTTTCTTAAAAAACAGCTTGCCGATGTGCGCGATGATTATGACTTTGTGCTTATAGACTGCGCACCGTCGCTCGATATTATTACAGTAAATGCTTTAACCGCAGCAGATTCCGCTTTGATACCTATTCAGTGCGAATTTTTGTCGCTCGAGGGTCTTTCGGAACTTATGGATACTATTAAAAGAATACACAAAAGCAGCAACCCAAATTTAAAGGTCGAGGGCATACTGTATACTATGTATGTCAGCAGATATAAGCTTACAGAACAGGTAGCTGCGGAAGTAGATAAATATTTCAAAAAAGATGTCTTTAGTACCGTAATACCGCGCAGCGTAGCCATTTCAGAAGCTCCCAGCTTTGGTATGCCTATAATGTATTACGATAAAAAGTCCAAAGGCGCAAAAGCCTATGAAGAACTCGCAAAAGAAATTCTTAAACGGGAAAAAGGTACGGTGAAAAATTAGCGCATGAAAAAGAAGAAACTGGGAAAAGGTCTTAACGCCCTGCTTGAACTTTATGATGAAGGCGAAGAATTAACAGCCGATGAAAATATCGAAAATAGTGATAAAACAGAAGATAATGGCGTAAATATGCTCAGAACTTCGCTTATCGAGCCCGACAGAAAACAGCCAAGAAAGAATTTTGATGAAGATGCAATAGATCAGCTTTCGCAGTCCTTGCAGCAGCACGGAATGCTGCAGCCGATAATTGTGCGAAAAAACGGCGATAGCTATGTAATAGTCGCAGGAGAGCGGCGGTGGCGAGCAGCAATGAAAGCAGGAATAAAGGAAGTCCCTGCAATAGTCAGGGAGCTTGACGACCTGCAATGTGCGCAGTTTGCACTTATTGAGAATTTGCAAAGAGAGAGCCTTGACCCCATAGAAGAAGCCGCAGGCTATAAGCGCCTGTCGAAAGAATTTTCCATGACACAGGAGCAAATAGCCGAAAGGGTGTCAAAACCGCGCTCGGTCGTCGCAAATTCGCTGAGGCTGCTGGAGCTGCCCGAAAGCGTGCAAAAAATGCTGTCAAATGGCGATATTTCGGTAGGTCACGCAAAGGTGCTCGCCGGGGTAGCGGATAAAGAAAAGTGTGCCGCAATGGCACAAAGGGCAGCGGAAGAAAAACTGACCGTCCGCGCGCTTGAGGCAATGCTTGCAGCCGAGAGCAAAGAGCCGAAAAAGCCGCAGGCAAAGGGTTTTGTCAGCAAAGACCCGTATGTCAGCGAGCTGGAGATAGCAATGAAGAAGCTGACGGGCGCAGCGGTAAAGGTAAAGCAGCAAAAGGGCGGCGCGCAACGGCTGGAGATAGAGTTCAAGAGCATGGAAGAGCTTAAAAGTTTCGCCTCACGGCTCGCAGTGAGTACGGAAGTTGAAGGGTAATTTTGCTGCTTGCACAGCAAAATAGTGAATAGTGAATAATGAATAGTGAATAGTTAAGGAGCGGCTTACGCCGCGTATTTTAAAATTGTCAAGAAACCAAAAGTTTTCGATTGACCCTTTTTCAAAAGGGTCATATGGGTCGTAGCGTTCGCAAGCGACCGCCGGCAGAGTCCCCGAAACACAGCGTGCGCTCCGCTATTAGAGGTTAGAAGTGAGAAGTTAGAAGTTAGAAACGGTTTTATGGCTTTTGCGCGTGCTTGCTATTTCTGCGGTTCAGATAGAGGCAAGAAGCAAGAAATTGCTTTTTATAGCTTTGCGCAGATTTTTCAAAATGCTCATCTAACCTCTTGCCTCTAGTTATCTTGCTTCTAATAGGTGAGCCTCTCCTTTGAGAAGACCTCAGCTCTTTTGCCGCGTTCCATTCTGGAACGCCAAACAGTGTGAGGAAATCCTAACATCTTGCCTCTTGCCTCTTGTAAATCGCATGTATGAAAAACTGTCGCAAGAGTTTTAAAAAACATTTCTAACTTCTAACATCTTACCTCTAACTTCTAGCAGCGCCGCGCAAAATTTTCAGTACCAACATTCGTTAAAAAACGTTGACTGCGTTTAGTTTATATACAATAACATTAAAAGTCTTTGGAAAGGGGCTTGGGGGATAACCTTTCTTCAGAAAGGGTTCCCCCAAGAGAAAAACAGGAAGGTCGTTGTAAAAATGCTGGACATCAAATTTTTAAGAAACAACCCTGACGTTGTAAAAGAAAACATCAGGAAAAAATTTCAGGACGAAAAACTCCCAATGGTCGACGAGGTCATAAAGCTCGATGCTGAGTACCGCGCCGCCAAAACACGCTGCGACGAGCTGCGAAATCAGCGCAACGTCCTCAGCAAACAGATAGGCGGTCTTATGGCAAAAGGTCAGAAAGATGAAGCTGAAAACGTAAAAGCGCAGGTAAAAGCCGCCGCCGAGGAGCTCGCTTCTTTAGAGGAAAAAGAAGTGCAGCTTGAGGCTGATATCCGCAAAATAATGCTCGTTTTGCCAAATATAATAGACAGCAGCGTTCCCATCGGCAAGGACGACAGCGAAAATGTAGAGCGCGAACGCTTCGGCGAACCAAAAGTGCCAGACTTTGAAGTGCCCTACCACGTTGACATTATGGAGAACCTGAATGGCATAGACCTCGATGCCGCCAGAAAAACCAGCGGCAACGGCTTCTATTACCTCATGGGCGACATCGCGCGCCTCCACTCCGCTATTCTTTCGTATGCAAGAGATTTCATGATAGACCGCGGCTTTACCTACTTCATACCGCCCTATATGATCCGCAGCGAGGTAGTTACCGGCGTTATGAGCTTTGCAGAAATGGAAAACATGATGTATAAAATAGAGGGCGAAGACCTTTATCTCATCGGTACTTCCGAACATTCCATGATAGGCAGATTTATCGACAGCATACTCGATGAGAGCAAGCTGCCCTACTGCCTCACAAGCTATTCGCCGTGTTTCAGAAAAGAAGTCGGCGCGCACGGCATTGAGGAACGCGGCGTTTACCGCATACACCAGTTTGAAAAACAGGAAATGATAGTCGTATGCAAGCCCGAAGACAGCATGATGTGGTTCGATAAGCTGTGGCAGAATACAGTCGATTTCTTCCGCACGCTTGATATTCCCGTAAGAACGCTCGAATGCTGCTCAGGCGACCTTGCCGACCTTAAAGTAAAAAGCTGCGACGTTGAAGCGTGGTCGCCAAGGCAGAAAAAGTATTTTGAAGTCGGCTCCTGCTCCAACCTCGGCGATGCACAGGCAAGAAGACTGGGTATTCGCGTAAGGGGCGAAAACGGCGAAAAATATCTCGCCCATACCCTTAATAATACAGTTGTCGCTCCGCCAAGAATGCTTATAGCTTTCCTTGAAAATAACCTCAACGCCGACGGCAGCATAAATATCCCCGAACCTCTCAGAATGTATATGGGCGGCAAGGATAAAATAACAAAATGAGTATCTTTAAAATTACCTTGCTGGCAGGCAAATGGTCGGCGATCGGCGCGTTTGCAGTAAAGGCTGTTATAGTAATGGTGCTGATAGCTTTGGCGGCAGTCGCAACGCCGTATATCGCAAAATTTGTGGACAAGCACCGCAAGCCCGAAGAACCTAAAGAAGACGACGAAGTCCGCGGCATTTTTGATGCAAGCAAGGAAGATGACTTCGACCCAAACTATAAGATTTACAATACAGACATTTACGGAGTTGATAAAAAGCATGGCAAAAAACAACGGTAAAATGGTAGAGGCTATCACCTCTATGGACGACGATTTCGCGCAGTGGTATACCGATATATGCAAAAAAGCTGAGCTTGTTGAGTATACCAGCGTAAAGGGCTGTATGGTCATTCGCCCCTACGGCTACGCAATATGGGAAAATATTCAGAAAATACTTGACGGTATGTTCAAGGCAACAGGTCACGAGAATGTCTGTATGCCTATGTTCATACCCGAAAGCCTCTTGCAGAAAGAGAAAGACCATGTAGAAGGCTTCGCGCCCGAAGTTGCATGGGTAACGCACGGCGGCAGCGAAAAACTTGAAGAAAGACTTTGTGTCCGCCCCACTTCCGAAACTCTTTTCTGCGAGCATTATGCAAATATTGTGCATTCCTACCGCGACCTCCCCAAGCTTTATAACCAGTGGGTAAGCGTTGTAAGGTGGGAAAAAACTACACGTCCGTTTTTGCGCTCCAGAGAATTTTTGTGGCAGGAGGGTCATACCATTCACGCCACCGCCGAAGAAGCAATTGCAGAAACCGAAAAAATGCTCGATGTGTATGCCGAGTTTTGCGAAAAGCACCTGTGTATGCCCGTTGTTAAAGGCAGAAAGACCGAGAGCGATAAGTTCGCAGGGGCGGTGGCAACATACGCTATAGAAGCCCTTATGCACGACGGCAAGGCTTTGCAGGCAGGCACTTCGCACTATTTCGGCGACGGCTTTGCAAAGGCTTTCAATATTCAGTATACAGATAAAGATAATACCCTTAAATATCCCCACCAGACCTCCTGGGGTATGACTACCAGACTTATAGGCGCGGTTATCATGACACACGGCGATAACAGCGGTCTTGTACTGCCGCCTGATGTCGCGCCTGTGCAGGTAGTTATAGTGCCCGTTGCACAGCATAAAGAAGGCGTTCTGGAAAAAGCGAACGAGCTTTTGCAGATACTTAAAGCGCAGGGTCTTCGTGTAAAGCTTGACGACAGCGAAAACTCACCCGGCTGGAAGTTTGCAGAGTATGAGATGAAAGGCGTTCCGCTGCGTATTGAGATAGGCCCTAAGGATATTGAAAACAATAGGTGTGTCTGCGCCGTAAGATACAGCGGCAAGAAGAGAGATGTAGCTCTTGCTGATTTTGCCGATACCGTTGCAGAACTTCTTGAAAAAGAGATTCCGCAGGGTATGTATAAAAAGGCGGAAGAAAACCGTGAGAGAAGAACATATAAATGCACGAGTACCGATGAAATGAAGAAAGTGCTTGAAGAAAACGGCGACGGCTTTATCAAGGCTATGTGGTGCGGCAGCGAGGAATGCGAGGACAAGGTAAAAGAGCTTACCGGCGCAGGCTCGCGCTGCATACCCAACGAGCAGGAGCATATAGCCGATACCTGTGTCTGCTGCGGAAAACCGGCGGATAAAATGGTTCTATGGGGGAAAGCCTACTAGAGGCAAGAAGATAAGAAGCAAGAAGCAAGAAGTTGTAACTTCAACGTTTGTTCGTTGCTTAATAATTGCGCTTACGCGCAGCGCAGGAGCGCACACATTGCCAGACTGTGAACAGTCTGGCAAGTGCAGAAAAAATCCCTCGCCGCCAAAAACGGTCGGCGGCGCACACTTTGCGGTGTGACGGGCTTTTTTCCTTCACCGCTCCACAGTACGCAAAGGTTATAACCCCTGTCAAGAAACTAAAAGTTTTCGATCGACCCTTTTTCAAAAGGGTCGTGGGGTGTGGGGTGAAACCCCACAAATACGGCAGGCGCGCCGCTGCTAGAGGTAAGAAGTTAGAAGTTAGAAGTTAGAAATGTTTTTTCAACGTTCGCGCTAACTTGCCATTTCTGCGGTTTACGATTAGAAGCAAGAGGCAAGAAATTGTAATTTCAACTTTTGCGCTAATGATAAAATCTTGTCAAGAAACTAAAAGTTTTCGGTCAAGCCTTTTTCAAAAGGCTTGTGGGGTGTGGGGTGAAACCCCACAAAAATAAAACTATCAAAAAAGGAGTATAAAACTTATGACGGAATTAAACAGCAACCAGCAGTTAAAAGTCGATAACGAAGCGCTTGTAGCTGCAATACAGGATCTCAAACAGGACAGATCCGACGAAAAATTCAATCATGTGGCAAGGCTCATTCAAACGGGTAACTTTATTTGCCCTGCAAGAATGATCGAAAACACCGAAGCCGTTGAAAAAGAAGACGGCAAAGTCGCTCTTGAAAACAAGAGAAGCTTTAATCTGCACGTCCTCAAAAACAGCGACGGCAAAAAGTACATTGCGGTCTTTACCTCTGCCGCGGAGATAGACAGCGAAAAAAATACCGGCATAATAGCTACTGACAGCTATCTTGTCATGAACGTCGTAATGCTCATGTCAGCTTTTACTGACCCTGACAACGGAATTGAAGGCATAGTTATCGACCCGTTCACCAACAATTTTGCCGTGCCGAGAACTATCCTCTCAAAAATGGCAGATTCAGAAGTGTATACTCCCAAGCCCAACGAGCAGGTCAAAGTCACAATTCCGGGAAGATACCCCGACGGCTTTATAGATACTATAAGAGAAAAGCTCGATGAGTACGGCAGAGTAGATCAGCTGTTTGTGTTTATACTTGAAAGAAAAAATCAGGCAAAAAGCCTTATGTTCATAATAGACAGTCAGGACAGCAGAGATACCATGAGGGAAACGTTCCAGAAGGTAGCAGAAATAGCCGCACCCTTCGCACGCGGAATGCACCTTATGTTCATGCCTCTTTCCGACGGCTTTGCACAGAACGTGGCGGCAAATAAACTGCCCGTATACAGAAAGTAAGTAATTTATAATAAGGAGTGTTATATATGCCCGAAAATAAAAAGCTGTTTACAAAAGAAGCCTATCAGGATCTCGTAGACGATCTTGAATATTTAAAGACCGTCAGATCACGCGAGGTGGCAGAAAAACTTAAAGAAGCCCGTTCGTTCGGCGACCTTTCGGAAAATGCCGAGTACGATGCCGCTAAAGACGAGCAGGCAGCCCTCGAAAGCGAGATAAAAGAAAAAGAATATCAGCTCAGCATTGCTGTAATAGTCAACGAGAGCGATATTAACGAAAATGAAGTCAATCTTGGCTCTCGCGTAGTCCTTAAAGACCGCAGCGACGGCTCACTTGAAACGTATATAATAGATTCATCTTCAAAATCCGACCCCGAAAACGGCATAATATCCGATGAATCTCCCGTCGGCAGAGCCGCCATGCATTCCAAAGTAGGAGACGTGTTTGACGTAAATACCCCTATGGGAATAGTAGAATTTGAAGTTATGGAAGTTTCGAGAGAAACGAAAGGAAGGAAATAAATGAGTGACATCAGCGAGCAGATCCTCCCCGAAGAGGAAGAGCTTACCGCCGAGGAATTAAATACCTATAAGAAGATAAGAATGGATAAGCTGAGCGACCTTAAAGCCGCAGGCAAAGACCCGTTCGCAGTTACAAAGTACGACGTTACAACAAATACCGCCGCCTCCAAAGCAGAGTATGAAGCAGTAGAAGCGCGCGTAAAAGAGCAGTGCGGCGAAGATGAGCAGCTTTTGAAAGAAAAGCTTGAAGCCGAAAGAACTACCATTCGTTTGGCAGGCAGAATTATGTCACGCCGCGATATGGGCAAGGCTAATTTTATAGACCTTTTAGACGCCAAGGGCAGAATACAGGTCTATGTCCGCCTTAATGAAATAGGCGAAGAAAATTTTGCCGACTTCAAAAAGTGGGATATAGGCGATATAGCAGGCGTTGAAGGCTTTGTCTTCCGTACTCGCAGGGGCGAGATTTCGCTGCACGCCACAGGTATAACACTGCTTTCAAAATCGCTTGCACCTCTGCCCGAAAAGTGGCACGGTCTTAAAAATCAGGATATGCGCTACCGCCAAAGATATACAGACCTCATCTGTAATCCGCAGGTGCGCGATACCTTCGTAAAGCGCTCTAAAATTATCGCTTCAATTCGCAGATTTTTAGACGGCAGAGGCTTTATGGAAGTCGAAACACCCATGCTCGTTTCAAACGCAGGCGGTGCGGCTGCCAGACCTTTCGATACCCACTATAACGCCCTTAACGAGGATATAAAGCTGCGTATTTCTCTTGAGCTTTATCTCAAAAGACTTATAGTCGGCGGTCTTGAAAGAGTGTATGAAATAGGCAGAGTTTTCCGCAACGAGGGCGTAGATGCACGCCACAACCCCGAGTTTACCCTTATGGAACTCTATCAGGCGTATACTGACTACCACGGCATGATGGAACTTACCGAAAGTATGTTCAGATATTTGGCACGAGAAGTCTGCGGCAGCGATATTGTCAAGTACGGCGAACTGGAAATAGATTTCGGCAAACCGTTTGAAAGACTTACCATGACCGAAGCTGTAAAAAAGTATTCGGGCGTAGATTTTGATGAGATCGAAACGCTGGAGCAGGCAAGAAAGATAGCCGACGAGCACCATGTAGAGTATGAACAGCGGCATAAAAAGGGCGATATTCTGAATTTGTTCTTTGAAGAATTTGCCGAGGAACACCTCTTGCAGCCAACGTTTATTATGGATCACCCGATAGAAATATCGCCGCTTACCAAGAAAAAGCCCGACGATCCCGAAAAGGTAGAAAGATTTGAACTTTATATAAACGGCTGGGAAATGTGTAACGCCTATTCTGAGCTCAACGACCCCGTTGACCAGAGAGAAAGATTTGTAGAGCAGGAAAAACTGCTCTCGCAGGGAGACGAGGAAGCCAACCGCATAGACGAGGATTTCCTCCACGCGCTGGAGATAGGTATGCCCCCCACAGGCGGCATAGGCTACGGCATCGACAGACTCGTTATGCTTCTAACAAACTCCCCCGCTATCCGCGACGTCCTCCTCTTCCCTACCATGAAATCTTTAGACTGATAAACCGTGGGTTTGTTTACTATACCTACTTTGCTGTTGGGGGAGACCCTTTTGGAAAAGGGTCGTCCCCCAAGCCCCCTCACTAAAACTTCTATATTTTTGGCGAGGGGTAATTATACTGTTTAATACACTTGAAGTTTACAATTTATTGCTGCTTTATAAAGAAAAATTACCCCTCGCCAAAAACAATGGAAAAGTCTTTGGAAAGGGGTATGGGGAAAACCTTTCTTCAGAAAGGTTTTCCCCAAAAGAAAAGCAGGCACTGTAGATAACCCACGATTTTCAGTATAAAAAATCACGCTGATCTTTTAAATGAGACCAGCGTTTTTATTGCGTTTAAAATATATAAAGTTTACCGCGGTATATGTCGCAGCGCCCAGCACGCCCGAAACTATGTCACCCATGGTGTTTGTGTTGCTGCCCTGCATATCAATGTGCAGAAGATTATCAGCAGTGAACTCGTATATCTCCCAAAAGCCTGCGCACGCCGCCGAGAAGAAAAACGCGAACATCAGCATCACCGTGATGTCGTTTTTCATACCGCGCTTTTTGAATATGCGGCTTATCAGTATAAACCCTGCCTCCGCCAGAATTATGCCGCTGAGGTAGTGTACTATCCTGTCATAACAGCCCAGATATTTGTACAGATTTATCACCGAGCCCAGCGGCGCAGCAAAGAAGTGAAATACAAGCGCGAATATGTAAAACCTCAGCGGAAAAAACCACGCCGCCAAGCTCACTATCGCGACCGACACAAACGAGCCTGCTATCTTCACCGCGGTGGTTTCTATCGGCGAGAGAAGCGCTATCACAGTGCATATGCCGACCAGCGCAAGTTCGCAGAACGACAGCAAGAGTTTAAGCATTGTTTCTCGCTTTTTCATGACTGTCCGTCCTCGGTTTCGTATTTTATCACAAGCCCGTGATACTGCTCTTTAGCATCTTCAAAAACACGAAGGATCTTTCCGGCATAGCCGCCGTCGATCTCATCTGCGTGAATAAAAACTATCTCGCCTTTAATTCCGCTCAGGCAGTCGTAAAGCGCATCAAGATTCCTGCCGTAATATTCGGGCAAAGCCAGTTTTTCTGCAAGATATTCGTGCGCCGCGCCGCGCTCAAAAAACATACGGCAGTCAAGCGTTATGCGGCTCTCATCGTTTACCATATCACATCACCGTCTTTCGTAACAGTCACTTCCGAGAAGCTCTCATAGTGGTCGGAAGTATAAAAATACAGCCCGTCGTTTGAAAAAACCAGCCTGCGCGAACCCCTCGAAGGGTAGCCGTCGGTGTCAATGTCGCACTCGGTGTACTTGCGCCCGTCAGCTTCGGGCAAAAGCTCCTCGTAGTTGCCAAAGCGGTCGCCGCCGATAGCCGCGCCCTCTTTATAATCCTCGACCGAACCGCCGCTCCAGCCCAGAGCCTCAGCCTCTTTTTTGGTTATGTAGTTGGGCGGCAGCTCGCCGTATTCTTCAAGATACAAAACCACGTTTTCCACATCGTAATAATACCCGTCGCGCGCAGGAGCGTTTCCATGCTCATCGGCTCGCGTTTCTTTTTCTGCCTTTGTGGTGGTTGGCGTGGTCGCCGCAGTGCCGGACATGCTTGCCGCAGTTACAGTTGTTACCGAAGCTTTAGAAGTCACATTTGCAGAATTTGCAGTATTGCCGCTGTTGCCGCAGCCGGAGAACATCACCGCCGCCAGCAGGATTAAAACGGCTATAATGCGCATTTTTATGTTGTTCATAGTGCCTCCCCCAAAGTGTATAAGTGTATATATAAATAGTATAACATATTTTTCGCCGCATTACAAGCAGTAGACATTTGCGCGGTTTTGTATTATAATAGTACTAACACAACAAAGCACAAATTGTCATGAAACCGCCGCGTTTTTATGGTACAATATAACTGCACTGAAAGGATGGCGAAAAATGGGACTTGCGGAGGGTATTCAGAAGGCTATAGACTACATTGAAGAAAATATAACGCAGGAGCTTGACCTCGGGCAGATCGCACGGCAGGCGGCTTTATCGCCACACTATTTTCAGAAGATATTCTATATTCTTTGTGGTATTACAGTAGGCGAATACATTCGCAGCAGGCGGCTGACCCTTGCAGGAGACGAGCTTGCTAAAACAGGCACAAAGGTCATTGATGTGGCTTTTAAATACGGTTTTGCCTCGCCCGAAAGTTTTGCAAGGGCGTTCACGCGTTTTCACGGTGTTGCGCCGTCGCAGGCAAAGAGAAGTAATGCCCGACTGCGGTCGTTTTCCCGCCTTAAAGTGCAGATCATATTGAAAGGCGGTAATTCTATGAATTACGAAATTGTTGTAAAAGAATCATTCACGGTACTGGAAAAGGTCGAGCGGCAGCAGGTCGCGGACGAGCAAAACACTATCCCGGAGTTCTGGGATAAATCGCTGCGTGACGGGACTATTGAAACTCTGCTTCAATACGCTCTTGACAGGACATACGTTTTCGGCATTTGCTATGGAAACGGTCATAGCGATAACGAGCATTTTGATTACGCCATTGCGGTTCAGTGTTCTCCCGACACCGCCGCGCCGGAGGGCTTTCGTGTAAGCGTTATACCCAAAAGAACTTGGCTGAAATTTGAATGCACGGGCGCGATGCCGAAAGCAATACAAGATCTGTGGCACGAGATCTCGGCGGAATTTTTGCCCGTTTCGGATCATCAGCCGACCTATGAAATGGACATAGAGGCATACCCGAGCGGCGACATGACGGCGGAGGATTACAAAAGTCAGATATGGCTGCCGATAGTTGACAAGTAAAAAAGGAGATGTTTAGATGAACATAGAAGTCATGCGTGCGCAGGAGGAGTGGCAGCGCGCTGGGGCGTACTCGGTGAGGGTGCAGGGCATGAACCGACAGTGCGGCATATCATTGCGCGAGGAATTTGACGAGCACGACTGCGACGGCACGAAATACATAGTGCTGCTGGACGGCGGCTACCCCGTTGCCACCTGCCGTTTTTACGAGGTGGGCGAAAACGCCGTAACGCTGGGCAGGGTGGTAGTTCTGCCCGAATACCGCGGCAAGGGGCTTGGCAAAATGGCAGTGCGGCAGGCGGAGGAGTGGATAAAAACGCTGGGGTATAAAAAGATAGTTATCGACAGCCGTGTTGAGGCGGTGGGCTTTTATGAAAAGCTGGGGTACGCGCGCACAGGCGAGGGCGCAAAGCAAAACGGGGTATTTCAGTGCGTGGGAATGGAGAAGAAAATATTTTAAACTATAATAATTGCGCTTACGCGCAGCGCAGGAGCGCACACGTTGACCGCCTGACAAGCAGCCGGTCAAGTGCCGAAGAACCCTCTTCGAGGCTTCTTCCATGCTTAACAACAAAGCGAACATCTAAAAGCCCTCGCCGCCATAAACGGTCGGCGGCGCACACCTTACGGTGTGACGGGCTTTTTTCGTTCACCGCCCCACTGTAGTTTGGTTATCTTCTCATTTTGAGCGTGCCACAACTTTCGCGTATTTTACTTGTTATGAACTTTTTACTTTGCACGGCGTTCGCTGCTAGAGGTTAGAAGTGAGAAGTTAGAGGTTAGAAATGGTTTTGCGGCGTTTGCGTGTGCTTGCCCTGACTGCGGTTTAGATAGAGGCAAGAGGCAAGAAGTTAGGGCTTCTCACTTGGTTTGGCGTTCTCTGAGAGAACGCGGAAAGAGAGATAAGGTCTTTTCATAGGGGAGGCTCACCTATTAGAAGCAAGATAACGAGAAGCAAGAGGCAAGACTTCGCCCCATAACCTCTGTTCACCTTTCCACGACGCTGGAAGAATATTCTGCCAGCGCTCTCTCTTGGGGCGGCTTGCGGTTGGGTGATACTTTTTTTATTTGTTTATAGAACTTTTTACTTTGTACGGCGTTCCATAATGGAACGCGGAAAGAGAGATAAGGTCTTTTCATAGGGGAGGCTCACCTATTAGAAGCAAGATAACGAGAAGCAAGAGGCAAGACTTCGCCCCATAACCTCTGTTCACCTTTCCACGACGCTGGAAGAATATTCTGCCAGCGTATTTCCTTTTTGGGCGGTATGTGGGTTGGGAATATAAAAAAACATCTAACACACATACTATCTGTGTTGGTACATAAAACTTTTAAAATTCGCGGCGTAAGCCGCACCTTATCTATTAACTATTCGTTATTCAATATTCACTATTCACTAATTCTGCTCCGCAGGTTAGCTGCGAAAGCAGCAACAATATATACACACCAAAAAAGAAGCCATTAACGGCTTCTTTTCTATTTATGAGTTATGAGTACGAACTTATTATCTCCTCTGCCACGGCTTTTTTGGTAATGCTCCTGTCCATTGCCTGCTTTTCAATGTACCTGTGCGCATCGGGTTCTTCCATCTTAAGCTCGGTCATCAGCAGCCATTTTGCGCGGTTTACAAGCCTTATTTCGCTCATCTTTTCTTCAATCGTCTGCGTTTTCTTCTCAAACTTGCGCAAGCGCTCGCGCAGAGCGCACATCCACCCCAGAGATACCGTGAACATCGACCGCGAAATGGGCTTTTGCAGCGTGAATATCCCGTGCGCCGTCGCCCTCTCGTAAATGTC
>CANRIA010000013.1 GCA_947630555.1 uncultured Clostridia bacterium
AGGTCTTTGCGCTTTGAGTACATTTCTCTGTCTATGAGAAAATACTCCTGCTCTGCGCCGACATAGGGTATAACGCGCTTGGCATCGCTGCCTAAAAGTTTTAGTACCCTTAGCGCGGCTTTGTTAAGCGTTTCCATAGACCGAAGCAGCGGCGTTCTTTTATCTAGGGCATCACCGCCGTAAGAGCAGAAAGCCGTTGGTATGCACAGCGTATGGTTCTTTATGAACGCATAGGAAGTGGGATCCCATGCGGTATAACCTCTGGCTTCAAAGGTCGCCCTCAGACCGCCCGATGGGAAAGAAGATGCATCAGCCTCGCCTTTGATGAGCTTTTTGCCAGAGAACTCCATTATAACGTGGGCATCGTCGGTGGGGGCGATAAAGCTGTCGTGCTTTTCGGCAGTTATGCCTGTCATCGGCTGGAACCAGTGGGTATAGTGGGTCGCGCCGTTTTCTACTGCCCAGTCGCGCATGGCGGCTGCTATAACGTTGGCGGTAGAAATATCTAGCGATTTGCCCTCGTCGATGGTCTCTCTCAGCGCTCTGTAGACATCTTTAGGAAGACGTTTTTCCATTACTGCGCTGTTGAAAACGTCTTTTGCGAATATTTCGGGGATATTCATAAGTTACCTCCTGCATTGTGTGTTTATATTCTGAAATATGTTTATATGATAAATTATAAGTTGCGCTATTAGAGGCTAGAAGTTAGAAACGGTTTTGCGAAGTTTGCGCGTGCTTGCAATTTCTGCGGTTTACCTAGAGGCAAGAGGCAAGATGAGCGTTTTGAAAAAATTGTGCTAAATTGTAAAAAGCAATTTTTTGCTTCTTGCTTCTAGTTATATTGCTTCTAAAAGCTGAGCCTCCCCTAGTTGTAGCGCAACGCTCTCTTTTCGCGTTCCATTCTGGAACGCCGTACAATGTGAAAATTTCTTAACAAGTAAACAGTGCAAACTTTTAACAAAGCTATTGCGCACGCAAGCGCGCGCAGGAGAAATAGCTAGGTCTTCTCATAGGAGAGGCTCTCTCTTGCAGAGCCTCTCCTCTTAGAAAACAGTTCACCGAACTGTTTTCTAATTCACCTCTTGCAGAGCGCACGTTGTGTTTTCGGGGGCTCTGCCCCCATACCCCCGCAAGCCTTTTGAAAAAGGCTTGACCGAAAACTTTTAGTTTTTTGACAAGGTTTAAAACCTTTGCGTACAGTGGAACGGTGAACGCGCTCCTGCGCGCTGCGAAAGCAGCAACCTTAAAAAGGGTCGATCGAAAACTTTTAGTTTTTTGACAGGGATTTAAAGTTTTGCGAACTGTGGGGCAACGTGTGCGCTCCTGCGCCGCGCGTAAGCGCGTTACTTAAAATACATAAACAGCTGGCACTTTATCATGCCGTTGTATAGATTGCGGCGTTTATCGGCTTTTTTGCCGAAGAACCGCTCAAACTCCTCGTGCGGTGAGATTATCACGCAGGGGTTGTCTTTATCGGGGTGGAGCACCTGCCCCATTTTTTTATAAAGCTCCTCTGCCTGCTTTATTTCCAGCATTCTTTCTCCATATGGCGGATTGCACAGCGTAATCGCGCCTTTTTCGGGCTTGAACCTGCTGATGTCAACGTTCTCTATCTTAATGCGCGAGGCAACGCCTGCTTTTTTGGCGTTTTCAAGAGAAAGGTCTGCGCACAGGGTATCTATATCAGAGCCATGCGCTAAAAATTTGCCGCTCTTGTTTATCTGCTCTTTGGCGTTTTCCCTCTCCCTGCGCCACATTTCCTGCGGCAGCTGCTGCCAGCCTTCTGCCGAAAAATGCCGCCTTATGCCGGGCGCTATTGACAACGCTTTATACGCGCTTTCTATAAGAAAAGTACCCGAGCCGCACATGGGGTCGCACACGATACTGTCTGCTCTCACTCTTGCAAGGTCTGCGATGCCTGCCGCGAGAGTTTCTTTTATAGGTGCGCCGTTTGAACGCCTGCGGTAGCCGCGTTTATGCAGCCCTTCTCCGCTTGTATCGAGAAAAATTGTTGCGACATCTTTATAGATAGAAAACCTTACTATATGCTCGCTGCCGCTTTCTTCAAGCCGTGCTTTGCCATACTTATTTTGCAGTCTGTTGACAATTGCTTTCTTTATTATAGACTGGCAGTCGGGAATGCTGGTAAGCTTTGAATGCAGTGACGAGCCTGACTTTACGGGGAACGCATCGTTTTTGCCTATATAGTCCTCCCAGCGGATACTCTCCGCGCCGTCTATAAGCTGCTGAAAGCTCTCGGCTGTGAACTGCTTTAATACTATCAGCACTCTTTCGGCGGTGCGCAGCCAAAGGTTTGCACGCGCTGTCATATCGCGGTCGCCATCAAAGAATACCTTGCCGTCGCTTACCGTGATATTCTCGCCGCCTATTTTGCTTACCTCAAATTTCAGCACGCTTTCCAGCCCAAAGTGGCAGGGACAGCAAAATGTCAGTTTATCCATAAAAACACATCCAAACACATACGCCCAAGCATAAGCCAAGGCGTATATAGATATTATCTGTTCTGGGTAGTAGTTGTCTGCTGCTGGTCAGGCTTTTTGTCATCTGCCTTTTTGCAGGACTTGCACTGCTCGGGGATATTATCTGTTTTATAATAGCCCGTCGCTTTTGATTCACAGTCGGGTGATGCTATAAGACCCGTTTTTGTGCAATATTCAAGCTGCTGGACGTTATTATCGGGTTTGAAGGTCTTGTTGGGTGAACTGTCGGCAATCTCGCCAAAGACATTTTTCCATATCTTTGCGATATTCTGATATTTAGACATATCAATTATTTCAGGATTTTCATAGCCTATCCATATGCCGCTGACATAATCGGGCGTGCAGGCAACAAAGGTAAGATCCTGCCAGTTTTCGGAAGTACCTGTTTTTGCTGCGACTTCTACAGTATCTAAATTTGCAGCCGCTCCTGTACCGTTCGGCCCCTCGACTACCTGAGTCATCATTCTGTTCATGACATACGCAGTATCAGAACCTATTGCGGCTGTGCCGTAAGCGTTATGGTCGTAGATGACCTTATCTTCTCTGTCTGTTATACGCGAAACAAACGTATGACCATAATACATACCGCCGTTGCCGAAAATCTCATACGCGGAAACCAGTTCCGAAAGATACATACCCCTTGTAAGACCGCCGACTGTCATAGGCGCATACTGAATATCGCTTCTGCCTGCATCGTCCATCGCGACAAGGGTACTTATACCAAGCGAGCCTTGCAGGAAGTTGAAACAATACTGCGGAGTAAGCTTTCTGACCAGCTGGGCAGCACCGGTGTTTTTAGATTCTTCGAGCATTTTCGCGACTGTCATATTCTGTTTTGTCCAGTGGGGATCGTCGTCTCCATACTCGGAATAGTTCTTCGGGAAAAGCTGCTGTTTATCGCTGCCCTCCGGGGCTAGGTCTATAGGTTCATCTTTAAGAAGTGTAGACCATGTTACGAGATCCTGATCTATTGCAGGCGCATACGAGGCTATCGGCTTTATGGTAGAACCCGGCGATCTTGCTGCCATGGTGGCGTTATTCCAGCCGCGGACGTTAGTCTTCTCTCCCCTATTGCCTATTACTGCAAGCACATTGCCGCTGTAGTCTATACATATAAATGAGCTTAACAGTTCGTCGCCATCAAAGTTATACGACTGGAAATTGCTGTCGTCAAGATACGCTTGCTCAAGCTTTTGCTGCATATTAAGGTCAACGGTGGTATATATCTTATAACCGCCGCTGTAGAGGCGCTCGTTCGCGGTGTCGTAATCAATGCCGTAAGTTTCCATTATTTCTTCTACCGCCTGATTTATTGCGGCATCTACAAAATAAGAAGATATTGCCGACTGTGATGTAAGCGCTTCGCCCTCGGTAGAATAGTTAATATCGCCTACGATAACTAATGATTCAAGGTCTGCGAGAGCCTGATAATACTCATCAGACGAAATAGCGCCGTTTTCAAGCATTGCGCTTAAAATATACTGCGCTCTGTCGCGGTTTTTCTCTATATTATAATAGGGGTTGTTTTCGGTAGGCGACTTTACTATTGCGGTAAGCGTTACAGCCTGCGCAAGCGTTAAGTCTTTGCAGTCTTTTGCAAAATAGAAGTTGCTGGCTGCCTGCACGCCGTTAAAGTTATAGCCCTCGGCTCTGCCAAAGAATATAACATTCAGGTACGCTTCCAGAATATCGTCCTTTGAATAGGTTCTTTCGGTATTTATAGAGCGGAATATTTCTCTTATCTTTCTGGTAACGCCTTCAACGCCGTCGGCGGCATCGTCGTGGGTGATAATCTTTATAGTCTGCTGTGTTATGGTAGAACCACCCTGCTGACCCTCATATATAGGTATGAAGATATTTACGAACGCGCCGAATGTACGCTTGAAGTCAACGCCGTCATGGTCATAGAATCTTTCGTCCTCGGAGCATACTACGGCATCTATCATATATCTTGAAATATCTTCAAGGTCTGTCCATATCATTCTGTCGCCCTCAGAAGAAAGCGTATAGTACACTTCCCACTGCTCGTTAGTGCCGTTATAGTCGGGGTTGGGGGCGAGTATTCTTGAAGTATAGGTAAGGTTTATATCTTCAAGAGAAACATAGTCCGAAGTTGAATCGGAAAAGTAATTGAGGACATAGATAGTTATAGCCGTAACAAAGACCGAGCCCGTTATGACGATTATAAGTATGAGCGAACAGAGCAGCGTACCTAACACGCCGCACGTTTTGCTGACTGTTCTCATTATTTTTTTGCGCTTTGCGCTTTGATATTTTTTATTCTCCATTTTATACGCCTTTCAGACATTTTTAAGCTGTTATTATTTTGCCACGCACGGCAAAATTATTCGGTATGCCATACCTTTAGCTTGAAAATAGAAAGGGGGACGCAATATACGCCCCCTAAGCTTAAAGAATTATTCCTCTGCTGTATCTGCCGCGGTATCTTCCTGCTGAGCCTCTGCTGCCTCAGCTTCTTCGGTGGTATCCTGTACTTCTTCAGCAGTTTCCTGTTTTTCTTCAGCCGTCGGTTCGTCGGGGAGAAGCGCTCTTATCGAAAGGCTGATACGGTGTGTATCGCTGTTTATCTCGGTGATCTTTACCATTACTTTATCGCCGACTTTCAGAACGTCGCCAACGCTGTTTACTCTGGTATTAGCGATCTGCGAGATATGGATAAGACCGTCAACGCCCGGAATGACTTGTGCGAACGCGCCGAACGATGTAAGCGAAACAACGGTAACTTCTATATCCTGTCCCACCGCATAGCTTTCAACGAACTTATTCCACGGATTGTCGCTTTCCTTTTTATAAGAGAGGGCTATCTTGCCGTTCTCGGCATCAATATCCTTAACGAAAACTTCTATCTCGTCGCCTATTGAAACGACATCGGAGGGGTGCTTTACTCTCTGCCATGAAAGGTCTGGCTTTCTTACAAGACCGTCAATACCGCCGAGGTCTACGAACACGCCGTAGTCGGTTATTGACTTGACTATACCCTTTACGGTATCGCCTGCCTGAGTATTCTCAAAGAACTTGGCTCTTGCTGCCGCTCTTGCCTCTTTAGCAACAGCTCTTATAGAACCAACAGCTCTTTGTCTGTTAGCCTGCACCTCGAGCAGTTTGAAGTCAACTTCCTTTTTCAGAAGTTCATTAAGGTCGTCATCGCGCCTTGCGGTAGCCTGAGATGCGGGGACAAACACTCTTACTCCATTATAATTGATAGTTACGCCGCCCTTGACCACGTTTGTAACAACGCCCTTGAGCACTCTGCCCTCGTCATAGGCAGTCTGCACTTCTTCAAAGCCCTTTGCGGCATCTACTTTCTTCTTTGAAAGAGTGACCATGCCCTCCTGATCGTTTGTTTTCAGCACGAGAAGCTCTACCTCCTCGCCTTCTTTTACGATGTCCTCAGGCTTGGCATTTGCGTCAAACGTAAGTTCATCAGCGGGAACAAAGCCCTGCTGCTTTGTACCGAGATCGACGAATGCACCCTTAGCGTTTACACTCAGAACAGTGCCTGTCACTTTCTTTCCGATATGTATAGGCTTCAGAGAATTCTCCATTTCCTCGACCCAATTGAATCCCTCATCATTCATAATATCACTCATTGTCTGTTGTACCTCCTTGATTATATAAGCCGGTGTCGATGCTCCGGCAGATATCCCTATATTAGCGGCATCTGAAAAATTTATGCCGTATAGTTCCTGTGCATTTTCTATGAGAAACGTTTTACAGTGCTTCTCACATATTTCGGCGAGTTTATGGGTATTTGAACTATGCTTACCGCCGACGATAAGCATAACATCGCTTTTTGCGGCTATCTCGGCTGCCTCTTTCTGCCGCTGCTCGGTAGCGCTGCATATAGTATCGAAGACTGTGGCGTTTTTAAGCTTTTGATCTATCACCTGACGACATTGCTGCCACATTTCAGTATTATATGTTGTCTGCGAGAGCACAGCGACTTGCCTTTCTGCCAGTCCATGCTCGTCTATAAGCTTTGCAAGCTCCTCGGCATCAGAAAAAACATAAGGCTTTGAAGTGCAGTGGTCGGCTATGCCTTTTACCTCGGGGTGGTCTTTATCCCCTGCTATCAGCACTGTTTTGCCGCCTGCGCTTTGGTCATAAGCCGCTTTATGTATTCTTGCAACGAACGGGCAGGTGGCATCTACTATCTCACAGCCCTTTTCTTCAAGCTGTTTATAGACCTGCTTGCCAACGCCGTGCGAACGAATTATCACTTTCATATCAGCCGTGGCTTCGTCGGGCGAATTTATCACCGACACGCCTTTGGCTTCAAGTTTGCTGACGACATCGTTGTTATGGATAATAGGGCCGAGGGTGGTCACCTTACGCCTACTATCTAAACTATTATACACTATTTTTACGGCTCTGTCTACACCAAAACAAAAACCTGCGGACTTTGCAACAAAAAATTTACAATTTATTAACATTTGCGTCCACCATAGAGGCTATACTGCCCATGATCTTATCCTTTACAGATTTCATATCGCGGATATTTGCGCTTTCAAGTTTTAGTTCATCGGGGCTTATCGGTTTGCCGTAAGAGACTATAACTTTTTGTCTGAATTTGAGTTTTTCGCCTTTGAAAGATATTGCGAGGGGTATTACGGGCACTTGCGCGAGGGCTGCAATAAGTGCAACGCCCGTTTTGCCTCTGCCGAGTTTGCCGTCTTTAGAGCGCGTACCTTCGGGATAGATAACAAGGTTCCTGCCCATTTCAAGCCGTTTTACAGACTCTTTTATAACGCCGGTATCGCCGCTGCCACGCACCACGGGGAACGCCCCGAGGAAGGTTATCAGCCATTTGAAGAAAATATTGCCCTTGAAAAGCTCCTCTTTCGCCATAAAGCTGCACGGCACGCGCAATCTCATAGCGGCGAACACGGGGTCGCGGTAGCTGCGGTGGTTTGAAGCTATGATATGCGAACCAGTTTTCGGCAGGTTCTCTATTCCTTCATAGACTATATCGAACTTTATCTTATATATAATAAAGATCATCCACCTGACTATTCCATAGAAAAACAGCTTTATGAAGCCTATTTTTTTAGGGTTTGTAACCGGTTTTATATCGTCAAGGTCAATAAGTTCACGGCGTGATGTTTTCTTCTCATGCTCTTTACGCTCGGCGAGTTTTTTCTCTATAATATCCGAAATCATCTGCACCGACTGCTGCAAGTCATACTGCGTGGTATCTACCTCAACTGCATCGTCTGCCTTTTTCAGGGGAGCAATATCGCGGTGGCTGTCGTTATAGTCGCGCTGATTTATATCTTCTAAAACTTGTTCATAGGTAGAACTGTCCCCGGCTGCCTGCAATTCTTTAAAGCGACGCATGGCTCTTTCTTCCGCCGAGGCGGTAAGGAAAATTTTAACGTCGCAGTTTGGCAGCACGACCGTGCCTATATCTCTGCCGTCCATTACGGTGTCGTAACGCTTGGCTAAGTCGCGCTGCATGGAGAGCAAAAACTCTCTTACCGCAGGCACAGCCGAAACCGTTGAAGCGCACATTGAAACTTCGGGGGTGCGCAGCAGAGAAGTCACGTCCTCGCCGCACAGCATAACGTGCTGAAAGCCGTCAACAAATTCAATGCTTATTTTTATTTCGGGAAGCTTTTGCGCCACTGCCTCGTCGTTTTGTATATCTACCTCGCCGCGCAGCATATACAGCGCGACCGCCCTGTAAAGCTCACCGGTATTGACATAGATATACCCCATTTTTTCAGAGAGCATTTTGGCTATTGTTGATTTTCCTGCCCCTGAGGGGCCGTCAAGCGCAATATTTACACCCATAGTTATCCTCCGTTATTTTTAATGCTTTCGGCGCAGGCATACGCCGTTGAAAACGCTGTTTGCAGGTTAAAGCCGCCTGTATAGGCATCAACATCAAGCACCTCGCCGATAAAGTAAACGCCCTCACACAGCTTTGACTGCATGGTTTTGGGGTCTATTTCTTTAACGTTTACACCGCCCCTTGTGATTATAGCTTCTTCTATCGGTCGAAAGCCGTCGATATAAAGTCTGAAACATTTTAAAAGGTCAACAAGGCGCGCTCGCTGCTCTTTGGTGACGGAATTTACCTTGGTTTCGGGCGGTATGCCGCTGCGTTTTATTATGATCGGTATCATCGAAGACGGCAGCAGCCTGCCGAGAGAATTTGCAATATCGCGGTTTTTCTCCTGCGAAAAGTCGCGCAGTATACGCGCATCAAGCTGCTCTTTTGAAAGGGCGGGCTTTAAGTCAATATCGGCGCAGTATCGGTCTTTTTCCATAGTTTGTATATGCGAACTTGCCGACAGTGTTAAAGGCCCCGAAATACCGAAATGAGTAAAGAGCATCTCGCCCATTTCTTTATAAAGCGCTTTGTTCTTTTTAATATCTGTAAGCGTTAAAGTGACATTTTTAAGAGAAAGCCCCATCATCTGCGCCGTCTCGCCGCCCTGTGTTACCAGCGGCACGAGCGCAGGGGAAACATCTGTAACGGTATGACCGAGCTTTTGCGCTAAAATATAACCGTCACCCGTAGAGCCTGTGGCAGGGTAGCTTTTGCCGCCCGTGGCTATTATAACATTCTGCGCAAAATGGGTATCTTTATCGGTAGTAACTATCTTTGTGCCGTCTTTCAAAGAAATATCTTTAACATTCTCTTTAAGCACGCGCACGCCCAGGCGTTTCATCTCGTGCTGCAAGGCGTTTACTATAGTGGCGGCTTTATCGCTTACCGGAAACACTCTATTGCCGCGCTCAGTTTTAAGCTCAACGCCGAGGTCTTCAAAAAACTTCATTGTATCTTTCGGCGAGAAATTATGCAGCGCGCTGTACATAAATTTTGGGTTGCGCGGAATGTTTTTTATAACTGTATCTACATCGCAGTTGTTGGTGACGTTACATCTTCCCTTGCCTGTTATCATCATCTTTTTGCCTGTGGAAGGATTTTTCTCTAGCACCGTGCATTCAACGCCGCCGCGAGCGAGGCACACAGCGCAGAACATTCCTGCCGCACCGCCGCCGATTATCAAAGCTTTGCCGCTCATTTGCCGTTCTCGTCGCCGCTTTTGGCAGGCTCGTATACCTCAAACTCGCGCCATATCTCCTCTAAGCGTTCTAAATTTCGGGTAACGGTATCGCTGCACCTTCTTGAAACGGCAACAATAAGCGCATTTATAACGCTCAGCGGCGCTACCAGCGAATCTACAAAAGAAGCCATATCGCTTTTTGCAAAAAGGTTATAATCAGAAAACTGTGTCAGCGGAGATGATGCGCAGTCGGTAATGGCTACCACCCCTGCGCCGCGCGAATGTGCATAGCGAATAGCCTCTATGGTCTGTCTTGAATAGCGAGGGAACGAAATTGCGATAAGCACATCTTTTTCGTCAATGCGCAAAATCTGCTCGAAAAGCTCGCTTCGTGTAGATGCGTGCACCAGCTTTACGCGCGGAAAGATAAGGTTGAAATAGTGGGTGAGAAACTGCGCCAGTGATGCGCTGCTCCTCGCGCCTATTATATATATGGTATGGCAGGTCGATATTCTGTCCACCGCCATGTTGAAGTCTTGTCTGTCGGTCTCGTCAAGGGTATGGCGTATCTGCTCGATATCATGCTGCAAAACCGCGTCTAGTATATCGTCGTCGCCTATCTTGTCGGAGGCTATCTCGATCCTCTGCACCGATGTCAGCTTGCTTCGCATAAGATCCTGCAAGGCGGTCTGCAATTCGGGGTAGCCCTCAAAGCCCAGCTCGGAGGCAAACCTGACCACTGTGCTCTCGCTCACGCCCACCGTCTGACCGAATTTCAGCGCGGTCATGAACGCGGCTTTGTCGTAATGCTCTCTTATAAAGTCGGCTATTATTTTCTGACCTTTCGACATATCCGCGTACTTGTTGTCAATAAGCTCCAAAAGGTCGCTGCCTGTCTGCATTTTAAAGACTTCCTCTCACTTTTTTATAAGTCTGTCAGTTTTATGTTTAATGCTTTTTCTGCGTGCGGCGGTGGCTGCTTTATCATTTCTGGCCTCGCCGTCAAAACGCAGCATATCGCCCTCTCTGATAGTAGGCGGAAGCGCGGTTTTTTCAAGATACAAAGCCTTGCCGCTTTGGCTTAAAAGCTTTACCTTGCCGCCGACTATCTCGGCTACAGAATATATTTTACTGCTCTGATTTTCCATAGTTTGCATCTTCTTTTTCGCACCTGACTTCAATATTTTCGCCGTCTGTACGAATAACAACGCTGCCGTTTATATCGGTGCGGTATATATGCTTGCAATGCTCCCCCAGCCGCGAAAGTGCCGCCTTTGTCGGGTGACCGTAATCGTTGCCCACGCCGACTTCTATAACGGCATACTCGGCGCCGACTGCTCTTAGAAATTCCTCGCTGCAAGAGCCCGAAGAACCATGGTGTCCCACTTTAAGCACATCAGCCGAAATATCAAAACCGCTTTGCAGAATATTTTGCTCCTCGGCGGTTTCGGCATCACCCGTAAACAGAAAAGAAACGTTTTTATACTCGGCTTTAACGCACAGCGAATAGTCGTTCAGGCTTTCATATTCTTCATGAAAACTTTGCGGAAGTATATGTATCTCGCAGCCGCCAAGGTCTAAAGTTTCTTCTTTTGCGGTGTAGATCTGCGCGCCCAGCCTTTCGGCGGTATCTAAAAAATCTTCATAAACTGTATTTGTAGGGATAAGCTCATCGGGAATATCGGGCATTATAATCTTTTCGACCTTTACATACTCCAGAATATCGGCTGCACTGCCCATATGGTCGGTATGCTGATGCGAAATTATCAGATATTTCAGGCTCTCTATCCCCTGCTGTGAGAGATACCCTTTCACTTTTGCTGCCATATCCTGCTCGCCACAGTCTATAAGGCACGCCTCGCCGTTGCATACTATAAGCTCGCAGTCGCCCTGACCTACATCTACAAAATGCACTGAAAGATCGTCGCTTACCGGCTTTTCTGAAAGTCTGAAAAATGCAGACAGCTGGCTGCCCGTTATAACGCCAAAGTGCATAAGCGCCTGCATGGTGAGCACGGCAATTACGACTATAATACCTATTGCGGCATGAAGTTTATGCACGCCGCCGTGCTCGCAGCTTGTGCGTTTCATTCGCGCATTGCCTCGCGTTCCTGCCACTGCGAGAGGGTCATTTTTACCTCACGCGGCTTTGCGCCAACGGCAGGGCCTACTATTCCCATAGTTTCCATAGTGTCCATTATTCGTGCGGCTCTTGCATAGCCTAGGTTCAGCTTTCTCTGCAAGAAAGATGTTGAAGCCTGCTGGTTTTCTACCACGACTTTTATTGCCGCTTCAAGCATATCGTCGCTCTTGGAAGAATCAATATCAAAGTCAGCCTGCGGTTTTTCGCCCTTGGGAACGGGGATATTCTTTTCTATGCCGTCAAGCACTTCTTCATCATAAGTTGCGGTCTGCTGATTTTTAAGAAACTTAACGACCGCTTTTACTTCGGAGGTGCTGACATAGCTGCCCTGTATTCTCTTGGGTTTATCAAGACCCACGGGTTTAAATAGCAGGTCGCCGTTGCCGAGAAGCTTTTCAGCGCCGCCCTCGTCAAGAATGATTCGTGAATCGGTATTATTTGAAACTTTGAGCGCGACTCTCGACGGCATATTCGCCTTGATAAGACCCGTAACCACGTCTACACGCGGCGACTGCGTTGCAATTATAAGGTGCATACCTGCGGCTCTTGCAAGCTGCGCTATACGGCAAATAGAATCTTCTACCTCGCGCGCGGCTGCCATCATAAGGTCGGCAAGCTCGTCTATAACTATAACGATATGCGGAAGTTTTTCCATGCCTTCGGTCTGCGCGGCAAGATTGTTATAATCGTTGAACTCACGCACAGAATTATCGCTGAAAAGGCTGTATCTTCTTGTCATTTCTGTGACTGCCCAGCCCAGCGCGCCTGCCGCTTTTCTCGGCTCTGTAATAACGGGCGCGATAAGGTGCGGTATGCCGTTATATATAGGAAATTCGACCTGTTTTGGGTCTATAAGCATAAGCTTTACTTCATCTGAAGTGGCACGGTAGAGTATGTTCATTATAATAGAGTTTGTGAACACCGACTTACCCGAGCCCGTAGTGCCTGCTATGAGCAGATGCGGCATTTTGCGTATATCGCCCATAACAATGCTGCCCTCGATATTCCTGCCGACTGCGAAGCACAGCTTGCCTTTTGCATTGCGGAATTCATCGCTGTCTATAAGTTCTTTTATCGAGACTGTTTCTCTTGTGGTGTTGGAAAGCTCTATTCCCACAGCCTGTTTGCCAGGTATAGGCGCTTCAATTCTTACGCCCTCGGCGGCGAGGTTTAGGGCTATATCATCAGCAAGGTTTGTGATTTTTGATACTCTTACGCCTGCGGCAGGCTGCAATTCATACCTTGTAACCGAAGGCCCGCGGCTTATGCCTACCACTCTTGTAAGCACGCCGAAGCTTTTAAGCGTTTCAACAAGTGTTACCGCGCGCTGCTGGCTCTCTGCATCTGTAGCTGAAGAATTTATCTTTTTATCGGCATCTTCCAAAAGAGATATAGGCGGCAGTTGCTGCGGTTTTTCGGCCTTTTTATTATCAAGGAAAGACGACTGACCGCTTGGCTCAAAAAACATTTCATCTTCATCATACATGGGTTCTTCGGTAGAGCGGTCTATAAGTTCCTGCATTTCCTTAGCCTGCTGCTCGATTGCTGAAAAATCGGGCTGTGTTATATCGTCGCTCGTGAGTGACGACTTGCCCTGCTTGCTGCCTTGTCTGGACTCGCGCAGCTTGTCCACCTCTTCAAAATAATCTTTCTTGGGTGGTTTAGGCCCGAAAGGTCTTGGCGGAAGCACAATATCAAGGTCTTCGGTCTTGTCAAGTTCATCTACAGATGTAAAGCCCTCGTATCCGATATCTTTCATGAATATATCGTCGCTCTCGTCGTCAAGGTCTTCGTTATAATATTTTGCAATATCTACGCGCTTTTTCTTGTTTTCTTCACGCGTTACTTTCTGCTCGGTCTTCGGCTGTTCTTTTACTTGCGCGGCACGTTCACTGCGCTCGGCGCTTTCTTCATTAAATGCCTCATAAACAGCCTTAAACGGTTTTGAGATAAACCTCCACACCTGCGGCAATGTCCAGCCTGAAAGCATTATAAAGAAAAACATTGTCAGCAGTATTATTATAATAGTAGCGCCGACACGCTTGAACACTTTCAGCAGCAGACCGCCGAAGATAATGCTCATAACGCCGCCGCCTTTTCTGTTCACGCCGTCCCTATACAGACCTTTTATCATAAGTGTTGCGGTTTTGCCGTTAACACTGCCGACGGTGAGTATCTGAAAAAGTCCGCTGAAAAGCAGTATTACCAAAACGCCTTGTATCAGCTTCATAATAACGTCGTTTCGCGTTTTTTCGGTGGCTATCATTATTGATATGTATATTACCAGCGGCGCATATATTATTGCAGAACTGCCGAACATTCCCCATGTAAAGTCATGCAGAGTAGTCCAGAATCCTGCGCCTTTTATAAACGTTACAAAGACTGTGAGCACGCCGTAGAAAAACAGTATAAGCGACAGCATACGCCTTTTTTCGGCAGTAAAACCGACGTCTTCTGTCTTTTTAGCGGCAGCGGACTTTTTGCCCGAAGCTGACGAGCGCTGCGTTGCCGTTTTTTTCTGCTGAGCCATTGCATCAGCCGTCCTTTCTTTTGTTATCTTTCTCTTTTATATATTTATTACCACGGGCGCGCCCGTTACGACTTCGTAAATTGAAACGCCTATTACTGCTAAGCCCAGCACAAGCGTATATATTGCGAAAATCTTGAATTTATTGCTCTTTAAAAGCCATGACACCATTTTTATAGACATAAGACCCACGATAGCGGCTACTACAAAGCCTACCACGAGGCTCAACGGGTCAAACGAAACGTTTGATTTTACTGCATCTGCCGCTTCAAGCAGACCGCCGCCGAATATTGCAGGAATGCCAAGAATGAATGCATATCTTACCGCGGTATCTCTTGAAAATCCGCACAGCAGACCCGAAGATATTGTTGAGCCCGAACGCGACACGCCGGGCAGCAGTGCAACGCCCTGAAACGCGCCCACTACCAGAGAATCTTTTACCGTTATATCTTTAGGCACTTTCTTGCCGTTGCAAAACCTATCTGACAAAAACAGAATAAGCGAGGTATACAGAAAGCAGAAGCCCTCGACCATTACGCTGCTGTCCTCGCTTACGCCCTCAAAAAAGTCTTTGAAGAAATAAAACGGTATCAGCACGGCGGTGGAAAATATAAGCATGAAGATGAGCCTGCGCTCGCCGTTCATTTCTTTCCACTTAAATCTGCCTTTGAAAATGTCTCTGATAAGTGCGCCGAGTTCTTTTATCAGCGCCCATATGGTATCGCGGAAGGCTATTATTACCGCCAGCAGTGTGCCCATATGCAAAAATACCGACAGCATAAGCGCGCCCTCGCCGCTTTTGCCTGTAAAGTGCTGATACAGCGACAGATGCCCCGAGCTGGAAACGGGCAGAAACTCAGTCAGCCCCTGTATTATCGCCTGCACTATAGTATTAAGAATGTCCATATTCTGCTCCTCTCAATTGTCTATATATCTGTTATCTGCTTAGCAAGTCAAGATATTCGTAAGGGTCGGTAGAGAAAAAATCATCTGCCGCCTTTATATTATTATTTTCGCACAAAACATCTTCTAGTGAAATTATAGTATACAGCATATCAGTACACCTTCGGTTCGCTTTCAATAATGTGGTAGAGGCACTCTATTGCCTGCGAAAGACCGCCAAGTTCATCAATAAGCCCCTCTTTTACCGCATCTTTTCCGTCAAGCACTGTGCCTACGTCCATAACAAGCTCTCCGGTGGTCATCATAAGCTGGCGGAAGCGCTTTTCTGTAATGCGCGAATTTTCGGTGACAAAGCGCACTATTCTTTCCTGCATTTTATCAAAATATGAAAGCGTTTGCGGAATGCCCAGCAGTGTGCCGTTCATACGCACGGGGTGAATGGTCATTGTGGCTGTCGGCACTATAAACGAGCGTTTTGCACACACGCTGAGCGGCACGCCTATTGAATGTCCTCCGCCAACGACCAGCGAAACTGTCGGCGTTTTCATGCTTGCGACAAGTTCTGCTATCGCAAGCCCTGCCTCAACGTCGCCGCCGACGGTATTGAGTATTATCACGAGCCCCTCTATCGAAAGATCCTGCTCAATTGCAACCAGTGCAGGTATTATATGCTCGTATTTTGTGGTCTTATTCTGCGGTGGGAGTATATAGTGCCCCTCGACCTGACCTATTATGCTAAGGCAGTGTATCAGGTGCTTTGCGTTGTGCGAGATGACCTCGCCTACAGATTCAATGCGCTCTATATCCTCGTTTTCCTCGCAGGTGTTTTCTTTACACATTATATCGCCCCTTTTCATGGATTATTCTAACCTTTAAGGGCGAAAATATGCTCTTGGCAACTAGGTCTGCTATTACACCACCTTATATTATACCATAAAATGAAAAAAAGTCAAGCAGTACAAAACAAAAAACAGATGTGCAAAACATCTGTCTTTATTAAACTATTCAAGAATTTTTGCAGTTTTTGCAGCCGTCAAGCATCTCGCTTATGCTTTCTATCTTCATATTTTCATCGGCAAGGTGCAGCTTTTTTACATCGGCAGAAAGTTTTTCGTCTTCAAGCGCAAACTCAGCCTTTTCTATACCTTTCATCATAGCTAAAAAAAGTATACTGCGGTAAATGCCGTCGGCAAGCATAAGGTCGTCATACTTTGCATAGCGAATGACTACCGCCATTTTGTCAAAGTCTATATAATACACGCCAAAGCCTGTTACCTTATCTTGTTCTGTAGCTTCGGCAACGCTTACGGTATCGCTTTCAATGCCGAGCCGATTTATAATATCGCTGTAATTCTCGATGTGTCTTGTCTGCAATATCTGTAACATTACCTTTTGCCTCCGTTTGATTTTTTCTGTGCCGCCGCTCTCAGCGCCCTGACCTCTTCCGAAGTAAGCTCACGGTAGCTGCCCGGCTTTAACATACCCAGCTTTACGGGGCCTATCGCGGTACGCTTGAGCCTTGCGACTTCCAGCCCGACCGCCTCGCACATTTTGCGTATCTGACGGTTCTTGCCCTCGCGTATCACCATTAGCATGACCGCTCTGTCGGGCTCGTTGGTAAGCACTGTAACGGTGCACGGAAGCGTTCTGCCGCTGTCTATAACAACACCCTCGGAGAGCTTTACAACTATTTCATCTGTAAGCATAGAGCGCACTGTTACCCTGTAAGTTTTAGTAACGTGGTTGGAAGGGTGCATTATCTCGTTGGCAAAGCTGCCGTCATTTGTCAAAAGCAGCAGCCCCTCTGACTGCTTATCCAGTCTGCCTATGGGGTAAACACGCGTACCGACATCTGCAACCAGATCGGTAACGCACTTGCGGTCAAGTTCGTCGCTGGCGGTGGTTATATAGCCGCGCGGTTTATGCAGCATTATGTAGACAAACTGCTTTTTGCGCTCGACATATATCCTTTCGCTGTCAACGGTTATCAGGTCTTTCATAGGGTCTGCCTTATCGCCGAGAGAACACGGTCTGCCGTTGACTTTTACTTTACCTGCCGCTATATACTCCTCTGCCTTTCTGCGCGAGCAATAGCCTGCATCTGAGATAATTTTCTGTATTCTTACCTTTTCCATGACTTTTTCCGTCCTTTCTCGCGTCCCCGCGATGTAAAATATGTAAGGGAAGTATGACTTCCCTGTCAGCTGTGGATAAAATCTTCAAGCTTGTCTTTCAGCTTATCTATTGCGCCGCTCTTTTCGGTCTTCTGCATTTCTACATACTCGTTTGAGCATATATCGCAGACATACACCGTTTCTTCGCCGAGCGTAAAGCGTATCTCGCCGACCTTCTCCCCTGCCGCTATGGGCGCATACACAAACTGTGGCAGAATGACTTCGCTTTTAACTTTATCTGCCTCGTTTGCATACAGGGTGACTGACGGTTCACCCACCACCGAACACATTACGTTAGGGGTTTTGCCGCCTACCACATTTAGCGAAAACGCGCAGTAATCGCACTCAGGCGAGACGTTCACAAGCTGAGAAAAGCCGAAATTCAGCATACGGTTGTGATCTTGCCAGTCGTTTGGCGCATCAAGCGTTACGCAAATAAGCTTAACGCCGTTTCTTTCGCAGCTTGAAATAAGGCATCTGCCTGCTTTATCTGTAAAGCCGGTTTTAACACCGTTCACGCCCTCGCAGGTATCTAAAAGCTTATTGCTGTTAGAAAGCCAGCGCCTATATGGTGGGTTGCCGTATTCAAGGCAGGCGGAAGATGCAGAGGCAATTTCAGCAAAGGTTTCGTTCTTCGTGCACTCGCGCGCGAGCATTGCCATATCATACGCTGTGGAATAGTGGTCGTCTGTATCATCATCAAGACCAGAAGGCGTTACAAAGTGGGTATCTTTCAGCCCCAGCTGCTGTGCGCGCCTGTTCATCATCGCGACAAAATTTTCAATGCTGCCTGCAACTTTCACAGCGGCTGCGTTGGCGGCATCGTTACCGCTTGGCAGCAGCATACCATAACAGAGTATGCGCTTTGTAACCAAATCGCCCTCTACAAGCCCCATTGACGAGCCCTCTACCTTGATAGCCTCGCTGTCTACCTTGAAATAGTCGTCAAGGCTGCCGCTCTCTATACACAAAAGCGCGGACATTATCTTGGTGGTGCTTGCCATCTGGCGGCGCTCGTAAGCGTTTTTCTCAAATATCACTCTGCCGCTTTCAGCCTCAATAAGCACTGCCGACTTTGCCGAAATATCGCTTTCACCAAAAGCTTCAGCCTTACCGACGGGATACAGCCCGACAATAAGGCATACGCTCAATATTACTGATATTATGCGTTTCATTTTGTTCTCCCTCAATAAAACATTATTTATGTTATAATGTGAAGAAGTTTACAAAATGATACGCCGCAGACTTTGGAAATTATTCCTCGTCAGCTTTTTCAGCCTTATCAGCCTTTTTCTTATCAAGGAACGCAGTTACCTTGTCAATGACTTCTGGTATCATATTTATAGCGGCGTTCTCTTTTGAGGCGTTGACTGTCATTTGCAGCAGCTTTACCTCGCCGTCGGTAATGGCTATAAAAGCAAGCGGATTTATGGTTATTCCTGCGCCCGAACCGCCGCCGAAGCAGTCTTTAGCCGAGCTTGTGGGCAGGTCGCTGCCGCCCGATGCAAACCCCAGCGACACCTTTGACACGGGGATTATGGTGGTATGCTCGTTTACTACGATAGGCTTGCCGACCACGGTTTCGCAGTCCGCCATTGCCTTTATTTTCTCCATTGCAGTACCTACCAGACTTTCAAGATGTTGTTCACTCATTTGTTAACAGCTCCGTTCCATTAGATTTTAATTTTGCCTTTTCTTCTTTTTCGCGGCGCTTGCGTTCTTTGCGCGCCTTTATCTTTTGAGGTATCCATATCCTCAGAAAGTTCACACCTGTACAAAACGCTATGGCTATCAGTGCACTGGGTCTTACCATTACTACCGTTGCCGCATAATATTCAAAAGCGCTTTCGTTGAATTTACAATAAACTGCGACATTCTTTGCCCTTACCGTAAATATGCTGTCTATAAGCGAAACGCCGTTACCCACCGCCGCGCTTAGTTTTCCGTAAGCCATTGCGGCATCGTATGCGTCCTCTTTGCCGCTTACAAGGCGAATATCAAGCTTTGTAAAACGTATTGTTTTCAGTATTTTTTTGACTGCCTTCCACGCCATGGGGATATACGGCTTGACCATATTGAAGTATCGCTTTATCTTTGCAAGGACACCCTCTTTATTTGCCTTCTCGGCTTTCGCAGCAGCTTTCTCTGCCTTCTTGGCGGCTTTTTCGGCTTTCTTCTGCTCTTTAAGCTCTTTTTTCTGCTCTTTAGTAAGCTTTACCTTTTCGGGCTTGGTTTCTTCGATTTCTTCTATATCTTCAGTATCTTTAGTATCTTCCGTACTTTCCGTATTTTCAATATTTTCGGTATCCTGCGCTTCTTCCTGCTTGTCTGCAAGATTTGCCTGCTCTATCATCTGCTCTATTTGCTCGTCGGTAAAGTCTGCATCAGAGGGCGGAGATTTTGATTTTTTCTCTTTCTTCGGCTTTTTTGCTTTTCCTTTATCTTTTTCAGGTCTGGGATATATCTTTATAAAAAGCCACTTTATTTCTATAACAGGTTTCTCGCCGCTTTGGGCGCACAGTGTAACTTTTACAGAAAAATGGAGCAAAATAACGATAAGCGCGATTATTCCCAAAATTATATAAAGCACTATCATCGTTATCATCTCCTTTTAAAAATGTATTATACCGATTATTCTTGCCCGTCTGCCGCAACATCGTCAAAACTGAGCTGTTCGGGGTCTGCTGTCATATCGGGAAGTTCTGTAGTTGACGAAAGCTGAAAACATCTTAAAAAATTGCTTGTTGTTTTGTATGCTATAGGTCTGCCCGGAAGATCAAGCCTGCCAGCCTCGGCAATAAGCCCTTTTTCTACAAGCGAATTTACAGTAGACGAACTGTCAACGCCTCTCACGCTTTCAACAAAGCCTTTTGTAACGGGCTGGTTATACGCCACTATTGTGAGCACTTCCATTGCCGCAGGCGAAAGAGCGGTATTTCGCTTGGTTTCAAGCGCCTTTTTTACAAAGCTGCCATAGCTGTTTTTTACGGTCATCTGATATTCGCCGTCAAGCTCTAAAACACAAAGCGCTGTATCAGCAAGTCTGTCATTTAAAAGCCTTACTATTTTTGACACTTCGCTCTCCTCAATTTCAAGCGCCTGCGAAAGTTTTGCCTTGTCAAGCGGTTCTCCGCTGGCAAATAGCGCCGCCTCTGTAAAATTTACCAGTTCATCTATCTGCATATGTATTAGCCTTTCTTAAATATCCCCACAGGTTGGCTTTTCTAAGCGTTCCCTGCGCGACTGTATAATGCCTTATTGCGCTGTTGTTCCAAAGGTTCACTTTCGGCGCAGGGCTCTTTTTGCCGCTCTTTGGCGCGTTTTCTTCATCTTGCGGCGGCTCTTCTGCTATTGCCGCTCTTTTTCTTGCATCTGCAAAATACAGCACGCTGTTATCGTCGCTAAGTCTTATTCTGCCCGATTTTGTAAGTTCCAGCACTGCAAGAAATGTTGCTACCCTTTCGCTTTTGTCGGTAAGTCCGTCATACAGCCTGTCCATTTTGCAGGAGCCCGTGCTGTAAAGCGTTTTCATTATATACATTATCTTTGAAGTTACCGAAACTATTCTGCGTGAAACAATAGGCTCAAAAACTGCGGCTTTTATGGGCTTTGTTCTTTGCGCTCTTGCAAATATGCCCATATAAGCCTCGCGCAGCACCTGCGGAGAATGGATAACGTTATAAGTCTTATCGACGGGCAGCTTCATGGGCTCTCTTACAAAGCTTTCACCGCCTATATACTTTTCCGAGAGCATTTTTGCAGCCATTTTGCACATAGAATACTCTATGAGTCTGCCCTCAAGTTCTTTTTTGAGCTCCTGCGCTTCTTCGGGTTTTGGCAGCAGGCTGACTGTCTTAATATATATGAGCCGCGCAGCCATTTCGAGAAACTCCCCTGCCGTTTCAAGGTCGGTATCTTCGGCATTGTCTATATACATAAGATACTGCTCCAGCAGCGAGGATATTTCTATATCGTAAATATTGAGCTTATGCTTTGTTATAAGGTACAAAAGCAGATCAAGCGGCCCTTCAAAGTCTTTTAGTTTAAAGGTAAGTTCTTCGTTCATCTGCTTTTACACCAACGCTTCTATCCAGTTTGTTGCCAAAGCAAACAGATCAAACAGCTTGCCGTCTATAAAGCCGAGCGGTCTTGAAAGTATGCCGGAAAACATAAGCGCCATGAAAACTATGCTTATAATGAGCTGGTTCTCGGCGAGTATTCGTTCATATTTAGCCGATGTGAAGTAGGAAAGTATTCTTGAACCGTCAAGCGGCGGCACGGGTATAAGGTTGAACACCGCAAGACCTATATTTATAGTAACAAGGAAGTAGAAAAGCCATATCGCGTAGTACAGACCTGTATTGTTGGTGCCTGTGATATAGTATATAATGCCGTTTTCCATCATATAGTCATCTGAAACGCCGAGCAGCACCCTCAAAAATATCATGGAAATAATTGCCACAATGAGGTTAGAAACGGGGCCTGCAAGCGCGGTAAGAGCCATATCGCGGCGGTAATGCTTGAAATGCAGAGGGTTCACAGGAACAGGCTTCGCCCAGCCAAAGCCCGTAAACACCAGCAGTATCGCGCCGAGGGGGTCGATATGCGCTATAGGGTTCAGCGTAAGTCTGCCCATATATTTGGCGGTATAGTCGCCGCACCTTTCAGCCATCCACGCGTGGGCAAGCTCATGTATCGGCAGAACCATAAATATTATAAGTATTCTTGTTCCATACTCAATGACAGTCTGAGCGTCAAGATGCATACCTATTTTCTCCTTTTTAATAACAGTTATATTTATTATAATATATTTTGATTAAAATTACAAGGCTATTTTAAGCATTTTTTTGTGAGAACGTATAAAATTTTTAAAAAATTGCCCTCAAAGCAAATTTTTTTTGAAAATCTCTTGCAATTTGAATTGATTTCTGCTAAAATAGTAATGTTGCATATTTTAAAAATTTCAAAAGGGGGTGCAACCTGTATGGCAAAATGTGATTTTTGCGGCAAGGGTGTAACTTTTGGTATCAAGGTTTCTCACTCACACAGAAGAACAAACAGAACATGGAAGCCTAACGTAAAGAGGGTAAAGGCTGTTGTCAACGGCACTCCTTGTCACGTTTACGCTTGTTCAAGATGTCTGCGCTCAGGAAAAGTTGAGAGAGCGTAAGATAAAATGACCGCATAAAAAGAATCTGCCCGTTTCGGTAAGTGAAACAGGCAGTTTTTTTGTTTAGCAGAAAGTGTTTGCGCTTACGCGCACCCTGCGGAGCTGTGCAACGCTCCACGGTATGTTGTATATCTTCTTATTTTGAGTGTGTCAATACATTCGTACATTTTACTTGTTATGATTTTTTCACTTTGTATGGCGTTCCATGATGGAACGCGGAAAAATAGCTAAAGTCTTCTCAAAGGGGAGGCTCTCTCTTGCAGAGCCTCCCCTCTTAGAAAATAATCCACTGGATTATTTTCTAATTCACCTCTTGCAGAGCGCACGTTGTGTTTCGGGGACTCTGTCCCCGTACCCCTGCGACCCTTTTGAAAAAGGGTCGATCGAAAACTTTTATTTTCTTGACAAGAACTAAAACTTTTGCGTACTGTGGACAAGAAGAAAATCTACTTCCTACGATGCGTCTTCCTCTGTCGGTGGGTTCTCCTGCTCGCGGATAAGGTCGTGATAGATTATAGCATTTGAAACCTCTATGCGCTTTTCGGCGTAATCAGAGTAATACTGAATATACTCATCATCTACAACGCCGTCGTTTATAAGCGCTGTCATATTCTCCTCGGAGTAGTCACCTGCCGTTGATTTGAACGCTCCGTCACGCTCCTCCGAATACACGGGGCTGACGTAATCTTTATACACCTGATTGCATGAAACCACGGTCGACAGGTTCTTATACTTTGTAAGGTCAAAATAGTCGCCCGACTGGCTGTCGTAATAAACTTTATCGGTAATAAAGCTGGCATCAGGCAGGATAACTATATTCTCCTCGTTCTTTTTAAGGCTGAATATATCTGTGCCGAGGGCATATTCGCTTTCAAACCCGAACATATTGCCTAGCGTGGGCAGGCAGTCATACATACCCATTATTTTGGTTATTTCTTTAGGCTCGCAGGGCATATCTTTCGCCCAGATTATAAACGGCACGCCGCGGTTGAGGTTATACATAAAGTCGTTTATCTCAATATATCCCTCGTCGTCATCGTCGAGTGCCTCGCCTGTGAACGGGTCATAATTATAATAGTACTCATACTCGGGCTCTTTAATTTTGGCATCATGGTCGCCGTAGATAGCTATAACAGTGTTTTCCAGCAGTCCTGCGCTGTCAAGGTCGCTTATGAACTGACCCAAGGCTTCATCTGCATAGTGCACCGACTTGAAATAACTGCCCAGCGTTGTGCCCTCTAGAAAATCAGCCGATACTTCTTCATAAGAGCCTGTTTCTTCGTTATACTTTTTATACTTAAAATCGACCTGATAATCGCTGTAATTTTCAATATCAGTAAAGGGGGTATGGTTGGTCAGCATTATCATAACGCCATAGAAATTTTCATGTTCCTGCGCTATTTGCTGTATTTTTGAGATAGACTGTCTGAAAAACGATTTATCGGAAAGCCCAAGACCTATAGTTTCATCTATAACAAAATCGTTAGAAGAATGGTAAAGTCTTTGGTAGCCGAGGGAACTGTGCAGGTTGAGCCTGTTCCAGTAAGAGCCGTTGTTGCCGTGCATACTGAAAGCATAATAACCCTGTTCGCCAAGAAGTTTCGGTATTGAGATATAGTCTCTGTCCCAGTAATTTATTGCGACTGTTCCGCTGGATGCAGGGAGCATTGACGTTGAGAACACAAACTCGCTGTCGGAGCTTGTTCCAACGCTTTCCTGCGAATGGAAGTTTGAAAAATACAGACCTTCTTTTGCAAGCTTTTGCAGATTAGGTGTCAGCGGTTCGCCGTTTATATATGTACCAAGTGTGAAATTCTGTATACTTTCAGCGTGTATGACGAGCAGGTTTTTGCCCTTGAATATATCGGTATACTCGTTTTTACCGTGGTTCTCGCTGTTGCTGTCGTAAAATTCCGAGAAGGTCTGCTGGCTTTCCTCATATCCCCAGACGGTATTGAATTTTGCCGAAATTGACGAAACTACGTCGCTTATCTCATAAATGCACACGCCGAACTTGCCGAGGACATATTCTCTGTTCCACTGCTTACGGAGTTTTGAAAAGTCAGAGCCCTGAAGCGTTACTGCAAACAAGCCGAGGCATATAACGCCTGTCAGAAGCACCTTGCCCGGTACTTTTTTGCCTTTTTGCACGTTAGCGGCGTTTTCAAAGTGCTGTGGTCTGCGCTTTTTGAGAAGGCAGTGGACGACTATTACAAGCGGCACCGACCATATGAAAACGAGGTCTTTAAGCTCTAATATATAGCCCGTTACCGCATTTGCAACACCGCCGAGCTGAGATGCTGTTGACAAAAGCGAAAGCGATATGAACGAGCGGTAGTTTGTATAGTACACAGAGTTCGCGCCGCAGAGAAATGCAAACAAAGCCGCCATTATACTATAATAAATAACGCGGCGTTTGGGTTTTATGAGAAAACCTATAGAGCAGAAGACAAAGCACATGCCAAGCTCTGCGAGTATGGGTCTTAAAGCCCAGTAGTTTTTTACCGTGAACGCGCGCAGAATATATGAATTTATCAGACAGCCGACAACAAAAGAAAGCATTACATAGTTATGTGATGCGTAACCGAGTAATTCATTTTTTATACCCTTTAGTTTCTCTTTCATACATTTATCCTCACGTTTTGCGTTGTGTGTTTAACAATTGCGAAAGAACTATTGCACAAAATGTTTTTATACTATTTTACTAATTTATTGTAATACTTTTTGTCCGAATTGTCAACAGTCAAAATATAACTATAAGATATTCATAAGTATTTTTGTGAAAAATTCTACATAAGCGCATATCAGCTGCGAGGCGTTTTTGTTATTTTTTAAGTACCCACTTGAAAATTTTAATATTATATGTTACAATATATACATATTATATAAGGAGCGAAAGAAATGGATCTGGCAAAACTTGTTGATATACTGAAAGGCGGCAGGGTTTTCATACAGATGCACAATTACCCTGACCCTGATGCGATAGCCTCGGCATTCGGCTTGCAAAAGCTGCTTGAAAAATTCGGCATTAAGCCTGTTATCTGCTATGACGGTGCTGCCGAAAAGCTGACGGCAATTACTATGCTCAGCAATTTTTCGATAAACATTGTACACTGTCATGACATAACCGACATGACCGAAAGCGACAAAATAGTTGCTATTGATGCGCAGAAACATAACTCAAATCTTACGGATCTTGTGGGTGACGAGGTGGCGTGCATTGACCACCACCCGACAATGTTTGAGTGCGATTATCAATACAAAGATGTGCGCATTGTGGGTGCGTGTGCCTCTATAATAGCCGAGTATTACTTTGCAAACGGCATTGTTCCCGAAGGAAACGTTGCCTCGGCTTTGGTTTACGGCATTAAGATGGACACGGCTGACTTTTCACGCGGGGTAACGCAGTTTGACGTTGATATGTATGCAAAGCTGTTTAAGTATGCTGACAACGACCTGCTTGACAGAATGAAGCTTAACACTATGGAATTTGCCGACCTTAAGGCATACGGCAGTGCGATAGAGAACATTAAGGTATACGACAACGTGGGGTTTGCTTTCATACCGTTTGAATGCCCCGATGCACTTATTGCGATGATCTCGGATTTTATTCTTGCACTTGATATTATTGAATTCAGTGTAGTTTATGCGGTCAGGGGCACGGGCTACAAGTTTTCGGTGCGCTCTGAAAAGCCTGAAATGCACGCAGGCAAGATAATAAGCAAGGCTTTGGCAGGGTGCGGCAGCGGCGGCGGACACGCGCGAATGGCAGGCGGCTTTGCAGAGGGCTCGAAGCTTGCAAGTGACGGTCTTGTATCTGAAAAGGTGCGCAGCCTGTTTGGAAAGGCTATCAGGGAATACAAGGCGGAGTACGGAGTGTAGAGGAATTTCAATTTCATATTTCAGAAAGAATACTTCTCAAACAATATGAGAGTATTCTTTTTTGATAATAAACTTTATATTATTTAGTGAATAGTGAATAATGAAAAATGAATAGTGAATAGTACAGAAACGCCTAAAAACGTATACTATAAACTATTCACTATTCACTCTTTCACTATTCGCTGAGTCCTTGACGATAGTCGAGGGCGTTTCTGGTCGAGGTGACGGGACATTGCCCCATGGGTTCAACTCGCGTTACGACCGAATAACAAAAAACGACAATACCTCTCGATTGCCTCGAGGTATTGCCATTTTTTGTGGTCGAGGTGACGGGACTTGAACCCACGACCTCTGCGTCCCGAACGCAGCGCTCTACCAAACTGAGCCACACCTCGCCGACCTAATATATTATACACTATAAAATCAGTCTTGTCAATCCCCAAATTCATTTTTGTGAAAAAAGCCGATTTGCAGAAAAATCACTTGCAAGTATGACTGTTAAATGTTGATATGTTTATGCCATATCGCCCTATAATTCTATTATCAATATGCAAAAAACATTGTGTTAAAAAGGCGTGCGGAAAATATTTTTGCAATTTGCCTTTGCTGTGTTGAAATCGGGCGGAAAATATGTTAAAATGTTAAAAGGAGCGTGATAACTATGAAAGCTAAATTTATAAAGGCGACCTTGCTGACCTGCGCTGTTATGAGTTTTTCGCTTTTATGCGCGTGCGGTGAAAGCAACGACCATAGAATAAAGCCCTCGGATATGACAAGCGGCACGCAGGCTTCTCAGCCGACCGACGGCACACAGCCGACCGACGAGAGCGCGTTAGGTACTGAAACTGCTGCGCCTGAGGAAAATGTCGAGCCGAGCTACTCGGTACACCTTGTTTGCGCCGGTGACAACCTTATTCACAACTACATTTACGATCAGGCTAGGGAGCGCGCAGGCGGCAGCGGTTATGATTTTTCGTTCGTATACGAAAAGGCACTAAAATATTTTGAAGATGCCGACATTGCGATACTCAATCAGGAAACTATAGTTACAGACGAATTTGAGCCGTCGTCATACCCGGGATTTTGCTCGCCCGGGGCTGTGGGAGACTACGTGGTGGACGAGATAGGCTTTAACGTTATATCTATGGCGAACAACCACATTCTTGACATGGGCGAAGAGGGGCTTGTATCTACCCTTGATTACTGGGATACGCGCCACCCCGAAGTTATTAGATACGGGGCATACAGAGATACCGCCGACATGGAGAACATTCGCACAATGGAAGTAAACGGAATTAAGTTTGCTTTTCTGGGATATATGCAGCACACCAACGGCATTGAGCACACGGGCGAACTTGGCACGCGGCTTGTTTATCTCAATGAGCTTGATACCATAGAGCAGCAGATAAGAAAGGCTGACGAAATTGCTGACGTTGTTGTGGTATCGCCGCACTTTGGTGTTGAGGTACAGAGCGAACTGAATGAAGATCAGCAATACTGCACGGCTTTGTTTACGCAGTGGGGCGCGGACATTATAATAGGCACGCAGCCGCACACTATTCAAGAGTGCAACTGGTACGAAAAGCCCGACGGCAGCAAAGCTTTTGTATATTACTGTCTTGGCAATTTTGTTTCGGGAATGAGCAACAAGCTGGCGTGGATAGGCGGCATAGGCGATCTGTACGTTGAAATGGATCCCGAAACGAGAGAGATAACAATAAAAGACCCGAAGATAATACCTATCATCAGCCATTATGGTGATGATTACAGCAATGTTCAGATAATACCGTATGCCGAGTACACCGAGGAGCTTGCGCAGTCGCACGGATATGAGCCGCTCTCTATGGACTACATAGATGACGTACTGAAGCACGTTCCGCAGGAATTTCTTTCGATAGAATAATTGCAAAGGAGATGCACCATGGACGACAAGGAAAAAATTGAAGGCGTAAACAAGGACGACAGCAACAGAAAAAAGGCAGTTATAATTGCGGCGGCGGCGCTGTGCCTTATAATTCTGATAATTATTCTTATTGCTGTATTTTCGGGTGGAAAGTCAGATAAGAAAGACAGCTCTTCAAAGGGTGACGGGGTTTCTTCATCTGCCGATAATTCTTCTAAAGATAATTCGGGCGGCGGAGAGGACACCGAAAGCGGCGGCAATGGAGAAAGCGGTGATCTTCCTCCGAAAGAGCACTATGCTGACGGGCTGACGGAAAATGCCACAGAATACGAGGGCATTGAGGGCACTGGCAACTTCAATTACGGTGAGGCGCTGCAAAAGTCTTTGATATTTTATGAATTGCAGCGTTCGGGCAGGCTTGACGGCACTGAGCGCACCAACTGGCGCGGTGATTCGGGTCTGAATGACGGCGCTGACAACGGCGTTGACCTGACGGGCGGTCTTTATGATGCAGGCGACAACGTAAAGTTTAATCTGCCTATGGCATACACGGCTTCAATGCTGGCATGGAGCGTTTATGAGGACAAAGACAGCTACGAACAGAGCGGTCAGCTTGAATACATACTCAGTGACATAAAGTGGATAAGCGATTATCTTATAAAATGTCACACGGCTGAAAATGAGTTTTATTATCAGGTGGGCGACGGCAACATTGACCACTCATGGTGGGGCGCGCCCGAAGTTATGCAGATGAACAGACCTTCTTACAAGGTAACTCAGTCTTCGCCGGGCTCTACTGTAGTGGGTGAGGCTGCGGCTGCGCTGGCTGCTACTGCTGTTATATACAAAGATATTGATGCGGAGTATTCAGAAAAATGCCTTACGCACGCAAAGCAGCTTTACACATTTGCAGAAAGCACAAAAAGCGACAGCGGCTATACGGCTGCGAACGGATTTTACAACAGCTGGAGCGGCTTTTACGATGAGCTTTCTTGGGCAGGCACTTGGCTTTACACTGCGACGGGCGACAAGAAATATCTTGACAGTGCCGGCGATTATTTCACTCAGGCAGGCAGCAACTACAAATGGGCTATGTGCTGGGACGATGTAGGCATAGGCGCGGCGCTGAGGCTAACGCAGCTGACAGGTGATGATGAATATCGCACGTTTCTTGAAAAGAGCCTTGACTTCTGGACGGTAGGCGTTGACGGCGAAAAGATAACATACACGCCGAAAGGTCTTGCATGGCTGGACACCTGGGGCAGCCTGAGATACGCAACTTCGCAGGCGTTTATAGCGGCGCTTTACAGCGAGAGCGAATACTGCCCGTCATCTAAAAAAGACACATACTGGGATTTTGCGGTAAGTCAGATAGACTACGCGCTGGGCAGCAGCGGCAGGAGCTTTGTATGCGGCTTTGGCGAGAACTTCCCTGTTAATCCTCACCACCGCAATGCGCAGGGTTCATACATTGACAACATGAACACGCCCGAAACTGCGCGGCACACCCTTTACGGCGCGCTGGTGGGTGGGCCGAATTCCAGCGACGGCTACAACGACACTGTTTCAGATTACACCGCGAACGAGGTGGCGTGCGACTACAACGCAGGCTACACCTGTGCGCTTGCGAAGCTTTACAGCAAATATCACGGAAAGACTTTGAAAAACTTTGGCGCAGTCGAGCCTGTGGAAGAAGAATATTCTATTGATGCGTGCGTAAACGCGGCAGGCGACAATTTTACCGAAATTAAAGCAATAGTATACAACAAGACGGGCTGGCCTGCAAGAGTAAGCAAAGAGCCTATGCTGCGCTATTTTATAGACCTTTCGGAGACTGACCCTTCGCAGGTGAGCGTGAACATGGGCTACTCAATGGGAGGCGGTGCAAGCTGTCAGATAGTGCCGTGGAGCGGCGACATTTACTGCGTTGAGGTAACGTTTGGCGACAAGCTGCTCTACCCAGGCGGACAAGATGCATACCGCTGCGAGGTACAGTTCAGGATAAGTTCTACGGGCTCGTGGGATCCGTCTAACGACCCGTCGTATCAAGGTCTGGGCAGCCAGCAGGGCACGGCACAGCCTGTAGACACTCTTGCATTTTATGAAAGCGGCAAACTGGTATTTGGCAGTGAACCGCAGGAGCGCACAGAGACGGGCGGCAACACCACAAAGCCTGACGGCAACAAGCCTACGACTACTACCACTGCAAAGCCTTCTGTACCGACAGGCGGAACGGCATCAGCCGGCGGACTGACCGTTACACTGAGCGGCGACGGTTCTGCAAACGGCGGAAGCATAAACATAAACATTGAGATAAAGAACACAAGCGGCAAAGACATTGATATGTCGGGGCTGGCGGTTGACTGGTTCTTTACGAAAGACGGCGGCGCGGACTTGCAGTTTGCCTGCGACCACAGCGCAATTCAGGGTGCAGACGGCAGCTACACCGCAGTGACAAGCAACATAAAGAGCGAATTTACGTCGCAAAGCGGCACTGACTGTGACACAAAGCTGCGTATAAGCTGCACCTCGGGAACGCTTGCTAAAGATGCGGTATGGAAGATCCAGGCGCGCGTGAACAAAGCCGACTGGAGCAATTTTGACCTGAGCAACGATTACTCGCAGGGGAACGCAGAACACGTTGCGGTATACTCTGGCGGAAAGCTGATATGCGGCAAGGCGGCGTAAATAATAACAATACAAAAAAGCGACCCTTAATGGATCGCTTTTTTATTATGCGCTTATTCTTCTTTCAGAACTTCTTTCGGCTGGTTTGAACCTATGACAGCCAGCGGCATTATCATTGAAAGCGCGAGGTAGAGTATTATCACCAAAGCGCATACCCCGAAGTGCCACCAACCGAACGAAATTACTGTTTCTTTCAGCAGTGTGAGCTTGCCGACTATTAGCACGATCGCTGAGATAGCCGCGGCTATACCGCAGGTTATTGCAGAGTTTTTCAGACTGCGAAGCGCACACGTTCTCCACCTTGCGCCGCAGATATAGAAAATAGCATAGTTACGCAGCTGCCGTTTGGTGTAGATAGCACTTATTGATACCGTTGAAATGATAGTAAGTATGAAGATACATACAGCTATCGGGAAAAGTGTGTACATCTGCTCATAGATGTATTGCATACTATTTTTGCGCACTTGTGAAAGCGGCGTATGAGTTAATTGCATATCTCTCAGCGCCTGATCTGCATCAGCATATTCTTCATCGCTGTCGCAAAAAACAAACTGAGTACCCCACACAAGGTCGTGCGCGCCGAATTTTGCATAGCAGTCTGCTTCTCTCATCAGCGCGATATCACGAGTATCAAAGTCTTTGTCATACACGCCGTACAGGTCGAAAACGCTCTTACATTCGTTTTTATCCGTCCAGTATGATGCGATGTTTGTTTTGTTTTCCAACACGCCTATAACTATGTAATCAGCAAAATCGGTAGAAATAATATCGCCCGGTTTGTAGCCGCACTGCGATATTACGATCGGTATTTTGCCGCAGTTTTCATATGTCAGCCCTGCCTCGTCAAACCACTGACCCTGCGAGAGCATAGGTTTATATGCATATGCAAATTCATCCGAATATATAATGCCATGTATGTCTTGTCCGTTGCCTAAAATAAAAGAATATTCATTCGCTGCAAGTTCGCAGCCGTCAAGATCTTGTGCAAATTCATCATAGTACAGCGTGGAGTTATCTGCAAACACCATATACCCTTTTTGTGTGAGATACTGCTCAAACGGCGTATACAGCGAATATCTTGAAATTATTGCTGATACTATCAGAATTATCATTGTCAGCACGGCTGAAAGCTGTATCACTTCAAACACTTTCATTATGCCGCCTGCTTTTCCTGTTGACTTGCCTGCGCTTTTAAGCGCAACAAGGCTGTGAGAGCGAACGGTGTGTATTATCATTATAAGCATTACGAGCGTAGATGCTGCAATATACAAACCAAAGATAGCAGCGTATAGTTTAAAGCTGTAAGCGCCTGCCATGTTCGGGAAGAGAGAAGTAAGCCGCGGCATGATAAGTTTATGATAAACCAGCTGCGTGATGGCAAAAAGCGGCGCATTTATGCAAAGACATTCAAGAAGATAAGACATTATTGCTTTACCTTTTGAGCAGCCGCATATTCTGAAAATAGCAAGCTGTGATGAACGCTTTTCAAGTATGTAGCGATACAGTATTGCCATGTTTATTGCAGCCAGCACTGCGATAACTACCGAGATAAGCATTATAGTTTTGTAGTAATATATCTGCGATGCCTCGGTAAGCTCAACTTCCGGAATATTGATCATATCACCCATGCTGGTTTTAAGACCGCTGCAAATATCCTTGTACTGGTCAAGAGTCATACCGTTTTTGAAATATATTATGATATAATGACTGCTCAGTTTTGTCGACGGGTCAAGCGATGTACATGGAATGTAGATCATATCGTATTTCTCGGGCGCGGCGACTATTTTGTACTTTTCGCCCTCTATTTCTATCTCGTCGCATTTATCGGGAAGAAATGTATTTTCATTGGCTTCTACAGAATAATTACTTCCGCCGGGAGAAGCAAGGCAGGCTATGCCCCAAGAATATACACCCATGGAATTGTGCCCTTGAAACAATTCTTCGCCTACCATCGCGACCTTGTCGCCGTTTACAAAATAACGGTCATCGATATAATCCCATTCTTCGCCGTCTGTAAGACCTTCTTCACTTCTTGTGAGATATGCCGGCTGAGTATAGTAACCGCTTTTTTCATTTTCGTGAACGTACACATTGTTTTCATAGCCGACGTTAAAGGTCACATAGCGTACATTATCTATAGTCTCATCAGAAAGCGAGTTTATAAAGTCATACATATTTTGCAAAGTTACTTCACAAGTAAACGGCTTATCCGGGTCAGTGGAAAGAAGCTCCGGCTTTATTTCAACGTCCAGATGCAGCATTTGATCGCTCTCGCCGTCATGTACAATAACATTGTAATTCTGGTACAGTCCGTATGAAAAGCATATAACAAGGCAGGAGACCACAATATTAAGCACCAGCAGCAGTGATAACATTCGCTGCTTTTTAAATTGCCCCATGAGATTTTTGTACACCATTTTTAACATAAATATTCCTCCTTTAAAATTCCTCATAAAAAGCATACTATGCCTTTTAAAATTATGTTTTCACTAATAAGTACACATCGAAGGGGCAAAATGTTACAAAAAAATTTGAAAATCAGCGAAATATACAAAAATAATTTGTATGAAGATATAATATTCGACAATATATACAAAAGAATGAGGCGGAAGGGTTTCGCAGATTTTTTTCCGTTCATTTACAAGCGGCGCATGGTATAATCAATTTGTAAGCTGAACACGAGACGACACGAAAGGGGTAATACATATGCCAAACAAATACATAGTTTTTGAAGATGCGCACGGCACGCACGAACTTGCCGTAGGGTCTCTGCTGGCGGCAGACGGCAAACTATACCTTGGCGGCACTATTGACAGCGAGAGCGCTGAGGACATCATCAAAAACATGATATACCTCTCACAAAACAACATACCCATAACGCTGTTTATTGACAGCCCCGGCGGCGAGGTGCGTTCGGGTCTTGCCATTATTGACATGATGGAGATAATAAGCAAGACCACGCAGATAGATGTTATCTGCACAGGCAAGGCATACAGCATGGCTGCTGTTATTCTGGCGGCAGGCAGCAAGGGGCACAGGCATATGCTTCCGCACGCGCAGGTGCTTATTCACGAGCCGCTTATAACGGGCGGCGGCGGCAGTGCAAGCTCAGTAAAGAGCACGGCAGAATCGCTGCTGGCAATAAGAGACATAATGAGCGAGATGCTCGCAAAGTACACAGGCAACACCGTAGAGAAGATGAACGAGATAATGCACGGTGATACATATTTAAACGCAAAAGAGGCGATAGACCTCGGCGTTGCTGATGATGTTACCGTGACATTATGACCACGAAAGGGGTAAGGCATATGAAGATCATAAGATACCAAGAAAGAAAACAGACACAAAACACAGGCTATCTTGTAATGCCTGACGGCAGCAAGAGGTCACGCGATTGCCGCGTAACGGGGCTTAACAACAACGTTGCGGTGGTCGGGCCGTCGGGCTGCGGCAAATCGACCGTAATGGGTGTGCTCAACATTTTAGAGCAAGACGGCAGCCTGATAATTTCAGACCCAAAGGGCGGTTTATACCGCTCAATCAGCGACATTCTCGCGGACAGAGGTTACATAGTCAAAAAGCTAGACCTCACCCACCCCGAAAACTCGGCACACTACAATCCTATAACACGCGTTCAGACCTCGCAGGACATAAAAAAGCTGGCGCAGCAGATAGTCTTCAACGCCTACAGCAAAGAGGGCACTGCATCACGCGACCCCTACTGGGAACGCAACGCGCAGGTAATGCTCACGGCTTTTTTGACTTACATGCTGGAAAGCGATCTTCCGCCTGAGAAGATGACCCTTACCACGGTAATGGAAATGCTCGGCGACTTCACGGCTTACGAGGAAGAGGACATTGACAGGCTCAGAAACAAGCCCATTTACCGCGACTTTATAAGGCTGCGCGATGAAGCCGAGGAGGACGGCGAGGTCAGCAGGGCATGGAAGCTCTTCAGTCCTTTTGTAGGTCTTAGCTCCAAAACTCTCTCATGCATAATAACAACGCTGACGGCGATACTTTCGGTATTCGACAGCAACGAACTTTCGCAGCTTTTTTCAGGCAACGACATCTCATTCAAACGGCTTGCCAACAGAAAGACCGCGCTGTTCGTGATAACCTCAGACACCGACCGCTCGAACGACATTTTAGCAAACATTTTCTATTCGCAGGCTCTTGGCGAGCTGTGCGACTATGCAGACAACAACTGCAAAGACGGCAGACTGCCGCGCTCGGTAACTTTCCTGCTGGACGACTTTGCGACTAACTGCTGCATAGCGAACTTTGACAACATAATAAGCAACATAAGGGCGAGAAACATCTCCGCCATGCTTATGCTGCAATCTCTCGATCAGCTCAGAACGTGCTATCCGCAGGGCAGCCACACCATAATGAACAACTGCGACACTATGGTGTTCATGGGCGCAAATTCTACGTCCGATGCGGCATACTTTGCAGAGCGTGCCAACAAGCCGCTGCACGTTATGATGGAGATGCCGCTGCACACCAGCTGGGTATTCAGGCGCACCGAAAAGCCGCGGTTTGTAAACAACATTGATCCCGAAGAATACTTAGAAGGCGTTCGCAAAAACATAGAAGAAATGGAGCAGTTACCGTTCTGACAAAATACTAACAGCACGACAAAAAAGGCAGTCGAACTAAATCGGCTGCCCTTTCTTTTTGACTGTTTAATTTTATGAATATCTCTTTGCTGCCATTCTTACAATGCTCAGCATTCCCAGCAGCATTATTATTGCAAACCCTATGGCGAGCATTATCCACCCTGCTGTGAAGCTTTGTGTCAGTTCGTCCATATTCGTGCCGAACACTTTTTCAACGGTGCTGTCCATTCCTGCGCCATACAAAAACAGCACGATGAACATCTTGACGTTTGCAAGCGTAAACGCGCCTGCCAGCAAAAGCATCAGCGACTGCACTGCGGCGTACTCTTTTCTGGTATTCTTAAAATACAAAAAGGCAAGCAGTGCGCACACAAAAAGCATTATGGTATATGCGGCGTAAATGCAGCTGTAGACTATAAGAAGCGGCTGGCTGCCCGAAGTATCCATTCCCGGCACGGTAAATATGCACGAGATGATCGCTGCGGCGGCTGCAATATAGGTGATCATCGCTGATATTCTGTACGCTTTTTCGGTCTTGTGCATTTTTTCATATCTTATCTGCTTTGACATCATTCATCTTCCTTTTGTATTATAGTTACCTTTACGCGGTATATCTTTCGGTCGTCACTGCGAAGTATCTTCATTTCAAAAACGTCGCTGCGCACCACTTCGCCCTCGGCAGGTATTTCGCCTGCAAGCTCCATTATATATCCGCCCAAAGAGGACATTTCGCTCTCTACCGTATCGGCAGGCAGACCCATATTTTCAAGCATATCGTAAAGCGACATTTCGGCATCAACATCAAACTCGGTATCCGAAATTTTTATGAACGAATTATCCTCGTCGTCGCTTTCGTCATATATCTCGCCGACAAGCTCTTCAATGATATCTTCAAGAGTAACAATGCCCTGCGTGCCGCCGTACTCGTCATGAACGACTGCCATATGCATTTTTTCTTTCTGCATTATTCGCAGAGCCTCAGACACCCTTGTATGCTCTATAAGGTGGGCAGGCTCGTGCATTATTTGCGAAATATCGCCTTGCTTGCTTAGGTACATCTCAAAAAAATCGCTTTGCAGCAAAACGCCTACTATATTATCAATAGAGCCCTCGAACACCGGCAGTCTTGAATATGCAGTCGAAGCGAAAAGCTCGCGGATTTTTTCAACGTCGTCGCCTATTTCAACGCCCGTTACATTTACGCGCGGTACTAAAATTTCGCCGACGGTCTTTTCATCAAACTCCAGCGCAGAACGCACAAGGTCTGATTCCTGCTCTTCAAGAACGCCCTCGTCCTCTATTTCGTCAATGATGTATTTCAGCTCGTCTTCTGTCATAGTCGGCTGCTTATTGCCGCTGCTGAATATTTTTGAGCTCAGTTTAGTAAGTGCGCTGAACGGCGCTATAACAGGCGTAAGCACTGTCATAAACCCCAGCAGTAGCGGTGCCATGAAAAGCACAAAGCCTTCGGAATGTTCTTTGGCGAGCGCTTTCGGTATTATCTCGCCAAAGATAAGCACTGTAACGGTCATTACGGCGGTGGCGATACCCACGCTGCCGCTGCCCAGCACTCTTGTAAACACCACTGTTGCCAGCGATGCCGATGCGATATTCACGACGTTGTTGCCTATAAGTATGGCAGTAAGCGCTTTATCAAATTTTTCAATAATTATATTTGCTTTGGCGGCGCGCTTATTGCCGCTGCCCTCAATGCTTTTCAGTCTTATTCTGTTGACAGAGGAGAATGCCGTTTCAGTCGCTGAAAACACTGATGAAAACAATACTAAAACGACAATTATGAATATGTCCATAAACTAAATAATATATCCTTTCGGGCTCAGTCGGCATATACAGCCTTTATTGCATCTATTATCTCAGGGAACCTCCATGTGCAGTTTGCTCTGTCCATCATGCCGAAGTTCTCTCCGCCTGTTCCGACTGCGTTGTTATCCCACCAAACGCAGGGTATGCCGAGCTTTTTAGCAGATTCAAGGTAGTATGTTGTGCACTCTACACGCTCCTGTGTGTTGCCCTTGTCAAGGCAGCCGTACTCGCCTACGATAACGGGTATCTGATTTACATAGAAAAGGTCTGCAAGGGTCTGGAAGAATGAATCTATCTCGCCTTTGTTGCCGTCGTCAAACGTATCTGTGCCTTTTGTATCAAGCGCGAACGAATACGGCAGGTAGCCGTGAACAGAAACTATAACTTTATCATCGTTCTCAGGCAGCCATACATCTTTAAGGCAGCTTCTCTGTGAAGATGCGGCATAGCCTGTGAGCATAAGCATTCTCTTGGGGTTATTGCCGCCCGAAGCCCTTACGGTCTCATAAAACGCCTGAGCGTATTCCTGAACTACCGCGCGAGATGCCTTATTGCCGCCGTTCCACTCATACTGTGTACCGCGCAGACGAGGCTCGTTTAGTCCCTCAAAAATAAGGTGCTCATCATAGTTTTTGAATTCCTCGGCTATCTGAGTCCACAAGGCTTTTAGCTGCTCTATATCCTGCTCCTTGTTTTCCTCGTCGGGGAAGTACCATTCCTCATGGTGGGTGTTGAGGATAACGAACATATCGTTATCTATGGCGTAGTCAACAATTTCATGCACTCTTGCCATCCACTTGGGGTCAACGTTATAATTTTCGTCCATATGCATTCCCCAGCTTACGGGTATTCTTATAAGGTTAAAGCCGTCTTCTTTAAGAAGGTCTATCATTTCTTTTTTGGTAGGGTCGGGCTGCCAGCTTATCTCAGAAGCTATAGTGTTGCTGCCTGTGGCATCGAGAGTATTGCCGAGATTCCAGCCTGTTTTTATCTCTTTTACAAGCTCCCAAGCCGAAATATCGCGTATCTCCTCCTGCTCGGTATGCGACGATTCATACAGCCCCGCAGGCTTAGGGCCGCTGTAGTCGGGAGCACTGTCAAAGTCGTCTATGCTGTCGTCTGCCTCGGCGCTGTCATCTGCCGCCGCGCTGTCATCAGAGGCAGTGCTGCCGTCAGATGTTGCAGGTTCATTTGCAGAAGATGATGTACTGCTGTCTGAATTTCCGCAGCCTGCAAGCATAGTAAAGCACATTGCGGCTGCTGCTAATATTGCCATTAACTTTTTCATTATTATTCTCCTTTGCAAAATGTTTATATACCGCGCCTTATCATTTCAAGGCACATTCTTCCGTTGTGATAGGGGCACTTCCACGGGCCGACCATCTCTTTCTGTCTGTCGGGAACGCCCTCAAAGCTTACTTCAGAATACCACTCGCCGCAGCGTTTATCTGTCTGAACATTCTTTATATACTCAAAAACTTCTTTCGCTATGCGAAGATATTCTTCATTTTTGCTGTGCTGATAGGCGCTGCAAAAGCCCACTACTGCTTCTGCCTGCACCCACCACACGCGCTTTTTGTCTATTTTATCCACCTCGCGCTCGTTATACAAAGCGCCGCCGTGGAAGGCAAGTTTTGCTATATTTTCTGCTATTTCAAGATCCATGGCACCAAATTTCTTTATAAGAGCCTCATCACCCAGCGTTTCGCAGGCTAAGTCCATAAGCCAGCTTGCCTCTATATCGTGACCGTATGAATGGATATCGCCGACGACATTGAAAGCCGTATCAAAGAAAACTCTGAGCGCTTTGGTATCTTTATCAAAAACTATGTCGCTCATCTGAGAGAGCAGAAACCTCAGCCGCTGCCCTACCCTTTCATTTTTCTCCGCCTTATAAAGTTCTGTATACGCTTCTATAAGGTGCAAAATTGCGTTCATGGTCTTGTCAGCCATAAGACCGTTTTCAGAAAGCGCATCGTTCGGGATAGGCTGCCATTCTCTGTCGAAAGATTCAACATAGCCGTATTCATCAAGGGTATTGCTTTCTATATCTTCAAAAATTTTATATGCAAGCTGCAAGGCTTCTTCGCTGCCCGTGCTGTTATGATAGGCAGAAAGCGCATACACCGCAAACGCGCAGTTATAGGTATGTTTCATGGTATCGCTCGGCTGACCTTTGCAGTCAAGCATCCAGTAAACGCCGCCTTTTTCATAGTCTATGCAATAGTTCTTTACAAAATCATAGGCGTGGTCGGCAAGGCGTTTGTTTTCATCGCCGCCTAGAATTTTATAGCAGGTTGAAAAGAACCAAAGTATGCGGTTATGAAGTATAACGCCTTTGTCGGCAGTCTTGTCAACGTTCAGATCAAAATCCATAAAGCCGTAAAAGCCGCCGTTTTCATTGTCCTCCAGCTTTGACCAGAAAGGTATTATCTGCTCGGTGAGCATTTTTTCACATTCGTCTTTCAGCATTCTGCTCACTTCCTATTCTGTTATCTTTCTTGCTTCTATATAGTATCTCTTATCCCATGCGTGACCCATTGAGAAGGTTTTTCTCGGCAGTGCGCCGTCGCATATAACTGTCGGGAAAAGCTCTGACTTTTGCATATCGGGAAGTATAAAGCCTATGCTGTTTGCCTTACTTGCAAGCTCCTTAACTACTTTCTCACCGTGGATATAGTCTATCTTGCCGCCGTTTGCCTTTACATACTCGTCAAGAGCCGTTTGCAGGCTGCCTACCGAAAGCTTTGAAAGCTCGTTATTTACATACATTTTCTTCTCGCTGCCGCCATGCAGTACCACAAAACTCTGACCGCTGCCGTTTTCAGAAAGCGCAAGCCTTTCGGTAAGGAACGAGAGCAGCTTATCGCCGTCAACCTCAGTAACTATGCGGTGTATAGCCTCAAACTCCAGCGCAGGAGAATGCAGGTTGACTATCTCTACAAGGGCATATCTCGCAGGGTGGTGCGACATATCTTTATCGGGGTTCGCTCTTTTAAGCCGCTCGTAAAACTCTTTCGCCGTTGCAAGAGAGTGGTTGCCGTCACCCATAGCATAAACCAGCGCGTTTTGCTCGTTCATGCCATATTTTTTATTGAACGCATCAATATCGGCAAGCTTATCAAGAGCCGAGAGCACCGCGTTTTTATCCTCCTCGCCTATAAGCCAGCCCTTTATTGAGCCGCCCTTTTGCATAAGAGGGGTATCATAAAGCTCTTTCATGCCGCCTGTTTTCTGCGCAAGCGGTTCTATAACGGTTTTCATGTCATCGTCGATAAGTATCATTATATGCGGAAGTTCTATCGGCGCGCCCTCGCGTATACGCACACGCGGAGGTATTCTTTCAACAACGGTGGCTTCCGTTGCCCTTACCTGCGACTTTGAGCCTTTGCGGTAGTCGTACTGCTCCAGATCCACCGCACCGACTATGCCTGCCCGTACCTTGCCGTCGTTCTGCGTTCTTTCAACATACACCAAGGCATTTTTATATTCTTCAAAAACGCCGCCGCTAACATACTCTGCCATAGCTGAGTGTATTTTTTCAATGCGCTGTTCAACGTCTCTGTCTTCAAGATAAACTTCGGGCAGCGTAACGCGCAGAGCCGAGGGACTTTCGCCCACTATCCTGTCTGTTTCAGCCCAGTATTTCGGTTCGCTGGTGTACTGGTCGCACGCCACGACAGCCCACTTTTCCATATCCGTATTCTTTGGCAGAAGTATATCCGCCGCTTTGAATGCTGTACTCATTATTATCACCGCTTTAAAAATATTTCAAAACAGGACGACACCCCAAACAGCATGGATATATCGTCCTGTTATCTGCATGGGCTTAGTTGTTAGCGCCACAGCACTTTTTATACTTTTTGCCGCTGCCGCATGGGCATGGGTCGTTAGGGCCGGGCTTTGACTTGACAGACCTTGTGGGGGCAGTCTGCGGAGTTTCTTTAAGAACCTGTTCGCGCTTGGGGGCATTATCTGCCCTTCTCACCTGAATGGTGAACAGCATACGAACGGTATCTTCACAAATGCTCTCTACCATGGCATCGAACATATCAAAGCCTTCTATACGGTACTCGACAACGGGGTTATGCTGACCGAACGAACGCAGATTCATACCGCGCTTGAGCTCGTCCATGTCGTCTATATGCGCCATCCACTTGGTATCTACAACTTTAAGAAGTATAACTCTTTCAAGCTCACGCAGAAGGTTAGGTGTCAGCTCTTCCTCACGCTTTGCATACTTTTCAAGCGCGCGGTCGGTAAGCATTTTAAGAATATCCTTCTTATCTACCTCTTCAAGTTCTTCTACCGTATATCTGAAGTCGTCCTCGGTAGTGAGTATGCCTATAAGCTTTTCACGCAGACCGTCAAGATTCCAGTCGTCGTGTATCTCCTCATCAAACAGATACATATTGACATTATTCTCAACAAAGTCTCTAATCATTTTGAGGATATACTCATGTATATCGTCGCCGTCAAGCACCTGCGAACGCTGTTTATAGATTATCTCACGCTGGGCGTTCATAACGTCGTCGTAATTAAGCACGTTCTTTCTTATATTGAAGTTGTTGCCCTCGACTTTCTTTTGCGAATTTGCTATTATGCTTGTTAGCATCTTGCTTTCGAGCGGCGTATTTTCGTCCACTCTCAAAGTATCCATAACTCTGGTTACCTTATCTCCGCCGAAGATACGCATAAGGTCGTCTTCAAGAGAAAGGTAGAAACGGCTCGCACCCGGGTCGCCCTGACGTCCCGAACGGCCTCTCAGCTGGTTATCTATACGTCTTGCCTCGTGGCGCTCGGTACCTATAATGAACAGACCGCCTGCTTCTTTGACCTCGACCGCCTTTTCCTTTACTTCTTCATTGAATTTATCGTAAAGCTCTTTATACAGCGCTCTTGCTTTGAGTATCTCCTCATCGTCTGTCTCGCCGAAGCCGGTAGCCTCATAAATTATCTCCTCGGGGATATCGCGGCGGCGCATCTCGTGTCTTGCAAGATATTCAGCGTTACCGCCGAGCAGTATATCGGTACCACGGCCTGCCATGTTGGTGGCTATCGTTACAGCGCCATACTTGCCTGCCTGCGCCACTATCTCGGCTTCTTTATCGTGATACTTGGCATTGAGCACGTTATGCTTTATGCCCTTGTTTTTCAAAAGTCTTGAAAGATACTCCGATTTTTCGATAGAAACAGTACCCACAAGCACAGGCTGACCGTTCTGGTGGCACTCAATTATCTGGTCTATAACGGCATTATACTTAGCCTTTTCGGTCTTATATATAACATCGGGATAATCTATTCTGATAACGGGGCGGTTGGTGGGTATTTCTATGACGTCAAGTTTATATATCTCACGGAATTCGTCTTCTTCGGTGATAGCTGTACCCGTCATACCCGAAAGCTTTGAATAAAGGCGGAAATAGTTCTGATAGGTTATAGTGGCAATGGTCTTTGACTCGCGCATTACCTTTACGCCCTCTTTTGCCTCTATCGCCTGATGCAGACCGTCATTGAAACGTCTGCCCTGCATGATACGACCTGTAAATTCGTCAACAATAAGCACTTCGCCGTCTTTTACAACATAGTCTACCTCGTTATGCATGATGCCGTTTGCTTTTATAGCCTGATTTATATGGTGCAGCAAGGTAAGGTTGTCTGCATCCATAAGGTTTTCAACACCGAAAACTCTTTCAGCTTTTTCAACGCCCGACTTTGTAAGTGTGGCAGTTTTTGCCTTTTCGTCTACGATATAGTCGCCGTCAAGCTGGTCGTTGTCGGCTTTGTCGTCCATTTCAACAACGGTTATCTGCTTTAATGTCTTGGCAAATTTATCTGCTCTTACATACATATCTGTAGATTTATCGCCCTGACCCGAGATAATAAGCGGCGTTCTCGCTTCGTCTATAAGAATAGAGTCCACCTCGTCGACAATAGCAAAGTTATGACCTCTCTGCACGCGGTCTTTCTTATAAATAACCATATTATCACGCAGATAGTCAAAACCGAACTCGCTGTTCGTACCGTATGTTATATCACAGGCGTATGCGGCACGGCGCTCGTCATTGTTCATGCCGTTTAATACACAGCCTATTGACTGACCCAAAAATCTGAACACCCTGCCCATTTCTTCCGACTGGAATTTGGCAAGATAGTCGTTTACAGTAACTACATGAACGCCCTTGCCCGAAAGAGAATTAAGGTAAGCGGCAAGGCAGGCAACGAGCGTTTTGCCCTCGCCTGTTTTCATTTCGGCAATTCTGCCCTGGTGCAGCACTATCGCGCCGATTATCTGCACGGGAAAAGGCTTTTTGCCGAGTACTCTCCACGCTGCCTCGCGGCACACTGCCAAAGCATCGGGCATTACATCGTCCAGCGTTTCAAGACCTTCCAGCCTGTCTTTCAGCTTTTGTGTCTGGCTGCGCAAGTCCGCATCGCTCATGGGTGCGTACTTTTCTTCCAGCTCCAGAACTTTATTTTTTATAGGCTCTATCCTTGCAAGCTCCTTTTTGCTGTAGCTTCCGAATATTTTATCAAATAAACTCAATTTACTGACCTCCACAGATTTTACGATTCTTCACATCGGCGCAAAACGCGCCGTCTTTAAATGCATATAACAACACAGATTATATTATAACACACCGCGTTTCAAAAGTCAAGCAAGGACTGTAAAAATACAAGCAAAAACCGCTCTGCAAAAGCAAGGGCGGCTATTCGCTGTTATTTTTCGGGTAAGTATTCCAGAATATCGCCGGGCTGGCAGTCAAGCGCCTTGCATATAGCATCAAGCGTTGAGAAGCGTATCGCGCTTATTTTGCCCGTTTTTATTTTAGAAAGGTTCACGTTGCTGACGCCGACCTTTTCACTAAGCTCATTAAGGCTCATTTTTCTGTCTGCCATAACGCGGTCTAGTCTTAAAATTATTGCCATTATTCTCACCTTTAAAGAGTTTCGTCAGACTGTTTTTGAAGCTGCGCGCCGTATCTGAAAAGATATGCAAAAAACAGTATCACGCACACTACTATCAGCACTGCGGCGGTGTTTACACCTGTAGCAGGCAAAATTGAGATCGCCGCAAACGGTATAAGAGATATAGCAAAATGTTTCATTGCCTTGGTAACGCTGTCTTCAAATGGCGATTCACAGCTTTTCAAGGCTTTTGCAAGCTTGCCGCCGAACACAAGGGCTATAAGAGCCGCCACACCTGCCAGCGCCGCATATGCCATAGCCAGCGTTAAGGCAAGTTTTACTTCGGTTGTGGTAATGCCGTCCGCAGAGGCGCTAATAACGTATTTGAATGTGCCGTCCCCCACGGAAATTTTATCGGGCGTGAAATTAAAACTCAGACCCATTACCCCTATGCTTACCCTGTCGGCATCGATCAGGTTCTCGGCGAAGATGTCAAATATCGTGCCTTTCTCCGAGCTGTTTATGGTAATTTCTCCATTCGCGCTGCCGCTTGCCGTGATATAGTCTTTGGGCATGAACTGACACAACACCCCTGCCGCGACCGCGCACGCTATACATATTATCATGATAACTTTTGCGATATTGATGACGATGTTGGCAATCTTGCCGAGGGTGTTTATCTTTCTTACGTTTTCGTTTCTTTCGTATGTTTCCATATAAATTCTCCTTAAAAGTTTTGTGTAAACGCACAAGCTTGCTTTGTATGTTTATATTTTAACACGCTATTTATCTTTTGTCAATTATTTTTTAACGATAAACGATAAATTTTTAACGTTATGACAAATTAGTGTACATGTCGGCGAGAAAAGTTGTATAAGTTGTCGGAAAGTTTTTTGAAAATTTGCTTGACATGGCAAATTTATTATGATATAATAATCATACTGACCTAAAAAAGCATATCGCGGGATGGAGCAGTTGGTAGCTCGTCGGGCTCATAACCCGAAGGTCGGAGGTTCAAGTCCTCCTCCCGCAACCAGCAGCGTGACGCTGCACCCAATTTCGGGACACAGAGCGATGTGTCCCGTTTTTGTTCCCGTGAATAGAATTTTGTGTGTCAAGGGCTCAGTGAATAGTGAAAGAGAGAATAGTGAATAGTTTATAGTATACGTTTCTAGGCGTTTCTGTACTATTCACTATTCTCTATTCATTATTCACTATTCACTAAACTAGTATCAATGCTTTTTGATTATAACGAGTTACGCTCCCCTTACGTATCATTTTTTCATTGTTTTTGAACGTGCCATTTGCTTAACAACGCATCAAAATTATGATGCAATAGTTTCAGAAAGTTTGCAAAAGCCTCGATAAATCTAAGTTTTCTGAACTTATCTTTTTCGTTAAGTAGTCACAGAAACGCCCTTGACTATCGTCAAGGGCTCGGTGAATAGTGAATAATGAATAGTGAAGAGTTAAAAGTTGTTCGTAAAAAAGGCGTTTCTGTACTATTCGTTATTCACTTATTCACTACACTTTGAAACCCTGACGGCTTCCAAAGTGCCAAAGAACCCTCTGCGATGGTTCTTTCCATTCATTATTCACTAAATATTATATCGCTTCTCGGTGCAAATTACCTGATAATTTTAACAGTGATGCTTGGCTCGTTTTGGTTTTGAGAAAGGCTGCACCCAATTTCGGGACACAGGGTGGTGTGTCCCTTTTTTTGTTCCCGTGAATAGAATTTTGTGTGTCAAGGGCTCATTTAATAGTGAATAGTTTGTAGATAATAGTTGTCCGTAAGGAAGGCGTTTCTGTACTATTCGTTATTCACTTATTCACTACACTTTGAAACCCTGACGGCTTCCAAAGTGCCAAAGAACCCTCTGCGATGGTTCTTTCCATTCATTATTCACTAAATATTATATCGCTTCTCGGTGCAAATTACCTGATAATTTTAACAGTGATGCTTGGCTCGTTTTGGTTTTGAGAAAGGCTGCACCCGATTTCGGGACACAGGGTGGTGTGTCCCGTTTTTGTTCCCGTGGAAAAATACAGCGCCCGCAAAGTGTGCAAAACTTTGCCCTGATTTTTGTGCGGTATAACCAAAAATTTAGGGGTATAAAGTTAAATTTGCTTAATTGTATTGACTTTTTGAGCCGTTCAAGATATAATAAAATAGTAAATATGCTTTTGAAAGGACAGATGCGGTCATGCGTAAAATGTTCAATGATAAAAAGACCGACAATAACGCTCTCAGCAAGGGCTTTACTTTAGCCGAGCTGCTTGTTGTTATTGCTATAATAGGTGTTTTGGCGGCGGTGCTTGTGCCTTCTATGATCTCATATGTTTCGCAGGCACGGCTTGACACGGCAAATTCTTCTGCCAAAACTGTATACAACGCTCTTAATAGTTACTGCCAGCAGTGCATAAATGGTGGAATCAAGCTGCCTGCCGGACAATACCATAACGGTTCGGGTGGATTTATGGCTCCTGTTAAAAATGCTCCTGACGACGGAAACCTTACACCAAAAATTCCGGAAGACGATGCTTCTTTGACACAATCTACTGTTGCATCTCTTGTTGAAGATGCTATGGCGATGAATCTTGGAATAGAGTTTGTTGGAACGGTATACGCGTTTTCGATAAACGACTACGGTTATCCAAACGGACTTATATGGGCTGAAACGACCAGCACGCCGTATGTAGGCGGTTATCCGAACATTGCAGAGAACACCAACTGGACTTTGAATGATGCGACCAAGACTTAAAGTTACATAACAAAAAAGCAGCTTACCTTTCGGCAGGCTGCTTTTATTATACCTATTCTTCTGCAACGGCTGTAACTGTTTCAGCTGTCGCTGCGGCGGAGCCGTTTTGCTGCTTGAGAAGGTCGCGTATCTCTTCCAGAAGCACAACGTCGTCAGGCTTAGGAGCAGGTTCTTCGGGAGCAGGTTCTTCCGCTTTCTTACCAAGGCTCATAAGTTTGTTTATGCTCTTCATAAGAATGAAGATTATGAACGCCATGATGAGGAAGTTGATTATTGCGGTGATGAAGTCGCCATAGTTTAGTGACATACTCTGAACTTCTTCCAAAGTCATGCCGTCGTAATCTACCCATGGCAGACGGATCGAGCCTGCGACCTCTGCGCCGCCGATAGACGAGATAAGCGGATTGATGAAGTCAGCCGTCAGAGCGGTAACAATGCCCTGAAACGCACCGCCGATGATAACGCCGACTGCCAGATCCATGACGTTTCCGCGCGAAATGAACGCTTTAAATTCGCCAAAAAATCCGCCTGTTTTTTTAAGAGCGGCTGCCCCGCCCTCTTTTAAAGATTTTGCACCCATAGTATGTATACCTCCAAAAAATATTTCTAATAATACTATATCAGAAATTTCACTGAAAATCAACACTTTTCGAGACTTTTCCAAAAATTTTTAATAGCCGCAGACAGATAATTATGAACTTTTTGTAAACAAAGTGCCGCCGCGCTTGCATTTGGGGCAAATTGCTGATATAATATTCTAGTGACGTTGAGAATAGATACTGGGATATAGCCAAGCGGTAAGGCAACGGACTTTGACTCCGTCATTCCGATGGTTCGAATCCATCTATCCCAACCAGAGCGGCTGTGCCGTATACACGCAATAGCAATTTTGGGGTGTCGCCAAGCGGTAAGGCAACGGACTCTGACTCCGTCATTCCGAAAGTTCGAATCTTTCCACCCCAGCCAAATCGTCGTGATCTTTACGATCGCGGCGATTTTTTGCGTATATATAGTGCTGTATCACACTGCGCGCCTTGACATATACCGATAAATTGTGGTACAATATTCAGGGAGGCGAAAAAGATGCGTTATTTGCTGATGAACAAAAGAACAGAAGTGTTTGAATTTGAAACGATCGGAAGCACGGGCTTTTCCGTGGATCGTATTACCGACGTGTTTAATTCAGAGTATGCGCCCCCTGAACTGGCAATTGACGACGGCGTAGTTGATATAAACAGCTTTTCCGCATGGCTTTCGTCCAGAAATATTCCGGCAAGCAGGCAGGATCTTCAAAAGAGCATGGAAGTTATGCAGGAGTCTGTTGGTAATGAGGTCTCCGTGACTCAGCTTGCCAAGCAAAATTATTTTTTGTCTCTTTCCGATCAATACTGGATATGCCAAAGCGGCAGCGGACTTTCGTGGGACACCGTCAATTACTTTACAAATGATTTTTCTCCCGATGTTGGCAGAATAATGTTCGACAGAACACAAGTGGACACTCCGAGCCTTATGTCGCCGGATATTTCTGCCGCAGGTTATTTGTCAAAAAAGTGGATAGTTGAAAACGGTGACAGGTATCTTATAAAGGCAAGCACTCCGCCTTATCAGCAGGAGGCTTTCAACGAAGAGATCGCCTCTATGATATGCAGACGTCTGAACATAGATCACACCGAATATTTTGCGTATACAAAAAACGGCGAGAGCCATTGTAGGTGCAAGTGTTTTATTGATGAGAACACAGAGCTTGTTCCTGCCAAAGCGATACTTTATAAGTATTATTACAACGACCAGCGCGTGTCAAAGTATGAGCTTTTCAAGAACACCTGTAAGATGATGCACATTCCCGACTATAAAAAAAGTATTGACGACATGATAGTTGTTGATTTTATTATGGGAAATGAGGATCGCCATTACAACAATTTCGGCGCGGTGCGAGATGTAAATACTCTTGAATATACGGGTTTTGCGCCCCTGTTTGACAGCGGCAGAAGTCTGAGATACAACGAGGATACAAATTACATCGATACAAAAGCCGACATATCGTGCGGCAAGCCTTTTGCAAAGCTGCACAGCGAGCAGATAAAACTTGTAACTTGTCCGCAAAGGTATGAGCTTTCAAAGCTGCGCGACCTGCCCGAAGAAGCAGCCGATATGTTTTATAAAAGCAATTACAGATACTCTGACAGGATAAAGGTCATATCCGAGCTTCTGGGCGCTAGAATAAAGATGCTTGATAATGCCCTGCGAACAGAACTATATAACGGAATAGATGTACCAAAAACAAAGAGATGACTAATTATAGCCATCTCTTTGCCTTATCACGAATAATAAAAAATAGCCGCAGAAAGCAAGCAATCGATATGCTTCTTTCTGCCTTTATTATACACCACTAAAAATGATTTGTCAACAGTTTTTTCTTCGGAAAGTATACCGTGCAGGTGTGCCACGTGGCACACTTTTGCTTGCTGCATCAGAGCTGTAACACTTGACATATACCGACAGGATATGCTATAATATACTTGGTGCCGAAACTGGACTATACGGAGCGGTAACCGTGTCTTCTTACGAAGACACTATAAGTTTTGTTTTGCCGACAAAGGGTCGGCAATTTTTATGCGACTTTTTTGAAGCCGCATAAAAACCACAAAACTTCCCTTCCCTAATTCTCCTCTGTCAGAGGCAGAAGGGAGGTGAGTTTAATGGACTATTTGACATTAATACTCATAATTATTATTCTGTATTACATAGATGATATCACGAATAATAGAAAATAACCGCACAGCCTACCAAGATGTCGCGGTTATTTAACTAAAGCGTTTTGGGAGCTAACCGCTATCGTACTGAGCCGGCACTCCTTTTCTATTTATATTATACACCATGAAAATATTTTTGTCAAGTGGTTTCTTGTTTTTTGCATACCGTCTGAAAATATATTCAGCATATCTGAGTGCAAGCGGTGAACGCGCTCCTGCGCCGCGCGTAAGCGCAATAAAAAACATAAGGGGTCTCTCAACTCGTTAAAAGCAAAAGCGGTTAATAATAGTTAGTGAATAATGAATGAGAAGAATCCTCGAAGAGTGTTCTTCCCATTCACTATTCACTGAGCCCTTGTCTCTCAAAATTATTTTCACGGGAACAAAAAAGGGACACATCGCTCTGTGTCCCGAAATTGGGTGCAGCATCACGCTGCTGGTGAGCTATCCGGGATTCGAACCCGGGACACCTTGATTAAAAGTCAAGTGCTCTGCCAACTGAGCTAATAACTCATTTTGCTGCCGTTATACGACAGCTTTTATATTATACCAAATCCCGAACCAAAAGTCAAGCGTTTCGGAGAAATTTTTTAAAATATTCCGCAAAACCTTTGTCAGGTCAGCTTTATTACCCCAAGTCGGCAAGCCTCGGCGCACTGACCGCAGCCGCTGCACCTGGAATAATCTATATTTGCAAAGTTATTTTCGACCTTTATTGCGCCGCTGGGGCACTTCTTCTCGCACATGCGGCAGCCGATACAGCCGTTTTCGCACACGCTGTGGGTAATTTTGCCTATAGCGGTAGATTTGCAGCCGACATCTACTTTCTGGCTCTTTCTGCGAATTACTATAAGCGAGTTAGGGCAGGCTTTTGCGCACAGACCGCAGCCGACACACTTGTTTTTATCTACCTTGGCTATGCGGTCGACGATAGATATCGCGCCGTTTGGGCAGACCTCAACGCAGTCGCCGTAGCCGAGGCAGCCGCTTGTGCACACCTTGCTGCCGTTGTAGTATCTGTTAGAGGCGCGGCAGCTTTGAGAGCCGTCATACACATATTTATGCTGCGTAACGTTGCAGTTGCCAAAGCATCGCACAAACGCCACTTCCTGCTCGGGGTGCTCCGTTTCAACGCCCATTATTTCGCTTATCTTGCCAGCCGACTCAGCGCCGCCGGGTTTGCACATATTAAGCGGTGCGCCCTCGTTGAGTATGGCATCTGCGTAGGCGTTGCAGCCCGAATATCCGCAAGAGCCGCAATTTATCTGCGGCAAAGCCTCCTGAAGCTGCTCGAGCCGTTCATCTGTCTTGACGGCGAACACCTTGGAACACACCGTCAGCAGCACGCCTGCTAGCACGCCCAGTGCCGCAAACAGCAAAACAGGTATCAAATACTGCATATACATTCACTCCGATCTGTTGGGAAATACATTTTTCTGTGCCGTTCATTATATCAGCCCTGAAAAGCCCATGAAGCTCAGTGATACTATAGAAGCCGCGATAAGCGTTGCAGGAACGCCCTTGAATGTTTCGGGCAGTTTTGAATCGTTTATCCTGCTTCTTACGCCCGAAAACAGCAGCAGTGCGAGGGTAAAGCCCACGCCCGTACCGAATGCGTTGACCACCGACTGCGCTATATTATAGCTTTCGTCAACGTTTGTTATGGTAACGCCGAGTACCGCGCAGTTGGTTGTTATAAGCGGTAGATATATGCCCAGCGCCTTATAAAGCGGCGGCATGAGCTTTTTTATTATCATCTCTACCATCTGCACGAACATTGCTATAACTAGTATGAACGCGACGGTTTTTAAATATGTTATCTCAAAATGCTCAAGCAGTTTATATATGGGGTATGTTATTACGGCGGCGCACACCATTACGAATATTACAGCCGCGCCCATTCCCACCGAGCTTTTCATCTGCTTTGAAACGCCTAAAAACGCGCATATTCCCATAAACTGCGAAAGCACTATGTTGTTTACAAGCACTGTTCCCACAAGTATAAGTATGTATCCCATATGCGTCCTCCTTACTTAGCTGCTGCCGCTTCGCAGCTTTCCTTGCCTGAGCAGGCGGCTGCATTGGGACAGTTTTCACAGCTAATTTCTTTAGGCGGCTTGCGTTTTGCAAGTTTGTTTATTACAGCAATAAGGCAGCCGAGCACGAAAAATCCTCCTGCCGGCATTATGAAAATAAGCGTGGGGTTATCGTGCACCCAAGGTATTTCTATCATAAACTTTGTACCTGCAAGCCATGTTCCCGAGCCGACTATTTCACGAATAGAAGCCATAAAGAACAGCGCTAAGGTAAAGCCCAGACCCATTCCCAAGCCGTCAAGCGCGGAATGTATTACTGTATTTTTAGATGCGAAAGCTTCTGCCCTGCCGAGTATTATGCAGTTTACCGTAATAAGCGACAGGAATATGCCAAGCTCTGAATACATCTCGGGCAGATAGCCTTTCATCAGAAACTCTATAAGCGTTACAAAGCCTGCGATTATTACTATAAAGCATGGCAGCCGCACTGTTCCCGGTATCACCTTTTTCAGCATTGAGATGACGATATTCGAGCACACCAGAACGAACGTTGTGGCAAGCCCCATGCCTATGCCGTTGAACGCCTGCGTGGTTATGGCAAGCGTAGGGCACATACCCAAAAGCCCTACCAGAACGGGGTTTTCTTTAATTATGCCCTTGACAAATTCATGCATTGCGCCGTGTGTGTTATCACTCACCGAAGATCGCCTCCCTGTTCTCGCTGTAAGTATTCACCGCGGTGGTTATTGCAGCTTTTATGCCTTTTGAAGAATACGATGCGCCTGTTACTTTATCTACAGAATTTACAGCAGCTTCATTATCAGCACCTATAAACTTTGCAAGGTAATTTTTATCGTTGACCTTAGTGCCAAGACCGGGCGTTTCGCCGCAGGTTATAAACGTTACCCCTGCTACTGCGCCGTTTTCGTCCATGCCGACAAGCACGTGTATGCCGTCTTTGCTGTAGCCGTTTTCGTATATCTCAAAAAGGCACTGTTTTGTTTCTTTATTGACTATCGCGGCTGTAACGCCTTCAAATTCTACAACGTTGCCGTCAGCATCTTTGAGTATCTCAAAATCATCACTGCCGAAGACTTCTTTGCAGCCTGCTTTCAGCTCATCTGTCATAACGCCAGTGTTGTCAACATATGTAAGTTCATAAGCGCCGACAAGCAGCAGGCACACCAAAGAACATATAAGGCACAGCACCAGCGAAGGCATTATTTTTTCTTTGAAGAATTTCATGCTGCCGCCTCCTTTGCCGCTTTTTTCTCTTTCTTCTTCGCGCCAACGGGTCTTGCGCCTGTCAGCATATCTATATAAGGTGTAACTATATTCATCAGAAGTATTGAGAACGAAACGCCCTCGGGGTATGAGCCGTAAAACCTGATAACGCAGGTAATTATGCCGCAGCCGAGACCGAACATAACTTTTCCCAGCGTGGTTACAGGCGTTGTTACATAGTCGGTAGCCATAAACAGCGCGCCGAGCATAAGACCGCCCGAAAGCACCTGATAGAGAGGATCTTCACCTGCAAGCCACGAAAACGCCGCCACCGTACCGATGAAAGCAACAGGCGTTGCAGGAGAGATTATCTTCATAGCGATAAGATACAGACCGCCCAGCAGCAGCGCAAATGCGCAGGTCTCGCCGAGGCAGCCGCGCACCGTACCCAGAAACAGATCGGAATAGCTTGCGGCTTTTGAAACCAGCGGTGTTGCTGTAGTGGTCGCATCATATACCTGTGGCTGTAAAAAAGGGTCAGTCCACGCAGTCATTGCTGAGGGAAACGACAGAAAAAGCACTATTCTGCCGACTATTGCAGGGTTGGCAAAGTTGTTGCCGAGTCCCCCAAACAGCTGCTTTACTATAACTATAGCCACAAACGTGCCAAGAATTGCCATCCAGTAAGGCAGGCTGCGCGGAAGATTGAGCGCAAGTATCATGCCCGTTACGGCAGCCGAGAGGTCGCCTGTGGTGTCGGGGCGTTTCATAACTATGTTGCAAAGTCTTTCCCATATTATCGCCGAACCCGTGCACACGCCGACGAGTATAAGCGCTCTGCCGCCGAAAAGCAGCGTTGCGGCAATAACGGCAGGAAGCAGCGCTATGAGCACGTTGCCCATTATTTTAGATGTTGCCGCCGCTGCCCTTATATGCGGCGAAGGCGAAACTATAAGTTTATCCATTAGGCGCGCTCCTTTCCTACTGTCTTAAAAGCTCTTTGGCAAGCTGGTTTTTCTCTGCTAAGTCTCTCTTTGCAGGGCAGACATAAGAGCAGCTGCCGCAGTTCATGCAAAGGTTTACTTTCAGCTTTTTCAGCCTGTCAACATCTCTTGCATCATAAGCCTTTTCAAGCTCGGTCGGCATAAGCTTTACGGGGCAGGCTCGCACACATCTGCCGCAGCGTATACAAGCAGTCTTTACCTCTTTGCGCACTGCCGCTTTTTCTGTAAAGCCGAGTATTGCATTGTTTGTTTTCATTACGGGGGTATCAAAGTCATACAGGCACATGCCCATCATAGGCCCACCCGATAGCAGTTTTGCTATTGAATCGGGGCTGCCGTCTGCAAACTTTATAAGCTCTCTTACAGAAATACCTATCGGGGCTTTTACGTTGCATGGCGTTCTGAATGCATCGCCGTCCAGCGTAAGCCGCCTTTCAACAAGCGGTATGCCGGTTTTCAAATACCGTGAAATAAAGCCTGCGGTAGAGACATTCATAACTATTATACCTTTATATGCAGGCAGCTCGCCCTCGCCTATTATTCTGCCTGTAGCCGAATATGCCACGACCTTTTCAGCGCCCTGCGGATAGGAAGACTTCAGCTTTACCACCGTTATGTTATCCCTCATTGAGGTGCGCCTTGTCATATCTGCGATAGCCTGCGGTTTGTTATCTTCAATACATATATACGCGTGGGCTATACCTATGTATTTCATGACTTTGTCAATGCCGTCAAGAACGTCGTCGGGGGCTTCTACAAGTTCGCGGTAGTCACTTGTTATATACGGTTCGCACTCGGCAGCGTTTATAACAAGGCTGTCAATAGGCGTTACCTTTGTATCTACCCGAAGTTTTATATGTGTTGGGAAACCTGCGCCGCCCAGACCGCAGCAGCCGCTCTCTTTTACGGCATTTATAAAGCTCTCGGTACTGTTTACAACGGGTCTGTATATCTCTTCGGACATTTTTTGCTTGCCGTCGCTTTTTATAACAACGGCTTTGCACACCTTGCCGTTTGCAAGCAGAAAATCTTCAATAGCCGCAACAGTGCCGGAAACGCTCGAATGTATCGGCGCGGACATCACGGCATCGGTATCGCCTATCTTCTGACCGACCTTTACCTCATCGCCCACCTTTACAAGCGGCTGGCACGGCACGCCCATATGCTGGCTCATGGGAATTTTTACGCTCTCGGGCAGCGGCACGGGCACGGTTGGGTTATCTGCGGTGTTTTTATTGTGGGCAAGCACTATTCCGTTAAGGCGCATTTAATATCATCTCCGATACGGTTGAATTTATCTGAAAAATATGTTACAATAATTTATATAGAAAAAACTTTGAGCGAATACATCATCTCAAAGTATATTATAAACGATTTTATTCAATTTGTAAAGATGTTTTTTAGTGGAAATGACCTATTTGTGCAATATTTTATCAAAAATTTTATTTACAGAAGGAATGTTGTTGTATGAAAGGATACAGGCTGCAATTTATACGCCATGGAATTACGCAGGGAAACCTTGACGGCAAGTACATAGGCATTACAGACGAGGGGCTGTGCGCGCAGGGCAGAAAAGAGCTTGAAAAGAAAAAAGAGAGCTTTATATATCCGCATGTGGAGAGGATATACACCTCACCTTTAAAACGCTGCCGCGAGACCGCCGAGTTTCTGTACACCGACTGCTCTATGCGCCTTGTGCCCGAACTGCGTGAAATGAACTTTGGCGAGTTTGAAAACAAGCGTGCGGTGGACATTATGAACACGCCGCAGTACAAAGAATTTATGAAAGGCGGACTGGACAACCCTCCCCCGAACGGCGAGAGCATGAGAGATGTTGTTGAGCGCTGCTACTGGGCGGCTGATTTTATCATTTGCGACATGATGAGCCGCGGCGTTGACACCGCTGCTGTTATAACTCACGGCGGTATTATTATGAATATGCTAAGCTGCTTTGGGCTGCCAAAGGCGAGACCCATGGAGTGGCCGTGCGACTTTGGCGAGGGGTATGAGGTGCTTGTCACTGCGGATATGTGGCAGCGCTCTGATGTGTTTGAGATCCGCGGCAAGTTCCCGTATCTGAAAGATTAAAACTTATATATACATATATATGGAAGGTAGGTGAACGGCAATGAACAATTCGCAGATAAAGCGCTTGGCAAGGATAAGGCTGGCAGGCAACTGGGGCAACTGCATTGCTCTTAGCATGACACTTTTGTCGTTCATAACTATGATAGCCATAGGCGAACTTATAATTTACAGAATAACACTTATGATATACGACGGTTTTGACACGTTTTCGCAGTACATACGCTCGGAGACGGTGCTGAAACTTTTGATAATAAGGGCTGCAATATACTATCTGCTGTTCGTGCCTGCGCTGAGCAATATGCGCCAGACCTACATAAGCCTTGCAAACGGCAAAAGCTTTATAGGCACGCAGTGGGAGATACGCCACTACGGACTGCGTTTTTACGCAAAAATAATCTTTATGCAGACTATTTCACTTATTTATCAGGCGGCTTTGCTGGTGCCGCTTTTTGCCTGCGCTTTCGGCGTTTTATACTATATTGAACTTTGCCGCCAGCACATAACGACAAAGAGTCTGCTGATGTTCATGCTGTGCCTGCTTATGGCGATAATAATGCTGTGCGTGTTTATTTACTTTCGCATAAAAATGCGGCTGGTGCCGTTTATAAACGTGCTGTACCCCGAAATAGGCATGCTTGACTGCTTTACGCTATCCTCGCGGCTGATGCGCAAAAACATTATAAGATATATATTTTTTCAGCTGTCGTTTTTGCATTACTTTTTGATCTGCGTGCTGGTGTTCCCTATTCTTGTGATATTCCCCTACTATTACATGAGCGTGAGCGTGCTGTGCTCCAGCCTTGTTACAAAAAACGCTGTGGAAGACTATCTTCGCAGCAAGGAGAGCTGATATGCAGTACACTTTTACGGTGGAAGAGAGCGGCAGTGTTGAGAAAATTCTACGAAAAAACGGCGTATCACGCAGGCTGATAACTAAACTGAAACGCACGGGCGGCATAACTTCGGGCGGAAAGGCAGTGCGAACTGTTGACTTACTGCAAAAGGGCGATGAGGTCACAATACGGTATGATGATAATGACCGTCTGGAGGCTGCAAAGCTTGACGAAGTTTTTGTAATTTACAGTGACGAATATTTTGTAGTGTTCGACAAGCCATCGGGTATGCCTGTGCACCCATCTGCAAAGCACCGCTGTGACACGCTGGGAAATTATTTTGCGTATCTTTACCCAAACAAAACTTTCAGACCGATAAACCGCCTTGACCGCGATACTTCGGGGCTGTGCGTTGTGGCGCTTGACCCGTTGGCGGCGAAGAATTTGCAGCACTGCATTGAAAAAACGTACTTTGCGGCGGTGGAGGGCGAAATAAAAAGCGGCGGTGTTATTGACCTGCCGATAGCCAGAGAGCGTGAGAGCATTATAAAACGCTGCGTGAGGAGCGACGGCAAGCGCGCTGTTACGGCATACGAGCCTGTTTGCCAAGGAAATCACTGCACGCTTTTGAAGATACGCCTTGAAACGGGCAGAACGCACCAGATACGGGTGCATTTTTCGCACATGGGGCACCCACTTATGGGCGATGACATGTACGGAGGAAGTCTTGACAAGATAAACAGGCAGGCGCTGCACTGCTCAGAGCTTATGCTGACACACCCCAAAAGCGGCGAAAAGATGAGGTTTACTTCTCCCCTGCCATGCGATATACAAGAGCTGTTCAAATAAAGATCCCGAAAGAGTTTGGCTCAATCGGGATTTTTTCATTTAACAAAGGTTTTAAATCATGTCAAGAAAGGAAAAGTTTTCGGTCAAGCCTTTTTTCAAAAGGCTTGCGGGGTGTGGGGCAGAGCCCCACAAACACAGCGTGCGCTCTGAGAGGGGTGAATATTAAAACAGTCCGGTGGACTGTTTATAAAGAGAGCAGCGGTCGTAAACGACCGCGAGAAGAATTATTTCGCTTTTAATTTTGGGGGCGAAATAATTCTTCGGGCGTTCCCAAAGGGAACGCTACGCCCATGCAAGAGAGGGCGTTCCCTTTGAAAAGACCTAGCTATTTTCCCTGCGTGCGCTTGCGTGCGCAATAGCTTTGTTAAAATGTGCACATAAGCGCAATAAATTTTTAATACAGCACGGCGTTCTCTGAGAGAACGCGGAAAGAAAGCGTTGCGCTACAACAAGGGGAGGCTCTCTCTTGCAGAGCCTCCCCTCTATTAAAACAGTCCACCGGACTGTTTTAA